>NZ_JBNINW010000004.1:0-372759 GCF_050110855.1 Aestuariimicrobium sp. G57 | reverse complement strand
GGACGTGTCAGATGGTCTGTGTAAGTGAGGGTCTCCCTACTTGAAGGAGATTGACTGTGACCATGACCAATCCGAAGAAGGATTCCGGGGTTGAGCCGGAGGCTCGGAAGCTGCGGCGGGAGCTGTTCGACGACGACATGCTCGACAAGTTGATGGCCGCGACGGACGAGCGTGGCGTTGCGCTGACCGGTGAGGGCGGTTTCCTGCCGGAGATGATCAAGGCCGTCCTCGAGCGCGGGATGGACGCCGAGTTGAGCGACCATCTCGGGTACGAGAGGGGCGACCGGGCCGGGCACGGGTCGGGCAACTCGCGCAACGGGACCACGCCCAAGACCGTCGGGTCGGAGATCGGCGACATCGCCCTGGACCAGCCGCGGGACCGCAACTCCACGTTCGCCCCGAAGCTGGTCCCCAAGGGCAGCCGGCGGCTGGGCGGGCTGGAGGACATGATCATCTCCCTGTATGCCGGCGGGATGACGATCCGTGACATCCAGCACCACCTCGAGGCGACGCTGGGCACCGAGCTGTCGCACGAGACGATCAGCAAGGTCACCGACGCCGTGGCCGAGGAGGTCACCGCGTGGCAGACCCGCCCGCTGGAGGGGTTCTACCCGGTGATCTACCTCGACGCGCTGGTGGTCAAGATCCGCGACGGCGCGCACGTGGCCAACCGTGCCGCGCACATCGGCGTCGGTGTCGACATGGACGGGGTCAAGCACGTCCTGGGCATCTGGGTCCAGGCCTCCGAGGGTGCGAGGTTCTGGGCGAGCGTGTGCGCCGAGCTCGCCAACCGCGGCCTCAAGGACGTCCTGATCGTCTGCTGCGACGGACTGACCGGTTTCCCCGAGGCGATCGAGGCGACCTGGTCCGGGGCGCTGGTCCAGACCTGCGTGGTCCACCTGATCCGGGCCTCGATGCGGTTCGTGTCCTACAGCGACCGCAAGGCCGTCGCGGCGATGCTGCGCCCGATCTACACCGCTGCCAACGAGGACGCCGCGCTGATGGCGCTGACCACGTTCGCCGACTCCAACCTGGGCAAGAAGTACCCGGCCGCGGTCCGCTCCTGGGAAGACGCCTGGGACCGGTTCACCCCGTTCCTCGCGTTCGGGCCCGCGCTGCGCAAGGTCATCTACACCACCAACAGCATCGAGTCGCTGAACTACCAGCTACGCAAGATCATCAAGAACCGCGGCCACTTCCCCAACGACGCCGCCGCGATCAAGCTGCTCTGGCTCGCGATCCGCAACATCGAGGACAAGAGGGCCCGGCAACGCGCCAAGGAAGCAGGCCTGCCCCCCACCAAACGCAAGGCCCCAGGCAAGCTCGTCGAAGGCCAACTCGTCACCGGCTGGAAAGCAGCCCTCGGCGAGCTCGCCCTCGTCTACCCCGACCGCATCAACGCCCACCTCTAAACCCAACCCGACCCACAACACTTACACAGACATCTTGACAAGCTCTGGGGCCGCGCGGTTGCCTCGTCCAGCGCTGGGCCGAACAAACGGTGGGGGGGTGACGTTGCAGAACTGGTGCTGGTGCCAGTTGTGCAGCCGGCAGCGCCGGTTCGGGTTGCGGTGGTGACGCTGGTGTCACGAGTGCAGGTTCCGCCTCTGCAGGTTCGGGTGGGACGCCCCCCGGCCCGGCATGGGTGAGGCGTCGAGGGGTCGATACCTGCAGACCCCCCGGGCCCGGGGATGTGCAGATGATGACCTGTCGATGCCCCCGGGGGGGGTGAATCGTGGACGAGCCGCAGCTGGTCCATTCCTGGGGGCTGGTGTGCGGGCTGGCCGGCCGGCCGCTGCGGCTGCCACGGGTGTGGGTTTCGGGGGATGTGAAACACCCCCTCGGGCAGACCCATTACTGGGTCACCCGAGGGGGTGTTGATAAGTCCGGCGGCGTCCTAGTCTCCCACAGGATCCCTCCTGCAGTACCATCGGCGCTGAAAGGCTTAACTTCCGGGTTCGGAATGGAGCCGGGTGTTTCCCTTTCGCCATGGCCACCGAAACACTATTGAGATATCAGCGGAACCATCACCCGCACCCAACCCCGCCAGGGGGTGGTGCAGGGAATGTCTGGTTCCCGACCGTATCCCGGGAACCTCACAGTGGACGCGTAGCATCTTTGTAGTAGACAAGCCCTCGGCCTATTAGTATCGGTCAGCTCCATGCCTCACAGCACTTCCACATCCGACCTATCACCCGGTGGTCTGCCGGGGGCCTTACCAGATTAATCTGTGGGAACCCTCATCTTGAAGCGTGCTTCCCGCTTAGATGCTTTCAGCGGTTATCACTTCCCAACGTAGCCAACCAGCCGTGCTCTTGGCAGAACAACTGGCACACCAGAGGTTAGTCCGTCCCGGTCCTCTCGTACTAAGGACAGCTCTTCTCAAGATTCCTACGCGCGCAGCGGATAGGGACCGAACTGTCTCACGACGTTCTGAACCCAGCTCGCGTGCCGCTTTAATGGGCGAACAGCCCAACCCTTGGGACCGACTACAGCCCCAGGATGCGACGAGCCGACATCGAGGTGCCAAACCATGCCGTCGCTGTGAGCGCTCGGGCAAGATCAGCCTGTTATCCCCGGGGTACCTTTTATCCGTTGAGCGACGGCGCTTCCACATGCCACCGTCGGATCACTAGTCCCGACTTTCGTCCCTGCTCGAGGTGTCCCTCTCACAGTCAAGCTCCCTTGTGCACTTACACTCAACACCTGATTGCCAACCAGGCTGAGGGAACCTTTGGGCGCCTCCGTTACCTTTTGGGAGGCGACCGCCCCAGTCAAACTACCCATCAGGCACTGTCCCTGATCCAGATAATGGACCTAGGTTAGATAACCAGAACGACCAGAGTGGTATTTCAACGATGACTCCACGAACACTGGCGTGCCCGCTTCAAAGTCTCCCACCTATCCTACACAAGTCGTACCGATCACCAATACCAAACTATAGTAAAGGTCCCGGGGTCTTTCCGTCCTGCTGCGCGTAACGAGCATCTTTACTCGTAATGCAATTTCGCCGAGTTCGTGGTGGAGACAGCGCCCAAGTCGTTACTCCATTCGTGCAGGTCGGAACTTACCCGACAAGGAATTTCGCTACCTTAGGATGGTTATAGTTACCACCGCCGTTTACTGGGGCTTAAGTTCAGTGCTTCGCTTGCGCTGACACTTCCCCTTAACCTTCCAGCACCGGGCAGGAGTCAGTCCGTATACATCGTCTTTCGACTTGGCACGGACCTGTGTTTTTGGTAAACAGTCGCTTGGGCCTGGTCTCTGCGACTTTCAGTGCTCAGCCAGCAAGTGGCATCACACGTCCAGTCCCCCTTATCCCGAAGTTACGGGGGCATTTTGCCGAGTTCCTTCACCACGATTGTCTCGATCGCCTTGGTATTCTCTACCTATCCACCTGTGTCGGTTTGGGGTACGGGCGGCTAAGCAATACTCACGAAGCTTTTCTAGGCAGCATAGGATCACCCACTCACAGACCGAAATCTGCTCCCCACGAGTGTCTCAGGCTATATGAGTGGCGGATTTGCCTACCACTCGCCCTACACACCTGGCCCGGGACAACCATCGCCCGGGTTGGGCTACCTTCCTGCGTCCCTCCGCAGCTTACCTACTAGAGACTTGGGTCGCAGAGTCACCGATCTCAGTCCGAAGACCTCCACCAGCTTCCGTGCTCAGCATCATCCCATTCAGTATTGGCTCACTTTCGCCGGTACGGGAATATCAACCCGTTGTCCATCGACTACGCCTGTCGGCCTCGCCTTAGGTCCCGACTTACCCAGGGCAGATTAGCTTGACCCTGGAACCCTTGGATATTCGGCGGACGGGTTTCTCACCCGTCATTCGCTACTCATGCCTGCATTCTCACTCGTGTGCTCTCCACGGCTGGGTCACCCCGCCGCTTCACCGCGCACACGACGCTCCCCTACCCATCCACACAAAATGTGAATGCCATAGCTTCGGCGGATAACTTGAGCCCCGCTAAATTGTCGGCGCAGAATCACTTGACCAGTGAGCTATTACGCACTCTTTCAAGGGTGGCTGCTTCCAAGCCAACCTCCTGGTTGTCTCCGCAACTCCACATCCTTTTCCACTTAGTTATCGCTTAGGGGCCTTAGCTGATGATCTGGGCTGTTTCCCTCTCGACTACGAACCTTATCGCCCGCAGTCTCACTGCTGCGCTCTCACTTACCGGCATTCGGAGTTTGATTGATTTCGGTAAGCTTGTGGGCCCCCTAGACCATTCAGTGCTCTACCTCCGGCAAGAAACACGCAACGCTGCACCTATATGCATTTCGGGGAGAACCAGCTATCACGTAGTTTGATTGGCCTTTCACCCCTATCCACAGCTCATCCCCTCGGTTTTCAACCCAAGTGGGTTCGGTCCTCCACGACGTCTTACCGTCGCTTCAACCTGGCCATGGATAGATCACTACGCTTCGGGTCTAGAGCATGCGACTCAACGCCCTGTTCGGACTCGCTTTCGCTACGGCTCCCCCACACGGGTTAACCTCGCCACATACCACTAACTCGCAGGCTCATTCTTCAAAAGGCACGCCGTCACCCCGAAAGGCTCCGACGGATTGTATGCGACCGGTTTCAGGTACTATTTCACTCCCCTCCCGGGGTACTTTTCACCTTTCCCTCACGGTACTTGTCCGCTATCGGTCACCAAGGAGTATTTAGGCTTAGCGGGTGGTCCCGCCAGATTCACACGGAATTTCAGGGGTTCCGTACTACTTGGGAACACACTCAGGAGTGAACGTCTTACGCCTACGGGAGTCTCACCCTCTGCGCTATGCCTTCCCAGACACTTCGACTTCAACGCTCATTTTTGACTCCTCGCCAGGATGACAGCCCTGGCCGAATGGTCCCACAACCCCGCATGTGAAACACCTGTCAGCTATCACACACATGCGGTTTGGCCTCTTCCGCTTTCGCTCGCCACTACTCACGGAATCACTATTGTTTTCTATTCCTACGGGTACTGAGATGTTTCACTTCCCCGCGTTCCCTCCAACTGCCCTATACATTCAGGCAGAGGTTGCCGGACATGACTCCGGTATTCAAGGTTTCCCTATTCGGAAATCCTCGGATCAAAGCTCGTTTACCAGCTCCCCGAGGCTTATCGCAGGTTACAACGTCCTTCATCGGCTCTTGGTGCCTAGGCATCCACCGATCGCACTTAGTAGCTTGTCAAAAATCTACAAAGATGCTCGCGTCCACTGTGAAGTTCTCAACATACGGGCGAACACACAACCCCAACACCCCAACAAGGGCACCAGGACCATGGCCGCAAAGAAGACCCACCCACACAAACCGTGCAAGCGACCCCTCAGGACCCAACAGCGTGCCCAAGACCCCCACCAGAACCCACCGACTTCCACACCAACCCAAAAGGCCAGCAGTACTGAACGATGAACCCCACCAAGGATCCGCAGGTCAATGCTCCACAAGTTGCCTGCGCCAGCCAGGAACAGGTGCCCTGGAACCAGCAGCTGGACCGTCACCCCACAAGGGCGCCGGCCACACAGACTCCTTAGAAAGGAGGTGATCCAGCCGCACCTTCCGGTACGGCTACCTTGTTACGACTTAG
This sequence comes from Aestuariimicrobium sp. G57, assembly GCF_050110855.1. Taxonomy (NCBI): domain Bacteria; kingdom Bacillati; phylum Actinomycetota; class Actinomycetes; order Propionibacteriales; family Propionibacteriaceae; genus Aestuariimicrobium; species Aestuariimicrobium sp. G57. Next base: position 367,166 of record NZ_JBNINW010000004.1, on the reverse strand, counting down.
TCCTAATTACCAGTCCCACCTTCGACAGCTCCCCCCAAACGGTTGGGCCACTGGCTTCGGGTGTTACCGACTTTCATGACTTGACGGGCGGTGTGTACAAGCCCCGGGAACGTATTCACCGCAGCGTTGCTGATCTGCGATTACTAGCGACTCCGACTTCATGGGGTCGAGTTGCAGACCCCAATCCGAACTGAGACTGGCTTTTTGGGATTCGCTCACCCTTGCAGGTTCGCAGCCCTTTGTACCAGCCATTGTAGCATGCGTGAAGCCCTGGACATAAGGGGCATGATGACTTGACCTCATCCCCACCTTCCTCCGAGTTGGCCCCGGCGGTCTCCCATGAGTCCCCGGCATTACCCGCTGGCAACATAGGACGAGGGTTGCGCTCGTTGCGGGACTTAACCCAACATCTCACGACACGAGCTGACGACAGCCATGCACCACCTGTGTACCGACCAAAAAGGGGCGCCTGTCTCCAGACGTTACCGGTACATGTCAAACCCAGGTAAGGTTCTTCGCGTTGCATCGAATTAATCCGCATGCTCCGCCGCTTGTGCGGGGCCCCGTCAATTCCTTTGAGTTTTAGCCTTGCGGCCGTACTCCCCAGGCGGGGTACTTAATGCGTTAGCTACGGCACGGAGAACGTGGAAGTCCCCCACACCTAGTACCCACCGTTTACGGCGTGGACTACCAGGGTATCTAAGCCTGTTTGCTCCCCACGCTTTCGCTTCTCAGCGTCAGGAAAAGTCCAGAGAACCGCCTTCGCCACCGGTGTTCCTCCTGATATCTGCGCATTCCACCGCTCCACCAGGAATTCCGTTCTCCCCTACTTCCCTCTAGTCGACCCGTATCAGAAGCAGGCTCAGGGTTAAGCCCTGAGTTTTCACTTCTGACGCAATCAACCGCCTACAAGCTCTTTACGCCCAATAATTCCGGACAACGCTCGCACCCTACGTATCACCGCGGCTGCTGGCACGTAGTTGGCCGGTGCTTCTTCTCCTACTACCGTCACTTTCGCTTCGTCATAGGTGAAAGCGGTTTACAACCCGAAGGCCGTCATCCCGCACGCGGCGTTGCTGCATCAGGCTTGCGCCCATTGTGCAATATTCCCCACTGCTGCCTCCCGTAGGAGTCTGGGCCGTATCTCAGTCCCAGTGTGGCCGGTCGCCCTCTCAGGCCGGCTACCCGTCGAAGCCTTGGTGAGCCACTACCTCACCAACAAGCTGATAGGCCGCGAGTTGATCCAAGACCGCCAGAGCTTTCCACCCAACCCCATGCAGGGCCAGGTCATATCCGGTATTAGCAGCTGTTTCCAACTGTTATCCCAGAGTCAAGGGTACATTACTCACGTGTTACTCACCCGTTCGCCACTCGTGTACCCCGAAGGGCCTTACCGTTCGACTTGCATGTGTTAAGCACGCCGCCAGCGTTCGTCCTGAGCCAGGATCAAACTCTCCGTTGAAAAATATCGCCACACCCCGTCCAAAAACAGGATGAACAGCGTCAACAAGTTCGATGCCCAGCAAAAGACCAGCACTAGCTGATCAAAATGTTGTCCATCAAAGGAATTTCACCCAACCCCAAAAGGGCCGGGCACGGGCCACACCAAAATGGTGTGAACCAAAAAAATTTGCATTGACTTTAGACACGCTGTTGAGTTCTCAAGTTTCGCTTGCAACCCGCACATCAACCTCTCGGCATCCGCTTGGGGCAACCCGCCTAACTTTACTGATCCGCTCCCCGACTGTCAAACCGGAGACCCAGCTCAGCACCCCCACCCAGAAGACCCACCCGAAAGCGTTTCCCCTAGCCAGAGACCAGTTCCGCTGTCTTGCGACAACCTCACCAACACTACCCGGCCAGCCCCTCGGAGTCAAATCCTCGGCACCAGCCACACCAACCGCGCAGCACAAGACCGGGATCCTCAGTGGGCCCTCACCGGACACACACCTCATCCCGACTCAACTTTGGGTGGTGGCCCCGGGTCCGTCCTCACCTCTCGGCTCGTCCGTCACACCCTCAGGGCTCGGTAAACATTAGTGACCCGCCCACCACTCGTCAAATCGGGCCCCAGCAGGCGTTCTGGCACTCCCCCGGCCGTCCTCGATAGCCTGCCAGCCATGACTTCGATCATCCTGGTCGCCGGCCCCTCGGGCAGCGGCAAGTCACGCCTGTCCGCGCAGACCCGCGTGCCCCAGGTGCGCCTTGACGATTTCTACTTCGACGACGACCACCCGGACATGCCCGTGACCGTGCTGCCGGGCGGGGTGCGCATGATCGACTGGGACGACCGCCGCAGCTGGAACCTTGACGCGGCAGTGACGGCCCTCACCGAGATCGGCCGTAGCGGGCAGGCGACTCTCCCCCACTACGACATCGCCGCCAACCGCGCCATCGACACCCATCACTTCGATGCCGGCGGCGCCCGGGCGGTCATCTGTGAAGGCATCTTTGCCATCGACTTGCTCGACCCCTGCCGGCAGGCCGGCTGCGATGTCACCGGCATCTGGCTCGACCGCCCCCGGTGGTTCAACTTCGCCCGGCGCCTGCAACGCGACCTGCGCCAGCGCCGCAAGTCCCCGTCAGTGCTGGTGCGCCGCGGCCTGGCCCTCGTCCGCCAGGAACCGGCCCTGCGTCGAGCAGCGCTCGAGGCCGGGTTCACCCCCTACGGCATGGCGGACGCCGCCAACGCGATCCGCCGGCTGTCCCACCCGGCCTGACCCCATCCGGTCTGACCGCGCCAGTCAGGCCTGGATCGGCGCCCACTCCGGCCCGGTCTGTGCCAGCTTCTCGTCCAACTTGCTGAACAACGGCGACGGCTTCGCCAGCGGCCGGCCCGCCTCGATCGGCGTCGAAACCCACGTGGCCTGCTGCTGGGTGTAGTCACCGGTCAGCACCGGATAGGTCGAACCGTCCTCATCGACCTCGACCAGTTCGGGCATCGCCGCCCATACACCCGTGCCACCGAGTGCCTCGTGCACCTTCTGCGCCGCGTGCGGCAGGAACGGGGTCAGCAACGTGTTGGCGTCCTGGACCACCTGCAGGGCCACGTGCAGCACCGTGTCGCGGCGCGCGGGGTCGTCCTTCAGCTTCCAGGGCTCAGTGTCCGACAGGTACTTGTTCGCCAGCCCCACGACGCGCATCGCCTCGGTGATCGCAGCCTTGAACTTGCAGTGGGCCAGCAGGTCGCCCACCGTCTCGAAGGCCCCGGAGGAGGCCGCCAACAGCTCACGGTCCACCTCGTGCAGTTCACCGGCGGCCGGCACCGCCCCGTTGTTCTTGTGCGCCATCGAGATCGACCGGTTGACCAGGTTGCCCCACTCATTGGCCAGCTCGAAGTTGATGCGCCTGACGAACTCCTCCCACGTGAAGTCCGTGTCCTGGTTCTCGGGCCCGGCCACCGCGATGTAGTAGCGCAGCGCATCCGGGCCGAACTCACGCAGGAAGTCACCCACGAAGATCGAAGCCCCGCGCGAGCTCGCCACCTTCGAGCCCTTCATCGTCAGGAACTCGCTCGAGACGATCTCAGTGGGCAGGTTCAGCGTGCCGAGCACCTCGCTGGCCTCGCCGCCGTGCGAGCCCTCGCCATTGGCCCCCAGCAGGATCCCGGGCCAGATGACCGAGTGGAAGACGATGTTGTCCTTGCCCATGAAGTAGTAGCTGGTGGCGGCCGGGTCGTGCCAGAAGTCCTTCCAGGCATCCGGGTTGCCCGAGCGCTTCGCCCACTCGATCGAGGCCGAGAGGTAGCCGATCACCGCGTCGAACCACACATAGATGCGCTTCATGTCATTGCCCTCCCAGCCCTCGACCGGGATCGGCACCCCCCAGTCCAGGTCCCGGGTGATGGCACGCGGACGCAGTTCCTTGAGCAGGTTGTGGCTGAACGCGAGCACGTTGGGCCGCCAGTCGGTGCGGGTCCCGAGCCAACGCGACAGCTCGTCGGCGAGTGCCGGCAGGTCGAGGAAGAAGTGTTCGTTCTCACGGAACTCGGGCGTCTCGCCGTTGATGCGCGAACGGGGGTTGACCAGGTCGATCGGGTCGAGCTGTCGTCCACAGTTGTCACACTGGTCGCCGCGGGCCCCGTCATAGCCGCAATGCGGGCAGGTGCCCTCGATGAACCGGTCGGGCAGCGTGCGCCCGGTGCTGGGCGAGATCGCGCCCATCTGGGTCTGCTTGACCACGTAGCCGTTGCGGTACAGCGTGCGGAACACCTCTTGCACCACCTCTCGGTGGTTCTGGGTGGTCGTGCGGGTGTACAGGTCGTAGGTCAGGCCCAACCCCTGCAGGTCACGCGCGATGATGCCGTGGTACTTGTCGGCGGTCTCGCGGGCGATCAGGCCCTCCTGGTCGGCCTTCACCTGGATGGCGGTGCCATGCTCGTCGGTGCCCGAGACCATCAGCACCCGGTGGCCCGCCATGCGCATGTAGCGCGCGAACACATCAGAGGGCACACCGAATCCGGACACGTGACCGATGTGGCGGGGACCGTTGGCATACGGCCACGCGACAGCGGCGAGAACATTGGCACACATGGGCTTCATCCTAGTGCCGCTGCGACACGCCGCTGCACGCGTCGCGACTGTCCCCGGCCGGCGCCCGCCTAGCCCGACAAGGTCGTGCGCGCCTCGTCGGCCCGGACGACCCGCAGCACCGCACCGGCGTGGGCGCCGAGTGCGGCCACCCCCTCGGTCACGACCACCTCACCGCTGCTGAACAGCACCTCGCAGTCACCACCGAGCGGCACCCGGCAGTCCTCGGCACCGAAGTTCGCCACCAGGGACATCTGCTCACCCCGCTGCACGTGCAGCCACTGCTGCTCGTCGTCGTGGTCGACCTGTACCGAGCTGAACCGTGGGTCGGTCAGGTCCGGGTGCGAGCGGCGCAGTGCGATGAGCCGGCGGTAGGCCTCGAGCACGGCTGCGTGCGGTGCATGCGCAGGCTCGTCCCAGTTGAGCCTGGACACCTCGTGGGTGGTGGGCGCCTGCGGGTCGAGCACCGAGCCGGGGTCCCAGTCCATGCGGGCGAACTCGTCGACCCGGCCGGCCGTGACCGACGCCGCGAGGTCTGGTTCGGGGTGCGAGCTGAAGAAGGCGAAGGGGGTCGCCGCTCCCCATTCCTCACCCTGGAACACCATCGGCGTCGGCCCGCTGAGCAGCGTCAGCATGGCCGCGATGACCAGCTGGTTGGTCGAGACCCGTGAGCTCAACCGCGAGCCGTCGGCCCGGTTGCCGATCTGGTCGTGGTTGCCCGAGAACACGACCAGGCGCCACGTGGGCGTGACGGGCGTGTCGAGCCGGCGCCCATGCCGTCGTCCACGAAAACTCGATTCGGTGCCGTCGTGGAAGAAGCCGTACTCGAGCACCTTGGCGAGTGCATCGAGCCCCAGGAAGTCGGCGTAGTAGCCGTCGCCGCTGCCGGTGAGGTTGGCGACCAGGGCGTGGTGGAAGTCGTCGCTCCACTGGGCGGTGAGCCCGTAGCCACCGGTCTCGGGGCTGGCGATCAGTCGCGGGTCATTGAGGTCGGATTCGGCGATGAGGCACAGCGGACGTCCGACGAAGGTGCTGGTCGCCTCGGTCTCGGCCGCCAGCTCTTCAAGGATGTGGAAGGCGGTCCGGTCGACCAGCGCGTGCACGGCATCCAGCCGCAGCCCGTCGACGTGGAAGTCGAGGAACCAGCCCCGGGCGTTCTCGAGGATGTAGCGACGCACCTCGTCGGACCCCTCACCGTCGAGGTTGACCGCGCTGCCCCACGTGGTCTGCACGTCGTCGTTGAGGTAGGGCCCGAACCTGGGCAGGTAGTTGCCGCTGGGGCCGAAGTGGTTGTAGACGACGTCCTGGATGACGCCAAGGCCGCGCTGGTGGCAGGCATCGACGAAGCGCTGGTAGGCAGCGGGGCCACCGTAGGGCTCGTGCACGGCCCACCAGTCGACGCCGTCATAGCCCCAGCCGACGGTGCCGTTGAATGCGTTGACCGGCATGACCTCAACCAGGTCGATGCCCACCTCGACCAGGTGGTCGAGGTGGGCGATCGCGGCATCGAGGGTGCCTTCAGCAGTGAACGTGCCGATGTGCATCTCATAGACCACGGCACCGGCAAGTTGGCGCCCCGTCCAGTCATGGTCTCCCCAGTCGTGGGCCCCCGGGTCGAAGGTGCGCGACAACCCGTGGACGCCGTGCGGTTGGCGGCGGCTGCGGGGGTCTGGCAGCAGGTCGCCGTCGATGCGGTAGCCGTAGTCCACGTCCGGCCCGAGCAGGTGCTCGGGCAGCTCGTCCACCAGATGCCACCAACCCGTCTCGTCACGCTGCATCGGGTGGTCGGTGCCGTCGATGTGCAGGGCAACGTCGGTCGGGCGGGGCGCCCAGACGTCAAATGCTTGGATCACAGTGACCCCCTTGTGGTGTTGGCACCCGGCGGTCGCCCACGTTACCGGAGCCGGGTCACAGGACCGGGGTCACAGGATCGGCGTGACCTGTTCGAGCCGCAGCTGCCACCCCGCGTCGGCGCGCAGCCACGTCGAGGCCACCAGCAGCCGCCTCGAGCCCATGACCAGCCGCCAGCGCAGCACGGCCACGTCGTCGGCGAGCTGGTCGAGGCCGAGCACCTCGACGCCGGGGCGCAGGTCGATGCGATCCATGCCGAGCACCAGCCGGCGATACGTCTGCACCCGGCCATGGGAATCGTGGCGCACCAGGTCGGGGTGCAGCAGTTGCTCGAGCCGATGGGTGCTGGTGCGGGTGTCGTTGTCGAGCAGGTCACGGGTCAGCGCGACCAGTTCCGTGACCAGGTCGTCGTCGCCGGTGGCTGCCGGCGCCACGCTGAACAGGTCCTCATCGTCGACCTGGCCGGGGTGCACGTCGAGCGGGGTGGCCGGCGCGGCACCGCTGAAGCCCGGCCCATGGGCCACGGGCGTGCCGTCCCGGAAGGCCGTCGCGGCGGCACGGGCCAGGTCGTCCGCCTTCTCGTTCATCTCGTGGCCGGCGTGGCCCTTGACCCATTCGAACGTGACGTCACGCCCGGTCATCGCGGCGTCGAGCTGCTTGAGCAGTTCGACGTTCAGCACCGGTTTGCCGTCGGCCTTGCGCCAGCCCTTGCGTTTCCAGTTCGGCATCCACTTCGAGATGGCATTGATCGCGTACTGCGAGTCGCACAGCACGTGCAGCGGTTCATCAGTGACCGCCGTCTGCACCAGCAGGTCGAGCACGGCCATCAGTTCGCCCATGTTGTTGGTGCCGTGTGGCCACCCGCCCGACGCCCAGCGCTCGTCGTCGATGTACCACGCCCAGCCCGCCGGGCCGGGGTTCGACAACGCCGACCCGTCTGCCGCAGCCCTGATCACGACTGCTTGCCCCGGGCACCCTCGACGGCGTCCAATGACTCGGGGCCGAACGCCTGCGGCAGCAGGGCGTCCATGCCGACCTCACCGGCCGGGCTCAGCACCCGTAGGGACGCGCCACCGTGTTCCCACAGCAGCTGGCGACAGCGCCCACAAGGGGTGATGATCCCACCATCGGCGTTGACACAGCAGAACGCCACGAGGCGGCCACCACCGCCGGCGACCAGGTCAGAGACCAGTCCGCATTCAGCGCACAGGGTCACCCCGTAGCCGGCGTTCTCGACATTGCAGCCCGTGACGATGCGGCCGTCGTCCACGAGGGCGGCCGCGCCCACGGGGTAGTGCGAATAGGGTACGTAGGCCCGCGAGGTCATCTCGACGGCGCGGGCCCGCAGGTCGTCCCAGGGCAGTTCTGTCATCTCGTGTCAGTCATCTCGGTTCGGTTACTTCACATACGCGATGCCGTCGTGGGCTGGCGCCCTCACCCGACCAACCAGGCCGGCCACCGCGATGATGGTGGCGATGTAGGGCAGCATCAGCAGGAACTGGCTGGGCATCGGGGTGCTCAGGGTCTGCAGCTGGGTCGCCATCTGGGTGACGAAGCCGAAGAACAGCGCGATGATCGCGGCCAGCACCGGGTGCCAGCGTCCCATGATCACGGCAGCGAGGGCGATGAAGCCGTTGCCGACCGTGATGTCCTTGTTGAACGCGCCGATCGACCCGACGGTGAAGAACGCCCCGCCCAGACCGGCAAAGACACCACTGAACAGCACCGCGCTCCACTGGATGCCGTGCACGTTGATGCCCACCGTGTCGGCGGCCTTCGGGTGCTCGCCCACGGACCGGATGCGCAGCCCCCACGAGGTCTTGAACAACACGAACCAGGCCACGACCACCGCGACGATGGCCATGTAGACGAGAACGGTCTGGGTGAACAGCACGGGCCCCAGGAACGGGATCTGTGACAGTCCGGGGATCGCGACGGCCTTCATGGTCGGGGCCGCGTTGAACTCACTGGATCGCGGTCGGACCAGTTGGTCGAACAAGAACCCGGTGAGGCCCGAGGCCAGCAGGTTGATGACCACCCCGAGCACCACATGGTTGACGAGGTACTTGATGGCGAACAGGGCCAGCACCGCCGACATCATGATGGCAGCCAGCACGGCCCCGAAGATGGCAGCGGTGATCGACTGGGTGGTCGACCCGACGACGGCCGCAGTGAACGCCGCGACCAGCATCTGGCCCTCGATGGCGACGTTGACGATGCCCGCGCGCTCGCACATGATGCCGCACAGCGCGCCGAAGACGAGCGGCGTGGCCAGCATGATCGTGCCGGCCATCTGGTTGCTGATCTGGAAGGGCAGTCCGCGACCGGCCGCCGCCCAGGTCAGGAAGCCGATGACGACGGCCAGTCCGGCCAGCGTGCCGACCAGCGCAGGCCATGCCCCGGGCAGCCGGCGGGCGATCATCACGGCCCCGGCGGCGAGCAGCACCACGGCGCAGGCGATGACCACCGGCAGTCCGGGCAGTGAGAACGTGGGCAATTGCACCTCGTCGAACGCGTTCGACAGGGCGAACTGGGCCGTGCCCGTGGTCGAGGTCGACAGCCAGACCATGAGCACGCCGAGCACGGCGAACAACCCACCGAGCGAGTAGCGGTGCGTACGGGCCTCGTGCGACTCGGTGGTGCGCAGCACGACCTCGCCGGTTTCTGTGAGGCCTTCTGCGGGGGTGTTGGTGTCAGGGGTGCTGGTCACGGCGCTCATGCGATGCCTCCCTTGGCAGAACCGGCCGGCACGGCGGCCACGGTCTTCTTGGTGCGCTGCTTCAAGAAGGGCAGCAGGGTACGGACGAGCAGCGGCGCGGCCACGAACAACACGATCAGCGCCTGCAGCACATAGGTGAGGTCGAGCGGGGTCTGCGCGATCGACTGCATGCGCAGGCCGCCGGCCTTCATCGCCCCGAACAGCAGGCCCGCGAGCACGATGCCGAGGGGTCGCGACCGGCCCAGCAGGGCCACGGTGATGGCATCAAAACCGATGCTGCCCACCAGGCCCGCGGTGAGCGGGGTCGGCGTCGCGGCCGAGATGGGGCCGAGCGCTGCCTGCACCCCCGCCAGGCCTGCGAGCGCACCCGAGAGGGCCATGGTGATGAACGTGATGTTGGCCACTGACATGCCGGCAGTCGCCGAGGCGTTGGGGTTCGCCCCCACGGCACGGATCTCGAAGCCCAGCTTCGTGCGCTCCATGATCCACCAGACCACGAAGGCGGCGACGAGTGCGAGCACGAACCCGAGGTGGAACTGGGTGCCCTCAAGGCGCGGGAAGGTCGCGCTCCATTCGACCACCGGCGCGATGGGGTCGGCCCGACCCGGACGCTGGAAGGCGGTGGTGGTGAGCAGCCAGGCAAGCGTGCCGGTCGCGATGTAGTTCATCATGATCGTCACGATGACCTCGTGGGCGCCGGTGCGCGCCTTGAGCAGGCCCACGAAGCCGCCCCACAGGGCACCGGCTGCCAGGCCCGCCAGGATGGCGAGCGGCAGGTGCAGCGGCAAGGGCAGCCCCTTGACGGTGAAGCCGACCCACGCCGAGGCGATGGCACCCAGCACCGCCTGGCCCTGACCACCGATGTTGAACAGGCCCGCGCGGAATGCCAGCCCGATGCCGAGACCGGCGCAGATGAGCGGTGCTGCCTGGGCCGTCGTCGACGAGATGGCGCCGATGCCGCCGAAGGCGCCCTTGACGAGTTCGCTGTAGGCGCCCCAGACCTTGTCCCACGAGGCGCCCAACGCGTCGCCCGGGCGGGCGAAGAAGTACTTGTACTTGTCGAGGATGTCGGGGTCGCTGACCACCATCAGGATCGCGCCGACGATGAATGCCAGCACGAATGCGGCCAGGGTCACCCAGACGTCCGACCAGGGGATGCGACGCTTCTTGGCGGTCACTGCTGCTCCTCGTTCCGCTCGGTGTCGATTGCCCCGGTGTCGATCGGGTCGGTGTCGATCGGGTCGGCGCCAGATGCGCCCGCCGCGGCATGCGCCTCGTCCGCCGGGATGCCGGCCATCATCAGGCCGATCACCTCGCGCGGCGTGCCCGCCGGCACGATCCCGACGATGCGGCCCCGGTTCATCACGGCAATGCGGTCGGCAAGGGCCTCGACCTCGTCGAGTTCGGTCGAGATGATCAGCACGGCCGTGCCCGCGTCGCGTTCGGCGACGATGCGCTTGTGCAGGAATTCGATGGCGCCGACGTCCACCCCGCGCGTGGGCTGGCTGGCGACGAGCACGGACAGTGGACGGGACAGCTCGCGCGCCAGCACCACCTTCTGCTGGTTGCCGCCGGACAACGAGCTCACGGGCAGGTTGATCGAGGTGGTGCGGATGTCGTATTCCTGCACACGGTGTTCGGCATTCGTCCGGATGCTCGCCAGTTGCAGGTTGCCGGCGTTGGTGTACTGGTCGATCTGGTTGAGCACCAGGTTCTCGGCCACCGAGAACTCTGAGACGAAGCCGTCATGCTGCCGGTCCTCGGGCACGAAGCCGAAGCCGGCATCGATCGTCTGGCGTGGCGAAAGTCGCGCCGTGTCGGTGCCATCGATGGTGATGACACCCTTGAGCACCGGGATGGTGCCCAGCAGCGCCTCGGCCAGTTCGGACTGGCCATTGCCCTGCACCCCGGCGAGGCACAGGATCTCGCCGCCGTGCACATCGAAACTGACATCCTCGACGACCACGTTGCCGGCGGGATCGACGACCGAGACGCCGTCGACCTTCAGTCGCACGTCATTGAGCACTGCGGCGGTCTTGGCCACGGTCAGGCTGACCGAGCGGCCCACCATCATCTCGGCGAGTTCGTTCTCGCTGGCATCCGGGGCGGCCTGGCCGACGACCCTGCCACGGCGGATGACCGTGATCTCGTCGGCGATGGCCTTGACCTCGCGCAGCTTGTGGGTGATGAAGACGATCGCACGCCCCTCGTCGCGCAGCCGCTGCATGATCACCATCAGGTCATCGATCTCTTGCGGCGTGAGCACGGCGGTGGGTTCGTCGAAGACAAGCACCTTCGCATCGTTCGACAGCGCCTTGAGGATCTCGACGCGCTGCTGCACGCCGACGGGCAGGTGCTCGACGACAGCGTCGGGGCTGACCTGCAGCTTGTACTGGTCCGACAGTTCCCGGACGCGCCGGCGCGCGCGGCCCATGTCGAGCACACCGGCCGGTGCATGCTCACGGCCGAGGATGAGGTTCTCGGCGACCGTGAAGACATCGACGAGCATGAAGTGCTGGTGCACCATGCCGATGCCGGCAGCCATCGCCTGCTTCGGTGACCTGAAGTGCTGGGCCACACCGTCGACGAAGATCCAGCCCTCGTCGGCGTCGAGCAGGCCGTAGAGCACGTTCATCAGCGTCGACTTGCCTGCACCGTTCTCACCGAGCAGGCAATGAATGCGTCCGGGCACGACGTCGAGGCTGATGTCGTCATTGGCGGCAAGGCTGCCGAAGCGCTTGGTGATGCCGCGCAGGCTCAGGCCTTCTGCCAACGGCGGCTCAAAGCCGTGCTCGGCCGCCAGCATCCCCGCAGGTGAGTCGTCGGCGACGCGCTGGGGCTCAGTTGTTGGGCTGGTCACGCGCTGAATCCTTCCATATTCGCGGCGGTGGCAGGGCAAGTCGAGGTCACGAGTGCGGTGGGGCGGTAAGAACGGGTGGGGCAGGAAGACGGGAGGGGTAGGAAAACGGGAGGGGTCCGCGGGGACCCCTCCCGTGTGGTTGCCCGGTCAGGCCGGCAGCGGCCCGACGTGCGAGGTCACTTCGGCTGCGAGACCGAGGTGATCTTGATCTTGCCGTCGATGATGTCCTGCTTGACCTTGTCGAGCTCGGTCTTCAGCTCTGCCGGAACCTTGGAGTCGAACTCGTGGAAGGGGGCGAGTCCGGTGCCACCGTTGGCGAGGGTACCGACGTAGGCGGTGGAATCGAAGGTGCCTTCCTTGGCGGCCTTGATGGCCTCGAACACCGAGACGTCCATGCCCTTGTAGACCGACGTCGAGATGATCGAGCAGTACTCGGCGGCCGAGACACAGCCGTCAGTGTCGACCCAGATCGCCTGGACCTTGCCGCCCGACTCCTTGGCCACCTGCAGGCCGCCCTGACCGGCGGGGCCGGCCACGGGGAAGATGATGTCGGCGCCCTGGCTCACCAGGTTCTGTGCGGTGGTCTTGCCGCCGGCGATGTTGTCGAACGGCTTGGGCTCAGGCACGAACTGGCCGTCCTGCTTGGCGGCGTCCCAACCGAGCACCTGGACGTTCTTGCCCTTGGTCTGGTTGTAGTAGGCCACACCCTGGGCGAAGCCGTCCATGAAGATGGTGACGGTGGGGATCTTCATGCCACCGAACGTGCCGACCTTGCCGGTCTTGGTGGTGGCGGCGGCGTAATAGCCGGCCATGAAGCTCGACTCGGCGGTGTTGAAGACGAGCGGCTTGAAGTTGGTCAGGCCCTTGGCAGCGGCGGGGTTGTCGTCCACGATGGCGAACTTGACGTTCGGGTTCGCCTTGGCCGCCGCGATGGTGGCGTCCGACAGCAGGAAGCCGACGGTGACGACGATGTTGCAGTTGGCCTTCACCATCGAGTCGATGTTGACGGTGAAGTCCTTCGTGTCGGCCGACTCGATCTCGGCGGTCTGGATGCCGAGGTCGGCCTTGGCCTTCTTGAGGCCGTCGTGCGAGGTCTGGTTGAACGACTTGTCGTCGAAACCACCTGAGTCAGAGACCATGCAGGCCTTGAAATCGCTGCCACCGGCAGCAGTCGTGCTCGCGCCACCAGCAGCGGTGGTGGTGGCTCCAGTGGTGGTGCCGGCGTCAGGCGCCTCGGCACAGGCCGAGAGGGTGAGGGCCAGGGCCGCAAAGGCGGCGACCCCAGTCAGAAGCGACTTCTTCTTCACGTGAACTGCCTCCTGAGCAGAAAGGATGGGGGCGGGTGCTGCCCATTGCGAAGCCTGTCGGGGAAGTGGCGTCACGGGTGACGGGGCAAGCAGACATCGCAGAAGAAGACTGTAACCCTCCGTTCACCTTGCGTCTGCCGCCGGGGCTGCGAAGTCGCAAACTGTTACCACAGCGCAATGAATCACCCTGCCGACAAGGGGCGGGACCACTGTCGTCGGTGGTGGGACGACCTCAGGCCACCTGGCGCACCAATGCTTCGGCAGCGTCGAGGATCGCGATGGTCTCGGCCTGCCACGCCGGTTCCTGGCCACGGTAGGGACCGGTCGCCAGCGAGATGATCACGGCCGCTGCCCGCAGCCGCAGTTCGACCGGGTCGACCCGATGGTCGAAGACCGGCACCCAGGTGCGGATCAGGTGGTGCACGCGGGCCGCCTGCTGACGGTTCATGCGCTGCACGGTCGACAGGTGCGCGACCATGCAGGCGAGGTCGTCGGCCCGCCTGCCGGGCCCGATGGTGTCGATGTCGAGGATGCCGCAGACGTGGCCGTCGGCGACGAATACCTGGCCCTCGTGGAAGTCACCATGGGTGGGTTCGTTGCCCGGTTCGATGCCCGCCAGGCCCTGCTCGATCTGTTTCACCATCCAGTCGAGCCGGTCCTTCGTGGACGGTACCGCCGCGGTGACCATGGTGGCGTAGTGCGCCACCGCATCGGTCCAGGGGGGTCGTCGTTCGAGGTGGCTGACGGACGAGGGCATCGAGTCGAGCACATTGATGAGGTCCTCGGCGGTGCACGGGTCGTCCGGGTCGAACATCGCCTTGGCCAGGGCTCGTCCGGGCAGCTGCTTCAGCACCAGCAGGTGCTCAGGGGTGGCCGCGGCAACGCCCGGGGCCGGCACCCCCGCCTCGAGCAGCAGGTGGTGGCGTTGCAGCACCTCGTCGAACTGCTTCTTGCGCTGCACCTTGACATAGAAGGTCTCGGCTGGGTCGGTGACATCCATGCGCAGCACCGCCCGGCGACGCGGGCGGTAGCCGATCATCGACAGGCTCACCTGGTCGGCGCTGACGGGACGGCTGACCAGGTGGTACTCGTTGACCAGATCTGCCATCTTCTCGGGGTAGGCCGCCCGGGCCAGGCCCGGAAGGTCGGGGTCGTTCGGGTACAGCCAGACTGCGACCTCGCGGTCACCGTCGGCGAAGATGTCGGCCCGGTTGTCGGTGGGCACGCGGGGCCCTGTGCGGGCGCTGACGCCCAGCAATTCGTCGCGTTCGCCGTAGCCCCAGCGCACCCGGGCGGCATAGGTCGCCGTCGTCGAGTGGCCGGGGTGGGCGTCGATGTGGTCCATCTGCCAGGACAGCAGCTCTCCCCCGGCATGCCGGGTGGCGGCCGCGAGCAGTTCACCCACCTCGGCCGAGGCGAGCAGCCGGGAGCCGTCCTCGTCCCCGGTCTGGCTGACCCGCGAACTCACCCGCCGCTCCCCCTTCGGATGTCCTTGTCGTGACAAGGAATGTCTACCACGACCGGGGTCGTCAGGACGCGCGGTCGCCCGCCTCTGCGTCGGGACCGCCGGTGGCGCCATCGCCCTCGACAGGGCGGTCATGGCCCGGGTCGCCGTCGGTGCCGTCGGCCTTGTCGGCCACCCGTTCGTCCGACCCACCGGGAGCCTCGACCTGGGTCAGGTCGAACCACGCCACGCGCCGCCCGTCGAGTTCAATCACGTCGAAGCGGTACCGCCGGGTCGCCGGCAGGTTCATGTCGGCCTGGGCGTCGCGCGCGAGTTCGACCTCGACCGAGTCGCCGAGTTCGGGGACGCGGCCCAACTGGTTCATGAAGTAACCGGCGACCGTGTCATAGGGCCCGTCGGGCAGCGTGTAGCCGGACCGTTCGGTGAACTCCTCGATCGTCATGAGCCCGTCGACGTCGCGCAGCTGGCGGTGGGTCACCTGGCCCTCGTCGATCACGTCGTACTCGTCGGTGATGTCGCCGACCAGTTCCTCCATGAGGTCTTCGAGCGTCACGATGCCGGCGGTACCGCCCCATTCGTCGATGACGATGGCAATGTGGCCGCGCTGGCGGCGCATCTCGGTCATGGCGCGCAGCACCTTGACGGTGTCGGGAAGGCTCATGACGGGGCGGGCCAGTTGCTTCAACGGCACCGAGCGCGTGGTGACGTCGAGGTCCATGAGGTCACGCACGTGCAGGAAGCCGGCGAGCCTGTCGGGGCTGCCGTCGGTGACCGGGTAACGCGAGTGCGGGGCGCCCTGCACGACGCGGATGGCCTTGTAGGCGGGCATGTCTCCCGAGAGGAAGTCGACCTCGGTGCGGGGCACCATGACCTCGCGCAGCGACCTGTTGCCTGCATCGAAGACCTCGTCGACGATGCGGCGCTCCTCGTCACCCAGCGTGGCCGAGCCCGAGACCATGGCACGGATCTCTTCGTCGCTGACGACCTCCTTGGCCGTGTCCGGGTCGCCACCGAGGATGCGCACGACGACGTCGGTCGACTTGCCCAGGAACCAGATGATCGGACGGGCTGCCGACGCGATGCCATTGACCATCGGTGCCAGTGCGAGGGCGAACGACTCTGCCCGCTGCATCGCCAGCCGTTTGGCCGTCAACTCACTGAGGACGATGGAGAAGTAGCTGATCAGGATCGTGATGAGCACCAGCGAAACGGGCGACGCGACCACCTCGGGCACGCCGATGTCGACCAGCACCGGGGACAGTTCGTCAGCCAGCGTCGCGCCACCGAACGACGCCGACAGGAAACCGGCCAGCGTCACGCCGATCTGGACCGCCGACAGGAACCGGTTCGGGTTCTCGGTGAGCCTGGCGATCGCCGCGCCACGCTTGCCCTTGGTGGACAGCTGCTTGACCTGCGATTCACGCAGCGACACCAGCGCCATCTCTGCGGCGGCGAACACGCCCCCGATGACGATGAACAGGAAGATCAGGGCGATGTTGCCCAGCACGGACGTCACCAGCCCTCACCCCCATGACTGGTCAGGTGGCCCCCATGGGGCCCGGGACTGTCACACTCCGTAGAGCTCTGGCACGTGCTGGCGCGTTGGTTCACGAGGTCAAGCCTAGACGACGGGACGCGCCCGGCTGCAGGTCATCCAGCCGGGCGCGCGGCCCCGGTCAGCGGGCGTCGATGATCTGGTTCAGCGTCGCCGACGGACGCATCGCCGCCTCAGTCTTTGCCACCTCGGGGTGGTAGTAGCCCCCGAGGTCGACGGGGTTGCCCTGCACGCCGATGAGCTCGTCGTTGATCGTGGCCTCGTTGCTGCGCAGCGCCTCGGCGATCCCGAAGAACCGGTCGGCCAGCTGCTGGTCGTCGGTCTGCGCGGCCAGCTGCTCGGCCCAGTACAGCGCCAGGTAGTAGTGGCTGCCACGGTTGTCGATCTGGCCGACCTTGCGGGCTGGCGACTTGTTCTCGTCCAGGAACGTGCCGATGGCCCGGTCGAGCGCGGCGGCGAGCACGCCCGCCTTCGCATTGCCCGACGTGGCAGCGACGTGCTCGAGCGAGGCCCCGAGCGCCGAGAACTCACCGAGGGAGTCCCAGCGCAGGTAGTCCTCGGCGACGAACTGCTGCACGTGCTTCGGTGCTGAACCACCGGCACCGGTCTCGAACAGGCCACCGCCGGCGAGCAGCGGCACGATCGAGAGCATCTTGGCCGAGGTGCCCAGCTCGAGGATCGGGAACAGGTCGGTGAGGTAGTCACGCAGCACGTTGCCGGTCACCGAGATCGCGTCCTTGCCCTGGCGGATCCGGGCCAGGCAGAACTGCACCGCGTCGACGGGTGCGAGCACCTTGATCTCGAGGCCGCTGGTGTCGTGCTCGGCCAGGTAGGAGTTCACCTTGGCGATGACATTGGCATCGTGGGCGCGGTTCTCGTCCAGGAAGAACACGGCCGGTGAACCGGTCGCGCGGGCGCGGGTCACGGCCAGCTTCACCCAGTCCTGCACGGGGATGTCACGCACGCGGCTCATGCGCCAGATGTCACCGGCCTCGACCTCGTGGGCGAAAAGTTCGTTGCCGCCGGCGTCGGTCACCACGACAGTGCCCGACTGCGGGACCACAAAGGTGGTCGGGTGCGAGCCGTACTCCTCGGCCTTCTGGGCCATCAGGCCGACGTTGGGCACCGAGCCGATGGTGGCGGGGTCGAGGGCGCCGTTGCGCTTGTGCTCGGCGATGACCGCCTGGTACATCGGGCCGTAGCAACGGTCGGGCACCATCGCCAGGGTCTGCTGCTGTTCACCGGCGGCGTTCCACATCTGGCCCGAATCGCGCACCACCACGGGCAGTGACGCGTCGATGATGACGTCGCTCGGCACGTGCAGGTTGGTGATGCCCTTGTCGGAATTGACCATTGCGAGCGCGGGGCGCTCGGTGTACAGCTTCTGGATGTCCGCCTCGATGCTCGTCCGGGTCGCCTCGTCGAGCGTGGCGATCTTGGCGTACAGGTCACCGATGCCCTGGTTGGGATTGAACCCGACCTGGGCAAGTTCGGCGGCGTACTTCGTCAGGACGGGGGCGTAGAACACGGTGACGGCGTGGCCGAAGAGCACCGGGTCGGACACCTTCATCATGGTGGCTTTGAGGTGCAGGCTCAGCAGCAGGCCACGGTCCTTGGCGGCCTCGACCTGGGCGGCGTAGAACTCGCGCAGGGCGGCCACGCTCAGGAACGTGGCATCGACGATTTCACCGTCGAGGGTCTGGACGCCGTCCTTGAGCACGGTTTCGCCGCCGTCGACACCGCGCAGGGTGATGGTGAGCGTGGTGCCCTTCTCGGTCACGACCGACTTCTCGTTGCCGTAGAAGTCGCCACCGGTCATCGAGACGACCTCGGCCTGGTTGTCGGCCGTCCACGGGCCGAGCTTGTGGGGGTGCTTCTGGGCGAAGGCCTTGACCGACTGGGGGGCACGGCGGTCGGAGTTGCCCTCGCGCAGCACCGGGTTGACAGCCGACCCGAGCACCTTGGCATAGCGGGCCGCCACCTCGGCTTCGGCATCGTCAGAGGGCTGCTCGGGGTAGTCGGGCACATCGAAGCCCTGCGACTGCAGTTCGGCAATCGCGGCCTTCAGCTGCGGCACCGAGGCCGAGATGTTGGGCAGCTTGATGATGTTGGCCTGCGGGGTGAGGGTCAGGGCGCCGAGCCGCGACAGTTCGTCAGCGACCTGCTGGTCTTCGCTGAGCCGCTCGGGGAACTGGGCCAGGATGCGTGCGGCGAGTGAGATGTCCGCCGTCTGCACCTCGATGCCGCTGCCCGCGAGGAACGACTGCACGATCGGCAGCAGCGAATAGGTGGCGAGTGCGGGGGCCTCGTCGATCTTGGTCCAAGTGATGGTCTGCGACATCGATGTGCTCCTGATGGGTCAAGGCTGTTGGGGGCCAACTTAGCGGATGGGCCCGGGTAGCTCGACGTCGAGGTATCTCTTTGGGGTATCTCTTGGGCCGGCCTGATCAGGCTGTGACCCAGACCAGGTCGGCCCCCCGCCAGGGCTCGGTCCGGTCGAACCACTCCTGTTCGGTGGGGCGCCAGTTCTGCGACCAGCAGCCGAACCGACCGGGGTCGCGCAGGGCCGCACGCTCGCTGCGCACCGATTCGGGGGCCGCCAACCAGATGAAGCGGTCCCACGCCACGCCCTTTGGCGGTTCGCTGGCACCGATCCCTTCGACGAGGACGGCCCGCGCGGCCGGCAGGTCGACCCAGTCGGTGGGCTCGGGGCTGGTCCAGTGGTGGCGCTGGTAACGGGCGGCCTGCCCAGCCTGCAGCGGGGCCCAGACCTGTGCGGTGAATCGCTCCCGCTCCCAGCCGACCGCCCCCGGGCGGGTGAAGTCGTCCAGGTGCACCACGGCAAGCCCGTCGACGTGCGCGACCAGCTGGTCGGCCAGCGTCGTCTTGCCGCTGGCGCCGAGTCCGTCGATCACGATCCAGCGGGCGCCCTCGTCCACCCAGTCGGCCACGGCGTGCAACAGGGGGGCGTGCCGCTGGGGGTTCTGCGGCTGGGCGTTGTGCAGCGAGGGCACGGTCGGCGCGGCGGAATCGGTCACCCCGAGAGTCTAGGCGTCCCACTACGATGAGCGGCATGTACCACTGGGTTTTGACCTTCACCTGCATCGACGGCCCCGGCATCGTCCACGCCGTCACGGGTGCCTGCGGCGCGTCCGGGGGCAACATCACCGAACTGCAGCAGTTCTCGTCCACCGACACCGGACGGTTCTTCATGCGGGTCGAGGTCGACTCGGTGCTCGATGCTGATGAGTTCCGTGCGCAGTTGGCGCCGGTGGCGCAGCGCTTCGACGCCGATTGGTCGGTGCACGAAGCCGGACGACCGCTGCGCATCCTGGTGCTGGCCTCGAAGGCCGGCCACTGCCTCAACGACCTGCTCTACCGCCAGCGGTCCGGGCGCCTGACCGCCGACATCCCGCGCGTGCTGGCCAACCACCCCGACCTCGAGCCGCTGGCGAACTTCTACAACATCCCGTTCGAGTCGCATGTCGTGCTGCCCGACACGAAGGCTGCGTTCGAGGCCCGCGTGCGCGAGGTCGTCGAGCGTGAGGACATCGAGCTGGTCGTGCTGGCCCGCTACATGCAGATCCTGAGCCCCGAGCTCTGCGAGTTCCTGGCCGGCCGGGCCATCAACATCCACCACTCGTTCCTGCCGGGCTTCAAGGGGGCCAATCCGTACCGCCAGGCGCATGCGCGTGGCGTGAAGCTGATCGGGGCGACGGCACACTTCGTCACGGCTGACCTCGACGAGGGCCCGATCATCGAGCAGAACGTGGTGCGGGTCGACCACTCACGCACCGTCAAGCAGTTGGTCGAACTGGGCCAGGACGAGGAGTCGCGCACCCTCAGTGACGCCGTGCAGTTGTTCGCCGAACACCGGGTCTTCCTGGACGGCGCGCGGTCGGTCGTTTTTGACTGAGTCCAGTCAGAGGCCCAAGTCACCATCTGGGGGCGCGAATGTCACCACACGACATGTGAAATGTGAACTATTTCACAAAAATGGTCGTGACGTACGGCGGTGCAACCGGTCATGTTCGACTAGTTTGCTCACGACGTGAAGTCCCACGTCAGGTGATGCCCAGGGGTCCGCAACGTTGCCCCCATTGGGATCGCCACACACCGCGTTCCCCCACCCGGGGGGACCCGTCCAAGGAGTGTCGTGACCTCTCCTCATCCCCAGAAGGACCGCGCTGATGCAGCCCCCGGGCCCATCAGCGAGCAGGCCTTCATCGACATGCAGCGCTCGCCGGAGTTCGGCGAGTTGCGCAGCAAGTTCCGCAACTTCTCCTTCCCGCTGAGCATCGCCTTCCTCGTGTGGTACTTCGCCTACGTGCTGCTGAGCACCTATGCCGAAGACTTCATGAAGACCCCGGTGTTCGGCCACGTCAACCTCGGCATCCTGCTCGGCCTGCTGCAGTTCGTGACCACGTTCGGCATCACCTGGGCCTACATCCGCCATGCCAACAAGAACCTCGACCCGATTGCGACCAAGCTTCGCACCGAGCTGGAAGAGGGGCGTCAGTGATGTTCGAACCCGTGATCCTCGAAACTGTCAAGCTGGGCAACCCGATCGCGAATATCGCGATCTTCGTCCTGTTCGTCGTGGTGACCCTGACGATCGTCATCAGGGTCTCGACCGGCGGCAAGAAGGGCTCCAAGGAGTTCTACACCGGCGGCGCGGCCTTCTCGGGGCGCCAGAACGGCCTGGCCATCGCCGGCGACTACCTGTCGGCGGCATCGTTCCTCGGCATCGTCGGCGCCATCGCCCTGAGCGGCTATGACGGCCTGCTCTATTCGATCGGCTTCCTCGTGGCCTGGCTCGTGGCCCTGTTGCTGGTCGCCGAGCCGCTGCGCAACACGGGCAAGTTCACCATGGCCGACGTGCTCAGCTTCCGCATGAAGCAGCGCCCGGTGCGCCTCGCGGCCGCGATCTCGACCCTGGCCGTGTCGTTCTTCTACCTGCTGGCCCAGATGGCAGGTGCAGGCGGCCTGGTCAGCCTGCTGCTGGGCGTCTCGGGTGAATTCACCCAGAACCTCGTCATCATCATCGTGGGTGTGCTGATGATCGCCTATGTGCTCATCGGCGGCATGAAGGGCACCACGTGGGTGCAGATGATCAAGGCCGTGCTGCTCGTCTCGGGCGCCGCCATCATGACCCTGTGGGTGCTGGCCAAGACCGGGTTCAACCTGTCCAGCCTCATCGGCAAGGCCAACGAGACCGCCAGCGCCAACGCCGGCAAGCCCGTTGACCTGTCGAACCCGATGCTCAAGTACGGCAAGACCCCGACCTCGAAGCTCGCCTTCGTGTCGCTGTCGATCGCCCTGGTGCTCGGCACCGCGGGCCTGCCCCACGTGCTGATGCGCTTCTACACCGTGCCGACGGCCAAAGAGGCCCGCCGCTCGGTGACCTGGGCCATCGGCCTGATCGGCGCCTTCTACCTGTTCACGCTGGTGCTCGGTTATGGGGCCGCCTGGCTGGTCGGCAGCAATGCCATCAACTCCATGCCCGGCAAGGCCAATGCCGCCGCCCCGGCGCTGGCGTTCTGGCTGCCGGGGCAGGGCACGGCCGGCACGATCTTCCTCGCCGTCATCGCAGGCATTGCCTTCGCCACCATCCTCGCGGTGGTGGCCGGCCTGGCCATCACCTCGTCGGCATCATTCGCCCACGACATCTACAACTCGGTCATCAAGGGGGGCACAGCGTCGCCCGAGAACGAGTTGAAGGTCGCGCGCATCACGGTGATCGTGATCGGCGTGCTGGCGATCGTCGGTGGCATCGCGGCGAAGTCCCAGAACATCGCGTTCCTGGTCTCGTTGGCCTTCGCGGTGGCTGCGTCGGCCAACCTGCCCTCGATCCTGTACTCGCTGTACTGGAAGCGGTTCAACACCCAGGGCTCCATCTGGTCGATCTATGGCGGTCTGGTCAGCGCCCTGGTGCTGATCACCTTCTCGCCCGCCGTGTCGGGGGCGCCCACGGCCATGTTCCCGAACGCCAACTTCGACTGGTTCCCGCTCGACAACCCAGCCATCATCTCGGTGCCCGTCGGGTTCGTCCTCGGCTGGCTCGGCACGATCCTGTCCAAAGAGGTGTCGGACGCGGGCAAGAGCGCCGAGATGGAGGTCCGCTCGCTCACCGGTGCAGGGGCAGAGGGTGCCATCGCCCACTGAGGTGCGCAGGCAGTGAGCCCAAAAACTGAGTAATTTCTCACCAACCGGTGCCGGCAACCAACGGGTTGCCGGCACCGGTTTCTTCGCGCTGACAAGCGGCGGGACGGCGAGCCCAGACTGGACTGGTAGTCGCCGACCACCCTTGCCTGTGAACAAGTTGAAAATGAAATTCAAGATTTCAGCCCCGACTGCCACTTGTTCGCACTAGGTTCCTTCTCGCAGGCCGGACCCCTCACCGTCCTGCCGAAAATCGCATACCTGGGGGACCTCCACCAGAAGGACCACTCATGCGCAAGACCACTGTGAACCGTCGGTTCGCTCTCACCCTCGCTGCCGGTACCCTCGCGGCCGGCATCGGCGTCGTCCACGCCACCTCGGCAATGGCTGCCGACAACAACCTCACCGCCTGGAACTTCTTCCGGGGCAAGGGCTTCACCGCCGCCCAGACCGCGGGCCTCATCGGAAACTTCATTGTCGAGTCCGGTGCCGACCCGATCAACCCCGCCGCCAAGCAGTACGGCGGTGGCCCCGGTCGCGGCATCGCCCAGTGGGAGGGTTCGCGCCTGACCGCCCTGTACAACTACGCCACCCAGCGGGGCCTGCCGTGGTACAACCTGCAGCTGCAGCTCGACTTCGTCTGGAAGGAGCTGATGGGCCCCGAGAGCTACGCCTACAGCAAGATCAAGGCGACCACCACCGTCTCGGGCGCCGCCGTGGCGGTGCGCCAGTACTACGAGCGCCCCAGTGTGCACAACGACACCGCGCGCATCAACGCCGCCAACAGCGTCTACAGCCGCTACTCGGGCTCCACCCCCCCGCCCTCGACCGAGACCTCGTTCCCGACCCTCAAGCAGGGCAGCACCGGTTCCGCCGTGACGACCCTGCAGTACCTGCTGCGCAGCAAGGGCTACACCATCACCGTCGACGGTTCGTTCGGCTCGGCCACCCACAACGTGGTGGTCGCGTTCCAGCGCTCGCGCGGTCTGGTGGCCGACGGCGTTGCCGGCCCGATCACCTGGAATGCCCTTGTGCCGACCCTCAAGCAGGGCAGCACCGGCTCGGCCGTGACGGCCCTGCAGGTCGAGCTCAAGGCCCACGGCAAGTACACCGGCGCGATCGACGGCAGCTTCGGCCCCGCCACCTACAGCGCGGTCGTCAGCTACCAGAAGTCGGTCGGACTGGTCGCTGACGGCGTCGCCGGGCCGAAGACCTGGGGCAGCCTCGTCGACTGACGGGCACGCCCCCGGCACCCCACCTGAACCGTTCGCGGCACCGGCTCGTCCAGCAGTCGACCACGTCGGTGCCGCGACCGGCTGTTCCTGCACCCGCCAGCAGGCGCAGCACGGCCACCCGGACCCCCTCACCGGGTGGCCACCCCCCTCCCCGGTGCCACAGGCACCAGAACATCCACAGGAGCGTGAGATGAACATCTTCAAGAAGATCGGCGCCGCCGCCGTGACCCTCGGCCTCTCGGCCACCCTGATCGCCAGCACCGGCGTCACCGCCCAGGCCTACACCCGCAGCCAGTACCCCGGTGCCGTCATGACCTACGTCGCCCACCCCTCCGGCTGGGACGACTCGACCCGCGTGCGGGTGTCAGGCTCGAGCATCTACTGCAACGTGCCCACCAAGGTCGCCGTGTCCACCAATGGTGCCCGCGCCGTCATGCGCGCCGAACTGCAGCCGCTCGTCCAGGAGCTCATGCGCCGCACCGAGGCGATGGGCTACACCCTGCGCGCCGCTGACACCGGCGGCTACAACTGCCGGTTCATCGCCGGCACCACCCGCCCGTCCAACCACGCCTACGGCCGCGCGATCGACATCAACTGGCAGTCCAACCCGCAGTCCTACACGTTCCAGTCGAACATCCCCCCGGCCGTGGTGAAGATGTGGATCAACCACGGCTTCTACTGGGGCGGCCACTACACCTACCCCACCAAGTACGACACCATGCATTTCGAGTACGTGGGCAGCTTCGGCAACATCACCTACTACTACAACAAGCTGCGTGGCACCACGACCACCGTGCCCACCCTCGCCGTGGGCTCGACCGGCACCCGGGTCACCAACCTGCAGCGGACGATGAACACCTGGTTCCCCAGCTACGCCGCCACTCCGCTCACGGTGGACGGCGTCTACGGCGCCAAGACCGAATCGGCAGTCAAGGAGTTCCAGACCCGTGTCGGCATCACCGCCGACGGCCGCTTCGGCCCCGTCACCCGCGACAAGTTCCACGCCGTCACCGGCGTCTGGATCTGATCACCACCCTGCGCTCATGCAACCTGCCTGTCCCCGGCCACCGGGGGCAGGCAGGCGCGTGCGGGCGTGGGATTCGTCACATTGCACCCACCACGGGCCGCGTCGGGGTGATCAGCCCGAGGCCCCCCGAACGGCGCCTGCCCGCCATTCGCTAGGCTCGTCCTCGGAGGGACCGCACGGCACCCCGTCCGCGGCCCACACTCGATGATGAGAGGAATCCCGTGAGCACTCCCGTGAAGGTTGCCGTCACCGGCGCCGCCGGCCAGATTGGCTACAGCCTGCTCTTCCGTATCGCTTCTGGTGCGCTGCTCGGCCCCGACACCCCGGTGGAACTGCGCCTGCTCGAGATCACCCCCGCGCTGAAGGCCCTCGAAGGCGTCGTCATGGAACTCGACGACTGTGCCTTCCCGACGCTGGCGGGCGTCGTGACCGGCGACGACCCCAAGCAGGTCTTCGACGGCGCCAACCTCGCGCTGCTGGTCGGCGCCATGCCCCGCAAGGCCGGCATGGAGCGCGGCGACCTGCTCAGCGCCAACGGTGCGATCTTCACCGCGCAGGGCAAGGCCCTCAACGAGGCCGCCGCTGACGACATCAAGATCGTCGTCACCGGCAACCCCGCCAACACCAACGCGCTGATCGCGATGAACAACGCCCCCGACATCCCCAAGGAGCGCTTCAGCGCGCTGACCCGCCTGGACCACAACCGCGCCAAGTCGCAGCTGGCCCAGAAGCTGGGCGTGCCGGTCACCGAGATCACGAACCTCACCATCTGGGGCAACCACTCCTCGACCCAGTACCCCGACCTGTTCAACACCCGGGTGGGCGGCAAGAACGCCGCCGAGCTCATCAACGACCAGCCGTGGATCGAGCAGACCTTCATCCCGACCGTCGCCAAGCGTGGTGCGGCCATCATCGAGGCCCGCGGCCTGAGCTCGGCAGCCTCGGCCGCCAACGCCACCATCGAGCACGCCCGCGACTGGATCAAGGGCACCCCCGAGGGTGACTGGGTCTCGATGGCAATCCCGTCCGACGGCTCGTACGGCGTGCAGGAAGGCCTGATCTCGTCGTTCCCCGTCACCACCAACAATGGTGAGATCTCGATCGTCCAGGGCCTCGAGATCAACGACTTCTCGCGCGCCAAGATCGACGCCTCGGTGGCCGAGCTGGCCGAGGAGCGCGACGCGGTCAAGGAACTCGGCCTGATCTGAGCCGACACCCGGGCATGGCAACGGCCCGTCCCCACGTCACATGCGACGGGGGGCGGGCCGTTGTGCTTGTTCAGACCGGCGTCGCTCAGGCCTCTTCGACCACGGGTGCAGCAGCGTTGGCCGCGGCAACCCGGGGACGAAGCACTGCCCCGGCGATGGCCATCGACGCGGGCCAGGCCACCATCGTGACGGCGAAGGCGATCGGCCAGGCCATCAGGGCACTGAGCGGCCAGCTGGCCAACCAGTGCATGGACGGCCCCATGGCGATCAGGCTCATGATGCCCGACATGATGCTGGCCATCAGCAGGGTCATGATCACCTGGGTGAGAAGGATGCGCTTGTTCATCGGTTCCTGTTCCGGGCAGGCGGCGGCGGGAACCCGTCCCTGGCGCCGCCAACCACATGGGTTTGAGTGACGCCTCGGGTTCGCGCGGGCAGCGCGACTGCATCTGCGGAACCCCGACTCAGCGCTGTCACTCACTCGAGCCGTCAACCGGGTGCCGAGGGCTGGAATAACCACACCAGCCAGGATCTTTCAGGCTCAACTACCTTAACAGGTGGGGCGCCAACCGCTGCCGCACCCTGGTCGCGCCCTCCCTGGCCAGCGTGGCCGAGAGCCCGACGTTGTGGGCAGGGTCGAGGAGTTCGACCAACCGGGCGGCATCGAGGTGGGCACCGACTCGTTCGTCCGCGGCCAACAAGGCCGGAAAGTCGCCCGCGGTCTCGGCCGCCCGCATCGCCACGTCATAGACGATGGCATGGGCCTGGTCGCGCCCCACGAACTCGGCAAGGGCGAGCATCACCTGTTCCGACCCGATCATTCCGCCCGAGAGACCCAGATTGGCCCGCATCCGGTCCGGGAACACCTCGAGCCCCGCGATGATCGTCAGCACCCGCACCAGCAGGTCGCCCATCCAGATGCAGGAACGTTCCACCACGCTGTCGACGAGTGCGGTCGCGTAGCCGTCCGCCTCGCCCGGATGGATGAGCGCCGCCACCGCGCTCGGGGCCAACGCCCGGATGTCAGCGGACAGTTCGAGCACATCATTGGCGAGCTTGGGATTGCGCTTGTGCGGCATGGTCGAACTGCCCACTGAGCCACGCCCAATGGGCTCTGCCACCTCGCCGAACTCGGTCTGCATCATCGACTCGACATCGCTGGCGATCCGGGCAAGTGCCGCCGACAGCAACCCGAGGTCGCCCGCATAGGCCACGAGCGGGTCGACCAGCACCCTGGACGGCACGGCCATGCTGGTCAGCTGCAGCCGGGCGGCCATCAGTTGCTGCACGTCAGGTCCGCGGGCGCCCAGCGAGCCGTAGCTGCCCACCGCGCCGCCGATCATCACCCGCAAGCACGTCGCCAGCGTCTGGTCGCACCGGTCCCTGGCCCACCACACCTCGTCGATCCAGGTCGCGACCTTGAGCCCGAAGGTGATCGGCACGGCGTGTTGACCGTGGGTCCGCCCGGCCATGCACATGTCGGCGGTCCGCTCGGCGAGATCGGCCAGTGCCAGCAGGGTGGCATCGACCAGGTCGGACAGGATGCCGTGTGCCCGTCGCAACAGCAGGGAGTTGCCGGTCTGCATGATGTTCTGGCTGGTGGCGCCCCAGTGCACCCAGCCACCATGTGGCTGGCCGACCACCCGGACGAACTCCTCGAGCATCGGCACCAGGGGATGGGCCTGCACCGCCATTGCGGCGCGCATGCGGTCCATGTCGAGCAGGTTGACCCTGGCCGCTGCCGCAATGGCGTCTGCCGCCTCGCGCGGCACCAAACCGAGGTCTGCCTGCGCCAGCGCGAGCGCCGCCTCGACGTCGAGCCATGCCTGCCAGCGCGGGCTGGCACCGAAGACGGCACGCACCCCCGGGTCCTGCAGGGCAAAGTCGGTGAAACGAGGCGGCGTGCTGCGGGCATCGGCGATGCTCGGACGCGAGGGCGTGCTCATGCCGCACCCCCCGCGGCGACTGGCGCCGGATCAACCGGCGTCAGCCCACCACGCCGGCTGCGTCTGCCCGCCTGCAAGCGGCTGGACACGACGAGCACCACGAAGATCAACAGGATCTGCAACGACCCGTATGCGGCTGCGGTGCCGAACTGCGACCCGTAGATCATCTGGTAGATGGCCACCGACATGGGCGCGAACCCGGCGGGGTAGACGATGACGGAGGCCACGTACTCACCCACACCATCGACGAACGCCAGCAGTGCCCCGGCGATGAGTCCCTTGGCCACCAGCGGCAACACCACGGTGACCAGAGCCCTCACCGGCGAGGCCCCGAGCGACTGGGCCGCCTCGTTGACCGACGGGTCCAGCTGTTCGATTGATGCCGAGGCGTTGCGGAAGACCAGGGGTACGTAGCGGACGAAGTACGCGACGGGCAGGATCACGATCGACCCGACCAGTACCAGGCCCAGGTTCCATGGGGTCGGTGCGGCAAATGCGGTGACGAGGTTGACACCGATGACGGTGCCGGGCAGTGCCCAGGGCAGCATGATGGCCATGTCCATCAGCGACTTGCCGCGGAACGGCCAGCGGGCGATCACCCACGCGGCGGCACCGCCGACCACGACCGCGGCCAGGGTCGCGATGAGGCTGGTCTGCAGCGAGACATTCACGGGCAGGAACAGGTCGGGCTGGCTGAAGATGTCCAGGTAGTTCTGCACGGTGAACTGGTCGGGCAGGATCTGCGTCGTCCATGTGCCGTCGACCGAGAACGAGACCAGGAAGATCACCACGATCGGGGCGAGCAGCACCAGGCTCAGCAGCGTGCTGCCCACCGCCGCGAGCAACGCCGCCGCACCCTTCGCCTGCGCCCGGTGGGACTGGACCCCCTTCGACAGGCTGCGATGCACCCGCCTGCCCTGGTACCAGCGCATGACGAACAAGAAGATGATCGAGACCACTCCAAGCACCGTCGACTGCGCCGCAGCGAGTGAGTAGTCACCGCTGGTGCGCGTCGCCACGATCTGCAGCGTCAGCGTCTGCACGTTGTACAACTGCGGCGCGGTGAACGACGCCATGGCGGTCATGAACGTGATCAGCGCACCGGCCACCAGCGACGGCGTCAGCATCGGCAGCAAGACGTCGCGCCACATCTTCCAGCGGGGGGCGCCGAGGCTGGCCGCAGCCTCTTCGATCGACGGGTCCAACGAGGCCAACCCGGACGAGACCGCCATGTAGAAGTACGGGTACTGGGTGAACGCATGCACCAGCAACACACCGGCGACACCATTGAAGGCCACCGAGCTCGGCGCAATGCCGAGTTGGCCCAGTGCCCGCGGGATGATCCCCGAGGTGCTGAACAGCAGCACGAAGGCGATCGTACCGATCAGGGGCGGCAGCGCCAGCGGCAGCACCGCGAAGACCTCGAGCCAGCGCCTGCCCGGGAAGTCGAACCGGTTGAGCAGCACGGCCAGCGCCGTACCGATCAAACCGGCGAACAGCACGCTCAGCAACGAGATGCCCACCGACAGCAGCAGTGCCTGCTGCGTGGCGCCGTCGAGGAAATCACCGTAGTTGGTCGAGAGCCCGTCGCCACCGGCGGATTCCACCGCCGTCAGGACCATGGGCAGGACGACGAAGAAGGTGATGACCAGGAAGGTGGGGATGGCGAGCAGGACGATGAACCGGTCCGAGGACGTCTTCTGCCTCATTCCGGGATCACCCACCCGGCCCGCGGCAACGTCACCACATGCACCGACTCATCGACGGCGACGTCCAGGCGTGGGGTCGAAACCATCATGTCGACACCGCCGACGTCGACCCGTGCCAGTGCACTGGCGCCCAGGTATTCAACCGCCTT
The DNA here is from genome assembly GCF_050110855.1 of Aestuariimicrobium sp. G57. Taxonomy (NCBI): domain Bacteria; kingdom Bacillati; phylum Actinomycetota; class Actinomycetes; order Propionibacteriales; family Propionibacteriaceae; genus Aestuariimicrobium; species Aestuariimicrobium sp. G57. The sequence continues at coordinate 337,444 of NZ_JBNINW010000004.1, read as the reverse complement.
GACGACCCCGGCGAACTGGCCCTCGGTCTCACCGACCAGCGCCAACGCCTCGGGGCGCAATGAAACGTTGACAGCCTGACCGGTTTGCAGGGCGTGGTCGGGGTGGCGCCGGGCCCCGATCGAGGTGCCGGCCAGTGTCACCACCGCGTGGTCGTCACCCACATGTGCCACGGTCATCGGCACCACATTGCTGCGCCCGATGAACCGCGCCACGTACGGCGTCGCCGGCTGGGCATAGACCTGCTTCGGCGAACCGACCTGGTGGGCCCTGCCATCGGCGAGCACGGCGATCCGGTCGCTCATCGACATGGCCTCGGCCTGGTCGTGGGTGACGTAGACGGCCGTCGCCCCGGCCCCTCGCTGCGTGGCCCTGATCTCGGCGCGCGTCTCTTCACGCAGCTTCGCGTCGAGGTTCGACAGGGGCTCGTCGAGCAGCAGCACCGTCGGCTCGATGACGATCGCCCGCGCCAGGGCAACCCGCTGCTGCTGGCCACCGGACAACTGGTCGATCCGCCGGTCACCGTAGCCGGTCAGGTCGACGGTCTTCAGCGCCTTGTCGATGCGACGGTGTCGATCCGGCTTGTCGACGTTGCGCAGGCGAAGTCCGTAACCGACGTTCTCGGCGACAGTCATATGGGGGAACAGGGCGTAGTTCTGGAAGACCATGCCGATGCCCCGCTTGTGCGGCGGCAGGTTGGTGACGTCCTTGTCCCCGAAGAGGATGCGCCCCCGGGTGGGGGCAAGGAAGCCTGCGATCATGCGCAGCAGCGTCGACTTGCCGCACCCCGAGGGTCCGAGCAGGGTGAAGAACTCCCCCTCGGCCACCGCGAGGTCGACAGCCACCGTCGTGCGCGACGACCCGGGGTAGGTCTTGCTGATCTGGTGCAGCGACACAGAGGTCATGGTTCAGCCCTGATTCTTGATGTTGCTGACCCAGTACGTGGTCCACTCCTTCTCTTTGGCGGCCAGTACAGTCCGGTCGACCGGCAACTCCTTGACCTCGATCCTGCTGAGCCACTCCGGTTTGCTGGCAATCTCGCGGGTGGGGATCTGGAACGCGTTCTCTGCCAGCCATGTCTGCATCCCGTCCGACAGCACGAAGGTGGCGAAGTCAACGGCACCCTGCTCGTTCCGGCCCCCCTTGACGCGGGCGATACCGTCCAGGTTCAGGCAGGCTCCCGATGCCGGCACCTTGATGCTGAAGGGCGCGCCGCCCTTGGCCTGCGTCAGGGTGTCCTGGTGGTTCCACAGGCTGAGCGGGGCTTCCTGACGGGTCAGGCGCAGGTACAACTGCTCGGGGTTGGCGGCGTAGTCGACGGTGTTGGCATCGAACTTCCTGAGGAAGTCATACCCGGCATCCGGCAACTTGTCGGTCTTGTAATACTGGTAGATGATCGAGCTGTAAATACCGCGCATCGTTCCCGAGGCGGCCACATCGCGGATGATGAACTTGTTCTTGTATCGCGGGTCGATGAGGTCTGCCCAGTCATTGGGCACCTCGGCCTCTTTGATCATGTCGTGGTTGTAGATGAAGAGCTGTAGTTGCTGCATCTCGGCGAGCCACAGCTTGTCCTCACCGTGGAACTTGTCGGGGACCAGACCGGTGACCGCCTCAGGGAAAGCGGCGACCAGGTCGTCCTTGACCGCGGCGCCGAAGATCGACGGGGTGCCGCCCCACCAGACGTCGGCCTGCGGATTGGCCTTTTCCGCACGAATGCGGTCGGCCACCTCGGCGGCACCGAGCGTCAACAGTTGCACATCGTACTGCGTGTGGGCCCTCTTGAACTCGGCGATGACATGGTCAGTGATCGCCTTGGGTCGCGGCGAATAGATGGTGAGTTTTGTGGCGGTCTGGTCCCCCGCGGACTGGAGCCCGCAACCCGCCAGGCCCAGCCCCGTGACGACACTGCCGGCGAGAAAACCTCGGCGGCCCAGCTGTGATCCCATCGATGTCTGCATGACAGCACCTCCTTGAGCTGTGACGTGGTGGATCGATCCACCATCGTCATCAGACCACGCCGGCAACTCCACTGTCAAGGGCTGCCGCCAACCGGTGCGTGGCCCCCGCCCGGGCGTGCGACGGTGTCGCCAGGCATCGTCGTCGCTAGGCATCGTCGTGGACGCCACACGACTCGCCCACGACCAGCGTCGGGACCGGCCGGGTCGACTGGACCGGAAACCCCTGTTCGAGTCCTTCGACCAGCGACTGCGCCGCCGCGCGCCCCAGTTCGCCGGCGTTGCTCGCGGCAGTGGTCAGCCTCGGCACCACATACCCGCTGACCGCGATCCCGTCGAAGCTCACCACCCGGGTGGCGCCGGTCATGCCTGCGTCATGCAGTGCACGGTGCAGCCCCACCGCCACCAGGTCGCCATGGCAGAGGATGCCGTCGGGCAGCGGCCCGCCCGACGCCAGCAGTTCCTGCCCCGCAGCGAACCCGCCCGCCGCGGTGGGCAGACATACCTGCTCGGCGAACTCGATCGACTCGTGGCTCGCCGCGATCGCCTCGTGCACCCCCGCAATCCGGTCCTCCCGTGTGTTGATCCGCGGCCGCCCGCCCAGGTAGAGCAGGCGACGGCAGCCATGCCCGATGAGGTGTTCACCCACCAGTCGGCCACCGGCCACATTGTCCGGGCCTGCATAGGCAATCCCGTCGCCCCGCACGTACCGCACGAGGAACAACAGCGGGATGCCCCAGGATCGCAGTTCGTCGAGGTGGGCCGAGGTCGTCCCCGTCGCCGGCACCAGGGCGACGGCTGCCACCTGGTATTCCCGCAGGGTGCGGATGGCCCGTTGTTGCAGGTCGAGCTGGTCACGTGTCGAGATGACCAGCAGCGTGTAACCGCGATCGGTGAGCGTCGTCTCCAGCCCCACAAGCAATTCACCGAAATGGGGGCGATCGATGTTGGTGACAATCACGCCAATTGTGCGTGAGACCTGTCGGCGCAGCTGGGCGGCAGCCTGGTGGTAGACGTATCCGAGCTCATCCATGGCAGCCAGCACGCGCTGCCGCGTCGCCTGCGAAACACGGCCCTGCCCGGTAACCACATTTGATGCGGTGGCGCGGGATACGCCAGCCCGTTGGGCAACATCCAGCAAGGTCACGCGGCCAGCCATGGCGCACAATCTAGCGCAGCGTGTTCACGCTGCGCAGCCCATTCACATCGCGCAGCACATTCATCACTGCGCCGACGGCGGCGGCGACGGTGGCACCACCAGTGTCAGCGCCAGCAATGCCGCCCCGGCCACCAGCAGCAGCACGGTGTCGAACCACCTGGCGCGCAGCGCCAGCAGCCCCGCCCGTCGGCTGGGCAGCACCATGCGCAACAACCCCGCGAGGACGACGGCGCTGCCGAATGCGAACGCCCCACGACGCCAGTGGCCGGTGGCCATCACCACGCAGGATGCGCCCATGGCCACCAGCACCAGCAGCAGCGGCCACTGGTTGCGCAGCCGCCCGACCCACAGCCCCAGCCCGCCCCGCCGCGGCGCCCTGCTGGGCGCCGGCTCAGGCACGTCGAGCGGGGCCAGGTCACTCATCAGCGCAGGCCGGCCAACTGTTCGGCGCGGTCGACGACATTGCTGAGCAGCATGGCACGCGTCATGGGCCCGACACCGCCGGGGTTCGGCGTCACCCAGCCGGCCACATCCCAGACATCCGGGGCCAGGTCACCCACGGTCTTGCCGTCGACACGGCTCACCCCGACGTCGACCAGCACTGCCCCGGGCTTGACCATGTCGGCGGTGACCATGTGCGGCACGCCTGCCGCCGCCACCACGATGTCCGCGCGCCGGGTGTGCTCGGCGACATCCCTGGTGCCGGTGTGGCACAGGGTGACCGTCGCATTCTCTGAACGGCGGGTCAGCATCAGGCCCAGCGGGCGGCCCACGGTGATACCGCGGCCGACCACGACCACCTCGGCACCCTTCCACTCGATGCCGTGGCGACGCACCAGTTCGATGATGCCGCGCGGGGTGCACGGCAGGGCTGCGGGTTCGTTCAGCACCAGCTTGCCCAGCGAGATCGGGTGCAGGCCGTCGGCGTCCTTGTCGGGGTCGACGGCCGCCAGTGCCGCGAACTCGTCCAGGTGCTTCGGCAGCGGCAACTGCACGATGTAGCCGGTGACGGCGTCATCCTCGTTGAGCCGGCGCAATGCCTCGTCCACCTGCTGCTGCGAGGCGTCGGCGGGCAGTTCGACCCGGATCGAGGCGATGCCCACTTCTTCACAGTCGCGGTGCTTCATGGCGACGTAACGCTGGCTGGCGGGGTCCTCGCCGACGAGCACGGTGGCCAATCCCGGCACGATCCCCTTGGCGGCCAGGGCCTGCACACGGGTGGTCAGCTCGTCCTTGATCGCGGCGTGGACGGCCTTGCCGTCGAGCTTCTGTGCGGTCATCTCAGCACCTCTGTTCTGCGTACTGTTCTGGTGGGGCATCAGTGGAAGAAGTGGCGCGTGCCGGTGAAGTACATCGTCACCCCGGCCGCCTTGGCCGCCTCGATGGTTTCGTTGTCGCGCACCGAGCCTCCGGGCTGGACGATGGCCTTCACGCCCGCGCCGATCAGGATCTGCGGGCCGTCCGAGAACGGGAAGAACGCATCGGAGGCGGCGACGGATCCGGCGGCCCGCTCCCCCGCACGCTCGACGGCAAGCTTGCACGAGTCGACCCGGTTGACCTGGCCCATGCCGACACCGACCGATGCCTGCCCGGAGGCCAGCAGGATCGCGTTCGACTTCACCGCACGGCAGGCGCGCCAGGCGAACTCGAGGTCAGCCAGCGTCGCCTCGTCCGCGGCGTCGCCGCTGACCAGCTGCCAGTTCGCGGGGTTGTCGCCCTCGGCGTCGATGCGGTCGGGGGCCTGCAACAACGCCCCGCCCGAGATGGGGTGCAGCTGGGCGCCGGGATGGGTGTACGGCGGTGCCACCAGGATGCGGATGTTCTTCTTGGCCGTCAGCACCTCGACCGCGCCGTCGTCATAGGCCGGGGCGATGATCACCTCGGTGAAGATGTCGGCCACCTGTTCGGCCATCGCGAGGCTCACGGGACGGTTCGTGGCGATCACGCCCCCGAACGCCGAGACCGGGTCGCAGGCGTGGGCCTTGCGGTGCGCTTCGGCGATGTCGTCACCGGACGCGATGCCACAGGGATTCGCGTGCTTGATGATGGCGACCGTCGGCTCGGTGAAGTCGTAGGCGGCACGGTAGGCGGCGTCGCCGTCGGTGTAGTTGTTGTAGCTCATCGCCTTGCCGTGCAGCTGCTCGGCCTGGGTGATGCCGGGAGCGCCGAACCCCTGGCTGTACAGCGCGGCGGGTTGGTGGCTGTTCTCGCCATAGCGCAGGGCACCGACCTTGTTCCACGAGGCCCCGACCCACGCCGGGAACCCGTCGCCGCCCGAACTGTCGGTGAGCACGCTGCCCATCCAGCTGGCGACGGCGATGTCATAGGTGGCGGTGTGCATGAACGCTGCTGCAGCGAGCTGCTGCCGTTCGGCGAGGGTGTATCCGCCCTCGGCCAGGGCCCGGACGAGGCCGGGGTACTGGTCGGGGCTGGTGACGATGGCCACCGACGGGTGGTTCTTGGCCGCGGCGCGCACCATCGAGGGGCCGCCGATGTCGATCTGCTCAATGCACTCGTCAGCCGTGGCGCCCGAGGCCACCGTCTCGGTGAACGGGTACAGGTTCGACACCACCAGGTCGAAGGGGGCGACGTCGAGTTCGACCAGCTGTGCCCGGTGCGATTCGAGGCGACGGTCGGCCAGAATGCCCGCGTGGATCTTCGGGTGCAACGTCTTGACCCGACCGTCGAGGCACTCGGGGAACCCGGTGACCTGCTCGACAGGGATGACGGGCACGCCGGACTCGGCCAGCTTCTTGGCGGTCGAGCCGGTGGAGACGACCTCGACACCGGCCGCGACCAGCGCCCTGGCCAGCTCGTCGAGCCCCTGCTTGTCATAGACCGAGACCAGGGCCCTCTTGATGGGCTGGGTGTCATTCATGGTTGTCTCCCTCTGCAGTACTGGGGTCTGAGTTGCTGGGCTCTGGGTTGGCGGGCGCCGTCGCGCCGGCCTGTGCGAGCTCGTCGACAGTGCGGCACAGCAGCAGCCGCTCGACGACCTTGATGCGTTCGTGCAGGCTCTCGGCGGTGTCGGTGGCTGCCACGTCGACGGCGCCCTGCGCGAGGATCTGCCCGGTGTCGACGCCGTCGTCGACCATGAACACGGTGGCGCCGGTGACCTTGACGCCGTGTGCGAGTGCATCGCGGGCGCCGTGCATGCCGGGGAAGGATGGCAGCAGCGCCGGGTGGGTGTTGATGGTGCGGCCACCGAACTGCGCCAGGAACTTCGCCCCCAGCAGCTTCATGAACCCGGCGCTGACCACGAGGTCGGGTCGGTGGGCGGCAACACGGTCGGTGAGCTCGTCATCCCATACGGCCCGGTCGGCGCCTTTGGCGAGGGGCAACGCGAAGGTGGGCAGGCCCAGGTCGCGGGCGCGGTCGAGCCCGGCGCATTCGCGATCGGCACCCACGGCGACGATCTCGATGTCGTCACGCCCCTTGAGGTGTTCGGCCAGGGCAGCGAACAGGGTGCCCGATCCCGACAGCAGCACAAGGACGCGGTAAGTCACGCCCACACCCTACTCGCGCTCGATGCGGTTGGTGGGCAGGAAGTCGTCGGAGGAGACCTCGCGGGTGGGCTCGTCAGCGCCCGGATTGTGGGCCCCGGGCCCGGCCCCATCGCCCTCGTCCTTCTTTCGCACGGGACGCAACAGCCCCATGACCGCACCCGTGAAGACGCCGGCGATACCGAGCAGCGTGGGCGCCTGCACGAACAGGGCTGTCGGGCGCACGCCCACCGCGACGAGTCGCTGCTCGCCCAGGGCTCCGGACGACAACAGGCCCAGGGCCACGAGCACGAGCCCGGCCACGACGCCGACCAGCCCGCCGACCAGTGCGGTCTCGTCGAACCGCGCCCGTGGACGCGAACGCAGCACCACGATGGCACCGACTGCACCGGCGACAAGGCCAGAGACCAGCCAGGCCAGCTGTGCCGCTGACCCCGGCCCGGTCTCGGGGATGGCCCCGAGCACCGGGATGGTCGGCAGCAGCCCCACCTGGTTCTGGGCCGGGCTGACGATCGACCCGACCCCGACCTGGAAGCCTGCCCCCAATGCCCACGACGTGCACCACACGAGCAGGTTCGGCAGCCAGGCCAACTGCACCAGTACGAGCAGCACGGTGCCGAGGGTGTCGGGTTGCAGCGACTCGTGCAGGGCGATGATGCGCGACCGTTCGCCCACCAGGCCCCAGACCAGCACGATGCCGCCGGTGATCAGCATCACGAGCACGCTGGCCAGCACGGCAGCGGGCACGGGGCGCAGCCAGCGCGGCCAGTCCTCGGTGATGCGCCACTGGAACGCGCGGGAGGCGCCGATGAGCCCGGCGACGGCACCGATGGCTGCTGCGCCGACCAGCACGCGGGCCGACTGCTCGGTCGTGGCGATGAAGAAGCTCGGCACGAGCACGGCCACGACATGGGCGGCGGCGAACAGGCCGGCCGTGCGCAGGGCGAGGCTGCCGCGCTGGTGGTTGTTGAGCTGTTCGGGTGCCGCCAGCCGGGCCTGCCCCGCGGCGTAACCCGCCAGGCTGGCCGCGAGCACGAGGTTGGCCAGCACCATGCCGAGCGGGGGCATGGTGATGTGCAGGCCGGCGATGGTGGCGCCGCCGAAATAGCCCATCAGCCAGGCCGCCGTGCCGCTCGACATCACGGCGGTGAAGTCGAGTTCAGGGGTGGCGAGCCAGCCCAGCGCGAACAGGCCGACCACGACCACCCAGGTGATGGCCACGGCCACCAGCGCGGCCCCGGCGGCCGCCAGCCACCAGGGCAGCCACGGCTCCGGTCGGGACGGCTGCTGTTCGCGCGTGGCGTCGCCATCGACCACCACGGCCACGTCGGCGCGGTCCCGGCGGCGTCGTGATCGTGCCACTGAGTGTTCCTCTCGCTGTGTTGACAGGGTGGACGGGACGTCCTTGGTAAACTGAAGGTTGCATCCACGGGCAACAGCCCCGGATGACCCCTGCTGTCAACCGCGAAGGATTCCCGTGAGCGACGAACGCCCCGAGGCACCCAGGCGAGCCCGCCGGGCTGCCGAGGATGACGCACGCGACTCGGCCGTCCCCGACGATACCCCAGCCGAAGCATCAACCCCGGGACGCCCCGGCGGGCGGTTCATGAGCGCCCCCGGGCCTGTTGCTGACGACGTTCCCCAGCCCGAGGACACCCAGCCCGACGCCGAGGCGACCGGGCCCGTGCCGGTCGCCGCGCCCGGGCACGCAGCCTTCATGCGCCCCGGCAGCGCCACCACGGCAGCGACGGCCCAGACACCCGCCGAGCCCGCAGAGCCCAGCGGCATGCCCGCGTTCGTCGCCCCGGGGTCAGCACCTGAGGAGCCCGACGCCGCGCCGGTCCCCGACGAGCAGCCCGCGGTCGCCCAACCCGTCGCGGCGCCGGCCCCTGTGCCCGCAGGTGCCGCGGACGAGGACCAGCCCGACGAGTTGACCACCCGCGCCGCCCGCAACCCATGGCCCACCCGGCTGCTGGTGGGCGTCGTCGTGCTTGCCCTGGGCGGCGGTGCCGCGTGGTTGGCCGTGCGGCAGTTCAGCAAGGACGCCCGCACGGTCACGGTGACGCAGACCCCCAGTTCGTCGGCCACGCCCAGCAGGCCGGACGCCATCAGTGACGCGTCGTTGGTGGGCACCTCCGAGGCTGCCGCAGCGCTGGGTGGGGGTGCCTGGACGATCAGCGAGACCCTCAGCGATGTGCAGCCGACCTCACCGCAGGTCACCTGCATGACCAACCCCCAGGGGTTGCCGAACGCCCAGATCACCCGCCAGCGCGTGCTGACGTCCAGCCAGACGGCCGGCCTGGGTGCGCTGCAGCGCATCGACGCCTATGCCACCGAGGCCGACGCCACGCAGGCCTATTCGGTGCGACTGGCGAGGCTGAGTGCCTGTGATGACGTGCCGGCCCACCTCGAGAGTGCCGCCTCGATCAGCGGGCTTGCCGACCAGTCGTTCTCGATGGTCATCGCCTACCAGGACCCGACGGTGCAGTACCGCACCGTCGTGATCAGCCGCACCGGCACCGCGGTCTCGATGATGGACGTGACCCAGCCCAAGCAACCGGTCGAGCCTGCGAAGGTGGCCGCGGCGGTGGTCGAGTCTTCCAAGCGGCTCGCCACCAGCGCCGACGGCACTGCCCCGGCGACGCTGGCGGTGCGCGCCGAGGTGGTGCCCCCCACCCCGATCTTCGGCTGGTTGGCACAGTCCGACATCCCCCGGATCACCGCCGGCCAGGGCATTTGGAACTCCACCCAGGTCGCCCAGGTGACCACCAAGGGCAGCCAGTGCGAGAACGTGACCCTGGCCTCGGTGACCGGGCCCACCGGGCGCGAGCAGCGGTCGTACCTGCTCGAGCAGGACTCTGCTGCCCCCGAGGCGTTCGGCGTCGACCAGGTGCGGTTCGCCTTCAAGGACGATGCCGGCGCGAAGGCGTTCGCCGAGACGCTGTACAAGAACATCGCCAGCTGTGGTGACCGCCTGGCCACGGCGAAGATCTCGGGTAACCGGCCGCTGTCGATCACCGGCCAGGACCGTCAGGTCGTGACCGGTCGCGTCTTCACCGTGACCCAGGCAACGAGTGAGAACAGCGAGGTCTACTTCCGGGTGGCCGTGGTCGTCTCGGGCAATCGGGTCAGCTACCTCGTGTCGAACACCCGCAAGAACTTCGACTTCACCGACGATTCGTGGCTGCTGCTCGCCGCCCGGTCGGGCCAGCGGGTCACGCAGAGCCGCTGAACCCGTGCCGCTGACCCCGTGCCGCTGAACCCGTGCCGGGTGCGGGTCAGCGGGCGGACGCCCCCAGCGACTGCATGACCTCGCGCATGAGCCGGGCCGCGTCCGAGGGGGTGCTGCCCACCTGCACGCCGGCAGCCTCGAGCGCCTGCTTCTTGGCGGCAGCCGTGCCTGCCGAGCCGCTGACGATGGCACCCGCGTGGCCCATCGTCTTGCCCTCGGGGGCGGTGAAACCGGCGACGTAGCCGACGACCGGCTTGGTCACGTGCTCACGGAGGTAGTCGGCAGCCCGTTCCTCGGCGTCACCGCCGATCTCACCGATCATCACGATGGCATCGGTCTCGGGGTCGTCCTGGAACAGCTGCAGGCAGTCGATGTGGGTGGTGCCCACGATCGGGTCACCGCCGATGCCGACCGCCGTCGAGAACCCGAAGTCCCGCAGCTCGTACATCATCTGGTAGGTCAGGGTGCCCGACTTCGAGACCAGGCCGATGCGGCCTGGACCGGCGATGTTGGCGGGAATGATGCCCGCGTTCGACTTGCCGGGTGAGATCAGCCCGGGGCAATTGGGGCCGATCAGCCGCGAGTTCGACTCGGCGACCTCGGCGTAGAACTCGGCGGTGTCCCCCACCGGGACGCCCTCGGTGATGCAGACGATCAGCTCGACGCCGGCGCGCGTCGCCTCGAGGACGGCCGACCTGGTGTGCGCTGCCGGCACGAAGATGACGGACACGTTGGCACCGGTCTCTTCGACCGCCTCGGCCACTGAGCCGAACACGGGCACCGGGTCTTCTTCGAAGAGCACCGACTGGCCGCCCTTGCCGGGCGTCACGCCACCCACGATGCGGCTGCCCGACATGATCATGCGCTGGGTGTGCTTGCGCCCCTCAGAGCCGGTCATGCCCTGGACGATGATCTTTGACTTGCTGTTCAGCAGGATCGACATGTGCTCAGGCCTCCGTGGTCGTGGCGGCCAGTTCGGCGGCCTTGCGGGCTGCGGCGTCCATGGTGTCGACCACGGTCACCAGCGGGTGGTTGAACTCGTTGAGGATCTCGCGGCCAATCTCGACGGCGTTGCCGTCGAGGCGGACGACCAGCGGCTTGGCGGCCTTCTCGCCCAGCATGTGCATGGCAGCCACGATGCCGTTGGCGACCTCGTTGCAGGCGGTGATGCCGCCGAAGACATTGACGAACACCGACTTCACCTGCGGGTCGGACAGGATGATCTCGAGGCCGTTGGCCATCACCTGCGCCGAGGCGCCGCCACCGATGTCCAGGAAGTTCGCCGGCTTCGGCTCACCGGGCAGGTCTGCGCCGGCGGCTGCCACGACGTCGAGGGTGCTCATCACCAGACCGGCACCGTTGCCGATGATGCCCACGGACCCGTCGAGCTTGACATAGTTGAGGCCCTTGTCCTGTGCCCGCTTCTCGAGCGGGTCACCGGCGTCGACGTCGTCGAACACGGAATGGTCGGGGTGGCGGAAGCGGGCGTTGTCATCAAGGGTGACCTTGCCGTCCAGCGCGATGATGTCGCCCTGCCTGGTCTTCACCAGCGGGTTCACCTCGACCAGGGTGGCGTCCTGGTCGACGAACAGACGGCCCAGCACGCCCAGCACGCGGGCCACGCGGCGGCGGTCGTCCTCGGCGAACCCGGCCTCTTCGACGATGCGGTCGGCGGTGTCCCAGTCGATGCCGGTGCGCGGGTCGACCGGCACCTTGGCCAGGGCCTCGGGGCGCTCGACGGCCAGCGTCTCGATGTCCATGCCGCCCTCGACCGAGCACATCGCCAGGTAGTTGCGGTTCGCCCGGTCGAGCAGCAGCGAGAAGTAGTACTCCTGCTCGATGTCGGCACCCTCGGCGATCATGACCTTTTCGACCTTGTGACCGCGGATGTCCATACCAAGAATTTCTTCAGCCTTCTCAGCCGCTTCCTGAGGGCTGCGGGCCAGCTTCACGCCGCCTGCCTTGCCTCGTCCACCGGTCTTGACCTGTGCCTTGACCACCACCACCGGGCTGCCGAGCCTCTCGGCGGCGGCACGCGCCTCGTCGGGGGTCGTGGCGACCAAGCTCCTCAGCACGGGAACGCCGTGCCGTTCGAAGAGGTCCCGGGCCTGGTACTCGAAGAGGTCCACCTGGGGTCCGTCCTTCATGTTGTCGTCGTTGAACCGACGACGACACTACTCCCCCACAGCCGCAGCCGCCGCGGCTCTCGAAGTCCGCCGTCCACGTGGCACCCCCGTTTTTGAATCGTTCCTGAGAATTGCTAAGGTTTGATCCGTGAGTCGGGGTTGTCCCCGACAGACCCCCATCCTGATCGAGGAGAGCTGTGCAGGACACATTCGCGCGACTGGCGCTTCGCCGCGCCTTCGCGAAGACGACCGCCGCCACCCCGGTCACCGATTTTGAGGACAGTGGTCACGCGTCGAAGGTGGTGCGCCCCACGCTGGTGGCGCTGGTCATCGGCTCGCTCGGCCTGCTGGGTGCCGGCGGTGTGGTGATGGCGGCTGCGGCCACCAGCACCGAACAGGCGCAGAGCTCGATCGTGCAGGACAAGGGCAACCCTGACAACAGCAAGGCCGAGCCGCAGAACCTGAAGCTCGATGCGAACCAGAAGGCCGCCGCCGAGGGCGAGGCCAAGGCCAGCAACGACACCACCGGCGGCCTGTTCGGCACCCGCGTCACCACCCCGAACCGCAACGGCGTCCGCTCCGAGCTGAGCAAGACGCTGGCGAACTCGAAGGGTGCTGCCCGCCAGAAGTCGCTGCAGGAGAGCGACAAGAACGTGTCCGCAGCCCAGGCCGCCTCAGAGGCCGCCGAGCGCGAGCGCCTGATGAACGCCGATGTCGCCAAGGTCAAGGCCGAGGCGAAGCGCATCGAGGAAGAGAAGAAGAAGGCCGCCGAGCTGCTCAAGCAGTTGCAGGCGCAGGCTGCCGCGAACCAGCAGGACACCAAGTCGGGCTTCAAGCTGACCCCCGAAGACCTGAAGGCCGTCAGCAGCGGTGGCTACGCGCTGCCGCTGAAGCCCGGCACCTATTCGAACGGCGCCTACTTCGGCAAGACCGGCTCGTGGGCCCGCTACCACACCGGTCAGGACTTCCCCGCCCCCATGGGCACCCCCGTCTACGCCGCCGCCTCGGGCATCGTCTCGGGCAACATGTCGGCCGCCGGCTGGGCAGGCTACAAGTACGTGACGATCAACCACGCCGATGGCTCCTCGACGCTGTACGCCCACCTGTCGGGTCGCACCGTGAGCGCCGGGCAGCCGGTCAAGGCCGGCCAGCTGATCGGCTACGTCGGTGATGAGGGCCGCAGCTTCGGAGCCCACCTGCACTTCGAGTACTACCCGGCAGGCACCATCCCCGGCGACGTCTACTCCGCCGCCGACCCGATGGCCTGGCTGCGCAGCAAGGGCCTCGGCTGAGCCCTTTCCCAACCCGCTTTCAGACCAGCGCCCGGTGCCTCGCACCGGGCGCTGTGTTGTGTCCGGGTGCGGACGAGACCTGGGCCGAGCTCGGTGACCACCCGCCGGCCCGGGCCCGTCCAACCAGAAGAACTCGCCCCACAGCAACTTTTTCGCCCCCGACCGGGGCTCCGGGCCGAAAAACTCGTCGAGACGCAAGCTTTCGGGCCCGACGAACACCAGCCCCGTCCAGGCCCTACAGCTTGTCCATGGGTGTGTGCTTCAGCATGAACCGCTTGACGCCCATCGAGCCGAAGTCGACATCGGCCATGGCGCCGTCCCCCGCCCCGCTCGTGGCCACGACCGTGCCCAGTCCGAAGGTGGTGTGCATCACCCGGTCGCCGGCATCCAGGTGCAGGATGTTCTTGCTCGGCACCGACTTCGGCAGCGACGGCATCCGCCCCCGGCCCCCACCGAACGCCGGCCCGTCGGACGAGCGTGAGCCCCAGCCGCCCGCGCCAATGCCCTCGCGTGACTGGTACTGCCGTGAGGCCGAGCTCGCCGCCCAGTTGCTGATCTGCGAGCCGAGCCGCCGCCAATCCATCAGGTGGGCCGGGATCTCGTCCAGGAACCTGCTCGGGGCGTTGTATGACGGCGTGCCATACGCCGAACGCACCGCCGCCCGGCTCAGGTACAGCCGCTTGCGCGCCCGGGTGAGCCCCACATAGGCCAACCGTCGTTCCTCGGCCAGCTCATCGGCGTCGGCAATCGCCCGCTGGTGGGGAAAAATGCCCTCCTCGAACCCGGACAGAAACACCGTGTCGAACTCGAGCCCCTTGGCGGTGTGCAGCGTCATCAGCGTCACCACGCCCTGCCCGTCGTCGCCGTCGGGCACCTGGTCGGCATCGGCCACCAGGGCGATGCGCTCGAGGAAGGCCGGCAGCGACGGGTCGAATTCGGGGCTGCCCGCGGCGAGCACCAGGCCGTCTGCGGGGGTCTCGTCCTCGGTCAGGTCGTCGGTCACGTCGAGCGTCGTCGCCTGGCTCACGAACTCGGCCGCGATCGAGGTGAACTCGACCAGGTTCTCGATGCGGGTCTCGTCCTGCGGGTCGCTCGACTGCTGCAGTTCGTCGACGTAGCCCGATTCTTTGAGGATGGACGCGAGCACATCATCGGCGCTGGCCCCATCGGCGACCAGTTGCCGGTGCCGGGCCATCAGCTGGGCGAACAGCTCGACCTGCTTGCGCGATCGCGTCGCCAGCCCCGGGATCTCGCCGGCCCGCTCCAGCGCCTCGGTGAAGGTGATGCGGTGCTCGGCGGCCAGCATCTCGACGGCCGCCTCGGCCTTGTCGCCGATACCCCGCTTGGGCACGTTGAGAATGCGCCGCACCGACACCTCGTCAGCCGGGTTCGCGATGGCCCGCAGATAGGCGATGGCGTCGCGAATCTCTTTGCGTTCGTAGAACCGCACCCCGCCCACGACCTTGTAGGGCATGCCCGTACGGATGAACACGTCCTCAAAGGCCCTCGACTGGGCATTGGTGCGGTAGAACACCGCGACATCGCTGTACTTGTGCTTGCCCGCATCGGCCAGGGCATCGATCTCGTCGGCGACGAACTGGGCCTCGTCATGCTCGGTGTCGGCGACGTAGCCGGTGATCAGGTCGCCATCGCCCGCGTCGGTCCACAGCTTCTTGTCCGGACGACCTGAGTTGCGCTGGATGACGGCATTGGCCGCGGCCAGGATGTTCTGCGTCGAGCGGTAGTTCTGCTCGAGCAGGATCGTGCGGGCGCCGGGGAAGTCCTGGTCGAAGTCCAGGATGTTGCGGATCGTGGCACCGCGGAAGGCGTAGATCGACTGGTCCGAATCACCCACCACCATCAGCTCGGGTGCCTCAACAGTCGGGGCCCCCTCGACCAGGCCCGCATCGGCATCCCACGCACCGCACAACATCTGGATCAGCTGGTACTGGGCGTTGTTGGTGTCCTGGTACTCATCGACCAGCACATGGCGGAACCGGCGCCGGTACTGCTCGCGCAGGTCGGGGAATGCCTTGAACAGGTTCACCGTGGTCATGATCAGGTCGTCGAAGTCGAGCGCGTTCGCCTCGGTCAGGCGCCGCTGGTACAGCGCATAGGCCGCGGCATAGGTCTGGTCGTTGCCGTCGGCCGCCTGTTTCATGGCCGTCTCGTGGTCGACGCACTCGTTCTTGCGCGACGAGACCCAGTTGAGCACCGCCCGCACTGGTGACTTCTTGGGATCGAGGTTGAGTTCCTTGATCACCAGGCCCATCAGCCGCTTGGCATCGGTGTCGTCATAGATCGAGAAGGTCTTCTTGATCCCGAAGCGGTCGATCTCGTGGCGCAGGATGCGCACGCACGCCGAGTGGAACGTCGAGACCCACATCAGCTTCGCCCGCCCACCGACGAGTTCGGCCACGCGGTGGCGCATCTCGGCGGCCGCCTTGTTCGTGAACGTGATGGCGAGCACTGACCCGGGGTGCACATTGCGCTGGCTGACCAGCCAGGCGATGCGGCGGGTGAGCACCCTCGTCTTGCCCGACCCTGCCCCGGCGACGACCAGCACCGGCGATCCGGCGTGGATGACCGCTTCGCGCTGCGGCACGTTGAGCCCGGCCAGCAGCTCGCCGGGGTCGACCATTCGTTGGGGGCGGTCGGCGCTGTCAGCCCCGGACGACGCAGGCCGCGCGCGGCGTGCGGGCGCGGGGGCGGGCTCGTCCGGGGCGAAGAACGAGAACAGGTCAGGGTGTTCGGTCATGGCCCAACAACCCTAGTTCACTATCGTGGGGCCATGAACTCTGACGCATCACCCTGGCGCCGTCTGCTCGGGCGGGCACGACGGGCCTTCAACTGGGTGACCGGCCTGACGCTGGCCGGACAGGTCGTCGTGATGCTGGCCCTGTCGATCAACGACGTGATCCGGCGCCGCCACCGCAAAGTTCGCCGGTTCCCCACCGTCGCACCCGAACCGTTCGCCATCGCCGGTGGCAACCGTCTGAGCATCTACACGTTCGGCCAGGACCTGTACGATGACATGCTCGACTCGATCAACGCGGCCAGGGACTACGTCTATTTCGAGACCTACATCTGGAAGTCCGACGAGGTTGGCCAGCAGTTCAAGGACGCCCTGATCGCCGCCAGCGAGCGCGGCGTGCGCGTCCATGTCGTCTATGACGTGTTCGGCAACATGGTCGTCGACCCCCGATTCTTCGAGTTCCCGGCCAGCGTGCAGTTGCGTCGTCATCCGCTGATCAGCAGCCCCGTGCCCTCGGTGCGCATGTCAGGACGCGACCACCGCAAGATGCTGGTCGTCGACGGCCACGACGCCTACCTGGGTGGCTACAACATCGGCTCGCTGTATGCCGACCGGTGGCGCGACACCCACATGCGCGTGCAGGGACCGGCCGCCGGCGAAATCGAGAACGCGTTCGTCGACTACTGGAACATGAAGCCAGTCGGCCTCATGCCGCCCAAGTCGCTGCCGAAGCTGCCCGACCCGGACGGCCGTGGCTGGGACACGCCCCTGGTGGTGCACCGCAACACCCCCCGCTGGCGGGTCTACCCGATCCGCAACATGTACCTCGAGGCGATCGACCGCGCCGAGCACCGCATCCTGCTCACCCACGCCTACCTGATCCCCGACGACGACCTGACTGCGGCCCTGTTCGCGGCCGCTCGGCGCGGGGTCGATGTGCGCATCATCGTGCCGGCCCAGTCAAACCACGTCGTCGCCGACTGGCTCTCACGCGGGTTCTATGACGAACTGCTGTCAAAGGGGGTGCGGCTGTTCCTGTTCCAGGGGGCGATGGTGCACGCGAAGACCGCCACGATCGACGGCGTGTGGTCAACGATCGGCACGGCGAACCTCGACCGGTTGAGCCTGAGCGGCAATTACGAGGCCAATGCCGAGTTCACCGACCCGGCCGTGGCCACCAAGCTCGAGCAGATCTTCGAGTCCGACCTGACCAATTGCATCGAGCTCACCCTGGACCAGTGGCGCAGCCGGTCGAAGGTGGCCCAGGCGACCGAGGCCTTCCTGGCCCCCTGGCGCCCGGTCTTCTGAGGCAGGGACGAAAACACCCGGGGACCGACCGCTCTGGTCGACCCCCGGGTGGTCAGGTTTGGTGGGTGGTGAGGTGGTCAGGCCCTCTTGCCGGCCTTGGAGCGGATGAAGCCCCAGATGACCAGCACGATCAGCGAACCGACGATCGCGCTGATCCAGGTGGGCAGGCTCCAGAAACTTTCGTTGACGTTGACACCGAACAGTGCCGAGGCGATGAAGCCGCCGAGGATGGCGCCGACGATGCCGAGGATGATGGTGACGATCCAGCCGCCACCCTGCTCGCCCGGCAGGATTGCCTTGGCAATGGCGCCGGCGATGAGGCCCAGAACGATCCAAGCGAGAATACTCATGGCTCCACCTTCGCACGTCTGAACGCCCGTGCTGTGCTGATCCGCGAGGTCTTCAGGGTTAGACCAGCTTGCGGTCGGTTGCCCACTTGGTGAGTTGGTGGCGGTTAGACAGCTGCAGCTTGCGCAGCACGCTCGACACATGCGTCTCGACCGTCTTGATCGAGATGAACAGTTCGCGGGCGACCTCTTTGTAGGCATAGCCGCGGGCGATGAGCTTCATGACTTCGCGTTCGCGCTGGCTCAGCCTGTCCAGGTCTTCGTCGATGCTGGCGATGTCGATCGCCCCAGAGAAGGCGTCCAGCACGAAGCCCGCGAGCCGCGGTGAGAACACCGCATCGCCCGTGGCCACCCGGCCGACGGCCTCGACGAGGGCGTTCGAGTCGATCGACTTGGTCACATAGCCTCGGGCGCCTGCACGGATGACGCCGATGACGTCCTCGGCGGCGTCCGAGACCGACAGCGCCAGGAACTTCGTGCGCGTCGCCGGGTCCTCCCCCGCCTCGATCGACAGCTTTTCGCACTGCCTGATCACCTCGGCGCCACCGCCGCCGGGCAGGTGCACGTCAAGCAGGACGACCGCCGGCGCCGTCTCGCGGATCGCCGCGACCGCTGTGTCGACGTCCTCACCCTCACCGACCACCTCGATGCGGTCGGCATAACGGGTCAGCTCGTGGCGCACACCTGCACGGAACATCGCATGGTCATCGACCAGCACCACCCGCACGGGGCTGCTGGTGCCCGGCTGCCCGGCAGCACCAACTGGGGTCTCACTCACAGGTCCATCTCCAATCGGATGTTCGTTCCTTCGCCGGGTGCCGACGTGATCCTGGCCCGACCGCCATGGCGTTCGAGGCGGCCGATGATCGAACCGCGC
This sequence comes from Aestuariimicrobium sp. G57, assembly GCF_050110855.1. Classification (NCBI taxonomy): domain Bacteria; kingdom Bacillati; phylum Actinomycetota; class Actinomycetes; order Propionibacteriales; family Propionibacteriaceae; genus Aestuariimicrobium; species Aestuariimicrobium sp. G57. Next base: position 318,889 of record NZ_JBNINW010000004.1, on the reverse strand, counting down.
ACGCCCTGGCGGTCGTCGGCAATCTCGTCGATGTCGAAACCCTTGCCGCGATCGCGGATGTAGACCTCGACGTGACCATCCTCCACCTCACCGTACACGTCGATCTTGTCGGCCCCCGAATGTTTTGCAGCGTTCATCATGGCCTCGCGTGCGGCGCTCACGAGTGCGGACAAATCGGTGGTCAGTTCGGCGTCGCCCACGCAGACGACCTCGATCGGCACACCGCGTTCGTTCTCGATCTGCTGCCCTGCCCGGGTCAGTGCCGACGACAGGTGGGTGTCGTCCGGTTCGACATCGCCATAGAGCCACGAGCGCAGCTCGCGTTCCTGGCTGCGGGCCAGTGACGCGACCGCTTTGGGGTCGTCCGACTGGCGTTGGATGAGCGCGAGCGTCTGCAGCACCGAGTCGTGCAGGTGCGCAGCCATGTCGGCACGGGCGTCGGAGAGCAGCTTCTCTTCGCGGGCGGACTGCAGGTCGGTGCGCCAGCGATGGATCCACGGGGCGGCGACCAGACCGATGCCGCCCACGATCAGGCCGGACAGCAGCAGCAGGGCCGGCAACTGGGCCACGCCGACCGACGAGGCGACCACGGCCGAGCCGGCGGTGACGATCATGCCGGCCCCGACCAGGATTCGCATGATCCCGGTCCAACCATGCGTGCTGACGAAGGGTGCGAGCCACTTGTTGGTCACCCGGCGCGACGTGTCGGTCCCGGCAGCCGGTTCCACGTCAGCCTGGCGCCAGACCAGCGACAGGCCGATACCCGCAAACGCCAGCGGCCAGAACCAGTTCAGCGGCACCCCGAGCCCGGTGGCCTGGGCAGCCCAGATGACGCCGACGCCCAACACCGCGACCGCCGTGATCGTGCCCGCATCGCGGCGTCGGTCGGGGGTACTTCGGGTGCCGCGCTTGTTGGTGCGCGTCGCCGATTCGAGCCCGGGGGCCTCGGCCACCTTGGGCGTGCGCGGCATCAGGATCCAGAGCAGCCCGTAGAGGATCACCCCGATGAAACTGGCGAACGACAGTGCCACGAAGCCGACGCGCACGGCCCCGACGGGCCAACCCAGGTGTTCGGCGATGCCTGCGCACACGCCCGCGATCCAGGAACGTTCCTGCACCCGATGGGCGCGGCGGAAGTGTGGGTCGGCCGGTAGCGCGGCCACCTCATCGCGGCGCCGCCGCTGCTGGGGCGCCGGCAGGTGGGGCTGCTGCTGCGGGCCGTACGGCCCCTGCACGAACCACGGCGGTGCGGCGGGCGGCACCTGGCCGGGCTGGGTCGGCGGCGGCGGTGGCGTCGGACGGGCAGACTGCTGCGGCTGGGCATGCCCTTGAGCGGGACGACCCAGCTGTGGCGACCGTTGCGGGGGTCGCGCGGGCACCTGAGGTGGCATCCGCTGGGCAGGCTGTGCATTCATCTCACCCCAAGCGTCACATGTTCGTGCCCCTGAGGCCAGCACCGGACACCCAAGTCAGTGGCAGGTCAGGGTCGATCCCGATGACGTGGGCGCCCGAGTCGGGTGAAGATGGGACCATGACCGAAACGCTTCGTCGCAGCAACGTGCCCGATGGCCTGCTCGCGACCGTGCGCCCGCGCACCCATCGCCTGGTCGGCGGTGTCTGTGCCGGCATTGCGCTGCGCTACGGCATCGACCCCCTGCTCGTGCGCGCCGGCTTCAGCCTGCTCGCGCTGTCCGGTGGCGTCGGCATTGTGCTGTACGCCTTCTGCTGGGTGTTCATGGTCGAAGAGGGGTCGTCCGAACCGCTCATTCACCAGCAGGTGCCCAGCACCCGCACGTGGCGCTGGCCATTGGTGGTGGGCTCGCTGGTGGTGCTGTGCATCGTGGCGATGAGCCTGATGAGCAATGTTTTTCCGTACGGCCCCATGCCCGGTCTGATCCTGCTGGCGGTCTGGTGGTATTCACGCAGGCACCGCCAGCGTGCCATGGCCCGCGCCCAGCTGGCGCCGCCAGTGCCGATGCGCCAGCCCATGACGAACTTCGACGCCGCCTCGATGGCCTGGCAGAGCCGCCTCGAGTCGGTCTACCTCAGCACCGAGCCGCTGGCCCCCGCTCCCCCACAGGTGCCCCGGCTCGGTGCGACCCTTGACCTGTACGACGATCAGCACCAGGAGCCCCGGGCTGTCGCGGCCTCGCCCGCACCGGCCCCGCGACGCACCCACCGGCGCCCCTCGTGGCTGGCTGCCCTGGTGGTGGGTGCCTTCGCCATCGGGGCCGCCTCGCTGGCGAACCAGACCTTCACGTCGAGTGCGCACCCCCTGGTGCTGCCCACCGCAACGTTCATCGCGGTGCTGGGCCTGGGCCTGCTGATCGGGTCGTTCACCCGGCGTCCGCACCTGGCGGTCACCGCCGGCGTGCTCGCCAGCGTGCTCATGTTTGGTTCCCTGGTGATGCCGCCACCGGAACACGCCGGGGAACCCACCGTGACCTATACCGCGGCCACGCAGTTGCCGCAGACGTTGACCTACGGCCTGCAGGAACACGCGGTGGCTGACTTCTCGGCCGTGCCCCTGACCGCGGACAAGGTCGTCACCATCGACGTCACCTATTCAGACCTCACGCTGCGCCTGCCGCGCAGCTACGAGGTGCGCTACGACCTCAAGGCGGCCTCGTTGTTCGACCACGACGAGACGGTCTCCGGCGGCTGGGTGAACGGCACGCTGAACAAACGAGTTCCCGGCCAACCCGCCCTGGTGATCGTGCTGACCGCCAACGCCTCGAAGGTGACGCTCTCATGACCGCCCACCGGAACCAGAACCAGCACTACCGCGTCGACGCCAACTCCCTGATCTGGGGCGTGATCCTGCTGGGCGTCGCCACCATCGGTCTCGTCCGATCATTCGGCGTGGCCATCAACTGGCAGGTCGTCCAGGTCGCAGCACCCCTGGTGCTGATCGCCCTGGGTGCCCTCGGCCTCGTCATCAACCGCCACCAATCACGACAGGACCCGTCATGAACACCAATCTCTCCAACTTCTCAGGAGCCAAAGTGCCCACCAAGTACCGCCGCAGCAGCGACAAGATGATCGCCGGTGTCTGCGCAGCCATCGCCCGCGAGACCGGCGTCGACGTCGGCATCATCCGCATCATCACGGCCGTCGCGGCCGTGTTCACCAGTGGCCTCGTGCTGGTCGCCTACCTGATCGCGTGGGCGGTCCTGCCCGCCGAGGGCTCGGACAAGACGTTCATGGACCAGGCCGTGCGTGAAGGCCAGAAGCTGTTCGACAAGAACACCGGCTCCAAGCCCTGGTCCCCGAACTCCTCGTCCCAGCCCGGCCCTGCCCCGCAGACCCCGCAGGCCAACCGCCCCGGCGACCCTGACCCGTTCGACCTCTACAAGGACTGATCCCCCAGCCGGGTCCACACACGGCGAAGGCCCCGCAGCAGGTCACCTGCTGCGGGGCCTTCCCCATTCACTCATTCCCATTCGATCGTGCCCGGCGGCTTGCTGGTCACGTCCAGCACCACACGGTTGACCTCCCGCACCTCGTTGGTGATCCGGGTGCTGATCCTCTCGAGCACCTCATAGGGCACGCGCGTCCAGTCCGCGGTCATCGCGTCTTCGGACGAGACCGGTCGCAGCACCACGGGGTGGCCATAGGTGCGCCCGTCGCCCTGCACGCCCACCGAGCGCACGTCAGCCAGCAGCACCACGGGGCACTGCCAGATGTCACGGTCGAGCCCGGCCGCGGTCAGTTCGGCGCGGGCGATGGCATCGGCCTCGCGCAGGATGTCGAGGCGCTCGGCGGTGACCTCACCAATGATGCGGATGCCCAGGCCGGGGCCGGGGAACGGCTGGCGCCAGATCATGTAGTCGGGCAGGCCCAGTTCGGCGCCGACGGCGCGCACTTCATCCTTGAACAGGGTGCGCAGGGGCTCGATCAGCGTGAACTGCAGGTCATCGGGCAGGCCGCCGACGTTGTGGTGGCTCTTGATGTTCGCCGCACCCTCACCGCCGCCCGACTCGACGACGTCGGGGTACAGGGTGCCCTGCACCAGGAAGTCGATGTCGCGGTCGTTGTTCAGCTCGCGGGCTGTGGCCTCGAACGTGCGGATGAACTCACGCCCGATGATCTTGCGCTTGGTCTCGGGGTCGCTGACGCCCGCCAGCGCACCCAGGAAGCGGTCGACCTCGTCGGCGACGACCAGGTCGACACCGGTGACGGCCACGAAGTCCTTCTTGACCTGTTCGGCCTCGCCCTTGCGCAACAGGCCATGGTCGACGAACACGCAGGTCAGCTGGTCACCGATGGCACGCTGCACCAGCGCCGCCGCGACCGCCGAGTCGACACCGCCCGACAGGGCACACAGCACCCGCTTGTCGCCGACCACCTCACGAATGTGGGCGACCTGCTCGTCGACGATGTTCTTGCTGGTCCAGTTCGGTTCGAGCCCGCACAGGTCGACCAGGAAGGCGCGCAGCACCTGCTGGCCGTGTTCACTGTGCAGCACTTCGGGGTGCCACTGGACGCCCGCGAACTTGCGCTCGGCGTGCTCGAATGCGGCGACCGGCGCGCCCGCCGAGTGGGCCAGCGGGGTGAACCCCTCAGGGGACTTCGAGACGGCGTCGCCATGGCTCATCCACATGTTCGCGGTCGACGGCAGGCCGGCCAGGATGCAACCGCCCTGATCGATCGAGACCTGGGTTCGTCCAAATTCGGACAGCCCGGTCTTGGCGACCACGCCACCGAGCGCCTGGGTCATGGCCTGGAAGCCGTAGCAGATGCCGAACACCGGCACCCCGGCCTCGAACAGCGCCGGGTCGACCTGCGGGGCGCCGTCCGCATAGACGGACTGCGGCCCACCCGACAGGATGATCGCGGCAGGACGACGTGCCAGCACCTGCTCGACCGTGAAGGTGTGTGGCACGATCTCTGAATACAGGTTGGCCTCACGCACGCGACGGGCGATCAACTGGGCGTACTGGGCGCCGAAGTCGATGACCAGGACGGGGGCGTGCAGGGCCTCGGTGGCGGGATCGGACATGGGCAGCATCCTAGTGGCGTCAGCCCCCTGCCGATGACCGCGCACCGGAGGGGGTCGTCACCAGCCCAGGGGCGTCCACATTCTGGAACCCGGAATATTTCGGGGCAGCAGGCAATTGAGTCAGTGCATGACCGTCTTTTCGAATGTCACTGAACTGGTTGGGCGTACGCCCCTGGTGAAGATCAACCGTCTGATCGACACCCCCGCCACCGTGCTGGCAAAGCTGGAGTTCTACAACCCGGCCAACTCCGTCAAGGACCGCATCGGCGTCGCGATGATCGACGCGGCCGAGGCCAGCGGGCAGCTGCAGCCCGGCGGCACCATCGTCGAGGCCACCTCGGGCAACACCGGCATCGCGCTCGCCATGGTCGGCGCTGCGCGCGGCTACAAGGTGGTGCTGACGATGCCCGACACGATGTCGCTCGAGCGTCGTACCCTGCTGCGGGCCTTCGGTGCCGAACTCGTGCTGACCCCCGGCGCAGAGGGCATGCGTGGCGCTGTCGCCAAGGCTGAAGAACTCGGCGCCCAGGGTGCCGTGCTCGTGCGCCAGTTCGAGAACGAGGCCAACCCGGCCATCCACTACAAGACCACCGGCCCCGAGATCTGGAACGACACCGACGGCAAGGTCGACATCCTCGTCTCGGGCGTGGGCACCGGCGGCACCGTCAGCGGCGCCGGCAGGTACCTCAAGGAGCAGAACCCGAACATCCAGGTGATCGCGGTCGAGCCCGTCGAATCGCCGGTGCTCTCGGGTGGCCAGCCCGGCCCCCACAAGATCCAGGGTCTCGGCGCCAACTTCGTGCCGAACACCTACGACGCCAGTGTGGTCGACGAGGTCGTGCAGGTGGCTTCTGAGGACGCCCTGACCACCGCCCGCGCGGCTGCCACCCAGGAGGGCCTGATGGTCGGCATCTCGTCGGGTGCAGCGCTCAAGGCTGCCGCCGATGTTGCTGCGCGTCCCGAGAACGCGGGCAAGACCATCGTCACGGTCATCCCCGACCTTGGCGAGCGGTACCTGTCCAGCCTGCTCTACAAGCACCTGCTGGATTCTTGATGGGTGACTTCAGCACCGGGCTGGCCGAGGTCCGCGGACACCTTCGCGAAGACCTCGATGCAGCGATGCGCAATGATCCGGCGGCCGTGAACAGGTTGGAGGTGGCGCTGTTGTACTCGGGCGTCCACGCCATCTGGACGCACCGGGTCTCGCATGCGCTGTGGAACGCCAGCCCGGCGCTGAAGCCCGTTGCCCGTGCGTTGAGCCAGTTCAGCCGGTTTCTGACCGGTGTGGAGATTCATCCCGGGGCCACGATCGGCCGCCGGTTCTTCATCGACCACGGCATGGGCGTCGTCATTGGCGAGACGGCCGTGCTCGGGGACGATTGCATGATCTATCACCAGGTGACACTCGGCGGGCGTTCACTCGAACGCGGCGCCAAGCGCCACCCGACCCTCGGTGACCGCGTCGTGGTGGGCGCCGGCGCCGTGGTGCTCGGCAACATCACGCTCGGCGACGACGCCAAGATCGGCGCGGGGGCACTGGTGATCAAGGACGTGCCTGCGGGTGAGACGGTGCTGGCCGCGCCGTCGACGATTCGGGACCACCGGACCGGTTCGGGTGCCACGACCACCGGCGACGAACCCGAGGCTGGGCTGGCACCGGAATTCATGATCTGAGGGCAGGCGGCTCTATGAACTGCTAGCGTGCCGGACAACGTGGCTGAAGGGACAACGGAGCCCCAGCACGAGGCACGCGCTGCACGAGGTAGTTCGATCATGACTCCTGCCACGAGGGTGGATTATTGATGACAGTGGCGTGCTCCGAGGTCAGCTTCCGCTATCGCCGCAGGGGCCCATGGGTGCTCGACACCCTTTCGTGGCACCTGCCCACGGGCACGACCTTCCTGTTGGGACCCAACGGTGCGGGAAAATCGACCTTGTTGTCGCTCCTGGCCACGTCGTTGACGCCTCAGCATGGGGAACTGCTGTGGGGCAGCCAGCAGTTGGACACGAAGTCCTTGCCACTGTGGCGACAGCGTGTCGGGTGGATTCCCCAGCGCGTCGACCCCATTCCTGGGATGACCTCACGCGAGCAGGTTGCCTACGCCGGCTGGCTCAAGGGATTGTCCCGTCGCGACGCCTGGGACAGGGCCGCATCGTCGTTGGAACGCGTCCACCTGACAGGGAAGGCCAATGAGCGAAGTTCGCAGCTGAGCGGGGGCCAGCTGCGCCGACTGGCCATTGCCTGTGCGCTCACCCACGACGCTACGGTGTTGTTGATGGACGAACCCACTGCCGGGCTCGACCCAAATCAGCGTTCGCGCCTCTATGCCCTCGTGGGGAAACTCGAGGAGGTGGACTGCCTCATTGCCACCCACCAGACCGAAGACATGGGACTCCCCGAAGCCAACGTCGCGGTCATGGACAGGGGCCGGATCATTCACGAGAGCTCCTGGACCGACTTCATCAGCCTTGGCAGTGGGGCTGCCACTGAAGAGAGGGCTGTATCGGCCTACCGTTCCCTGATCCGCGAGGAGGAGTGATGCCGCGACACTGGCTGCTGCCTGCCGCGCTGTTCACCTTGACTGCTGCGGTCTCCCTCGTCCCGGCGGAGGGCTTGGTCTGGCAACTCACTCGCACGTGGCCCAGCGCCTTCATGAACCTGCCGCAGCTATTCATCCTGCTGCCTGCCGCACTGGCGGGGTGGGCCGCCCTGCAGGGGTGGGCGTCGCGGCGCGCCAGGGCGCCCGAGTCCGTCTCCACCCGCCGTCCATGGCGGCTCATCGTCAGCTGGCTCACCCCTGCTCTATGGGCCGCGGTCCTCACCCCGATGTTGGGGGTCGCGCGCATGGCCCCGCTGTTGCGCGGTACTCCCCGGCCTGTCGACCTGACCCTGATCCTGACCTCAATCCTGCTGCTGGTTGCCTGGACACTGCTGGGGTTCCTGCTCGGGCGGGTTGTGCCGGTGGCTCTGGCCGTGCCAGTGGCAGCAATGGTGGGCTTCGTCGGCATGGCCTTCCCCGAGGCCACCAACGCGATGGCGTGGCGTCACGTGCTCGCGCTGCACAGCTCGTGCTGCCTGCTCGACCAGGAAGTTTCACTCAGCGTCCTCGTCGGCAGCCTCGCCTTCTACCTCTCGCTCGTCGGCGTCCTGTGGTGGCTGGTCCAGCGCCCCAGCTGGCCCCGCGCCGGCCTGGTGGTAGTGGTCCAGACGCTGGTCACCGGCCTGTGCCTATGGCTTGTGGCACCCGTGACCCACCCCAACGGCGTCCACGATCGGCCGACCAACCAGTTGGTGTGCCAAGGCCAGAAGCCGCAGATCTGCCTGTGGCCGGAACAGGAACGCGATCGTGCCGTGATCACGGACACCGCGCGCCGGATCGTCGAGGTGCTGGACGAGGTCGGTGTCACAGCGCCGCAGGCCCTGTCATCCGCCACCGCTGCGGAGTGGAGCTACCAGGGCGGAGCCAACCCCGGCAGCGACACGGTGGTCCGCCGGTCCGTGGTGATGGGGGCCGCAGCGGTGCCCATGCCGGCATGCGCGTTGCGCGAACCCTGGCACGGGCCTGCATCGTTTCAAGACCTTGCCGCCTGGGTCTGGCTGGCCGCAGGTTTCAATCGCGCAGATGTGACGGTCTCACCCACGTTGGCAAAAATTCTCGCTCAGCCGCTCCCCCAGCAGGACCAGTGGTTCGCCACCACCATGGCCGCTCGTGGCGTCTGCGGCACAAAACCGTGAGCAGCCCAGGCGCGAACTGGCGAGATTGGGGTTTGTATCGACACGCGCACCGGGTGGGCGTCGGCCTGGTCGCGCTCACCCTGCTCCCCCTGGTTGCGTGGACTGCGTCGGGGTCTTCGGTGCGCTTGCCGAGCTTGACCGGCGCAGTATCAGTCCCCGCGCTGTGCCTTCCCGCCGTCCTGCTCGGGGCCGTCATCGTCTGGGTCCTCGAGCCTCGGACCCAATGGGAATCCGTGTCGACCCGACCCTTGGGCCGCGTGGGGCTGGTTGCGGCCTGGATTGCCGTACTCGTGCCGGCGGCGGCCATGATGGCTGCCGGTGCGACCACCTCGCTGTACGCGCGGGCCGCCTTGTTCACGACCGGCCTGACGCTCGTGTTGTGGCGTCTGACCGGCAGCGTGTTCAGTTCGCTCGGCCCCGTGGTGTGGTTCGTGGTCACCACGGCACTCGCACGCACCGTGCCGGGCAGCGCATGGTGGGCGATCTACACGCTGCGGGGGGACTCCCGCACCTGGCTGCTGCCGGTGCTCGCCGCCGTAGCGGCTCTCAGCCCCGATCCTCGTCGTCGGTCGGCTGCTCGCCGCGGGCGATCTGCTCGTGGTGGCGCACGACCTCGGTGACGATGAACGTCAGGAACTTCTCGGCGAACTCGGGGTCGAGCTGGGCATCGACGGCCAGCGCGCGCAGCCGCTCGATCTGCTGTTGCTCGCGCGCGGGGTCGGCCGGGGGCAGTCCGCCGCGGGCCTTGAGCTGCCCCACCTGGCGCGTCACCTTGAACCGCTCGGCGAGCAGGTGGACGAGTGCGGCGTCGAGATTGTCGATGCTGCCCCGCAGTTCACCCAACCGCTGCCGGACCGCCGCGTCGTCCGTCACCTGCTCGTCCATCAATGCGCCACGATCTCGATGCGCTGGAACGACTTCACATCGGTGTAGCCGGTGATCGCCATCGCGCGGCGCAGCGCCCCCACCAGGTTCATCGACCCGTCCGAGGTGTGCGAGGGGCCCACCAGCACCTCTTCGAGGCTGCCGACCTGGTCAAGGCGCACCCGTGCGCCGCGGGGCAGCGACTCGTGCCAGGCCTCGGCGCCCCAGTGCCAGCCGCGTCCGGGGGCCTCGGTGGCGCGCGCGAGCGGCGCGCCCACCATCACGGCGTCCGCGCCACACGCGATGGCCTTGGCGATGTCACCCGAGCGCCCGACCGAACCGTCGGCGATGACCTGCACGTAGCGACCACCGGACTCGTCCATGTAGTCGCGGCGCGCCTCGGCCACGTCGCTGATCGCGGTGGCCATCGGCACCTCGATGCCCAGCACCTCACGGTTGGCATGCGTGGCACCGCCACCGAACCCGACGAGCACGCCGGCGGCGCCGGTGCGCATCAGGTGCATGGCCGTGCGGTAGTTCGAGCAGCCGCCGACGATGACGGGCACGTCGATCTGGTGGATGAAGCTCTTCAGGTTCAGCGGCTCGGCGGCGTCGGAGACGTGCTCGGCAGAGACGGCGGTGCCCCGGATCACGAAGAAGTCGGGCTGGCTGGCCACGACATGTTCGGCGAACTCCTGGGTGTTCTGCGGCGACAGCGAGCCGGCCACGGGCACCCCGGCGTCGCGGATCTCGTCCATGCGGGCCCGGATCAGTTCGGGTTGGATCGGCGCGGAGTAGATGCGCTGCAGGGTCTCGGTCGAGTCGGCGTCGTCACAGTCCGCCAGCTCGGCGAGCACCGGCTCGGGGTCTTCGTAGCGGGTCCACAGACCCTCGAGGTTGAGCACGCCCAGGCCGCCCAGACGTCCGACCTCGATCGCTGTGGCCGGCGACATGATCGAGTCCATCGGTGCGGCGAGGATCGGGAAGTCGAGCTGCACGGCATCGATCTTCCAGCGCAGGTCGACCTGTTCGGCGCCACGCGTGCGCCTGCTCGGCACGATCGCGATGTCGTCGAGCGAGAATGCACGCTCCGCGCGCTTGCTGCGTCCGATGTCGTACATGTGACCTGCCTTCGCTGTCGGTGTGTGGCTCGCGCCAGCCACACACTTTAGTGCCCGGCAGCCCGGACGACGTCAGCGACCGCTGTAGTTGGGCGCCTCGGCGATGTTGGCCACATCATGCGGGTGGCTCTCTTTGAGGCCCGCCGAGGTGATGCGCACGAACTGGCCGTTGCGCTGCAGCTCGGGGATCGTGCGCGCACCCACGTAGAACATCGACTGGTGCAGGCCACCGACCATCTGGTGCAGCACCTGCCCGACGGGGCCGCGGTAGAGCACCTGGCCCTCAATGCCCTCAGGGATCAGCTCGTCATCGCTGGCCACGTCGGCCTGGAAGTAACGGTCCTTGGAGTAGGACTTCTTGCCGCGGCTGCTCATGGCGCCGAGCGAGCCCATGCCCCGGTACTGCTTGTACTGCTTGCCGGCGATGAACACGGTCTCGCCCGGGCTCTCTTCACAACCGGCGAGCATCGAGCCCACCATCACCGTTGAAGCGCCTGCGACAAGGGCCTTCGCGATGTCGCCCGAGTACTGCAGGCCGCCGTCGGCGATTACCGGGATGCCCGCTGGGCCGGCGGCGAGGCTGGCCTCGTAGACCGCGGTCACCTGAGGCACGCCGACACCGGCGACCACGCGGGTGGTGCAGATCGAGCCGGGGCCGACACCGACCTTGACGGCGTCCACGCCGGCCTCGACCAGCGCCTGGGCGCCGGCGCGGGTGGCGACGTTGCCGCCGATCACCTGCACGTTGCGGGTGGCGGGGTCTGCCTTGAGCTTGCGCACCATGTCGAGCAGCAGCCGTGCGTGACCATGGGCGGTGTCGACCACGAGCACATCGACACCGGCCTCGATCAGCGTGGTGGCGCGCTGCCAGGCATCGCCGAAGTACCCCACCCCGGCGCCGACCATGAGCCGGCCCTGGGCGTCCTTGCTGGCGTCGGGGAACTGCTCGGACTTCACGAAGTCCTTGACCGTGATCAGGCCGGTGAGCCGGTTGTCGGCGTCGACCAGCGGCAGCCGCTCGCGCTTGTTCTGGCGCAGGATGAGCGTCGCGTCCTCACGGCTGATGTCGCTGGGTGCGGTGAACAGCGGGGACGAGGTCATCACGTCACGCACGTAGGTGGTGGCCCACTCGTCCACGGGGGTGAACCGCAGGTCGCGGTTGGTGCAGATGCCCAGCAGTCGGCGCTGCTCGTCGACGACCGGCACGCCCGAGATGCGGTAGCGGCCGCACAGCGCATCGAGCTCTTCGAGGGTGGCATCGGGGCCGATGGTGACGGGATTGGTGATGCGCCCGGTCTGGGTGCGCTTGACCAGGTCGACCTGTTCGGCCTGGTCCTCGATCGACAGGTTGCGGTGCAGCACGCCGAGGCCGCCGTTGCGGGCCATGGCGATGGCCATGCGCGACTCGGTGACGGTGTCCATCGCGGCTGAGAGCAGCGGGATCCTGATGGTGAGGTCGCGGGTCAGCTGCGCAGTGGTGTCGACCTCGCTGGGGATGACGTCAGTCTCGCCGGGCAGCAGCAGCACATCGTCGTAGGTGAGACCCAGAGTGGCAAATTTAGGGGGCACTCCGGTGCCGTTGAGCTCGTCGTTCACTGCGTGCGCCTTTCCGTCGACCGGTCTCGATTCTATGCGCCGGGCCGTGGGTTGTTGAAACCGGGAACGTTGCTGGGCGTCCGCGTTCGCGCTGGGCGCACGGGGGTGGTGGGTGGCGGTGGCGGTGGCGCCCCTTCCGCCCGCGACGCTCCCGTTCGGTGCACGACGCTCCCCCTCAGGCGCACGACGCTCCCTTTCGGCGCACGACGCTCCCGTGGCGGCCGGCTCGGTGGGGAGCGGCATGGACGGATGGGGAGCGTCGTGCACTCCAGGGGGAGCGGCGTAACCGAACTGTCGCAGGCTGGTCTGCTGGCCCGCGAAGGCACCATCTATCCCCTGCTCAGCAGGTTGCGCAAGGACGGTCTGGTGCAGACCGCCTGGGGCGAGTCGCCGTCGGGCCCCCCGCGGCGCTACTACTCGCTCACCCCCGAGGGCCACCAGGCCCTCGACGACTTCCGTCAGGCATGGGGCGCACTGAAGCTCTCCGTCGACGACATCCTCACCAGAAGGCAATGATCATGATGAGCGCACTCGACCACCGGCTCGTCGCCGACTATCTCGCGCGGCTGCGCGCCGAGGCCCGCCGGCTGCCCGCCGACCAGGCCAACGAACTGGTCGCCGACATCGAGCACCACCTGCTCGATGCCTTCAACCAGCCGCCGCTGGCCGGCGACCCGTCCGAGGCCGAGATTCGCGACGTGCTCGAGCGGTTGGGCACGCCTGCCGAGGTCGTCGATGCCGCCGCGCCGCAAGGCTCGTCCATGGGGGTGCCGATGACCGCGCCCGAGAAGCCGAACCGGGGACGAGCCGAGGCCGCTGCAGCCATCCTGCTGGTGGGGGCCGCGCTGCTCTTCGTGGTGTGGTTCCTGGCGATCCCGATGTGGGTCGCGGGCATCGTGGCGCTGGTGCTGTCGAGCCGCTGGAACCTGGGTGACAAGGTGTTGGCCGCCCTGTCGTGGGGCACGCTGATGCCGTTCACGTGGGCGGCGGTCGCCGGCGTGGGCTTCGTCGCAACTGTCACCTGTGCGGGTGAGGGGTGCGAGCCGGCTCCGGATCCGGGGCTGAGTGTCATGAACTGGGTGGCCATCGGCTTCACGATCATCTACCTGGCCTTCGTGGTGTGGGCGAGCCTGAAGCTCGTCCGGGCGGCCAGACGGGGCTGATCGGCTCCCGGAGTCGCACGGGACCGCGGCATGGCTGAAACGGGCACGCTGACACCCTTGCGTGCGCGCTGACACCTGTCCACCGGTGTCGACGTGCCCCCAAAGGTGTCGGCGTGAACGTTCACCCACCAACGACGAACGCCCCGGGCTTCCCGGGGCGTTCGCCATTCAGCTCGTGGTCGAGGTGATCAGTCCTCGTCCTCGACCTTCTCGACCACCAGGGTCTCGGTGGTCAGCAGCAGCGACGCGATCGACGCCGCGTTCGCCAGCGCCGAGCGGGTCACCTTGACGGGGTCGATGACGCCGGCCTCGATGAGGTTGACGTACTCGCCCGTCTTGCCGTTGTAGCCATTGCCGGGCTCCTGCTCGGCGACCTTCGACACGACCACATAACCGGGCTCGCCACCATTCTCGGCGATCCAGCGCAGCGGCTCACGCACGGCCTGGGCCACGATCTGCACACCGGTGCGCTCGTCACCGGTCAGGCCGAGGCCATCGTTCAGCACGCGGGCAGCGTGGATGAGGGCCGAGCCGCCACCGGCGACGATGCCCTCTTCGATGGCCGCACGGGTGGCCGAGACGGCGTCCTCAATGCGGTGCTTCTTCTCCTTGAGCTCCACCTCGGTGGCAGCGCCGACCTTGATCACGCAGACGCCACCGGCGAGCTTGGCAACCCGCTCCTGCAGCTTCTCGCGGTCCCAGTCGGAATCGGTGCGCTCGATCTCGGCGCGCAGCTGGGCCACGCGAGCCGAAACCTCTTCATGGGCACCAGCGCCGTCGACGATGGTGGTGTTGTCCTTGGTGACGACGACGCGACGAGCGCGGCCGAGCACCTCGAGACCCACCTGGTCGAGCTTCAGGCCGACCTCGGGGGCGACGACCTGACCACCGGTCAGGATCGCGATGTCCTCGAGCATGGCCTTGCGGCGGTCACCGAAGGCCGGGGCCTTGACGGCAACAGAGGTGAAGGTGCCACGGATCTTGTTCACGACCAGGGTCGACAGCGCCTCGCCATCGACGTCCTCGGCCACGATGAACAGGGTGCCGTGGGCGGCGATGACCTTCTCGAGCACCGGCAGCAGGTCGTTCATCGAGCTGATCTTGCCGGAGTGGATGAGGATGTAGGGATCCTCGAGCACAGCCTCCATGCGATCGGCGTCGGTCACGAAGTACGGCGACAGGTAGCCCTTGTCGAACTGCATGCCCTCGGTGAACTCGAGCTCGGTGCCGAACGTGTTCGACTCGTCGACGGTGATGACACCGTCCTTGCCGACCTTGTCGAACGCGTCAGCGATCAGGGCGCCGATCTGCTCGTCGCGCGAGCTGATGGTGGCCACGTTCGCCATGTCCTCGGTGGTCTCGATCGACCGCGAGAGGCTGCGCAGCTCGTCGACCACGGCGGTCACGGCCTGGTCGATGCCCCGCTTGAGGCCGACCGGGTTGGCGCCCGATGCGACGGCCCGCAGGCCTTCGTGGACGAGCGCCTGGGCCAGCACGGTGGCGGTGGTGGTGCCGTCGCCGGCAACATCATTGGTCTTGGTGGCGACCTCCTTGGCGAGCTGAGCGCCAAGGTTCTCGTACGGGTCTTCGAGGTCGACTTCGCGCGCCACGGTCACACCATCGTTGGTGATGGTGGGGGCACCGAACTTCTTGTCGAGGACGACGTAACGGCCCTTGGGGCCGAGGGTCACCTTCACGGTGTTCGCGAGGATGTCGACGCCACGCTCGAGCGAGCGACGCGCCTCCTCATCAAACTGAAGGGTCTTTGCCATGTGTTCTACCAGTCCTTACCAGGTCACTTGCTGACGACGGCGAGGATGTCGCGCGCGTTCAGCAGCAGGTATTCGACACCGTCGTACTTGACCTCGGTGCCGCCGTACTTGCTGAAGATCACGACGTCGCCCTCGGCAACGTCGAGGGGAACACGGTTGCCCTTGTCATCGATGCGGCCGGGACCGGTGGCGACGACCTTGCCCTCCTGGGGCTTCTCCTTGGCGGTTTCCGGGATGAAAAGGCCCGAAGCGGTGGTCTGCTCGGCGTCGAGAGGCTGAACGAGGACGCGGTCCTCGAGCGGCTTGATCGTGGCTGCCACGTCAAACCCCTTTCTTTGTTCAATTGCTGCCCTGGGGCAGATGAGATTGTCCACACAATGCCGGGTGGGACGTCGTCGCGGTGCCGCCCCGTCTGGCGCTGGCACTCTCGGTACGGGAGTGCCAAGAACCAACCTATACCCGGGTTGGCACTCGATCAACCCGAGTGCCAAGAGAACCCCGAGCGCCATGAGAACCCGAGTGCCAGAGAACTGCGCCCGGGGATCAGGCCCAGGCCTCGACCAACCGCTCGTACGCCGCGATCGCCTCGGCCGGTGCCCCATCGGCGGCGACCCGGCCGTCATCGATCACCAGCACCCGGTCGAAGTCGGCCAGCACATCGAGGTCGTGGGTGACCATCACCACCTGCTGCTCGAGGCCCGCGACCAGCCGCATCACGGCCCGGCGGTTGCGCAGGTCGAGCAGCGTGGTGGGCTCGTCCATGACCAACACCGAGGGGTTGGTGATCAGCACTGCCGCGATCGCCAACAACTGCTTCTGGCCCCCCGACAGCAGGTGGGCCGGGTGGTCGCGGTGGGCGTCCAACCGGTATTTGACAAGGGTTTCGTCGAGCAGTCGGTCGCGTTCGGCGGCGGGTAGTTTGAGTGGACGAAGCGAGAACGCCAGGTCTTCGACGACCGTCGGCATCACGATCTGCAGGTCGGGGTCCTGGAAGACGAAGCCAACCTTGCGCCGCACGCCCTTGAGGTCGCGGCGGGTGTCGAGGCCATCGACCAGCACCCGCCCCTCGGTGGGTGCGACCAGGCCGTTCAGCAGCCGGGCCAGCGTCGACTTGCCCGAGCCGTTGCCGCCGATGATGCCGATGCGGGGTTCGACCAGGCGCAGGCTCACGCCCCGCAGCACGTCACGCTGCGGGTAGCTGAAGCTGACCTGGTCGAGCTCGATCACTCAGGCGGTCACGCGGCGCGGGGCGATCAACGGGTAGGCCTTCTTGACGGTCACGATCACCGCGGCGGCGACGACCGTCTTGACCAGGTCTCCGGGCAGGTAGATCACCCATGACCACCAGCCCCGCGAGAGCGTCAGCCCGCTGTTGGCGATCAGCCAGGGTTGGCCGATGGCATAGAGCACGAGCGAGCCACCGATGAAGCAGGCGATGAACGCCCAGACGTAGTTCAGGCGCTTCCACCAGGCCTCGACCAGCAGGCCGGTGACCAGGGCGCCGAGGGGGTAGGCCCAGATGAACCCGCCGGTGGGGCCGAGCAGCATGCCGAAGCCGCCCAGCCCGCCCACGAGCACCGGCGCGCCGACGGCGACGAGCAGCACGAACAGGGCCATCGAGGCGAACCCCCGCTTGGCGCCGATGATGCCACCGGCCAGCATCACGCCGAGCGTCTGGGTGGTGAACGGCGCCGGCAGCAGCGGCAGCTGGATGCGCGGGGCCAGCCCCAGCACCACCATCAGCGCGGTGAACAGGGCGACCAGGGCGAGGTCTTTGGCACGCATCATCGGGGCCTTTCGTGGACGATCAGGTTCGTGGACGATCAGGGCGGGGCAGCTCGTATTGCACCACACTTTTTGAACAGTGTTCAACTCGGACGTCGCGCAGCGTCGACACGCTCATCATCAACACCGCGTGCCTCGAGCGCCTCCCCCAGCCCATCGGCCATGCGCAGCGTGCGGATCACCAGTGGCGCCAGGTAGCTGAACCCCGGTCGCACGCCCCGCGCGTCATGGGCCTCGCGCACGCGCGCCGATTCCTCAGCAATGACCGGCACGAACCGGAACACCAGCGCGATCATCAGCCCGATGCGCTCCGGGCGCACGCCGAACCTGCGCAGCGGGCCGGCGGTCCATTCGACGGCGTCGATGATCTGGCCCTGGGTGGTGGTCCAGGTGATCATGCTGGCGAGCACGATCACCACCAGCACGCGCACCCCCACTACCCAGGCTGTGGGCCAGTCACCGAGCAGCCCCTGCAACACCACCACCAGCGCCACCATCGCGAGCACGGCGCGTGCGGTGCGCCACACCACCCGGGCACGGATGCCTGCGACCACCACCAGCCCGAGCACCACGCCCAGGGCCACGAGCAGCACGCGCAGGTCGTCCACGAAGAAGGCCGCCGTGCCGCAGGCCAGCATGACCAGCAGTTTCACGCCGGCCGGGCAGCGGTGCACGAGGCTGTGGCCGGGCTGGTAGAGGGTCATCATGGCGGTGTCGTTGCCAGCGCGGCGAGCCCGGCGCCGAGCAGTTGCAGGGCGCGGTCGAGGCGGGCGGGGTCGGCGCCGTCCGTGGTGGCGTCCGGGTTGAACTGGGCGTACTGGCGGCGTTGCTCGTCGTCGAGGGCGTGGCCGAGCACCAGGTGCAGGGTGCCGTGGGCCAGGGCCTGGGCATCGTCCGTATCGACGCCGAGCCGTTCGAGCCGGGCAGCAAGCCCGGTGGCCGGCGATTCGTCGACCGGGCGCATCGCCAGCGCGGCGCTGACCAGCTCGGCGCCCGAGCGGTGCCGTCGCAGCAGCGCGTACAGCCGGGCACCGAAGTCGCGGACGACCTGGCTGGGGTCGGCATCGGGGTCAACGGCAGGGCCGCCGGCCGGTTCGAGGTCAGCCAGCACCACATCGGCCAGCTCGACCAGCAGCGTCTGCTTGTTGGCGACGTGGTAGTAGAGCGCGCCCGGCTGCACGCCGAGGTCGGCGGCGAGGCGGCGCATGCTCAGGTCGGCGAGCCCGTAGCTATCGAGGATCTCGAGGGCTGCGGCGAGCACCTCGGTCTTCGTCAGCGGCATGGGGCCAGAGTACCGGCAGCTGAACACCGTTCAACAATGCCTTGGGTGGGCTCAGCCCGCCCGTCGGCACACGATGGCCCGGACGCCCTCACCGGTCGGGGCCAGCACGATCGTCGCGCTGGCCGGGCCCTTGGGTTTCAGCTGGCGCCGCAGGGCCGCCGGGTCGACATCGAGCAGGCCGCCGCGACCCCGTTTCTTGATCTCGAGGGTGCCCACGCCATGCTCTCGCACCCAGGCCTTCAACCGTCTGGGGCTGGCCTCGAGCACCTCGAGCACCTCGAAGCTGGTGACGAACGGGCTGGTCAGGTCGACATTGCCGGAGTAGTAGCCCGCGGTCGGGTCGAGTTGGACCAGGTCATCGCCCAGCAGCCCCACCAGCCCGGCCCTGCTCACCGCGGGGTCGGGC
Organism: Aestuariimicrobium sp. G57; assembly: GCF_050110855.1. Lineage (NCBI taxonomy): Bacteria > Bacillati > Actinomycetota > Actinomycetes > Propionibacteriales > Propionibacteriaceae > Aestuariimicrobium > Aestuariimicrobium sp. G57. Next base: position 300,162 of record NZ_JBNINW010000004.1, on the reverse strand, counting down.
TCGTGCAGCCAGGATCCGAGCGGGCCGAACGGCACGGCGCGTGGCTGCCCCGACAGTGTGTGCACGGTGCCGGCGCGGTCGATGACGACCGCTTCCACCCCTGGGAACGCAACGCCGGGCGGCCCGCCCCACAGCGTGGTCTCGACGGCATCACCGCCGTGGCTGACGTGGCTCGTCGGCACCTGCGGCAGCATGCTGCGGTCGATGCCGGGGCCCAGCTTCACCACGGCCGGGCGACCCGCCGCCAGCACGTCGAGCACGAAGTCCCACGGGGGGCTCAGGTCTTCGACGCGCCAGGTGCGTCCGCGGTCGGTGCGCCGGGCGGGGTCGAGCAGCACGGCCGTCGTGGGGCTGGACGAGTGCAGGTGCGCCGCGGCCCAGTCGATGGCGTCGGCCACGACGACCTCGGCCGTCCCTGGGCCGGCCTGCCCATTCGCGACGGCAAGGTTGTGCCGGGCAAACTCGGCGACCTCGGCGTCGCGCTCGATCGTCACGACGTCAAGACCGGCGTCGAGGGCTGCCATCGCGTCGGCACCGATGCCGCAACCCAGGTCGACCACCCTCGTGATACCCGCCGCCACGAGCCGGGCGAAGCGCCACCGCGAGACCTCGGGGCGCGTGGCCTGTTCGAGCCCGTCGGCGGTGAACAGCATGTCGGCGGCGCGGTCGCCTAACTTGGCCCGCGCGCGGCGGCGCAGCGCTTCCTGGTGCAGGGCCGCGGTGGCCAGTTCGGAACTGAACTGCGCCCGCAGCCGGGTTGCGGCCTGCACGGAGCCCGGGTCGTCCTGGGCGGCGGCCAGCGCCAACGCCTGCTGGCCGGTGCTGTCGGTGAGCAGCGCGCTCACCCCAGCACGCTCACGTCCCAGCCCACCGGGCGACCGTCGCGGTAGGGCAGCACCGCATGGAACTGCGGCACCGCCTCGTCGAAGACCAGCGGCACGAAGTGCCTGTCGCCCTCCCACATCGGCAGCCGCGGCAGGTCGTCGATGCGTTCCCACGTGAGCACGCCCTCGTCGTTACCTGCAGGGGGTTCGCCCGTGAACTCGTCCACCACGAAGATGAACCCGAAGTGGTCGGACCCGTCGCGGCCGAACCCCGGCCACGAGACGGTGCCACGCAGCCGCAGCGAGACCGCCTCGAGCCCAGCCTCTTCACACAGTTCGCGCCGGATGCAGGCCACGACGTCTTCGTCACGCTCGACCTTGCCGCCCAGGCCGTTGTATTTGCCGTGCTGCTCGTCGCGGGCGCGCGCGACCCGGTGGCACATCAGCACCCGCTCACCATCGGGGTGCCGGACGAACGCGAGCGTCGTCAGGATCGGGGTGATCATCGCGTCTGGCGGCGCTGGCGCAGGCGTTCCAGTTCGCGGCGCTCGGCATCGGTGAGGCTGTGCATGCCCTGGGCGCCGATCTTGTCGAGCAGTTCATCGATGCGGGCGGCGTCATTGCTGCGCTGCTGCTGCTCGCGGCTGGCCTTGGCCTGCTTGACCCGGGCACCGACCCCGGCCTTCTGGCGTGAGCCGGCGGCGCGGCGTCCGGGGATCCAGGCGTAGTCGGTGAGCAGCCCCTGCGAGCGGGCCAGCACCGCCACCAGCACGATCGAGATGACCAGCGTGACCAGGCCACCCACGGCCCGGAACATGACCAGCTGCAACACCTGCACGGCCACCAGCACCACCCCGATGACCCACGCGGGGATGCCGAAGAAGAACGGCCGTCGGGGGTACTCGGCGATCCACAGCAGCAGCACCAACAGTTGCAGGTAGCCCATGCCGAGCAGCGCCCCGCCGCCCAGCACGAAGCCGATGCCGAACGAGACCAGCGACAGCACCAGCCACATGCCGCCATAGAGCCAGGCCATGCGGTTGCGGCCGATCTGGCCCTCGAGGTCGCGGCCGAAATACCACAGGATGGCCAGGGACAGCACCGACCAGAGCGAGATGCGGTCGAACCACGGCCAGGTGAAGAACCGCCAGACCTCGCCGCGCATGATCGCGGCGGGGTCGAGCACCGCGACGTTCAGCAGCTGCGGCATGAAGGCCGAGACGACCACGCCGATGGCGCCGAGGGCCGCCACGAACACTGTGGAGGTGACGTCCACGCGTCCGACCTTGAACCAACCCTCTGGGGCGCCGTAGCTGCCGTAGCTGTAGATGCTCACGCGTCCAAGCGTACCGACGTCACCGACAAGGCCCCTGGGCAGACGTCAGCACAGGATCGTCAGACCAGGATCGTGCTGACCGGCAGCCCCGAATTGGCCGAAATGCCCAGCGAGCTCGGACGACCGCCCGCCTTGATGACCTGGACCCCGAGGGCGGCGATCATCGCCCCATTGTCGGTGCACAGCGCAGGCCGGGGACGACGCAGCTCGATGCCGGCGGCAGCGGTGCGTTCCTCGAGCAGGGCGCGCAGCCGGGAGTTGGCGGCCACTCCCCCGCCGATGAGCATGTGCGTGACGCCGTGGTGGGTGGCGGCGTCGACGGCCTTGGCGGTGAGCACATCGGCCACCGCCTCTTGGAACGAGGCCGCGACGTCGTTGACGGGCACGTCGAGTCCGTCACGCTGGCGGGCCTCGACCCAGCGCGAGACGGCCGTCTTGAGGCCCGAGAACGAGAAGTCGAAGCGGTGCTTCTCGAGGTCGTGCCTGGCGGTCAATCCGCGCGGGAACCGGATGGCGCTCGGGTCACCGAGCTGGGCAGCCTTGTCGATCACCGGGCCGCCCGGGTAGGGCAGACCGAGCACGCGGGCCACCTTGTCATAGGCCTCGCCAGCAGCGTCGTCGATGGTCGAGCCGATCTCGGTGATCTTCGTGGCGATGTCGTCGACGAGCAGCAGCGAGGTGTGCCCACCCGAGACCAGCAGCGCGACGCACGGGGTGGGCAGGTCGCCGTGGTCGAGCAGGTCGACGGCGACGTGTCCGGCCAGGTGGTTGACGCCGTACAGCGGCTTGTTCAGGTAGGCGGCCAGGGCCTTGGCGCTGGCAACACCGACGACGAGCGCACCCATCAGCCCGGGGCCCGCGGTGACGGCGATGCCGTCCAGGTCGGCCAGGTCGACGCCGGCATTTTCGCAGGCCCGCTGCAGGGTCGGCACCATCGCCTCGAGGTGTGCCCGCGAGGCGACCTCGGGCACCACGCCGCCGAAGCGCACGTGCTGGTCGACGGACGACGCGACCTCGTGGGCGAGCAATTCGGTGCCGCGGACGATGCCGACCCCCGTCTCGTCGCAGGACGATTCAATGCCGAGCACGAGGGGTTCAGACACGGTGGGCTCCTTCACGGTCGCTGGCGTGGTTCGGGGCGTTGAGCGCGACCTGCATGACGACCGCATGCAGCCCGGTGCCGTAGTAGTCACGGCGGGTGTCGATGGACGAGAAGCCGAGCCCCTCGTACAGCCGCAGGGCGGCCAGGTTGTCGTGGCGCACCTCGAGCAGCATCCGCTCGGCACCGCGTTCGGACGCCCACAGGCGACCAGCCTCGACCAACTGGCGGGCCAGTCCCAGCCCGCGGTGGGTGGGGTCGACCATGACGCGCAGCAGTTCGGCGGTCTCGAAGACGGACGAGAAGGTGGCGGCGGCCATGATGTCGCGGTCGCGCTGCACGAGCACGAGCCGGCCGGTGCTGGGCTGCGCGGCCGCGTCGAGTTCCTCATGCCACAGCTGCTGGCTCCAGCGTTCGCCGGGGGCGAAGCAGCGGGCGTCGAGGGCCGCCAGCGCCGCGGCGTCGTCCATGGTGGCCCGGGCGGGCATCACGGGGCTTCGCCCTTCAGTCGTCCGAGGCGGCTGGTGCGCTTGCGGCGCGGCGACAGGCTGGTGGGCAGCAGCGTCGACTTGCGCCGGGTCGGCTCGGTCGCGTCGGGCTTGCGCAGGTAGAGCGGCTCGATGCCGGCGTCGGGCAGCTGGGCCCAGTCGGTGGCGAGCACACCGGCGTCGAGGTGGGCGGGGCCCACGACCGGACGAGGCGTGAGCGCGGCGCCGGGGCCCGTGACGGGCAGGTCAGGAAGTGCGTCGGGGTCGGTGACGAACGGGCCGTCGACACGGGCGCCGGCGGCATCGTGGCGGGCCCAGTAGACCTGTTTGCGGCGGGCGTCGATGACGCTGGTGAAGCCACCGGCGAGCGCGTCGTCCTCAGGTGTGGTGAGCACGGCCTGGCGCGCGATGACGTCGAGGCTGCAGACGCCGTGCAGCGGCTGGCCCGCGAGCGCGGCGAGGGTGTGGGCGGTGACGATGCCGACGCGCAGGCCCGTGAAGGGGCCGGGACCGACGCCGACGACGAATTCGCCCAGGTCGGCCACCGCGATGCCGGCGTCGGCGCACAGCTGGGTCACGAGCGGAATCAGCGCCTCGGTGTGGGCGCGGGTGTCGTCGACATGTGCCTCGGCGACGAGCTGGCCGTCGAGGGCGATTGCGGCGCAGACGGTGGTGGAGGTGTCGATGGCGAGCGTCCAGCGGGGTTCAGCCATGGGTGTGCTCCAGGGTAGTGGCGGGCCAGGTGAGGCTGGTGCGCAGGGCGATGTCGTTCCAGCGGGGGCCCTCGCCCCAGACCAGCACGGTGCGGGTCTCGTCGTCGGGGTCACCGGAGCGCTGGATCTGCACGTGCAGCGCGGAATCGCTGAGGCTCTCAACCAGCCCCTCGCCCCATTCGACGACGGTGACAGCACCGGCGAGGGTTTCGTCCAGGTCGAGATCGTCGACCTCGGCGGCCGAGGCCAGTCGGTAGGCGTCGACGTGCACGAGGTCGGGGCCGTCGTGGCGGGAATGGTGCACGCGGCTGATGACGAAGGTGGGCGAGATCACCGCACCGTCGACGTCGAGGCCGCGGGCCAGGCCCTGGGTGAAGGTGGTTTTGCCGGCGCCGAGTTCGCCCGAGGCGATCAGCAGGTCACCGGCGCGCAGGATCGGCGCGATGGCCTCGCCGAGGTGCTGCATCGCCGGGCCATCAGGCACCTCGAGGCGCACGGGCAGTTCACGGCGCATGATCCAGCCCAGGGGGTGCTCGCGCTCGGCGTGGAAGCCATGGGATTCCCACATGCGACGGTTGCCGGGAAACTCTCTGCGGGCGAGCAGTTCGACCACGGTGGCGCCCATTTCGGTGGCCACCAGCACCCCGGCGCGGATGATGGCAGCCCCCAGCCCCAGGTGACGGAACTCGGTCACGACGCTGACACGGTTGATGGTGACCAGGTGCTCGCCGTCGAGCTGGTCGACCACTGCGGTGACCTGCAGCGAGGCGGCGGGGGTGCCGTCGACCTCGGCGAGCAGCACCTCTCCCCCGGCGTCGATGACGGCGATGACGTCGTCGACGGTGTCGGACAGGGCGGCCGCGGGCGGGTCGACCGGGGGCCTGGCGGCGAAGGCTGCCTGCACCACACCCAGCACCGCGGCGGCGTCGTCGGGTTCTGCGAGCCGGATGGTGATGGCGGCGGCTTCGGGCGTTTTGGTCACGATCGACCAGTGTACGCCGCTGGCGCGGTGGCGAAGTTTCGTGCAGGCAAACGGGGATTCGGGCTGCTGCGGGGCGGGAATCGCCGTGTGGTGGCACAGAACTTCTCGTGCAGGTTCAAGGACGAGCGCCGGGCTGGTGAAGGGCCGCGCTGGTGCCTCGTCCGGGGCCCGTTTGCCGGCCCCACGGGAACCCTGCCGCCTGGTGGGAACTTTGCCGTGCGGCGCCGGTGGGCAAAGTTCCCGCCGGCAGGCAGACTCGCCGTCGGGCGGCAAAGCCCGCCGCCAGCCCCGGATCTTGCAGAACTGGCACCGGTGGCGCTTGTGCACCCGCTTCGGGCGATTCCGGGTGCGAACCTGGCGCTGGTGCCACGTGTGCAAGTTCGTGGACGAGCGGAGGCTGGTGAAGGGCCGCGCCGGTGCCTCGTCCGCGCCCGGAACCATCTTGCTCGGCCCGGCCCCGGGGTGCCAGCCCGGCCGGATCTTGCAGAAGTGGCACCGGTGGCGCTTGTGCACCCGCTTCGGGCGATTCCGGTGGCGAACGTGGCACTGGTGCCACATGTGCAAGTTCGAGGACGACCGGAGGCGAGTGAGGGCCGCGCTGGTGCCTCGTCCGCGCCCCACGTTTGCCGCCCCGCGGGAACCCTGCCGCCCGGCGGGAACTTTGCCCCGCGGCGCCGGTGAGCAAAGTTCCCGCCGACAGGCAAACTCCACTCTCACCCATCCGCCCGGGCGTGCATCAACCGCCGCAGCACCAGGAACCTCACCACCGTCGCCATCGCATTCGCGCCCGTCAACACCACCAGCTCGACCCAGCGCGGCGAGCCCGCGCCCCAGGTGTGCAGCAGCCCCAGCGACCCACTGGTCAGCCCCAGCCCGATGCCGAAGGCGCCCAGTCCGCCGAGGTGGTCGGTGACCAGCCTGTCCCGGCCCCGCACGCCGAAGGTCAGCGCCCGGTTCGCGGCGGTGTTGGCGACGGCAGTGACCACCAGCGCCACGAAGTTCGCCGCTTGTGCCCCCATGCCCTGGCGCAGCAGCCAATAAAGCAGCGCATACGCGATCGTGCTCGCCACCCCCACCCCCGCGAACCGGACGACCTGGCCGACCATGCCCCGGGGCACCCCGGGGACAGGAGCAGCCATCGGCCGGCGGGCCAGCGCCTCGTCCCGCAGCCGCCACAGCGGGATCGCCCCGGTGGCGAAGCCCCTTGCCAGGCGGGCCATGCCGCGCAGGTCCTCGGCGGCGGTGGCCACGATGTTGACGCTCGACTGCGGGTCGTCGACCCAGTCCACCGGCACCTCGTGAATGCGCAGCCCCGCCCGCTGCGCCAGCACCAACATCTCGGTGTCGAAGAACCAGTTGTTGTCTTCGCACAGCGGCAGCAGGCCGCGCGCCACGTCAGAGCGCACCGCCTTGAACCCGCACTGGGCATCCGAGAACCCGACCCCCAGGCTGGTGCGCAGCAACAGGTTGTAGCACCGCGAGATGAACTCGCGCTTGGCGCCGCGCACGACCCGGCTGCCGCGACTGAGCCGGGTGCCGATGGCCACGTCGGAATGCCCGCTGACCAGCGGGGCCACCAGCGGCAGCAGGGCCCGCAGGTCGGTGGACAGGTCGACGTCCATGTAGGCGAGCACCGCCGAACCGGACTGTGCCCAGACCTGCTTGAGGGCGCGCCCGCGACCCTTCTGCTCGAGGCGCACCCAGCGCACGCCGGGCAGCTGGCGACTGAGTCGGTCGGCAATGACAGGGGTGTCGTCGGTGCTGGCGTTGTCGGCGATGGTGATCTGGTGGCTGTACGGGAATTCCCGGGCGAGGAAGTCGACCAGCCGGGTGACCGACGCCTCGAGGTCGCGTTGTTCGTTGTAGACCGGGATCACAATGTCGACCAGCGCGGTGGCGGTGTGGTCGGCGGCGGCGACCCGGGTCGTGAGTTCGGTGTCAGTCATCGCGGCCACCCCCTACTTCGCCTGCGTCAGGTCATGGACGGTCGTCGAGCCGATGGTCTGGGCCGTGAAGTTCTGCTGCACCCAGGCCGCGATCTCGCCGGCGGCGTTCGAGCCGCCGTTCTGGCCGCCGAAGCCGCCGCCACCCAGGAAGTAGTGGATGCGGCCCTCGGCGACGTACTGCTGGAACTGCGCGAGCGTCGGCGACGGGTCAGAGCCGTTGAACCCGCCGATCGCCATCACCGGTTGCCCTGAGGCCAGCTGGTAGCTGGCGGCGTTCTGCGCCCCGACGCTGGCCGCCGCCCACGTGTAGTTGCCCGCATCGGCCTGCAGCGCGGCGACCAGTTCGGCGGACACGTTGGCGCCGTTGAGCAGCCCGTTCATGCCGCCACCGGGGTTGCCGAACCCCGTGCGCCCGTCGCCGGTGGGCGGTTGGCCGGTCATGCCGGGGGGCTGCTGGTTGGGCAGGTTCTGCGTGTTGGGCAGGGTCTGCGGACGACCACCGCCGGGGACTCCACGCCCTGCTGCGGGGCCCCCACCCATGCGCCCTGCCGAGCCACCAAGGTTCGTGACCGGGCCGGCTGTCACGATCGAGCCCGTGTGCGGCGTTGCCGCCGTGTTCACCGCATAGGACGCCGGCCCCGCCAGTGCAGCCGCGGCCGCCACACCCAGTACGGCCCCCGCGGCAGCCAGTCGGCGCAACTGCTGACCCACCACCAGCAGCACCACCGCCACGACGCCACCCAGCACCGCTGCGGCATGGCCGATGGTCTCGTAGACCCCGCCGGCCTGGCTCGACAGCACCCAACCCCACACCGCCGTGACCGCCACCGCGACCGCCATGGTCAGCCGGGCCGCGACCAGTCGCCGCGCCGACCACACCACGGCGAACCCGATCGCCGCCGTCGCCCCGATCGCCGGTGCCAGCGCCACGGTGTAGTAGTCGTGGTAGATGCCCTGCATGAACGAGAACACCAGCGCGGTGACCACCAGCCAGCCGCCGAAGATGACCAGGCCGCCCCGTTCGGCCATGGCCGCCCGGACGAGGCTGGGGTCGCGCTGAGCGGTGACGGGCTGAGCGGTGGCGAGCTGAGCGGCCGCGCGCTGGCCTCGTCCGGCAAGCACCAGACCACCGATCAGCACGACCAGCGCCGCGGGAATCAGCCACGAGACCATGCCGCCCGAGACCCCCTCGAACATGCGCAACACGCTGGTGGTGCCCCAGCCCCCGCCCTGGCCGCCGCCCCCGACCGAACCGACCTGCTCGCCGGTGATGCGGCCGAGGCCGTTGTAACCGAAGACCAGCTCGAGCAGGGAGTTGTTCTGTGAGCCGCCGATGTAGGGACGCCACGAAGCGGGCACGAGTTCGACGATGGCGACATACCAGCCGAGTGCGGCGAGCATGGCGCCGAACGCTGCCAACAGGTGGGTGAGCTTGCGCTTGATGGTCGTCGGCGCGGCGATGGCGTAGGCGGCGACGAAGGCCGGCAGCACCACGAACGCCTGCAGCATCTTGGTGAGGAACCCGAAGCCGATGACGACACCGGCGGCGACGAGCCACTTCCACCCAGCCTTCTCGATGGCGCGCACGACGAAATAGGCGGCGAGGCATTCGAGGGCGACCAGCAGTGCATCGGGGTTGTTGAACCGGAACATCAGCGTCGCGACGGGGGTCAGGGCGAGCGCCAGCCCGGCGAACAGGCCCGCCCAGTGCGAGCGCTGGGTGACGCCGAGCCCCCGGTCGAGCACCCGGCGCACGGACAGGTAGGTGATGAACACCGCCGCGATCCCGAGCAGTGCCTGCGGGGCCAGGATCGACCACGACGACAGTCCGAACAGCCGCACCGACAGCCCCATCAACCACAGCGAGGCCGGGGGCTTGTCGACGGTGATGGCATTACCGGCATCGAGCGAGCCGAAGAATCACGCCTGCCACGACTGCGACCCGGCTTGCGCGGCGGCCGAATAGAACGAGTTGGCATAACCCGACTCGTTGAGGCCCCAGAGGTAGAGAACCGCAGTGGCCACCAACAGCGCAGCCACCGTGCCCCGGACGAGCCAGCGCCCCGGTGGCGCCGACGGTCTGGCGGGGGCCGCGGCTGGGGCGGGCGTGGCCGCCTGCTCGGTTGCCCCGGTGCCGTCGAATGACGACAACACTGTCTCGGGGATGTGGGCGGCACCGGAATCCCGGATGGCCTGGGGGTTGGCAGCAGAAGTCATGCCAACGAGGCTGTCGGGCCAGCCTTTGGCGATGGTGTGCAGCGCTTGTGAGCTGGCTGTGAGCCGGCTCAACGGCGCCGGTTGGCGAAGTTTCGTACAACGAAACCGCGGTTCCCGCCCCTCAGGGGCGAGAACCGCGGTGTGCCGGCACGAAACTTCGCTGGGTCAGCTGTGAGGGGCTCAGCCCTCGCGGTTCCAGCCGCCCGACTCGGCGATGCGCTCACGCTTGGGGCCCTTGTTGAACCGGCCGCCACCCTGGTGGCCGCCGCGGCCGCCACCCTGGTAACCGCCGCCACGACCGCCACGGTTGTAGCCGCCGCTGCGTCCGCCGCGGCCACCCTCGGGGCGGGGCTTGCGGGCCGCGGGACGAGGAGCCACCAGGGCCTTGAACTCGTCCTCGCTGATGGCCTCACCCGAGGGGGCGCCAGCACCGGTCAGGTCGTCCAGTGCCTTGTCATCGGGGTGAATGGCCATCGGGTCGACGTGCACACCGGTGCTGCCGATCATGCGCAGCACCTGCTTGCGCTGGTGCGGCAGGGCCATGGTGACGACGACGCCCTCTTCGCCGGCGCGGGCGGTGCGGCCCGAGCGGTGGGTGTAGTCCTTGCCGTTCATCGGCGGGTCGAGCTGCAGCACCAACGAGACCTCGTCGACGTGGATGCCGCGGGCAGCGACATCGGTCGCGACCAGCACGGGCAGCTGGCCTTCTTTGAAAGCCGTCAGAATGCGGGCGCGGGCGCCCTGGGTCAGCCCGCCGTGCAGCGCACCGGCCATGACTCCGGCCTCACGGAACTGGGCGGCGACACGGTCGGACCCCAGCTGGGTGCGGGCGAAGACCACGGTGCGGCCACCACGGCTGACGATGCGGGTGGCCACGGCCACCTTGTCGTGCGGCTTCACCACGAACACGTGGTGTGCCATCGTCGAGACCGAGCCCTTGTCGGAGTCGATCTCGTGCAGCGCCGGGTCGTTCATGTAGCGCTTGACGAGCTTGTTGACAGCCCCGTCGAGCGTCGCCGAGAAGAGCAGCTTCTGGCCGCCCTCGGCGACGGCGTCGAGCAGCGTGGTCACGGCCGGCATGAAGCCGAGGTCGGCCATGTGGTCGGCCTCGTCCAGCACGGTGATCTGCACATCGGACAGGTCGGCAGCGCCCTGCTCGAGCAGGTCGATCAGGCGTCCGGGGGTGGCGACGACGATGTCGACGCCCTTCTCGAAGGCCTTGAGCTGCGGGCCGTACGACATGCCACCGGCGACCAGCACCAGCTTCAGGTGCAGCGAGGCGGCCAGCGGCGAGAGCACGTCGGCAACCTGCAGCGCGAGTTCGCGGGTCGGCACCAGCACCAGCGCACGGGGGGTGCGCGGACGACCACCCTTGTGCTGGGTGGCGTCAGGATCCTGGGACAGGCGGGTGACCACAGGCAGGCTGAAGGCCAAGGTCTTGCCCGAGCCGGTGCGGGCGCGGCCCAGCACATCGCGGCCGGCCATCGCGTCGGGGATGGTGGCGACCTGGATCGGGAACGGGTCGATGATGTCGCGCGCCGTCAGGATCGCGACGATCTCGTCGGGCAGACCAAGGGTGCTGAAGCCGCCCTCGTGGTCGACGGTCGAGGTGTCGACCTCAACCTCGTCCTGGGCCCACTCCATGACGTCCTCGAAACGCTCCTCCTCGTTGCGGGGGCGTCCCCACGCACCGCGGTGGTGGTGGTCGGAATCGCTGTGGTGGCCCTGGTTGAACGGGCGCTTGTTGCGGCGCTCGCCGTCACGGTCGTCGCGGTTGAACCGGGGACGATCGTCGCGGTCGAAGCGGTCGCGGCGCGGACGGTCGTCACGGTCGAAGCGCGGACGGTCGTCACGGTTGCGGTCCTCGTAGCGGGGACGGTCGTCGCGCTCGAAGCGGGGACGGTCATCGCGGTTGCGGTCGTTGTAGCGGGGACGGTCGTCGCGCTCGGACCGGTCATTGCGCGGGCCACGATCGCCGAAGCTGTTGCGGCGTTCGCCGTAGCCACCACGACGGTCGTCACGGTTGGAGCGGTCGTCGCGGTTGAACCGGTCGTTGCGGTTGAACCGGTCGTCACGCGCACCCTGGCCGCGGTCGTCGCGGCGCGGACGATCGTCCCGCTCGAAACGGTCATTGCGCTCGAAACGGTCATTGCGCTCGAAGCGATCGGTGCGCTCGAAGCGGTCGCGGGCCGGGGTCTCGGCGCCGTTCACGCCCCAGGTGCGGTTCTCGCCACGCTGACCGCCGCCACGGCGGGGGGCAAGACCCTTGGCCTGGCGCTCGGCCGACGACCAGCGCTTCTTGGGGGTGCCATCGGCCTTGGTCGACTTCGGGCCACGCTTGGGGTAGCCGGACTTCTTCTTGGGGGCGTCGTAGGGCATGGTGAATCCTTCCCGCCGCATGGCGGACGGCTGCACGGGGCAGCGGCGAGGTCACCGACGGTGGTCGGCGACGCGATCAATTCGGCGGACTCGTCCGCCGTGCACGTCGCAGGGCCGCACACAGGTGTGACTGCGCATGCAGACGCGTGGTGTGCGGGGGCCTCAGTGCCAAGGGAATCCCGGCGCTGCCACAGTGAGCTCGCACGGCTGGGCCGTGCTGCGGTGTCGTGGACGCCGGCGGTGGTGGTGGGGCGAATTCGTCGCTGTCCCTCAAGCCCCTCGCAGACCTCGGCCTGCGGGAGTTCCCTGCAACTGATTCGCATCGCCAACGGAAGTTTCCGTTGTACGGGCGGGCATCTGACCCGCGGCGTCCTACTCTACCTGCCGGGCGCCCGGATCGTGAAATCGAGCACACTCGGACGGGGATCCGTGGGCATCAGGGATCAATCCGGCACCGTCTGAGGTACCGGATCGACCAGAGATGACGACCAGCTGAGCTACAGCGCCGTGATCAGCGGCTGCGGCGTCGCCGACTGCGCTGCTGCATGGATCGCCTCGCGGTAGTGGCCCATCAGCTGGTTGCACAACGCCGGCCAGGTGCGGTCCTTGACGGTCTCGCGACAGGCAAGCGAGAACGCGGCGCGCTTGGCATCGTCCCCGATCAGGTCGGCCACGTGCGAGCGCAGCTCGTCGAGGTTGCCCGGCTCGTACAACCAGCCGGTGTGCGAGGGCGAGACCAGGTCGATCGGCCCGCCGCGCCGCGGAGCCACTACCGGCACGCCCGAGGCCTGCGCCTCCTGGATCGTCTGGCCGAAGGTCTCGAGTTCGCCGGTGTGCACGAACACGTCGAAGCTGGCCAATGAGATGGCGAGGTCCTCGCCCGACTTGGGGCCGGTGAAGATCGCTCCCGGAATGGTCTGCTTCAGCTGGTCGAGCAGGGGTCCCCCGCCGATGATCACCAGCTTCGTGTTCGGCAGGTCGGCGAGCACCCGCAGGTCCTGCACGCCCTTCTCGGGGGCCAGCCGGCCCATGTAGCCGACGATGCGTTCGCCGTTGGGCGCCCATTCCCTGCGCAGCTGCTCAGAGCGCTTGTCGGGGTGGAATCGTTCCGAGTCGACCCCGCGCGCCCAGATGCCCACCCGCGGGATGCCCTGTGAGACCAGCTGGCTGCGGGCAAAAGTCGAGGGCGCGAAGTTCAGGGTGGCCAGCGAGTGCGCCAGCCGCAGCCGGCGCCAGAACACCGGCTCGAGGTGCGGCGCGCCATAGCGCGAGGCATAGGTGGCCACCTCGGTCTGGTAGATGCCCACACTCGGCAGGCCCAGATGGGCTGCCGCCAGCGCACCCTTGTAACCCATCAGGAACGGCGCCGCCAGGTGCACCACATCAGGCCCGTGGTCGTCCAGGATCTTGGCCATGGTGAACGTGGTGGTGCCCACCACCCGCACGTCGGCATAGCCGGGCAGGCCCACCGAGGGCTGCGGGATCACCGGGAAGCCCGCGTACTGCTTCGGCGTCTTGCCGGGGTCATTGGGGGCGACGACGAACGCGTCGTGACCGGTCGCCCGCAGGTGTTCCAGAATGCGCAGCACCGAGTTGGTCACACCGTTCACCTGGGGCAGGAATGACTCCGCGACGATGGCAACACGCATGTCGGGCAGTCTAACCCCGCCATTCCCGCGTCCTGCCGGAAATGTCCACGCCACGCAGGTGAACGTTCGGTGACGCGGTCGCCGCGGGGCTCGTGGGTTTCAGCCGACCGCGACCTCGTCCACGGCCCGTGCGATCGCGCGGTGCAGGGGCGCATAGTGCTGGACGACGGCTGCCCGGTAGGCCTCGACGTCTGCGGCGCGCACCGCATCGAGCATGGCGCCGTGCGCATCGACGGTCGAGTCCATGTCTTCGGGCGGGGTGATGCCCAGCTGCGGCACGACGATGGTGTGCACCTCCCACAGCGCGGCGACCAGCTGCTGCATCAGCAGGCTGCCGCCGAGCTCGAGCAGGGTGGTGTGGAACTCCCTGTCCTCCTGCATGAACCCCTCGCCTCGGGCGTTCTGGTCACGCATGCGGGCCACGAGGACGTCCAGCCGCGCCTCGCGCTCGGGGTCGTCCTGACGCCCGTGAGCCGCAATCAGCTGGTCGGCCACCAACATGTCGATGCCCTCACGCAGGTCAACCACATCGCGCAGGCTCGAGAAGCTGCCGCCGGGGTTCATCAGGCTGCGAAAGACCAGACCGTTGACGAAGGGCGCCAGCGACACCCCACCCACCGTGGTGCCCACCCCGTGGCGCACCTCAACGATGTCGAGCGAGACCAGGGTGCGGATCGCCTCGCGCACCGACGAACGCGATACCCCGAGCGAGTCGCAGAGCTCGGCCTCGGTGGGCAGGGGGTCGCCCGGCTGCAATCCCTCGTCAAGGATGTACTGCTTGATCGCCTCAGTCGCCGACATGCCGGCGCTGGGCCGGGTCTTCGCGATGCGCGCAAGCCCGGTGAGCGAATGCGATGGATGCGCGCTCGGGGTCATGTGTTGCCTCCGTCACTGTGATGGCACCGCCCTGGTGACACATCGTTTCGAAACCGTGTCGCCCGTCACCGGCGCACCGTTCCGTGTCCGAATCGTGACGTTCGCGACACGGGGTGCGCACTTGACCAGCGGCGGGGTCGAACCTAGAGTCATCCTAACGCACATCAGACGTCTGACGTCGGATGTCAGTTGGAAGCTCCACCGGGAGCGACCAGCACCCCGCGGCCCCCGGCCGCACGGACTCATTTCGCAAAGGAGCCTTACATGCAGTCCCACCCCCAGGAGCCGCGCTCGCGGCGGGCATTCTTCTCGCTGACGGCCTCGGTCGGTGCGGCCGCCGGCCTTGTTGCCACGCTGTCGGCCTGCGCGCCGGCCGGCACGGGCGGCACCACGAACACCACCGCCGCCAGTGGCGCGGGCTCGGCCAGTGCCGACGGCAAGATCCTGGCCGCCATCAGCTATGAGCTCGGTACCAACGGGTACGACCCGATGACGACCAGCGCGGCCGTCACCATCGCTGCGAACTGGCACACCATGGAGGGCCTGACCGAGCTGGACCCGGTCACCAAGAAGGGTTACGCAGCACTGGCGAAGGAACTGCCCAAGGCCGACGGCACCACCGTCGACGTGGCCCTGCGCGACGGCGCCACCTTCCACGACGGCAGCAAGGTCACCGCTGACGACGTCGTCTACTCCTTCGAGCGCGTGCTCGACAAGGCCAACGCGTCGCTGTACTCGCAGTTCATCCCGTTCGTCGACAAGGTCACCAAGAAGGACGAGACCACCGTCACGTTCACGCTGAAGCACCCGACGGGCCTGTTCGCCGACCGTCTGGCCGTGGTGAAGATCGTGCCCAAGGCCGCCGTCGAGAAGGACAAGAAGGCCTTCGACGCGAACCCCATCGGCACCGGCGCCTACAAGATGACCGACTCGGGCGCAGTGAGCAAGAAGGTCGTCTTCGAGCGCTTCGATGCCTACAACGGCCCGAAGCCGGCCAAGGCCAAGTCGATGGAATGGCAGATCATTCCCGACGCCGCGACCCGCACCAACGCGATCCAGTCCAAGAGCGTCCAGGTCATCGACTCGGTGCCCTACCTGTCGATCGAGCAGCTCAAGGCCAGCGCCACCGTCGAGTCGGTGCAGGGCTTCGGCCTGCTGTTCGCCATGTTCAACAACGGCGCGAACAACCCGTTCAACAACGTCAAGAACCGCCAGGCGTTCCTGTACGCGATCGACATGAACAAGGTCATCGCCACCGGTCTGCTGGGCCAGGGCGAGGCCGCGACCTCGTTCCTGCAGACGTCGCACCCGCAGTACCAGAAGGCCTCGACCGTCTATGCACTCGACGCCGAGAAGGCCAAGAGCCTGTTCGCCGAGACGGGGCTGAAGAAGTTCCGCCTGCTGTGCACCAACCACGACTGGGTGCAGAAGGTGACCCCGATCATCCAGGAATCACTTACTGCCGTCGGTGTCGAGGTCGAGTTCGAGCAGAAGCAGTCAGCCGACGTCTACAACACCATCGACAGCAACCCGAACGCGTTCGACGTCGTGATCGCCCCCGGCGACCCAACCGTGTTCGGCAACGACCCCGACCTGTTGATGCGCTGGTGGTACGCGGGTGACACCTGGACCGAGAAGCGCATGCACTGGAAGGGCACGCCTTCGTACACCAAGGTGCAGGAACTGCTCAAGAAGGGCCTCGAGGCCACCGACGAGGGCACGCAGAAGAGCACCTGGGGCGAGCTGTTCAACCTGCTCTCCGAAGAGGTGCCGCTCTACCCGCTGTTCCATCGCAAGGCCCCCACGGCCTGGGACCCCAACACGCTGGTCGACTTCAAGCCGATCGCCGTGACCTTCGCCTTCGTGGGCGTCGGCTCGACCAAGTGACCAGCTCGTCCACCTGAACCGTCGGTAGTCACCGACCCTGAACCCCGGGCGGCCCGCGCGATGCGGTCGCGGGCCGCCCGGACCCCGTGTGACGTGTGAGCGTCACAGCGAAGAAGAACCGCACACGAGGGAAACAACGAAGGAGTTGTCCTGTGTCGAACCTGCTCCGCCTGATCGGACGGCGGTTGATCGCCTTTCCCATCATGGTGCTGGGCGTCACCCTGCTGGTCTTCGTGGTGATGTCGTTCTCCCCCGCCGACCCGGCCCAGCTGGCCCTCGGTGAGTCCGCCTCGACCGAGGCGCTGGAGAAGTACCGCGAGGAACACGGGCTGAATGACCCGTTGCTGGTCCGCTACGCCTCCTTCCTCGCCGGGCTCGTGCGCGGCGACCTGGGCACCACCACCGGCAACACCCCCGTCTCGGATGTGGTCGCCAAGGCCTTCCCCATCACCTTGCAGCTCACCTTCCTGGGCCTGGCCATCGCCGTGGTGATCGCACTGGTGCTCGGTGTGCTGGCCGCGCTGTTCCGTGACCGCTGGGTCGACCAGGTCATCCGCGTCTTCTCGATCGCGTCGCTGGCCATGCCGTCGTTCTGGCTCGCCATCCTGCTCATCCAGTGGCTGGGCACCGTCCCCGGCGGCTGGGGCGTCTTCCCGGCGCTCATCCTCGACTGGGTGCCGCTCAGCGAGAACGCCGCCGTCTATGCCAACAACGTGACCCTGCCCGCCGTCGCCCTGGCCGTACCCGTCGCCGGCTCGCTGACCCGCGTCGTGCGAACGTCCATGGTCGAAGAACTCGACAAGGACTATGTGCGCACCGCGATCGGCTCCGGCATCCCCTACCCGACCGTCGTCGCCCGCAACGTGCTGCGCAATGCCCTGATCACCCCGATCACCGTGCTGGGCCTGCGCGTCGGCTACCTGATGGGTGGCGCCGCCATCATCGAGATCATCTTCAACATCCAGGCCATGGGCCAGCTCATCCTCGACGGGGTGATGCGCAATGACGTCTTCCTGGTGCAGGGCGTCACCCTGACCGTGGCCATCGCCTTCATCATCGTCAACATCGTCGTCGACCTGCTGTACGTGCTGGTCAACCCCCGGATCAGGAGCATCTGATGCGTCCGAAGCTGACCTCACGCCTCACGTCCGTGCAGGGTGCCCGCCTGGGTGGCCTGCGCCGCCTGCCGCTGACCTCGAAGATCGCGGTCGCGTTCCTGGTCGTGCTGGTGCTGGCCGCCGTGTTCGCGCCGCTGCTGGCCCCGTTCAACCCGCTCGCCACCGGCTTGTCGACCGACCCCAGCATCGTCGGCCAGCTGCCGGCCGGTGAGATCCTGAGCCCGGCGGTCGCGCCCAATGGCACGTTCTGGTTCGGCACCGACGCCACCGGCCGCGACATCTTCTCGCGCGTGCTCTTCGGCGCCCGCTCGTCGCTGGTCATCGGCCTGGGCGCCACGCTGGCGGCACTCATCGCATCGTCAATCCTGGGCGCCATCGTGTCCACCGGCCCCAAGTGGGTCTCAGAGGTCCTGATGCGCATCCTCGACATCATCATGGCCTTCCCCGGCATCGCGCTCGCGGTGGTCTTCATCGCCGTCTTCGGCACCTCGGTGCCCGTGATCATCGGCGCCATCGCGTTCCTGTACACCCCGCAGCTCACCCGCGTGATCCGGGCCAACATCCTGTCCCAGTTCGGCGAGGACTACGTCTCGGCCTCGAAGGTGATGGGCGCCTCGACCACGTGGATCCTGATCAAGCATGTGGCCCGCAACTGCGCGGCCCCCATCCTCGTCTTCGCCACCGTGCTGGTCGCCGACGCCATCGTGTTCGAGGCATCGCTGTCGTTCATCAACGCCGGCGTGAAGCCGCCGAACCCGTCGTGGGGCAACATCCTGGCCGAGGGCAAGCAGTTGCTGATCACCGGTTCGTGGTGGCCGACGTTCTTCCCCGGCCTGATGATCCTGCTCACGGTGCTCTCGCTGAACATCCTGTCCGAGGGCATGACCGACACCCTGGCCAGCCCCGCACCGCGCAAGAAGGTCAACGTCGAGGCCGACGAGAAGGCCATGCTGCGCGCCGAGGCCGCCAAGGACGAGGCCGAGACCCCGGCCGAGGAACAGGTGCTTGGCGTCACCGACCGCGAGACCGCCACCGCGCTGCTCAACGAGTCGCTCACCAGGCTCAGCGTGGCCGAGCGCCAGCGCACCGACCGGCTCGTGCTGGCCAACCCCGACGCGCCCACCCTGCTCGAGGTCAAGAACCTGCGCATCGCCTTTCCCGAGGCCCACGGCGAGGTCGACATCGTCGATGACGTCTCGTTCAGCGTCCGCGAGGGCGAGACCATGGGCCTGGTCGGCGAGTCGGGCTGCGGCAAGTCGATCACCTCGATGGCCGTGATGGGCCTGCTCGGCCCCAAGGCCGACGTGCGCGGCGAGGTGCTGTTCCAGGGACGAGACCTGCTCAAGCTCAACAACCAGGACCGCAATGCCCTGCGCGGCCACGAGATGGCGATGATCTACCAGGACGCGCTCAGCTCACTGAACCCGTCAATGCTGATCCGCACCCAGATGCAGCAACTGATCAGGCGTGGCGGCACCCGCAGCGCCGAAGACCTGCTCGAGATGGTGGGCCTCGACCCGAAGCGCATGCTCGCGTCCTACCCCCACGAGCTCTCGGGGGGCCAGCGCCAGCGCGTGCTGATCGCCATGGCGCTGACCCGCGACCCCAAGCTGGTCATGGCCGATGAGCCCACCACCGCACTCGACGTGACGGTGCAGCAGCAGGTGGTCGACCTGCTCAACCGCCTACGCGAAGAGCTCGGGTTCGCCATGGTCTTCGTGAGCCACGACCTGGCCCTGGTGGCCCAGCTGGCCCATCGCATCACCGTGATGTACGCCGGCCAGGTCGTCGAACAGGCCACCACCCGCGAACTGCTCACCGACCCCCGCCACGAGTACACCCGCGGCCTGCTCGGCTCGGTGCTCTCGATCGAGGGCGGCGCCGCCCGCCTGCACCAGGTGCCCGGCACCGTGCCCTCGCCGCGCGAGTTCGTGAGCGGTGACCGGTTCGCGCCGCGGTCGTCCACCCCGGGCCTGGGCCATGACATCCGTCCGAAGATGATCACGCTCGACGGCACCACGCATTCCGTGGCCACCACCCAGGCCACCGTCCCGGCAGGAGCAGACCAGTGAGCACCAGCACGGCAACCACCACCGCACCGGCCACAACCGCCGAGACCCCGGTGATCGACCTGCGCGACGTGCACGTGGTGCATCGGCTGCGCACCGGCAAGCTGTTCCGCCCCGACCGCATCCGTGCCGTCGACGGCGTCGACTTCACCGCCGCACGCGGCGAGGTCGTCGGCATCGTGGGCGAGTCGGGCTGCGGCAAGACCACCCTGGCCCGCGTCATGGTCGGCCTGCAGCCGGTCACCCAGGGCGATGTGCTGTTCCACGGCAAGAAGCTCGGGTCGGGCCGCAAGGCCAGGCGCACGCTGGGCCGGTCGGTCTCGGTCGTCTTCCAGGACCCCGCCACCGCCCTGAACCCGCGCATGGTCGTCCGCGACCAGCTGATCGACCCGCTGCGCGTGCACGGCATCGGCACCCCGGACGAACGCCTCGAGAAGGTCAAGCGCCTGCTTCACCTGGTCGGCCTGCCCCAGTCGGCGCTCGACGTGCTGCCCCG
Organism: Aestuariimicrobium sp. G57; assembly: GCF_050110855.1. Lineage (NCBI taxonomy): Bacteria > Bacillati > Actinomycetota > Actinomycetes > Propionibacteriales > Propionibacteriaceae > Aestuariimicrobium > Aestuariimicrobium sp. G57. The sequence continues at coordinate 280,083 of NZ_JBNINW010000004.1, read as the reverse complement.
CCAGATCTCGGGCGGCCAGCGCCAGCGCGTCGCCATCGCCCGGGCGCTCGTGCTCGACCCCGACATCATCGTGGCCGACGAGCCGACCTCGGCCCTCGACGTGTCGGTGCGCGCCCAGGTGCTGAACCTGTTGGCCGACCTGAAGTCAGAACTCGGGTTGGGGCTGGTGTTCATCTCGCATGACATCAACACGGTGCGCTATGTCAGCGATCGCATCGCGGTGATGAAGGCCGGCAAGGTCGTCGAGACCGGGGCCGCCGAGCAGGTGTTCAACAGCCCCGCCAACGACTACACCCGCACGCTGCTGGCCGCGACGCCGTCGCTGCTGTGACGCCTGTGCTTCTCTGAATCCACCCCTGCCTGTCCCACCCAATTCGTCCACGAAAGAAGAACCATGACCCTCAAGGGTGTCGTCCCCCCTGTCATCACGCCGCTCACCGAGTCTGGCGAGGTCGACCTGCCGAGCCTGGAACGCCTTGTCACCCGCATGATCGAGGCCGGCGTCGACGGCCTGTTCGCGCTGGGCTCGAGCGGTGAGGTCGCGTACTTCGACGACGCCCGCCGCCGGCAGGTGCTCGAGGCCGTCGTGGGCATCTCGGCGGGCCAGGTGCCGGTGCTTGCCGGGGCCATCGACATGCAGACCGACCGGGTGCTGCAGCATGCGCGTGTGGCCGAGCAGGTCGGTGTGCAGGGGCTGGTGGCGACCGCGCCGTTCTATGCGATCACGGGACCGGAGGAGATTGAGAACCACTTCCGGCTGATTGCCGCGGGCTGTGACCTGCCGCTGTGGGCCTATGACCTGCCGGTCTGCGTGCATGTGAAGCTGGACACCGGGATGCTGGTGCGCCTGGGCAGCGAAGGCGTGCTGGTGGGTGTGAAGGACTCCTCGGGTGATGACGTGTCGTTCCGGCGGCTGGTGATGCAGAACAAGGCCGCCGGTTCACCCCTGTCGCTGCTGACCGGCCATGAGGTCGTCGTCGACGGGTCGTACCTGGCCGGCGGCGACGGCGTCGTCCCGGGTCTTGGCAACGTCGACCCGCACGGCTACGTGCGGCTGCACCGCGCCGCGGTCGCGGGCGACTGGGTGACGGTGCAGGCCGAGCAGCAGCGCCTGGCCGACCTGTTCGAGATCGTGTTCACCCCCGTGGGCAAGGTCGGGCCGGCAGCTGGTGTGGGCGCGTTCAAGACGGCGCTGCGAGAGCTGGGCATCATCTCCACCAATGAGATGTCGCGCCCCATGACTGCCATAACCGGCGAGGCTGTGCAGCGTATCCGCCAGATTCTCGACCAGACAGGGCTGCTCTGACCATGACCCACGTGCTCGCGCTCGACCTCGGAGGCACCAAGACCACGGCGGCGCTCGTGCGCCTTGGCGGTGTCGGCGGGGTCAGTGGCGAGGACGACGCGCGCGCCGAGGTGCTCGACGGCGTATCGGCGCCCACCCCGGCGATGCAGGGCGCGGCAGCAATCGTGGCCAATGCGGTCGCGGTGATGGCGGCGGTGGCCGCGCGCGGTGGGGCGGCGGGGCTCGATGCCCCGGTCGCGGTCGGGCTGGCATCGGCCGGGGTGATCGACCCCGTCGACGGCCGGGTCACCCACGCCACCGACTCGCTGCGCGGCTGGGCCGGCACCGACCTGGTCGGACCGTTCAGGCAGCACTTCGGACTGCCGGTCGCTGCGTTGAACGATGTGCATGCCCACGGGCTGGGCGAGGCCGTCTTCGGGGCCGGACGTGGCCACGCCAGCGTGCTGCTGGTGGCGGTCGGCACGGGTATTGGGGGATGCCACGTGCTCGAGGGGGCCCCGGTGATCGGTGCGCATTTCGCGGCCGGCCACCTGGGCCACCTCGCGAGCCCCGAGGCCGGTGACCTGCTGTGTTCGTGCGGGCGCCGGGGGCATCTGGAGGGGTTGGCATCGGGGCCGGGAATCCATGCCCAGTTCGTGGCCCGTGGCGGTGCCGCGGCCGACACCCGCGAGGTCTCGTCCATGGCTGCTGGGGGCGACGCGGTGGCGGCGGCGGTCGTACGTGAGGCCGGGTTCGCCACCGGACGCGTGATCGGCGGGCTGCTGAACACCATCGACCCCGACGTGGTGGTGCTCACGGGCGGCGTGAGCGAGATTGGGCCGCTGTGGTCAGACGCTGTCGCCGACGGCGTGCGCCATGATGCCATGGACGCTGTCGCCACCACCCCCGTCGTGCCCGCGGCTGCCGGGGTCGAGGCGGCGCTGCTGGGCGCGGCGCACTGGGCACTGGTGTCGTGACGCCGGATTCGCCCTCAGAGACTGGTTTCCCATTCCTCACGAAAGGTTCTGCCCATGACCACACCCCGCCAGCATCCCCTGCTCGCCCCGCTCGAGGGCACCCTGGTCGTCTCGTGCCAGGCCTATCCCGGTGAGCCGATGCGCCACCCCGAGACCATGGCGCAGGTCGCCCAGGCAGTCGTGATCGGCGGTGCGAGCGCGGTGCGGGCGCAGGGGCTGGATGACATCCGCGCCGTCAAGGCTGTGGTGGACGTGCCGGTGATCGGCATCTGGAAGGACGGCAAGGAGGGGGTCTTCATCACCCCGACGCTGAACCATGCCGTGGCCGTGGCTGACGCCGGTGCCGACATCATCGCGCTCGACGGCACGCTGCGGGCGCGGCCGGATGGGTTGAGCTTCGCCGAGACGCTGAGGCGGTTGCGCGAGCACACCGATGCGCCGGTGATGGCCGACTGTGACTCGTTCGATGCGGCGATGGCCGCGGCCGAAGCGGGCGCCGAGATCATCGGGACGACCTTGTCGGGTTACACCGGGGCGCGTCCGAAGACCGACGGCCCCGACCTGGAGCTGCTGTCAGCGCTGGTCGAGGCGCTGCCGGAGCACGTGGTAATGGCCGAGGGGCGGGTGCACACGGTGCAGCAGGCGGCGGCGGCACGGGCCACGGGGGCGTTCGCGGTGGTGGTCGGCACGGCGATCACGCACCCGAGCTCGATCACGGGCTGGTTCCGCGACGCGGTGGTCGTCTGAGCGGCTGGGGTCGGCCCAGCGGTGGGGTTCGGCCACTGCCCGGGTCCAATCCACCACAGCTCCAATCCACCACAGCAGCGTGCATCGACCGGGGCAAATGTGGACTGAATCGGCGGTTTGGGGCCGGTCGATGCACATTACTGTGGCAGCGGCATACCGACCCCCACCAGCACCATGGTTCCGAGGGCCGCTGCTGTCGGCGCCCGCACCGGAAGTTGCACTTGTGACATGGGTGCCGCGTCGGCAGCCCGTCGGACCGAAATCGCGTGTCGTCGTGACGCTGGTGTCACTTCTGCAGGTGTGGGCAGCCAGGCGCGCCTCGTCGCTGGCCGCGTGCGCTCCGGGTAGCCGTCATCCACGCGGTCGGTAGCGCAGCCCCCGTGCCATTCACCACGCTCCCCCTGCAGAGCACCACGCTCCCTCTGCGGAGCACCACGCTCCCCATCAGCGCATGACGCTCCCGTTGGAGCCGTCCTCAACAGGAGCGGCGTGCACCTCAGGGGGAGCCGCGTGCTGCGGGACCGGCTGCACGCCGCCGCCGATGGCGGGTTCGCCCACTGCCCCCGACCCAATTCACCACAGCAGCGTGCATCGACCGGGGCAAAAGTCCCCAGAATCGGCCGTTTTGGCCCGGTCGATGCACATTACTGTGGCAGGTGCCCCGACCAGCCCCGGACGCAGCTGGCCCGGGTCCGACATGCGCCGCGGCATGCGGACCACGCTCGACCGGCTTTCCGAGGTGGCCAGTCAGCGCGCCGGGATCGGCGTGCCGGTCGACTGATCGGTGACCGTCCGATTGTCCAGCGGCCACTTCAGCGTGATCTCGGTGGTGTGGGTGCGGGGTTGGCCCATCCGCTGCGGCTGCCGTTCCCGCACCAGGATGCGCACCCACTGGGGTGTCTCGTCCACGGTCACGTCGGCCAGGTCGGCGGATTCCAGCACGGACCGGTAGGTGAGCACATAGCGCAGGGTCTGCCCGGGCACCGCAGCGATCGACTCGATCGGCACCGGCCGCGGCGTGCGCTGCGCCCCACAGCCGGCCAACCCGATCACCACCCCCGCTGCCGACACCACCAGCACCGTCCGGCGGCTGCACCCCGGGCTGGTCATGTCACCACCTTCACGGACAGCCCCGTCACGAGGTCGATCACCGGACGGCTGCCGAGCGGGGCGTCCAAGGTCACCTCAGTGGTGTGCTCGTAGGCGATCGCGGTCATGTCTGTGGTGGGCCGCCGCTCACGGACACGGATGCGCACCTGCTGCGGATCCTGCTGCAGCTCGACCTCGATGGGCAGCCGCACCTGGGCCGCCGACACGTAGGCCACCACGAGCCGGTTCTGCTGCCCGGGCACCGGGTGCACGCTGTTGAGGTGGGCATCGACAAGCTGGTCCCGGGAGCAGCCCACGAGAGCCAGTGCCCCGAGGGCAACCATGGACGACAGCAACACCCGGCGGGTGTGACTGGCTGGGTTGATCAATGTGGACACCGTCTGCCCTCCACGGTGCGAGCGTGCCCTCATCCTCGGCCAGCCGCCCGCTGAAGTCAAGACCCCTGCCGTCAAGACCCCCTGCCGTCAAGACCCGGCTGCCGCCGTCCACCCCGCGATGACCTCCGGGAACGCCTGCGCCAACACCTCCGGCGGCCGCGGACCCGGGTGTGCGAACCCCGCCAGCGCCTGCAGCGATGCCGCCACGACCGCCGCCTCGGGGGCCCTGACCCCGGCCGCCACCAGCGCTCCACATGCCCCGGCCAGCACGTCGCCCGACCCGGCCTGCGCCGCCCATGCCGGGCCTGGCAACGCCAGCAGCACCCGCCCCGAGGGCTCGGCCACGTACTGCGTCGCCCCCTTCAGCAGCACCGTCGCCCCGGTCCTGGCCGCCGCCGCGCGCACGTGGCGCACCGGGTCGTCCTCGACCTGGTCACGCCCGACGCCCAGCAGCGTCGCCAACTCCCCCGCGTGCGGGGTCAGCAGCGACCCGGCCGGCAGGTGTTCGGGCAACACGTGGACGGCCCCCGCGTCGACCACCACCGGCACCCCGTCGGCGCACAGCTCGTCCAGGCGCGCGGCAGCAACCTCACGGTGCTCGCCGTCGACCTGCCAGCCCGACCCGGCCACCCACGCCTGCACCCGGCCGGGGCCGGGCACCACGCTGGGCCAGCGGTCGACGACCCGGTCGGCCACCTCGGTGACCCCGGCGTGGCGCACCATGCCCACCCCGGTGAACAGCGCCCCGGCCGCACCGAGCACCGCCGCGCCCGGGTAGCGCACCGACCCGGTGTCCAGGCCGACCACCCCTCGTGAATACTTGTCAGAGCTCGCATCGGGCCACGGGTACCAGGCCGGCAGGTCGGCCGGTTCGACCTGCCACATCTGCGGCTCGCCCACGGGCACGCCGATGTCCGCCAGGTGGGTCGTGCCGCAGTGCTGCGCCGCCGGCGCGGCCACCTGGCACAGCTTGTGCGCGATGAACGTGACCGTCGTCGCCGCCTTGAACGCCGGCGCCGGCACCCCCGGACGATCGGCTGCCAGGCCACTGGGCACGTCCACGGCGAGCACGGGCACGCGCCTGCGCCGGGCCTCGGTGGCGAAGCGTTCGACCGTCTCGCTCAGCCCGCGGCGGCTGCCGATGCCCGCCACCCCGTCGATGACCAGCGCCGCCTCGGGCAGGGCGTCCAGCGCCTCGGTGCGCGAGACCAGGTGGCCGCCCGCCTTGAGCACGGCCCGCAGCCCCGCGGGGTGGGTCTGGTCAGTCACGGCCCACACCAGCACCGTCGCCTCGAGTTCGGCCGCCGCGAACAGGGCATCGCCGGCATTGTTGCCGGGCCCCGCGGCCACCACCACGACCGGGCTCTGCGCCGCGTCGTAGCGGCGACGGTCGAGCAGTTCGCGGGCCTGTTCGGCCACTGCGGACGACGCCCGCGCCATCAGGTCGACGCCGGGGTTGCGCACCCAGAACGCCTCTTCGGCCTGGCGCACCTGGTCGGCGGAAAGAATCGGGATCACGATCGCACCTCGTTCGCGTTGCCGCCAGCGGTCCGTTCGGCAATCACGAACGCGGTGGCCACCCCCGCATCGTGGCTGATCGAGACGTGCACCACATCGATGCCCAGGTCGTCCGCGGTCTTCTTGACGGTGCCCTGCAGCGCGAAGTGCGGGCGACCGTCGTCGTGGCGCACGACTTCACAGTCGGTCCAGCGCATGCCGCCCGGTGAACCAAGCGCCTTCGCGAGGGCCTCTTTGGCGGCGAACCGGCCGGCCTGCGACGTTACCGACATGGTGCGCTCGTGCGGGGTGAACAGTTTGATGGCGATGCCTGGCCGTCGCGCCAGCATCTGTTCGAACCGGCCGATGTGGCAGACGTCGACCCCGACCCCGATGATCATGGGTTCAGCGTAGTGGGGGCGCGGCCCGCACCTGCGGACCACGCCCCCACCAGCTCACCCGCTGCGGTTCAGCTCACTCGACCGTGACCGACTTGGCCAGATTGCGCGGCTGGTCGACATCGTGGCCCAGCTGGGTGGCCAGCTCGCAGGCGAAGACCTGCAGCGGGATCGTCGCGACCAGCGGCTGCAGCAGTGTCGAGACCTTGGGCAGCTTGAACCACAGGTCGGCGTACGGCGCCACCTCGTCATCGCCCTCTTCGGCCAGCACGATGGTGCGGGCGCCGCGGGCACGGATCTCCTGGATGTTCGAGACGACCTTGTCGTGCAGCTGGTCGCGACCCTGCGGGGGCACGATCACGAAGACCGGCAGGTCCTGTTCGATCAGCGCGATCGGGCCGTGCTTCAGCTCACCGGCGGCGAAGCCCTCGGCGTGCAGGTACGCGAGTTCCTTGAGCTTCAGCGCCCCCTCGAGGGCCACCGGGTAGCCGACGTGGCGCCCCAGGAACAGGATCGAGCGCTGCTGCTTCAGCCGCTCGGCCAGCTTCATGATCGGGTCGAGGTTGTCGAGCACGCTCTGGATCTTCTCGGGCATGGACTCCAGCTCGTCCATGATCGCCTTGATCTCGTCGCCGTACTTCATGCCACGCACCTGGGCCAGGAACAGGCCGAGCAGGTAGCAGGCCACCACCTGGGTGATGAACCCCTTCGTGGACGCCACCCCGATCTCGGGCCCGGCGTGGGTGTAGATGACGGCGTCCGATTCACGGGGAATGGTGGCGCCGTTGGTGTTGCAGATCGCGATCACCTTGGCATGCTGCTCGCGGGCGTGGCGCACGGCCATCAGGGTATCGGCGGTCTCGCCCGACTGCGAGATCGTCACCACCAGGGTCATCGGGTCGATGATCGGGTCGCGGTAGCGGAACTCGCTGGCGATCTCGACCTCACAGGGAATGCGGGTCCAGTGCTCGATGGCGTACTTGGCGACCAGCCCGGCATAGAACGCGGTGCCACAGGCGACGATGACGATCTTGTTGACGCGGCGCAGCTCTTCAGGGCTGATGCGGATCTCGTCGAGCACCAGCTCACCGCGCTGGTTGAAGCGGCCCAGCAGCGTGTCGGCGACGGCCTGGGGCTGCTCGAAGATTTCCTTGCGCATGAACCAGTCGTAGCCCTGCTTTTCGGCGGCCGACAGGTCCCAGTCGACGTGGTACTGGCGGGTCTCGACGGGGTTGCCCTCGAAGTCGGTGACGGTCACGCCGTCGCGGTCGATGACGACGAGTTGGTCCTGGCCGAGCTCGATGGCCTCGCGGGTGTATTCGATGAACGCGGCGACGTCGCTGGCCAGGAAGTTCTCGCCCTCGCCCAACCCGACGACCAACGGCGAGTTGCGGCGCGAGGCGACCACGCGGTCGGGGTCGGCCTGGTCGATGGCGACCAGCGTGAAGGCGCCGGTCAGTCTCTGTGAGACGGTGCCGAGCGCGGACGCCACGTCGGCGCCCTTCTCGACCTCGCGCCCGAGCAGCTGCGCGGCCACCTCGGTGTCGGTCTCGCTGGTGAACTCGATGCCCTCGGCCTGCAGTTCTGCGCGCAGCTCGGCGAAGTTCTCGACGATGCCGTTGTGCACGAGCGCGACGCGTCCGTTCGACGACACGTGCGGGTGGGCATTGGTGTCGGTGGGGCCGCCATGGGTGGCCCAGCGGGTGTGCCCGACGCCCTGCTGGGCCTCGGGGATCGGGTTGGCCTCGAGTTCAGCCTCGAGGTTGGCGAGCTTGCCGGCCTTCTTGCGGGCCTGGAGCCCGTCCGGCCCCGGCACGGCGATGCCTGCCGAGTCGTATCCACGGTATTCCAGTCGGCGCAGTCCACCGATGACGACGTCCTGCGCATTGCGATGGCCGATATAGCCCACGATTCCACACATGGCAAGAAACGTACATGAACACTGAGCGTTAACCCAACTCCACGCCCGGCGAGGCGTGCCCCGGCCTGCGGCCTTCCACATGCTGGAGCCTGTTGCGGCGGGGTGCGTCCAGACGTGTGACGCTTGCCTGACATGATGCTGCCTGCTGGCACTTGCCGGCACAAGCCTGAATCCGTGAGGACCCACACCCGACGATGCCACACGAGCACAGCGACCACCCGACGACGCACGTCTCGATGCTGCGACGCGACTGGGCCAACCTCGCTGACCACACCGACATCCACGTCGATGCCCAGACCCTGGCGCGGCTGCGCGGCGTCGGCGACCCGACCGACCACCACGAGGTCGTCGAGGTCTACGTGCCGCTGACCCAGCTGATGCACCTGCACCGGCGCCACCTGGGCCACCTGTACCGGGCGACCAACGCATTCCTCGAGCTTGATGTCGAGCGCACGCCGTTCGTCGTTGGCATCGCCGGTTCGGTGGCCGTGGGCAAGTCGACGACGGCCCGCCTGCTGCAGGAGCTGCTGCGGCAGGCCCCCGGCCAGCCGAAGGTCGAGCTGATCACGACCGACGGGTTCCTGTACCCGAATGCCGAGCTCGAACGCCGGGGCATCCTCGAACGCAAGGGCTTCCCCGAAAGCTATGACCGCCGGGCGCTGCTGGCCTATGTGGCGGCGGTGAAGTCGGGCCAGGCCGAGGTCGCCTCGCCGGTGTATTCCCACATGATCTACGACATCATCCCTGACCAGGAGCATGTCATCAGCAAGCCCGACATCCTCATCATCGAGGGCTTGAACGTGCTGCAGCCTGCGCGGGTGCACTCCGACGGTCGGGCGGGGCAGGCGCTGAGTGACTACTTCGACTTCTCGATCTATGTCGACGCCGCCGAGGCCGACATCCAGCAGTGGTTCCTCGACCGCTTCCTGCAGCTGCGCGCCACCGCCTTCCGCGACCCCGAGAGCTACTTCATCAAGTTCGCCCAGCTGAGCGATGCCGAGGCCACGACGATGGCCATGAACATCTGGGACGAGATCAACGGCCCGAACCTGCACTACAACATCGCGCCGACGCGTGACCGGGCCACCGCGATCCTGCGCAAGGGCCCGGACCACAGCGTCGGCGAGGTACTGATCCGCAAGGTCTGACGGGGGCTGGGGGTGACCAGACCCTGCGATCGGCATTCCATATTCCGCCCCGCCTGAACCAGAAAAGGGTTAGCGTGAGCCTCGCGCGGGTGCCCATGTACCCCGCGAACATCCCCTCCCTCGACGGAAAGGCACTTCCGTGAAGCGTCTCGCTGCGCTCATCATCGCGGTTGTCACCGCATTCGGGTTGCTGGGCTCGTCCAGCGCCTCGACCGCCCAGGCTGTCACGTTCAACTCGTGGCCTGCGGTCTCGTCCGGCAACACCAACACCTACCACGTCAAGACGGTGCAGTACCTGCTCACCGCCAAGGGCTACCCCACCACCGCTGACGGCAGCTTTGGATCCGCCACCACGGCCAACGTCAAGAAGTTCCAGTCGGCCAACGGCCTGGTCGCCGATGGCTCGGTCGGCGCCGCCACCTGGCCGAAGCTGGCCAGCTACACGCTGCGCGAAGGCAACACCGGCAATGCCGTCAAGGCCCTGCAGACCCAGCTGCTGCGCAATGGCTACTCGCTGAGCGTCGACGGTTCATTCGGGCCTGCGACGCTTTCGGCCGTGCGCAGCTTCCAGTCCAAGAAGGGCCTGACCGTCGACGGTGTCGTCGGCGCCAACACCTGGCGCGGCCTGATCGCCGGGGTGGCCTCGACGGGTGGCACCACCACCCGCGCGCAGTACGCCCAGCAGATCCTGAACGACTCGGGCATCAACCTGCTGCACTTCTGCGGCCCGACCTATTCCTCGCCCCGCCAGAACATGGTCGACACGGCGGCCGGCCGCGTCGCCTACACCGGCGGCGGCGACGTCGGCAAGGTCGGCGTCTACCTGAGCACCAACATGCTGCGCTTCATGCGTGACTTCGGCGTGAACAACAGCTACCGGGTGACCTCGATCGCCGGCTGCGACCATTCCAGCACCTCGCTGCACTACAAGGGCCGCGCCGTCGACATCGACTTCGCCAACGGCCAGAAGATCGACACCACCACGGCCGGCCGCAACATGGCCGCCCGGGTGCGCAATGCCTGCGCGGCTGCAGGCGCCCGCCTGACGCTGGGCCCCGGCGATGCGGGCCACAGCGGTCACGTGCACTGCGACTGGTCGGCCTGAGCGCCGGTCAGCCTGACCTCCAGGGCGTAACGCCCCGCGGCTGAAACGTTTGCCGCCCCGAGGGAAGTTTGCACACCGGCGCCGGTGTGCAAACTTCCCGAAGGGCGGCAAACGTGCTGTTGGGGGGTTCAGAGGCTGACCCGCTGCTTCACCAGCGCGGCCAGCTCGTCAGCCACCCGACGGGCTTCTTCAGTCGTCCCGGCCTCGACCATCACGCGCACCAGGGGCTCGGTGCCCGACGGACGAAGCACCACCCGGCCGGACGTGCCCAGCGCATGGTTGGCCTTCGCCACGGCGGCGTTGATCTCAGGATCGATGCCCGCGCGCGACTTGTCGACGTTGGTCACGTTCACCAGCACCTGAGGCAACCGGGTCATCACCGAAGCCAGCTCGGCCGCCGACTTGCCGGTGCGAGCCATGCGGGCCGCCAGGTGCAGGCCGGTCAGCACGCCGTCACCGGTGGTGGCGAATTCGCTCATGATGACGTGGCCCGACTGCTCGCCCCCCAGCACGAACCCGTTGGCGTTCATCGACTCGAGCACATAGCGGTCGCCGACCTTGGTCTGGTCGACCCGGATGCCGCGCTCACGCATCGCGTTGACGAAACCGAGGTTGCTCATGATGGTGGCGACCACGGTGTCCGAGGCGAGCTTGTGCTCTTCTTTCAGCGTCAGCGCCAGGATCGCCAGGATCTGGTCGCCGTCGATGTCATTGCCCTGCGCGTCGACGGCCAGGCAGCGGTCGGCGTCGCCATCGAAGGCCAGGCCCAGGTCGGCACCGTGCTCGACGACTGCGCGGCGCACGTCACCCATGTGGGTCGAACCGCAGTTCTCGTTGATGTTGAGGCCGTCGGGGTCGTGGTGAATTGCGATGACCTGGGCGCCCTGGGTTTCGAATGCTGCCACTGCGGTCATGGACGAGGCACCGTTGGCGCAGTCCAGAACGACCTTGAGCCCTTCAAGGCTTGAATCGGCGCCCAGCGACGAGACCAGGTGCGCGACATAGGCCTCGACAGCCCCGAGGTCGGTGGTGACCCGGCCCACCGAGGCACCGGTCGGGCGCTGCCAGTCCTCGCCCATGCGCTGCTCGATGGCATCTTCGAGGGCGTCGTCGAGCTTCACACCGCCACGGCTGAAGAACTTGATGCCGTTGTCGGGCATGGGGTTGTGCGAGGCCGAGAGCATGACACCCAGGTCGGCGTCCGCGTTGTTGACCAGGAAGGCGAGTGCGGGCGTGGGCACGATGCCCACCCGCACCACGTCGACACCGGCGCTGGCCAGGCCGGCGATCACCGCGGCCTCGAGGAATTCACCGCTGGCACGTGGGTCTCGTCCCACGATGGCGGTCGGGCGGGCGTCGAAGACACCGGCCTCGCCCAGCACATGCGCCGCGGCGACCGAGAGGTCGAGCGCCAGTTCAGCGGTCAGGTCAACGTTCGCCTTGCCGCGAACCCCGTCAGTTCCAAAGAGTCGAGCCACGCGTACACAGTAGTGCCCCGGGGCGCGTGCGCGAACCCTGCCGCACCCACTCCCCTGTCGACGCACCGGCTGGTTGCCCCTGAACGCAGCATCTGCCACTGTTTCGAAACAGTGGCAGATGCTGCGATGGGGGGCACGTGGGCGGACGATCAGGCAGTCGGCCCCGACTGCTGCACAGCATCACGCTCGGCCTGCGTGATCGGCAGCCCGGGGAACCGTGAGCCGTGGCCCTCGGCGACCTGGCGGTCGTGGGTCTCGCGGGCGCGGATGAACAGTTCCATCAGCTCGTCCTGGTCGTCGATCTCATCGCGGTACTTCTTGGGCATCAGCGAGATGTTGGCCATCTCTTTGACCAGCTTCGCGTACGTCGTCTCACGGTTGGCGGCGTCCTCGTAGCCCAGGTTCAGGTAGTTCTCGGCGTGGTGACGGGCGTTGTTGACGGCCGTCTGGGCCTTGCCCTTGGGCGAGACCAGCGAGGCGACGATCGTCACGGTCAGGGCCGCCACGATGAAGATCAGCGAGGTCGCGATGTCGATCTCGACCACGTTCACGGGCTCGCCGCCGTTGATGAACGGCACGTTGTTCTCGTGCAGCGCGTGCAGGATCAGCTTCACGCCGATGAACGCGAGGATCGCGGCCAGGCCGTAACTGAGGTAGATCAGGCGGTCGAGCAGTCCGTCGATGAGGAAGTACAGCTGGCGCAGGCCCATCAGCGAGAACGCGGTGGCGGTGAACACGATGAAGGTCGACTGGGTCAGGCCGAAGATGGCCGGGATCGAGTCGAGCGCGAACAGGATGTCGGTGCCGCCGATGGCGACCATGACCAGCAGCATGGGGGTGAGCATGCGCTTGCCGTTGACCACGGTGAACAGCTTGTCGCCGTCGTAGTAGTCAGTGGTGCGGAAGAACTTGCGGGCGAGCCGGATGATGAAGTTGTCGGCGTCATGCTCGTCCTCACCCTCACTGCGCAACATGTTGCCGGCAGTGACGATCAGGATCAGGCCGAAGATGTAGAACGCCCAGGCGAACCGGTCGAGGATGGCCGCGCCCAGGAAGATGAACCCGGTGCGGGCGAACAGCGAGAACACGATGCCGAACAGCAGCACCTTCTGCTGGTCGGCGCGGGGCACCTTGAAGCTCGACATGATGATCAGGAAGACGAACAGGTTGTCGACGCTCAACGCCTTCTCGGTCACGTAGCCCGCGAAGTACTCGGCCCCGGCCTGGTGGCCACCGAAGATCCACACGGCGAACCCGAACAGGATCGCGATGCCCACGTAGATGGCCGACCAGAAGGCCGCCTCTTTCAGCGTCGGAATGTGTGCCTTGCGCACGTGGAAGAAGAAGTCAAAGGCCAGCAGTGCCGCGATGAGTACGACCGTGCCGATCCACACGTACATGGGTGGGTTCACGCAAAGCTCCAGGGTGAAAATGCCGGACGAAAAAGCCGACGGGCGGTGGGACGCCTGACGGGTCGTCAGACGTGGCTGAAACCTGATGCCCCTGCTGGGCAGGGGAAGAGGAACGGGACCAAGGGGTCGCTCGCCCTGAGTGAGGTCGGCACCGCCGAGCCGGGCCTAGTTTAGCAAGCAACGAGGGTGCCGGGTTAATTCCGGACGGAGTTGGGTGGAGGTGGGGTGGTGGATGTGGTCGGGCCGCTGGACGCCCGCCGCGCACAGCCCAACCTGCACAACTGGCACCAGCGCCACCAACGCAGCCCGCAGCGCCGTTTCGAGGAGCACAACTGACACCAGCGCCAGGAATGCACCTGCAGGGGTCGTCCACGGGGCCCGGGTGACCGAACCGGGCCGCTGCCCCTGCCTCGTCCACGTCGGTGTGCCTACCCAGGATCTGAGAAACAAGTAGCCAGCGACCCAGTGACGCGAGTAAGTGCGCGTGGGGCGGCCGCTGGCTACTTCTTTCTCAGATGTTGGCCCCGGTCACTGTTCCGCCCGCCGCCACCCTGGCTCGTCCACCTGGCTGGCGGTATTCGACGTGGCTGGCGCTCTAGAGACCAGCTACGTCGATCAACGCCAGCTACGTGGACGACCTCACGACGCGCGGCACCTGCACGACGCACCACGTCCACCAACGCAACAACCCCCCACCACACGGCAGGGGGTTGTGCGAGCAATGCTGCGGCGGCCACCGGGGCCGCACACATCAACGCTTCGAGTACTGCGGGGCCTTGCGGGCCTTCTTGAGACCGGCCTTCTTGCGTTCCTTGATGCGGGCGTCACGCGAGAGCATGCCGGCCTTCTTGAGCGCGGGGCGGCTGGCCTCGGCGTCAACGGCGTTCAGTGCACGGGCGATGCCCAGGCGCAGGGCGCCGGCCTGACCCGACACGCCACCACCGTGGATGCGCACGATGATGTCGTAGGAACCCTCGACACCGGCGGTGGTCAGCGGTTCGGTCACGATCTGCTGGTGCACCTTGTTCGAGAAGTAGTCGTCCAGGGTGCGGCCATTGATGGTGATGGTGCCCGAGCCGGGCACGATGCGCACGCGGGCCACGGCCTCCTTGCGGCGACCAGTCGCGCCACCGGCGGCGATCACGGCCGGACGCGAGGTGGCACCACCGGCAGCGGCGGCAGGGTTCGAGTCGCTGCGGTAAGCGATCTCGCGGTCGTTCTCGTCGGTGAACGACTGCTCGGCGTCGTACTCTTCGACGTTCTCGTCAAGTTCCACGGTGTCAGTCACGGGAGGTCCTCAGTCTTTCGCAGTCACTGGGCGATCTGGGTGATCGCGTAGGGCTGCGGCTGCTGCGCAGCGTGGGGGTGCTCCGGGCCGGCGTAGACCTTGAGCTTGGAGATGAGCTGGCGGCTCAGCTTGTTCTTGGGCAGCATGCCCCAGACGGCCTGCTCGACGGCCTTGCGGGGGTCCTTGTCGAGCAGGTCACCGATCGGGGTGGCGGTGAGGCCACCGGGGCGACCCGAGTGGCGGTACCGCAGCGAGTCGGTGCGCTTGTTGCCGGTCAGGGCAATCTTGGAAGCGTTCACGATGACCACGAAGTCGCCACCGTCGACATGGGGCGCGAAGGTTGCCTTGTGCTTGCCACGCAGCAGGGTGGCAGCAGCGACGGCGAGGCGGCCGAGCACGACGTTCTCGGCGTCAATCACATGCCAGTTCCTGGTGATCTCGCCAGGCTTGGGAGTGTAGGTAGACACGGTCACGGACCATCTTCCAGTTGGTTGCTTTGGACTCTTCAGCAGCGCCTTCCTCGCGGGCTCGGGGTACACGACCCCGCATCCGGACCAGGGCCGGGCGCAACAGCGGACAACTTTACCTGCGACATTGATCGCGGTCAAAATGAGCGCCAGCCCGGCGGCGACCCGCTGATATTACCCCCTCAGCCACCCGTGGCCCTACCCTGTCCCCATGACGTCGCCCCGCTGGGCGCAGCCCGCCAGGTGGCCGGGTCTGGCCCGGGGTCTCGCCCACCTCGTCTCGCGTTCGCTCTCGTGCCATGCGGACGAACGGCAGCCCCTCACCCATCCCGCCTCGGACGCCGTGCGCGCCACCATCAACCGCCATGCCGTCGCGATCACCCACGCCCTCGACGACGGCCGCGCCGGACGGCTGTTCACCCAGCAGATGCTGAACACCTGGCAGGCCACATTGAGCCGGCGCCCCGACGGCAGCATGTTCGTGATCACCGGCGACATCCCGGCGATGTGGCTGCGGGACTCCTCAGCCCAGATGCGCCCGTTCGTGCTGCTGGCCCGCGACTGCCCCGAGATCGCCGCGACGCTGGCCGACGTGGTCGCCCAGCAGTGGGCCTGCATCGCCCGCGCCCCCTATGCCAATGCCTTCAACCCCGAACCCAACAACGCTTCGTGGCATGCCGGTGACCTGTGCGACAACCCCTGGGTCTGGGAAGAGAAGTACGAGGTCGACTCGCTGGCCTTCCCGATCCAGTTCGCGTGGCAGGTGTGGCAGGCCACCGGCGATGCCGCGGTCCTGGTACCGGTACGGGCCGGAGCCCGCCAGGTCGTCCAGCTGTGGCGCCGCGAACAGCGCCACGACACTGACTCTGACTACCGGTTCGTGCGCCCCGGCACGGGCGACACCCTGGGCGAGGACGGCCGCGGCACACCCGTGGGGGTCACGGGCATGACGTGGTGCGGGTTCCGCCCCAGCGACGACCCCTGCACGTACGGCTACAACATTCCGGCGCAGTTCTTCGCCGCGCACGCCCTGCGGCTGCTCGCGCAGATGGCCCGCGAGGCCTGGGACGACGCCGGGTTTGCTGCCGAATGCGACGACCTCGCGGCCCAGATCAGCGCCGGGGTGGCGCAGTGGGGGTTCGCCGACGACGGCACCCTGGCCTATGAGGTCGACGGCCTGGGCCACCAGCTGCGCATGGACGATGCGAACATGCCGAGCCTGCTCAGCCTGCCCCTGTGCTCGTCGCTGGCCGCTGATGACCCCGTCTACCTGACCACCCGCCGCTGGGTGCTCTCACAGGCCAACCCGCATTACCACCTGGGCGTGGCCGCGTCCGGGGTCGGCAGCCCGCACACCCCCTACGACCACATCTGGCCCATCGCGCTGGCGGTGCAGGGCCTGACCAGCACGCGCACCGAGACCAAGCTGCGCATGGTCGAGGTGCTGATGCGCACTGACGCCGGCACCGGCATGATGCACGAAAGTTTCCATGCCGACGACCCGAGCCGGTTCACGCGACCGTGGTTCTCGTGGGCCAACTCGATGTTCTGCGAGTTGCTGCTCGATGTGGCCGGGGTGCGCATGGATGACCTGACGGGGGCTGACCTGACGAGGCCTGACCAGACGGGGGGACCGGATGCCGCACACTGACCAGCGCGATGAGAACCAACACCCTGACCAGCAGCCCGGGGCGCGCGTGCATCGCGAGGTCGTCTCGTTCGTGCGCCGTTCGGCCCGCATGAACCCCAGCCAGCAGAAGGCCTGGGAACGGTGGTCACCCACCCGCGTCGTGCCCGTCGAGACCCGCGAGACCAGCACGTCGGTGGCCCCGCAGCCGGTGCCCGACTGGGACGCCATCTTCGGCCGCCATGCGCCCATCGTCGTCGAGATCGGGTCGGGCCAGGGCGATTCGCTGGTGCCGATGGCGAAGGCGCGTCCCGAGGTCAATGTGGTCGCGTTCGAGGTGTTCGAGCCCTCGGTGGCCAGCACCCTGTCGAAGCTCGCCCGCGAGGATGTCGACAACGTGCGCATCGTGATCGCCGACGGCGCCCAGGGGCTTGACCTGTTGTTCGAGCCCGGCCAGGTCGTCGAGCTGTGGACATTCTTCGCCGACCCCTGGCACAAGGCCCGCCACCACAAGCGCCGTCTGGTCAACGACGACCTGGCGGCAACCGTCGTCCGCCAACTCGCCCCGGGCGGGCACTGGCACCTGGCCACCGACTGGGCTGACTACGCCGATTGGATGCGGGAGGTGCTCGACCAGGCACCCGGGCTGCGCAATGTGCACGCGGGGTCGGGCGGGTGGGCGCCGCGGTGGGACGCGCGTCCGCTGACGAAGTACGAGCGCCGGGGCATCGAGGCCGGGCGGGACATCCATGACCTGACGTATGTGGTGGACGGCGGCGACACATGAGGTTGCGCATCGACCTGGCCTATGACGGCAGCCAGTTCTCGGGCTGGGCGGCCCAGCCGGGCCTACGCACGGTCGAACACGAACTGTCCGCGGGCATCGCGCGGGTGCTGCGGCTCGACCCGGCGCCTGCGCTGGTCGTCGCCGGACGCACCGACGCCGGCGTGCACGCCACCGGCCAGGTGTGCCACCTCGACCTGCCCGACGACTTCACCGTCGATCTGCGCGACCGGACCGACGCCGACCCGGCCGAGGTGCTGGCGCACCGGCTGCGGCGCGTGCTGCCCGATGACCTGGCGGTGCACGGGGTGCGGCGGGTCAGTGCTCACTTCGATGCGCGGTTCTCGGCGATGTTCAGGCGCTACACCTACCGCATCTGGGACGAGCAGTCGTTGCGCGAACCCACGCTGCGGCACCGGGTGGCGGTGGTGCGGGGCGTGGTCGATGTCGCGGCCATGAACTCGTCCGCCGAGGTGTTGCTCGGGCTGCATGACTTCGCGGCATTCTGCAAGCCGCGCGAGGGGGCCACGACGATCCGCACGCTGCAGCGTTTCGAGTGCGTGCGCCAAGAAGCTGCGACCACCGGGGCCGGGATGATCGTGGCGACCGTGGTGGCTGACGCATTCTGCCATTCGATGGTCCGCTCACTGATGGGTGCGGTGGTCGGTGTGGGGCTGGCCGGGACGAACCAGGGCAAGGTGCGCCGTGACGTCGACTGGGTGACCGGGTTGCTCGCGGCTGGGGCCAGGGACTCGTCGGTGACGGTGATGCCCGCCTCGGGGCTGACGCTCAGCGAAGTCGGCTACCCACCCGATGACCAATTGGCCGCCCGGGCGGCGCAGGCCCGCAGCCGCCGTGACGAGCCACAGCAACAGGAGTCTGAATGAGCCACTATTTCGAATCGCCCGAACCCTCTGCGGCCCCGGCCCGCGAACGTGAGGTCACCGCGACGATCTGGGGACGAGACCACCGCTTCACCTCGGCGAACGGCGTGTTCTCGGGCAGTCGGCTCGACCCGGGCACGGCGGTGTTGTTCCGTGAGACCACTCCCCCGGCCGGCGACGGCATCAGGCTGCTCGACCTGGGCAGCGGCTTCGGGCCCATCACCGTGGCGTTGGCGGCCGCCTGCCCGGGAGCGAGCGTCGATGCGGTCGACGTGAACTCCCGCGCGGTCGAGCTGACCCGGGCGAATGCCTCGTCCGCGGGGGTGGGCGACCAGGTGTTCGCGGGCTCGCCCGACGAGGTGCTGGCGCGCGATGCCCGCTATGAGCAGATCTGGTCGAACCCGCCGATCCGGATCGGCAAGCAGGCGCTGCACGAGTTGCTGCTGACGTGGCTGCCCCGGCTGGCACCGGGCGGTGAGGCATGGCTGGTGGTCAGCAAGAACCTGGGCGCGGACTCACTGCAGCAGTGGCTGGTCAGCGAGGGCTGGGCGTGTGCGAAGCATGCGAGCGCCAAGGGGTTCCGGGTGCTGCGGGTGACGCGGCCCGAGGACGACTGAGGGCCCTGGCGCTGGCGCGGCTCACGTCGTCCGGTTGCCCCTGAACGGCACTGCCCCTGAACGGCACAGTTGCCCTTGTGCCGGAACAAGGGCAACTGTTGCGATCAGGGGCAACGTGGCAGGGCGGTGCCCCCCACCCCGAGGCCGCCCCACCCCGAGGACGACTGAGCAAATCTGACGAATTGCTGTGTCCGCCTGAACCGCGCGCAGATGAGGCGTACCGTCGACAGAACAGGCCGGGAGGTACCTGGCCGAGGGAGGTTGCCATGGGGCTCGGGGACAAGATCAGGAACGCCGCCGACGAACTGTCGGGCAAGGCAAAGGAAGCCTTCGGCGATGCCACGGACAACGAACGCCTTGAGGCTGAGGGCAAGCTCCAGCAGGGCGAAGCCCATGTGAAGCAGGCCGGTGAAGACGTCAAGGACGCCGCCGGTGACCTCGTTGACGAGGCCAAGGACAAGTTCTGAGTCAAGGCAGACCAAACGCCGACTGACCCGCGGCCCGTCCCCCACCACCACCCGGGGGGCGGGTCGCATTATTGCCCCGGCATGTCCACCCCATACCCATTACCCATGGGCAGTGGTCAACTTGTCGGCGGTCTGGGGTAGGTTGATCCTGATCGCTGCTATTGGGGGAATCCGGTGCGAATCCGGAGCTGACCCGCAGCCGTGAGGATGTGCTTGGCGCATCCGAGTCGGAGTACCCATCGTGGCGAGCGCCCACCCCGTGGCCCCAGGGTCACGTCCGTCGTGGCCAACGGACTCCAGGCGCGCGACACTGCGCACCCTTCGTTGGTTCAGTTGAGAGGAAGCCAATGAAGCTCCGCCATGTCGCCGCCGCCGGGATTGCGGCCGCACTGTTCGTCTCGCCCGTCGCTGCCGGCATGGCGCAGGCCCAGGCCCCGCTCGCGGGCCCGATGGTGCCCGCCGCGGCCCCCAGCAGCCAGGCCACCGCCGCCGCTGACTGGCTGGCCGCGCAGTGGAAGGCCGATCCGTCCGCGTTCAGCACGGGCACCCTGGCCGATTCGATCATCTCGCTGGCCCCGACCGGCCTGCACGCTGACGTGCTCGCCGAGATGGACGCCGCATTGCGCGCTGATGCCAAGACCTACGCCACCAACCCCGGTGCCGCCGGCAAGGTCGCCATTGCCGCGATCGCCGTGCAGGCCCTGGGCGCCGACCCAACCAACTACGGCGGCGTCGACCTCATCAAGATCATCCAGGACGGGCTGGTCAGCAAGCCTGATGCGGGTGGCATGTTCAACCTGCCCTATGCCGTGATCGCGCTCGTGCGCGCCGGCGAGACGGTGCCGCAGGCCTCGATCGATGCGTTCGTGACCGCCCAGGACGCCTCGGGCGCCTTCGGCTACCTGGAGACCTGGAATTCCCCCGTGACCTTCGCCATCGACGTCGACTCGACCGGTGTGGCGATCGCCGCACTGGTGGGCCTCGAGGCCAGCGGACAGGGCGGCGCGGCCGTCAGCACCGCCCTCGACAAGGCCATCACCTGGGCCGCCTCGGCCCAGCAGGCCGACGGCTCGTGGCCGGGCTACTCCCCCGCGAATGCCACCGCCATGGTCGGCCAGGGCCTGCTCGCCGCCGGCCTCGACATGAGCGATGCCATCGCCTACCTGGTCGCCCAGCAGGCGAAGACCGGTGGCGCCGGCCTGCCGAACAGCCCCGACGGCACCGAGCCCGACCTGATGGCCACCTCGCAGGCGCTGCTGCTGCTCGCCGGCGAGAACTACCTCGACGCAGAGCTGCAGGCCCCGCCGAGCACCACCGCCCCGGTGAGCAGCCCCGCGCCCACCACCAGCGCACCGACCACCAGCGCGCCGACCACCAGCACCCCGGCTGCCACCACCACCCCGCGTCCGCTGCCCTCGACCGGCACCTCGGACGACACGACGCTGCCTGTGGTGCTGCTCGCCGGTGTGGCGACGACCCTGGTCGCCGCGGGTGCTGCCGCCCGCGGGCGCCGCAACCGATGAGCCGCATCGCGCGGATCGTCATCCTGGCCGTGCTGGCCGCCCTCGTGGGCACCGTCCCTGCTGGACTGGTGCCCACCGGGGTGGCCCACGCCGCCCTGCCCGCGTCGGCCTCGACGTGCACCCAGTCCGGTCAGGTGTGGCTGGTCGTGGTCGGGCCGAACGGCGAAACCGTGGCCAACACGTGTGTGGGCAATCCGTCGTCCGGGTGGCAGGCGCTGCAGAACGCGGGCATCTCGATCACCCAGCGCAGTTCGAACGACGGGTTCATCTGCCAGCTCAACGGCCTGCCGAACCGCTGCATCGAGGGCAATGAGTGGACGACCGCCGACGGCTACTGGCAGTACTACCACGCCAGCGCCGGCAGCTCGTGGACGTATTCCACCCGCGGCGCCAAGCAGTATTCGCCCAAGCCGGGCAGCGTCCAGGGCTGGTGCTACAGCAGCCGTCCCAACTGCTCGAGCTCACTGTCGACCGTGCTGAAACCCGCCGGCCTGCAGCCGTATGTCTCGGCGCCGCCGACCACGGCCAAGCCGACGACCACCGCACCGAAGCCGACGACCACCGCACCCCGGACGACCAGTGCGCCGAAACCCGCACCCACGTCCAGGGCCACCAGCGGAGCCACCCGCACGCAGGCCACCACCGCGCCGACCACGGTCAAGGCGACCGCGCCGTCGTCGGCGGCCAGCAAGGCACCGACGACTGCGAGCACCAGCGCACCGCCGTCGGCCGTCACCCCGTCGGCGCCAGTGACGTCCAGCATCGCCGCTGCCAGCACCGCGGCGACCTCGCCCGCCGGCACCGCCAGCCCCACCACCGTGGCGGCTGAGCGTCCGAGCAGCAGCGGCACCGGTTCGCCGTGGGCCGTGGCCGCGACCGTCGGCCTGGTTGCTGCCGGCGCCGCCGGCGCTGTCGTGGCCGTGCGCCGCCGTCGGGCCGATGGGCTCGATGACGACGACCTGGCCTGAGCGATGACCCGCACTGCCGTCCTGCCCGGTTCGGCCACCCATCCGGTGGCCGGGCCGGGCTCGACTGTTCCCGGGGCCGGCGTTCCCGGGGCCGGCAGCCCGGCGGTCGGCACCCGTCCGGCGGCCCGCAGCACCCACCCGTGGGCGTGGTGGGGCTGGGCCGTGGGGGCCGCGATCTGTGCGAGTTTCACCGCCAACCCGCTGCTGCTGGCATTGGTCGTGGCGGCCGTGCTGCTGGTCACGGTGCTGCGTCGCAGTGATGCCCCGTGGGCCCGGTCGGTCGGGGCCTACATCACCCTCGCGCTGGTCGTGATCGGGTTCCGGGTGGTGCTCACCGCGCTGCTCGGCGGTTCGCGTGAAGGGCTGGTGCTGTTCACCCTGCCCGAGGCCAACCTGCCCGACTGGATGGCCGGCATCCGGTTCGGTGGCCCCGTCACCCTCAATGCCGTGCTGGCCGCCGCCTATGACGGCATGCGGCTGGCCGCCATCGTCATCTGCGTGGGCGCCGCCAATGCGCTGGCGAACCCGCGCCAGGCGCTGAAGTCGGTGCCCGCCGCGCTGAACCAGGTCTCGGTGGCCGTCGTGATTGCGTTGAGCGTGGCGCCCCAGTTGATCGAATCCATCGGACGCGTGCGACGTGCGCGGCGCCTCAGGGGTGGCCGCAGCAAGGGCCTGGGTGCCGTGCTGGCGATCCTGGTGCCGGTCATGGAGGATGCGCTTGAACGCTCGATGCGGCTGGCCACCGCCATGGAATCGCGCGGCTACGGCCGCCGTCTGCGGGCCGTCCCGGGAGCGCTCGGGGCAGCCGTCACCGCCCTGCTGCTGGTGGGCCTGCTCGGCATGGTCGGGGCCACCTACGCCCTGTTCTCGATTCGCGGGGCCGAGGTGTGGGCGCTGGTCGGCATGGGGGTGGCGGCCGCGATGATGCTGGTGGGGCTGCACCTTTCCGGAAGGGGCCAGCAGATCAGTCGCTATCGTCCCCACCCCTGGCACTGGCAGGACACCGCGCTGGTCGCCTGCGGCATCGCCGCGGCCGTGGTCATCGGCGTGATCGATGCGACCAACAGTGCCGTGCTGTTCCCCCGGACGACCCCGCTGCAGTGGCCGCCGCTGACACTGGGCATGGTCGCGGCGGCAGTGTTGCTCGCCGCCGCACTGCTGTTCAGTGAACCGGCGGCACCCACCCCGGCAGCGTCCACCCGCGCCACCACCGACGACGAGGAGCCCCGGTGATCACCTTCGACCACGTCTCGATCTGGTACGACTCCCCCGACGGTGACGGCCCGGCCGACCGCGCGCCCGTGCTCGACGATGTGTCGTTCACCATTCCCGAGGGTGACCTGTGCGTGGTCGTCGGGCCCACCGGCGTGGGCAAGTCGACGCTGCTGGGGGCCATCAATGCGCTCGTGCCGCATTTCACCGGCGGACGCCTCGACGGCCAGGTGCTCGTCGATGGGCGCTCGACCCGCGACCACCGTCCCCGCGACCTGGCCGATGTCGTCGGCTTTGTGGGCCAGGACCCGATCCAGGGATTCGTCACCGACACCGTCGAGGACGAGGTCGCCTATGGCATGGAACAGCTGGGTCTGGGCCACGACGCCATGCGCAAACGTGTCGAAGAGACGTTCGACCTGCTCGGCATCGGCGACCTGCGCCGCCGCCCCCTGACCAGCCTGTCGGGCGGGCAGCAGCAGCGGGTCGCGATCGCGTCGGTGCTCGCGGCCCAGCCGCGCATCGTCGTGCTGGACGAGCCGACCTCGGCCCTCGACCCCACCGCGGCCCAGGACGTGCTCTCGGCTATCACCACGCTGGTGCACGAGGTGGGCCTGACGGTGGTGCTGGCCGAGCACCGCCTCGAACGGGTGATGCACGCCGCCGACTCGATGCTCTGGCTTCCCGGCGACGGGCGGGCCGTGCTCGGCAGCCCCGGCGAGGTGCTGGCCCACAGCAATGTCGTTCCCCCGCTGGCCGACCTGGCCCGGGTCATGGACTGGCACCCGGTGCCCCTGAGCGTGCGCGAGGCCCGTCGGCGGCTCGCGGCTGAGGGGTCGCGGCGCGTCCTCGCCCTGAACGGGCACGCGCACGCACCGACCCCGCAAGACGCGGCTGACCCCCTTGTCAGCGTGCAGAAACTGGCTGTGAGACGCGGACGGGTGCAGGCCCTGGGCGGGGTGAACCTGGACTTCCGGGCCGGCGAGGTCAGCGCGGTGATGGGACGCAACGGCGCCGGCAAGTCGACGCTGATGTGGGCGTTGCAGGGCGCGCTGGAGCACCGCGGCAGCATCGACGTCGCGGGAACCAACCCGCGCACCACCGACCCGGCCGTGCTGCGCCGCACCCTGGCGCTGGTGCCCCAGACCGCCGCCGACCTGCTCTACCTGCCCACCGTCGCCCAGGAATGCGCGCAGGCCGACAAGGAGTCCGGGGTCGCGGCCGGCACCACTGCGGGGCTGCTCGACGAGCTGGGGCTGGTGCTCGACCCGTCCGCGAACCCCCGCGACCTGTCCGAGGGGCAGCGGTTGGGGCTGGTGCTGGCGATCCAGTTGGCGGCGGGTCCGCGGGTGTTGTTGCTGGACGAGCCGACGCGCGGCCTGGACTATGCGATGAAGCACCAGTTGGTCGGCATGCTGGGCGGGCTCGCCGCGCGCGGCACGTGTGTGGTGGTGAGCACCCACGACGTGGAGTTCGCCGCGGCCGTGTCGCAGCGCACGGTGGTGCTGGGCGACGGCGAGGTGGTGGCCGACGGGCCGACCCGTGAGGTGCTGACGAGTTCGCCGACGTTCGCGCCGCAGTTGTCGAAGGTGTTCTTCCCCCGGCGGGTGCTGACGCTGGCCGACCTGGCGCCGCAGGGTGTCGGGACTGGTGCCGGGCAGCCCGCAGCCGAGCACCCCGTGGCGGTCAGGTCATGAGCCAGACGCGCACTGCTCGTCCGGCACCCGCGATGGCCCTGTCGGCCCGCACGTGGGTGATGGTCGCGATCGCGGCCGTGCTGGCGGTGATCACGTTCTGCTGGCCGCTGTTCCTGGCGCCCGGGTCGGCGCTGACCACCAACGACTTCGCCCCGATGCTGCTGATCGGCGTGGTCGGGCTGGTGGTGGCGGTGATCACCGCACAGGTCACGGGCGAGCATTCCGATGTGAAGGCGCTGGCGCTGCTGGGGGTGATGTCGGCGGTCGTGGCCGGGGTGCGTCCCCTGGGGGCCGGGACGGCGGGGCTCGAGACGGTGTTCTTTCCCATCATCTTGTCGGGGCGGGTGTTCGGGCCGGGGTTCGGGTTCGTGCTCGGCAATACCGGCCTGTTCGCGTCGGCGCTGCTGACCGGCGGGGTGGGGCCGTGGCTGCCGTTCCAGATGCTTGCCGCGGGGTTGGTGGGGCTCGGCGCGGGGTTGTTGCCGCAGTGGCGCGGGGCCCTCGAGGTGGTGCTGCTGGTGGCCTATGGCGCGGTGGCCTCGTTCGCCTATGGCTGGCTCATGGACTTCTCGTTCTGGCCGTTCGCCGCCGGCGGTGATTCCCAGATCTCGTATGACCCCAGCGCCGGGCCGGGGGGCAACCTGGTGCGGTTCTTCTGGTTCAACGTGGCCACCTCGATGGGCTGGAACCTGGGCCGCGCGGTGATGACCGGGGCCCTGTTGCTGGTGCTCGGTCCCCCGCTGTTGCGCGTCCTGCGCCGTGCCTCGCGACGGGCCTCGTTCGGGCGGGCGTCGTCCGGGCTGGGGTCGTCCACGGGTCGCGCAGCGGGTGCGCCAACGGCTGAATGATCGTGAGAACCGTGGCGGCCCCTTGGACGGAGCAATAGGCTCGGGTGTGAGTGAGTACCGACCTGAAGAAAGGCATCACAGTGACCTACACGCTGCCCGACCTGGACTACGACTACAGCGCTCTGGCGCCGCACATCGCCCCCGAGATCATGGAGCTGCACCACAGCAAGCACCATGCCACCTACGTTGCCGGCGCCAACACCGCCCTCGAGAAGCTCGCCGAGGCCCGTGACAAGGGCGAGTTCGGCAACATCAACAAGCTCGAGAAGGACCTGGCCTTCCACCTGGGTGGCCACATCAACCACTCCGTGTTCTGGAAGAACATGTCGCCCGAGGGCGGCGAGCGCCCCGACGGCGAGCTGGCCGCAGCGATCGATGAGTACTTCGGTTCGTTCGACGGCTTCCAGAAGCACTTCAACGAGAACGCCAAGGCCATCCAGGGCTCCGGCTGGTCGATCCTGGTCTGGGACCTGCTGGGCAAGCGCCTGAACATCGCGCAGCTGTTCGACCAGCAGGGCAACCTGCCGACCGCGCAGGTGCCGCTGCTGCAGCTCGACATGTGGGAGCACGCCTACTACCTGCAGTACAAGAACGTGAAGGCTGACTACGTCACCGAGTGGTGGAACGTCATCAACTGGGCCGACGTGACCGAGCGCTTCACCAAGGCCAAGGGTGCTGACCTGATCTGAGGTCGACTCGGACGAACCTGAGCTTGTGGACGCCCCCTCGGTTGAGGGGGCGTCCTTGTTGGTTGTGGGGGGTGGTCGCCGGGACACTCCTGGGCAACTCGTTTATTTCGGTCACAACCACGACCTGAGCAGGCTTTCTTCACCCCTGCAGAAAAAATGTCGGACCCCCTCGCTAGCCTTCAATGCATGCTGAGATGGACGCCCGAAACCGCCGCACTCTGGGGGAAGACCAACCCCCCAGAGGGCACGTGGATGCCCTTGGTTCAGCATCTGGAGGATTCTGCAAACATTGCCGGGGTGCTGTGGGACCGCTGGGTGAGTTCTCGCACGCAGCAGCGCCTTGCCGACCTGCTGGGCTCACCGGAAACGGCCCGCAGCGTCGTCAGGCTTCTCGCTGGTCTGCATGACATTGGTAAGGCCGCACCAGACTTCCAGCGCAAGTCAGACTCAGTTCCAGGGTTTGCGTTCCTGACACACGATCTCAAGCGTTTGGGTTACGCATTTCCCCCTCCCATGCTGCCCCGCCTCGATCCTCACGGGCGCATGGGACAGGTCGCGATGACCGAAATCCTGATGGCGGCCGGGTACCGACGTCCCGAGGCGATCTCGTTCGCCGGGGTGATCGGGGCCCATCACGGACGCCCCGTCGCCGGCAGCCCCAACGCGCTGGACACCCCTGGACTCGGCAGCGGCCTGTGGCAGGCCGCCCGGCAAGAGATCTGGGAGCAGATGCTCGCCTTTGTCGAGCTCGAGCAGGCGGGACTACCGCACCTTCGGCTGCCTGCTTGGGCACAGGTGCAACTGAACGGCCTGGTGGTCATGGCGGACTGGATGGCCAGCAACACTGACTTGTTCCCCTACCACCGCGCTGACGCAATCGATCCACTGTTGAGCGCGACTGATGCACTCGATCTGCCGACGCGATGGGTGCCCCACGGCGACAGCGACAACCCAGACCTGCTGTTCCGCCAACAATTTCCCCATCTGGCCGACGCCGGGGTTCGGCCACTTCAGCGGGCAATCGTCGAAGCGGCGAATGCGATGACGACCCCGTGCCTCTTCATCGTTGAAGCTCCCATGGGCTCGGGCAAGACGGAGGCCGCACTGATGGCTGCCGCCGCCCTGGCCAAGAAGTTCGGCCTCAGCGGGTCCTTGTTCGCCCTGCCCACCATGGCCACCAGCAATGCATTGTTCAGTCGCATCCAGAGCTGGCTGCAAAGCACGAGCAAGGGAGGCCACACCACGCTCAACCTCGTGCACGGCAAGTCGGCGCTCAATGACGACTTCCGGGCTCTGCAACACATGACGATCACCGACGTGCACGACGACGCCGAGGGCAGCGCGACGTCCCGCGGGCAGGGCCCCGAGGTGTACGTCTCCAGTTGGTTCCGCGGCCGCCGCCAAGCAATTCTGGCCGCGCACGTCGTCGGCACCATCGACCAGGTGCTCTTCGCGGCACTGAGGGCGAAGCACGTCATGCTCAGACAGCTTGCGGTGGCCGAGAAGGTCGTGGTGATCGATGAGGTGCATGCCGCCGACGACTTCATGCGCGTCTACCTCACCACAACCCTGAAATGGCTCGCCCATCACGGCACACCGGTACTGCTGCTGTCGGCAACGCTTCCACCCGAGATCCGCAGGGAGTTGATGGATGCGTACGCCAGTGGGGCAGGCGTGGCGGTGCCGGAGCTGACCGGGAGCCCCGATACCTACCCCCGCCTGACGATCGTGGGCGATGGCGACGGATCCTGGCCTGTCGCGTCCGACGGCAAGCCAGTCACGACCTGCACCATCGTCCCCCTCGCCGATGACCTCGACAGCCTCACGTGTCTGCTCGACCGCGAACTGGCCGGTGGTGGTTGTGCGGCGGTCATCTGCTCCACCGTCTCCCGAGCCCAGGAGCGCTACGCCGCACTGAAGAGTGCTGGCATCGGCGAAGTGGTCCTCCTGCATTCCAAGTTCGTGGCACCTCATCGACTGTCCCGTGAGCGAGACCTGGTCTCGCGGTTGGGGCCGGACGGGCCACGACCTGAGCGGCTGATCGTGGTCGGCACGCAGGTGCTCGAGCAGTCGCTGGACGTCGACTTCGACGTGATGGTCAGCGATGTGGCGCCCATGGACCTGCTGCTGCAGCGGTTGGGTCGCCTGCATCGGCATCCCGGCCGACAGCGGCCGGCACTGGTCAGCACCCCACGATGCCACCTCATCGGGGTGCAGGACTGGGCCGCGTCCCTGCCCTCGTTCAGCAGGGGGATCGACCGCGTCTACGGCAAGTGGAGGCTCTTGTCCACATTGGCGACATTTCGGGGCGTACCCTTGACCATCCATCTGCCCGATGACATCCCGCGGCTGGTGGCAACGGCCTATGACGAGGACCGCCCCGCACCCGCTGAGTGGCGCGAGCCCTGGGCAGCGGCCCTGACCCAGTTGGACGCCAAGCGCACCAAGCAACGCACGAATGCCATGGCGTTCGCCGTGGCACCCCCGAACGATCGCTGGCAGTTGGGCGCCTGGTCTGAACCCGCGGCCACAGACCCTGACACACCGGCCGGGCGGAGTGGCGCCGCGGTGCGGGATACCGATGAGTCGCTTGAAGTCATCGTGCTGCAGCGACGCAGTGACGGCGAAGTCCGGCTGCTGGATGGCATCGGTCCCCATTCGCAGCGAGTGTTGCCACGCCCGCTGGGTCCCGCCGACATGGCCCTGGCGCGGGCGGCTGCCGCCTGCACGGTCAGCCTCCCGATGAGCTTCACCGCAAACCCGAAGACGCTGGACGACACCATCGCGGCGCTGGAGAAATTCGACACGAGCGCTTGGCAGTCCTCCCCCTGGCTGCAGGGCGAACTGGTCCTGGTGCTCGACGGGGATGGGACCGCCAGCGTGGCTGGGCGAACCCTGCGCTACGACCAGGAACTGGGACTCAGGGAGGTCAGCTCGTGACCTCCCTGAGCACCTACCCCGCTACGCGGGGAGCAGTGACACCCACCGATACACCCTCCGATGTACGCGGGCTCATCCCCGGTTGGGGCGGCATCGATGCTACCCCGGCAGCTGTCGGGCCCCGTCGCATCGCGCCGACTCAAAGAGTCTCAACGCGTAAATTGGAGGGTGAATGTTAGGAGGGGGGTCTTGACACACTGTCGAACTCAGAGGACGATGGAGCCATGACCAAGCGGCAGCGCGACACCAACCTGATGACCACAGGTTTTCTCAAGGCGACCGATATGCACGGCTCGTCGCTGACACCAAACCTGCGCGAGGTGTTCGTGCAGGCACCGACAATCGACCGTCTTGACGGCGACCTACCCACTCAAGACGTCGCCGTCCTGCGGCTACTCATCGCCATCGTGCTCGCAGCCCTTGCGGACGAATCCGCGGACATGTCTGACTCCATCGAGCTGTGGAGGGAGTGCTGGAATGACTGGGAGAGATGCCTGCCGGCCATCCTTCGCTACCTCGACGAGCACGCCGATGAGTTCGACCTCGCCCACCCGCAACGCCCCTTCATGCAGTCCGCCGACCTCAACCCCGCAGGCAACCTCGAGCCCGGTGTGCAACGACTGGTCCCCGACCACGACCAGTGGTTCACCACCCGCGACCCCTCCCGGCCCCTAGACATCGGCGAAGCGGCCCGCTGGCTGCTCCACGTGCAGTCCTTCGACACAGCTGGCATCAAAACGGGTCAACAGGGCGATCCTGCCGTCAAGGGCGGTCGCGGCTACCCCACCGGCTATCCCGCCTGGGCCGGCAACCTCGGTGTGGTCATCTTCCACGGCGCGACGCTGGCCCAGACGATCCTGCTCAACACCCCGCTGGGGCACTTTCCGGCGGAGAAGCGCACCGGGTGGCAGATCGACACCCCCGTGTCCTCCCGGAAGGACCAGATCCCCGCCGGTCCTGCAGAACTGTTCACCTGGCCGAACCGTCGAGTCCGCCTGCATTGGGGTCCCGACTTCCTCGTTCGCTCGGCACAGGTCTCCTACGGTGACACGTTGACACCTCAGAACAACAACGCGATCGAACCCATGTCAGCCTGGCGCTCGAGCGAGAACCAGAAGCGCAAGGCGGGCAAGGACGTGCTGATGCCAGTCGTCCATGACCCCACTCGCCAGGTGTGGCGCGGCCTCAACGCACTCCTCGCCGACTCTGCGGGCAGACCAAGGACGGCGGCCTGGCTGTCGACCCTCGTCGACGAGGGCATCCTCGATGCGAACCTGCGGCTTCGGCTGCAGGTCGTCGGAATGATCTACGGACCCCAGAACTCCAGCATCCAGACTGTGGTCGACGACACCCTCGACGGCTCCGTGGCCGCACTGACCAACCCCAGGCTGACGCATCTTGCTGCCGCCGCCGCCGAACTCGCTCGCGAGGGCTCCAACGCGACCCGGTACTTTGCCAGCAGGTTGGCGCAGGCCACCGGGGCAGACGAAGAAAAGTCGCGTGACCGTGCCGCTGTGAGCGCGTACGCAGCCATCGACCCCGTCTTTCGACAATGGCTCGCGGAACTCACGATGGACTCTATCGACCGCGCCACGGTCGACTGGCAGGTCCGAATTCGCAGGTGCCTCCTGGACCACGGACAGACGATGTTCGAAGCAGCAGGCGATGCCGGGCTACGAGGACGTGTCATCGAGGAGCAACTCGTCACGAGCCTGAGCGCGTGGTCCTGGTTCGTACATCGCATCCAGCAGCTCACCCCGCTTGCCCAACCAACCGCCGCTAAGGAATGACTATGCCCAGCTATACTGCCCAGGCGTCCGCCAGCAGCCATGTCCGCCGCAGGGTCGAGCCCCTGCAGCAGGCCTACCTGCGAAACGATGGCCCGGCATCCAGCCGCGCCACCGCGACCCTCGCCCAACTGCGCAGGCTCGACCCGATGCAGCCGGCCGACGATCCATCCCTCTACGACCTGCTGTTCGAGGGCATGCCCGAGAACCTGGTCGGACACACCGACGACCCGTCCCGCGGGGAGTTGGCCGTTGCTACCTCATTGCACCTCTTCGCACTGCACCAACAGGGTCGCGGCAGCGCAGTCCATCGGCCCGGCGTCCGGTTCGGTGGCGCCGTTCGCACACTCGCCTTTCGCAGAGGCCAAGCTGGCCAGCTGGACCCGGGCGTGGTCTCGCGATTCTCCCTCCTGGTGCATGCCAGCACGATTCGGATGACGATCACCCATCTGCGCGCATTGGTGTCCCAGATGCGCCCGCTCGACATCGAACTCGACTACGGCCAGCTCGCAGCCGACCTTTTCGACCTGCAGAACCCACAGCGTCAATCCACCGTCCACCTGCGCTGGGCCCGCGCCTTCCACAGGGCCCACCCGACGAGCTCAACCACCACAGAAACCCCCGCCAACACCGACGTCGAACCCACGACAGAAACGGACTGATCCATCATGACCAAGTTCCTCGAAGTTCATGTCATCCAGTCGTTGCCCCCGAGCAACATCAACCGGGATGACACCGGCGCCCCGAAGTCGGGCGTGTACGGCGGCGCCAACCGCTTGCGCGTCAGCAGCCAGGCGTGGAAGCGAGCCACGAGGCTGCAGTTCGCTGATGAGATTGCAGAGTCCCAGCGGGCAACCCGCACCAAGAGGATCGTACGACTCGTGAGCGACGCCATCATGGCTCGCGGCGTCGAGGACGAGCAACGAGCTGCCAGTCTGGCAACTGAAGTCCTGAAGGCCGCCGGGGTCACACCGAAGAAGCCTCGCAGCAAGGACGACGCCACCATCTCCGAGGCGGACTACGAGGCCGAGGCGCTGTTCTTCATCAGCAACCAGCAGGTTCAGGCTCTGGCGGAGGTTGCCGTCGCAGACCCCGACAAGGTCGACAAGACCGCTGCCAAGAACGCCATCGACACCAGCCACGGCATCGAGATCGCACTGTTCGGCCGCATGGTGGCTTCGTCGCCAGATCTCAATGTTGATGCGTCTCTGCAGGTGGCACACGCCATCAGCACACACACTGTTGACCCGCAGGGCGACTTCTACACTGCCGTCGATGACCAGAAGCGGCGCAATGACGACGACGCGGGCGCCGGAATGGTCGGCACGATCGAGTTCTCATCTGCGACCCTCTACCGGTATGCGGCACTGAGTCTCGATCTGCTCAGCGAGAACTTGGGCCAGGCAACTGAGGTCACGGCTGACGCTGCCGCCCAGTTCGTCAAGGCCTTCACCCTGTCGCTGCCGTCCGGCAAGAAGAACTCCATGGCTGCGGACACCCTGCCCTCGATGGTGCTGGTGACGCTGCGGGAGAGCCGCCCGGTGAACCTCGTTGGTGCATTCGAACGGCCTGTGCCGGTCAGCGACGAGGGATTCGTGGCCCGATCGGTGGCGGCTCTGGTGCGCAGGGCACAGGACCTCGATGCCACCTTCGGCACGGCGCCGCTCAAGACGTGGGTGGTCGCTGAATCCGAGGTCTCCGCCGAAGCCTCCTCCCTCGGAGACCTGACCTCCCTGCCGCAGGCCATCTCATCCATTCGAGAGACCGTGCTGGCAGAACTGAGCGAGGATGCGTCGTGACCGCGCTGCTGCTGCGCCTCGCCGGCCCGCTCCAGTCCTGGGGTGACAGCTCGCGGTTCCTGCGGCGGGACACGAACCGGTACCCGACCAAGAGTGGGGTGTTGGGGCTGCTTGCCGCCGCGATGGGCGTGCGCCGCACTGACCCGATCGAGGAGTTGCTGCGCCTGCGGTTCGGGGTCAGGACGGACCAGCCCGGGGTGGTCATCACCGACTTTCAGACAGCCCACACCAGTGGTCCGAAGAAGCCGCCGACCGTAACCCATCGGCGCTACCTGGCAGATGCGGTTTTCGTCGCTGGTGTCCAGGGTGACGACGCCCTGATTGAAGGGCTGCGCTCCGCCTTGGAACGGCCAGCGTTCCCGCTGTTCCTCGGCCGCAGGTCATGCCCGGTCGAGGGAAAGCTGGTTCTCGGGGTCACAGAAGAGGACCTCCCCACGGCCCTCGCTGAGGTTCCATGGCAGGCGTCCGACCATCACCGTCGACGCGAACGGCAATCAGTGCCCCTTCCCCTCGTCATCGATGCTGCCCCCGACGAAGTGGCCACCGCCCAAACCCACGATTCGCCCGTGAGCTACGACCCGCGAAACAGGCAACACACCTGGCGTCCCGTGGTTGAGACCACCGTCTCGGTGGACAACCCGGCAGGGCGCAGCACGGAGGGCGGACTGGTTGACTGGCTGGTCGGATTGGAGCGTGCCTGATGTACCTCACAAGGTTTGAGATCAACACGCAACGGCGCGAGAGTAGAAAGATGCTGGCGTCAGCGCAGCGGCTGCATGCCGCGGTGCTCGCGTCGTTCCCAGCCTCGAGCACTGAAGGTCGAGTCCTGTGGCGATTGGACCACGGCGACCACGGCCGCCGCGAGCTGCTGATCAGCAGTGCAACCAAGCCTGATCTCTCGGCATTGGTCGAGGAGTGCGGGTGGCCTTCAGTCGAGACCTGGGCCACCGGTAGTCTCGACGAGCTGTTGAGCGGACTGCGCGAGGGGCAGATCTGGCGGTTTCGCCTCACCGCGAACCCTGTCAAGATCGGGC
Organism: Aestuariimicrobium sp. G57; assembly: GCF_050110855.1. Classification (NCBI taxonomy): domain Bacteria; kingdom Bacillati; phylum Actinomycetota; class Actinomycetes; order Propionibacteriales; family Propionibacteriaceae; genus Aestuariimicrobium; species Aestuariimicrobium sp. G57. Next base: position 245,997 of record NZ_JBNINW010000004.1, on the reverse strand, counting down.
CGGCCGACGGGACAAGAGGGAAGCCCATCCCCTTGACGCTCAGCGGCCACATCCCCTGGCTCATCAACCGTTCGGCCGCCGCAGGCTTCGATGTCGGGTCGGTCGAAGAACCGACTGCCATGGTCACGCGGACGGAACACCTGCGCTTCTCGAAACACGACCAGAAGGCCGTGTCGATCAGCCTGTCCCAGTTCGATGGACATCTCAGGGTGACCGACGAGGTCGCACTTCGTGGCGCGCTGATGCAGGGACTTGGGCGCGCAAAAGCCTACGGAGCCGGACTCATGACACTGGCGCCGAGGCGAGGATGAAACCTATCCCCGGTCCTCGGCCCTCTGAACTGCGCGAGCTGACAAGGGTCGAGGACCGAGTGACCTTCGTTTACCTCGAGCGCTGCCGCATCCACCGTGACGACAACGCCATCACAGCGGTTGATGAGGCAGGCACCCTCTACTTCCCGGCCGCCACGGTCGCGGCACTCATGCTGGGTCCCGGCACCGACATCAGCCACCAAGCCATGGTGGTGCTGGCCGACGCCGGCGCGACCGTCGTCTGGGTCGGCGAAGAGGCCGTCCGCTACTACGCGCATGGCCGCCCGCTGAGCAGGACTTCGAGGCTACTCACCGCCCAGGTGGATGCGGTGTCGAACCAGCGGAGCAGACTCGCTGTGGCCCGGCGGATGTACGAGATGCGATTCCCCGACGACGTTGCCGAATCGGCCACCATGCAGCAGCTGCGAGGGCGTGAAGGCGCCCGGGTGAAGCGCGGCTATCGCACGGCGGCACGGGATGCCGGCGTTGAGTGGAATGGGCGCGAGTACCGGTCGGGTGACCTCGAGGCGTCCGACGCCGCGAACCAAGCAGTTACTGCTGCCACAAGCTGTCTCTACGGGGTCGTGCATGCCGTCGTCGTCGCTCTCGGATGTTCCCCGGGCTTGGGCTTCATTCACACCGGCCACGACCGATCCTTCGTCTATGACATCGCGGACCTGTACAAGATGGAACTCGCTGTGCCCACGGCCTTCTCTGTGGTGGCACAGAACCCTGCGGACTTGCCCTCGGCTGTCCGTCTGGCCATGCGGGACCGGTTCAGCGAGACAAAGCTCATGACCACCATCGTTCGTGACATCCGCGGCTTGCTCGGCGACGACGTCGACGATCGCGACTGGGACGTCGTGGAGCTGTGGGACGGCGGACACAACACCGTCGCCGCCGGACGCTCCTGGATACCTGAAGACGACGACCTGCCATGGTAGTCGTCGTCCTGACTGCGGTGCCGCGTGGGTTGCGGGGCTTCCTCACGCGCTGGCTATTGGAGATATCCCCTGGGGTGTTCGTGGGTCGGGTGTCCCGCCGCGTTCGTGAAGCCTTGTGGTGGCGGATCATTGAGATGTGCAAGGACGGACGCGCCGTCATGGTGTTTCAGGCAGACAACGAGCAGCGACTCGACTTCGTGGTGCACCGCCACGACTGGGAGGTCGTCGACGTCGAAGGCGTCAAGCTCATTCGACGACCGGGGGATGACGAGGTCTCCAACCCTATGCGGAAGGGTTGGTCCAAGGCAGCCAAGTATCGGCGTCGACCAAGGTAAGTAATCCTGACAGGGCCAAGCGGTAAACTGCCTTGTCAGTAAGTGTGCTCCCCGCGCAGCGGGGATGAGCCCTCCGTCACGACCCGCTTGATCGTCTCGAAACTGTGCTCCCCGCGCAGCGGGGATGAGCCCTTCAACCGCCGCGCAAACTCAGCCGTGAACCGGTGCTCCCCGCGCAGCGGGGATGAGCCCGGGTCGAGGCCGGTTCGCTGGGAGTGGTGGAAGTGCTCCCCGCGCAGCGGGGATGAGCCCGTGAGCGCCCCGGTCCACTCCCAGCACTCATCGTGCTCCCCGCGCAGCGGGGATGAGCCCGTCTTGTGTGTCCAGGTACCGACCAGCGCGCCGTGCTCCCCGCGCAGCGGGGATGAGCCCCACCTTCCTTCGCGGCGACAACACATGGGCGGGTGCTCCCCGCGCAGCGGGGATGAGCCCCAGTGGGCTGAGTCGCAGCCGCGGTCGGGCAAGTGCTCCCCGCGCAGCGGGGATGAGCCCGGCAAGTCGAGCACCAACCACGTGCACACGTCGTGCTCCCCGCGCAGCGGGGATGAGCCCCCAGCCGGCTCATTCGCCATGGTCGCATCCGCGTGCTCCCCGCGCAGCGGGGATGAGCCCAGGCCCGCGCCGGCCAGCTCGGGCACGATCGCGTGCTCCCCGCGCAGCGGGGATGAGCCCGTGGAAGGCAGCAGCAACCGTCACCATCGACAGTGCTCCCCGCGCAGCGGGGATGAGCCCCCGGTCGACCCGGTGCGCGGGTCTTCTGCGGTGTGCTCCCCGCGCAGCGGGGATGAGCCCCCATTCACGGGCGAGTACATGCTGGCGCGGATGTGCTCCCCGCGCAGCGGGGATGAGCCCATCCTGGCGATGTCGGTGATGGTGAACTGCTGGTGCTCCCCGCGCAGCGGGGATGAGCCCACCGTGATGTCGCACAACCTCAGCGGCAACCTGTGCTCCCCGCGCAGCGGGGATGAGCCCTGGCGGCCGCCGTCGATGCGGACACCGATACCGTGCTCCCCGCGCAGCGGGGATGAGCCCTCACCGTCACCAAGCGCGGAATCGTCGCTGCCGTGCTCCCCGCGCAGCGGGGATGAGCCCACCCGTCTCGGCGTCGGCGAGCATCTCGGCCGGTGCTCCCCGCGCAGCGGGGATGAGCCCGGCCTGGATCGCCCCATCCGACTGTTGTAGCGGTGCTCCCCGCGCAGCGGGGATGAGCCCTCATCATCGATGCTGTCATCGATGAGACCTCAGTGCTCCCCGCGCAGCGGGGATGAGCCCGTCCCGTGGTTGCGCGCGTCGAGCTCGGCCTGGTGCTCCCCGCGCAGCGGGGATGAGCCCCATCGCTCATCGTCGGCCACCAGCTGGACAGCGTGCTCCCCGCGCAGCGGGGATGAGCCCGCCTCGCGTTCCACGCCGCTGTACTCGCACGCGTGCTCCCCGCGCAGCGGGGATGAGCCCAGTCTGCCCAGCTCGACGGGCTGGGGTACAGGGTGCTCCCCGCGCAGCGGGGATGAGCCCGGTGGCGGTTGGGTAGGCGGGGAACGGGACAAGTGCTCCCCGCGCAGCGGGGATGAGCCCCTGGCCAGCATGGTGGCCGTCCCTGTACCCCAGTGCTCCCCGCGCAGCGGGGATGAGCCCCCGAATTGGCCGGAAGCGATCATCTCGGCGCCGTGCTCCCCGCGCAGCGGGGATGAGCCCTGCCGCTGCCCGTTGGCGAGGATCTTCTGGCTGTGCTCCCCGCGCAGCGGGGATGAGCCCATCGTCACCGTCCTCGCTGTCGTCGGCGCCGGGTGCTCCCCGCGCAGCGGGGATGAGCCCTCGCGACGCGCCCGCATGGTGGTCACGTACGCGTGCTCCCCGCGCAGCGGGGATGAGCCCGGCGGGGGAGCGCGGCAGCAGCCCTACCAGCAGTGCTCCCCGCGCAGCGGGGATGAGCCCTTCGACATGGTCCTGTCGGTGGTCGCGGGTGGGTGCTCCCCGCGCAGCGGGGATGAGCCCGCGCTGCGCGGGGTCGTTGCTCCCGAACAGCGGTGCTCCCCGCGCAGCGGGGATGAGCCCATGGGCCCCTACATCGCAGCATGGGAACAAGCGTGCTCCCCGCGCAGCGGGGATGAGCCCAATTCCGCGCCCGACCTCCCTTTTTCCGGGAGGTGCTCCCCGCGCAGCGGGGATGAGCCCCCCCCGAGCGCTGACGCGATCCTCTACAGCGAGTGCTCCCCGCGCAGCGGGGATGAGCCCTCGCCGCGGAAGATTGATGCGGTCGTGACCGAGTGCTCCCCGCGCAGCGGGGATGAGCCCCAAGGCTGCATTTCTGGCCCTCAAACGCTGGCGTGCTCCCCGCGCAGCGGGGATGAGCCCTGCATGTTCGTCAGGGCGCGGGCTGCAGCGTCGTGCTCCCCGCGCAGCGGGGATGAGCCCATGGATCGACCTTGACCGCGTCATTGGTGAGATGTGCTCCCCGCGCAGCGGGGATGAGCCCCGCCTTGATAGTGTCCCAGGCGGCGCCCGTGGGTGCTCCCCGCGCAGCGGGGATGAGCCCGGCCTCGGTGATGACCGGGGCAGGCGGGAGGGGTGCTCCCCGCGCAGCGGGGATGAGCCCTGGACAGCGGTCCAGATGACCGCCAACTCTGCGTGCTCCCCGCGCAGCGGGGATGAGCCCTGGTGGGCTTTCCCTCCCCCTTCCACGCACAAGTGCTCCCCGCGCAGCGGGGATGAGCCCTCGCCGAACTTGGTCTCGGAAGAGTCAGCGACGTGCTCCCCGCGCAGCGGGGATGAGCCCGTCGGGCGGGCGCCCTCCTGAGAGGACGAGGAGTGCTCCCCGCGCAGCGGGGATGAGCCCCTAGGCGCGGTGACCCTGGCCCACCTGGCCGGGTGCTCCCCGCGCAGCGGGGATGAGCCCGGGACGGCGTGGAGGTGACCTCGGACTTGAAGGTGCTCCCCGCGCAGCGGGGATGAGCCCGCGGCCGCCGGTTCCGCGTCATCCCGGAAGCCGTGCTCCCCGCGCAGCGGGGATGAGCCCTGCTGCCGGCGCCCGAATCCGAGGACTCGTGGGTGCTCCCCGCGCAGCGGGGATGAGCCCGAGACGCAATGACAACGCCGCTGTTCGATATCGTGCTCCCCGCGCAGCGGGGATGAGCCCACGCCTACACGACGAGGGAAGACCTCATCGCCGTGCTCCCCGCGCAGCGGGGATGAGCCCGTCGCCGCCGCGAAGCCCAAGGTCGGCGGTGGGTGCTCCCCGCGCAGCGGGGATGAGCCCGGGTGGGGGCGAGGACCAGATGACCGCCACCAGTGCTCCCCGCGCAGCGGGGATGAGCCCCGTTCGATCTGCTGCGGCGACAGGCCGACGAGGTGCTCCCCGCGCAGCGGGGATGAGCCCGGCTGGCCGAAATTAGGGTTGGGCGTACCGTCGTGCTCCCCGCGCAGCGGGGATGAGCCCCCCGAGGTCGTGGGCGTCCGTGCGCTCCAGCGGTGCTCCCCGCGCAGCGGGGATGAGCCCGTGGACGCTGAAAGGCAAGATCGTGCCCGATTGTGCTCCCCGCGCAGCGGGGATGAGCCCGTTAAGGAGCTACGGCTATGGCTGTTGGCACCGTGCTCCCCGCGCAGCGGGGATGAGCCCTCGCCCAGCTTGCGCTGTGTGGACTGCTCCAGGTGCTCCCCGCGCAGCGGGGATGAGCCCAAGACCCTAGCTGCTGCCGCATCGCGGCCAGCGTGCTCCCCGCGCAGCGGGGATGAGCCCCAGGCCGCCGCTTGGGCGCTGTTCGCGGCCGCGTGCTCCCCGCGCAGCGGGGATGAGCCCCCCTGGCCCCGCTACACCGTGTCAGAGACGGGGTGCTCCCCGCGCAGCGGGGATGAGCCCAACCAGGCGGAAGAGTTGTCCGCAAGGTTTTCGTGCTCCCCGCGCAGCGGGGATGAGCCCAGCAGGCCCTGGGCAAGCAGACCGAGGCCGTCGTGCTCCCCGCGCAGCGGGGATGAGCCCCCATCGGCGTCGAGCTCCGGGGCCAGTCCATCGTGCTCCCCGCGCAGCGGGGATGAGCCCGAGCTGAGGCCGGCGGCTTCGGAGACGAGGCGGTGCTCCCCGCGCAGCGGGGATGAGCCCGGGATCCTGGCCACCTGGTGGATGGACCCATAGTGCTCCCCGCGCAGCGGGGATGAGCCCGCCGGGAACGGTAGCGGGCGGAAGGCGCTGGGGTGCTCCCCGCGCAGCGGGGATGAGCCCCCCCAAGCCACGGGGGCGCTGGGGGCTTCGGGGTGCTCCCCGCGCAGCGGGGATGAGCCCATCGCCAACCGCGTGGCCTGACCGACAAGACCGTGCTCCCCGCGCAGCGGGGATGAGCCCGGGTCCGCTTGAAGAGGACGCCGCCCCAGGCGGTGCTCCCCGCGCAGCGGGGATGAGCCCGGTCGGGCCGATCTTGTCGGAAAGCCAGGTGAGTGCTCCCCGCGCAGCGGGGATGAGCCCGCCCAAGCCCTCGTCGCGGTGCCACACCGAGAGTGCTCCCCGCGCAGCGGGGATGAGCCCGGAAGTGGCCACCCCGTCCGGCTCGGTGTTCAGTGCTCCCCGCGCAGCGGGGATGAGCCCATGCCGACGGCGTCGGACACGTCGCGGTCGGTGTGCTCCCCGCGCAGCGGGGATGAGCCCTGGCCGCAGCGGTAGCCGTGCTCGACGCCGCGGTGCTCCCCGCGCAGCGGGGATGAGCCCGCGAGTGTGGCCATGGCATCCACGTGCCGCCCGTGCTCCCCGCGCAGCGGGGATGAGCCCGGGCAGCCGCTGCCCGCCGTGCAGAAATCCCCGTGCTCCCCGCGCAGCGGGGATGAGCCCGTGCGTCGCGCCCAGCAATTGTCCAAGCTACGGTGCTCCCCGCGCAGCGGGGATGAGCCCGCGCGCCGCGGCCGTAACGGCGGCGTGGCATTGTGCTCCCCGCGCAGCGGGGATGAGCCCCCCCCAGCCGAGGGCTCGATCACCGGCGAAGAGTGCTCCCCGCGCAGCGGGGATGAGCCCATGCGCAGTTGCGCATCCATGTTCGAGCCGTCGTGCTCCCCGCGCAGCGGGGATGAGCCCGTGCAGAGCTGCGACGGTCACTCCCCGACCGCGTGCTCCCCGCGCAGCGGGGATGAGCCCAAGCGCGCAGCTCACAGACGCTGCAATGCTGCGTGCTCCCCGCGCAGCGGGGATGAGCCCCGTCGCCACCCATGGCCCCGCACAGTCCCGTGGTGCTCCCCGCGCAGCGGGGATGAGCCCCTCACCGCACTCAACCCGCTCGGCATGTCCTGGTGCTCCCCGCGCAGCGGGGATGAGCCCCGGGGCCTGACCGCCACGACTGTCAGGAGTCAGTGCTCCCCGCGCAGCGGGGATGAGCCCTCGGCAGCATCACGACCATGTCGCAGGTGAGCGTGCTCCCCGCGCAGCGGGGATGAGCCCCGCTGGGCGTTGGCTGCCTCGCGGGGTCGCAGGTGCTCCCCGCGCAGCGGGGATGAGCCCACCGGCCACGGCTTCGAGCCCGACACCATCCCGTGCTCCCCGCGCAGCGGGGATGAGCCCGCCTTCTTCGACAAGCTCGAAGAGCTGCTGTCGGTGCTCCCCGCGCAGCGGGGATGAGCCCTCGCGCTTGTCGGGGTCGGGGTCGGCCTGGGCGTGCTCCCCGCGCAGCGGGGATGAGCCCGGGCAGCCGGCCGCGGGCAAGTTCTGGACTGAGTGCTCCCCGCGCAGCGGGGATGAGCCCGCACGTGTCCTGGCCGTCTCGATGGCCGACAAGGTGCTCCCCGCGCAGCGGGGATGAGCCCGAATCACTGGCCGCGGCCGTGCAAGTGGCCGCGTGCTCCCCGCGCAGCGGGGATGAGCCCTGTTCGGGCGCCAGGGCGCAAGCCTCGGCAACGTGCTCCCCGCGCAGCGGGGATGAGCCCACACTGCGTGCGATCCTGCCCCGCTTCGAGAGGTGCTCCCCGCGCAGCGGGGATGAGCCCCAGCAGCAGGCCACCACCACCACGACCCTGCTGTGCTCCCCGCGCAGCGGGGATGAGCCCTCTGTCCCGATTGCGGCAGCAGCCACGGCGGCGTGCTCCCCGCGCAGCGGGGATGAGCCCAAGTCGCTTCTCTTCGCCGGTGATCGAGCCCTGTGCTCCCCGCGCAGCGGGGATGAGCCCATCAGGAAAGGGCAAGTGACATGTCACGCAATGTGCTCCCCGCGCAGCGGGGATGAGCCCGCAGTCACGCCGCGCTCCTTGCGGTGGTAGGTGTGCTCCCCGCGCAGCGGGGATGAGCCCGCGTAGCCGGGCGCCGCGTCCAGGACCCACCAGTGCTCCCCGCGCAGCGGGGATGAGCCCGCCATGGCCACGCTCACACTCACGCCAGGCGCGTGCTCCCCGCGCAGCGGGGATGAGCCCTCCGCGAAGGCCTTGATTCGCCGGACGTCGGACGTGCTCCCCGCGCAGCGGGGATGAGCCCGCTGTCGTCGCTGCTGCCGTGCTCGCCCTCGCGTGCTCCCCGCGCAGCGGGGATGAGCCCCACACCCGCGACCACGCCGACCACGAGGCCGAGTGCTCCCCGCGCAGCGGGGATGAGCCCTGGGGGTCGACGGCGCGACGAACGCCGACCTCGTGCTCCCCGCGCAGCGGGGATGAGCCCGGCCGCGCACGCCACTGCATCATCTGCGCCGCGTGCTCCCCGCGCAGCGGGGATGAGCCCCTCGACGCAGCCCTGTCGCAGATGGATCCCGAGTGCTCCCCGCGCAGCGGGGATGAGCCCATCATCGCGCCCAAGCTGAGCGAGTGGGCCTCGTGCTCCCCGCGCAGCGGGGATGAGCCCCGGCCGGCGTAGGCGGGCGCCAGCGCGATGTCGTGCTCCCCGCGCAGCGGGGATGAGCCCGGGGCAGATACACGGCTCAGCCTCCGAGCCCGGTGCTCCCCGCGCAGCGGGGATGAGCCCGTCCCCGTTTCGCGGGGCCAGTCGCTGACTTCGTGCTCCCCGCGCAGCGGGGATGAGCCCATTCGGTCGGCCTGCCTGGACTTGCGCTGGAGGTGCTCCCCGCGCAGCGGGGATGAGCCCATCCGACTCACTGCCCCACGAGACTGCCAGCGGTGCTCCCCGCGCAGCGGGGATGAGCCCGCGTAGCCGTGCACCGCGTCCAGGACCCACCAGTGCTCCCCGCGCAGCGGGGATGAGCCCCGCCGTTGGGGCGCAGCTCGTGGTGCACCCCGGTGCTCCCCGCGCAGCGGGGATGAGCCCGGCACTGCCACGCCAGGACCGCCGCAACAGCAGTGCTCCCCGCGCAGCGGGGATGAGCCCTTTTTTCGAGGCAATTTCCGACCGCTCGATTGGTGCTCCCCGCGCAGCGGGGATGAGCCCGTCCGCAGCGACGAGGCGGGCCACTCGGGCCGGTGCTCCCCGCGCAGCGGGGATGAGCCCGCAAGTCGATCGGCAAGCAGAGCCAGGCGGAGGGTGCTCCCCGCGCAGCGGGGATGAGCCCGGTGGCCGCGTCGGCGGTTGCTGCGGGCATCAGTGCTCCCCGCGCAGCGGGGATGAGCCCGGCCTCCAGGGGCACCCAAAGCTCACGCGCGCGTGCTCCCCGCGCAGCGGGGATGAGCCCCGGCCTGCGCACGCCATGGTGGCTGGTAGTGGGTGCTCCCCGCGCAGCGGGGATGAGCCCAGCTCGCGGACGAAGTACCCGTACTGCTCGAAGTGCTCCCCGCACAGCGGGGATGAGCCCGCGCTCTTCCTTCGCCGCCTGCATGGCGAGGTGTGCTCCCCGCGCAGCGGGGATGAGCCCGCGGCGCCGGCGGCGTCAGTGCCGGACCGGAAGTGCTCCCCGCGCAGCGGGGATGAGCCCACCCATGTTTTTGAGCTGGGATCCCAGCACGCGTGCTCCCCGCGCAGCGGGGATGAGCCCACGGCCGCGCGGAACCGCGAGCTGATCGATTAGTGCTCCCCGCGCAGCGGGGATGAGCCCCTGACTGCGACCTCGGCGTCGGTGGCGGGGATGTGCTCCCCGCGCAGCGGGGATGAGCCCGTCGTCGACTTCCCGCGCCAGGGCACTAACTCGTGCTCCCCGCGCAGCGTGGATGAGCCCGTGCTTGACATGCTCATGCGGGGCCGCGAGGGGTGCTCCCCGCGCAGCGGGGATGAGCCCAGCGGCGTCGACTCCTACACCGACTTCCCCGGGTGCTCCCCGCGCAGCGGGGATGAGCCCCCGACCAGCGAGACCTCGCGGGGCGTGACCTTGTGCTCCCCGCGCAGCGGGGATGAGCCCCGGGCCACCGTCCGGGCCGGCTCGGCCCGGGTGTGCTCCCCGCGCAGCGGGGATGAGCCCCTGGTGACCGGCTACGGCGACCCGTCACTGGGGTGCTCCCCGCGCAGCGGGGATGAGCCCGGCCAGATCGCTGAGGTCTGGTCGACGGTGCTGTGCTCCCCGCGCAGCGGGGATGAGCCCCTGTTGCTGACGTTCACCAACATTCAGAACCGGTGCTCCCCGCGCAGCGGGGATGAGCCCGGCGAGGAAAGGGTCACGGCGCGCTGGGGCGGGTGCTCCCCGCGCAGCGGGGATGAGCCCAGGTCCGCGAACTCGGGGTGCGCGTTGTAGGTGTGCTCCCCGCGCAGCGGGGATGAGCCCCAGTACGGCCTCAGCCTCGAAGAGACGTCGGGGTGCTCCCCGCGCAGCGGGGATGAGCCCCACTCCGCAGCCAGACCCCGCACCCGCCGCTCGTGCTCCCCGCGCAGCGGGGATGAGCCCTCGCCGGTGTCCGGGTCGGTCACCAGCGCCAGGTGCTCCCCGCGCAGCGGGGATGAGCCCGCGGACGAGCAGGCGCTGCAACGGCACCTGATGTGCTCCCCGCGCAGCGGGGATGAGCCCTTGTACGAGGCGGCCTTGACCTTCATCGCCGTGTGCTCCCCGCGCAGCGGGGATGAGCCCGCGACCGTACCGACCTGGTCGGGGTCGGCCTGGGTGCTCCCCGCGCAGCGGGGATGAGCCCCCGTCTGATGCAGGAGGTGTCCCGTGGCTGATGTGCTCCCCGCGCAGCGGGGATGAGCCCTGGACCGCGGCCTGGCCTCGATGGTTTCGCCGGTGCTCCCCGCGCAGCGGGGATGAGCCCAACGCGCCTACGGGTGCGGGCTCATCCTCGCCGTGCTCCCCGCGCAGCGGGGATGAGCCCTTCGGCGGGAGGGGTCGCCCGTCGCGGTCCACGTGCTCCCCGCGCAGCGGGGATGAGCCCACGCTGCAGACGCTGTGCGTGCCGGGCGCGACGTGCTCCCCGCGCAGCGGGGATGAGCCCGGGGGACGTGTGGGCGCGGGACGGCTACTACTGTGCTCCCCGCGCAGCGGGGATGAGCCCGACCCGAGGGCCCGCGACCTGTGCCACCGCTGGTGCTCCCCGCGCAGCGGGGATGAGCCCAACACCGGCCCGACCGATGTCGTCGCATGGACCGTGCTCCCCGCGCAGCGGGGATGAGCCCTCAAAGGGCGCGAGGCTCGAATCCGAAATCGCGTGCTCCCCGCGCAGCGGGGATGAGCCCTGCCCGAATTCGCGGCCAGCCGCCATGGCCGCGTGCTCCCCGCGCAGCGGGGATGAGCCCCCGCCCGCCCTCGAGATCGACTGGGAAAGGACGTGCTCCCCGCGCAGCGGGGATGAGCCCGCGACCATCGAGCTGGACGCTGACGCCGAGGCGTGCTCCCCGCGCAGCGGGGATGAGCCCCACAACCGGGGCCCCGACCGCGGCGGCAGCCGGTGCTCCCCGCGCAGCGGGGATGAGCCCTGGGGCTACCGCTCGGCCGACCAGATCCACTCGTGCTCCCCGCGCAGCGGGGATGAGCCCACCGCCCAGCGTGACCGCGACCGCGCACGACTGTGCTCCCCGCGCAGCGGGGATGAGCCCTTCCGGCTGGGCACTGAGGTGTCCGAGCTCGAGTGCTCCCCGCGCAGCGGGGATGAGTCCAACTCCGCGCCCGACCTCCCTTTTACCGGGAGGTGCTCCCCGCGCAGCGGGGATGAGCCCGCCCCGTGCGTGACTTGCCTAGTCACACCACGGTGCTCCCCGCGCAGCGGGGATGAGCCACCTCATGATCGCGATGGGCGAGGGCGCAAATGCGTGCTCCCCGCGCAGCGGGGATGAGCCCGACCGCAGCCGAAGCAGCGACTGATGCCCGCTGTGCTCCCCGCGCAGCGGGGATGAGCCCCGGGCGGCGACGCTGCGCTGGCTCGGGTTCGAGTGCTCCCCGCGCAGCGGGGATGAGCCCTCCGCCACCTGGGTCACCACCGCGAATGGCGCGTGCTCCCCGCGCAGCGGGGATGAGCCCGACTTCATCGTCACCGCCTGCATCGGCACCGCGTGCTCCCCGCGCAGCGGGGATGAGCCCGCCATCGGCGGCTACCAAGTCCTCGTCAACGGGTGCTCCCCGCGCAGCGGGGATGAGCCCCAGCCGCTGTTCCCGTTCAGGTAGTCGAAGGCGTGCTCCCCGCGCAGCGGGGATGAGCCCATGCTCGACGTGGTACCCGGCGTTGACCCATCGTGCTCCCCGCGCAGCGGGGATGAGCCCAATCAGGACAGCCAGCAGGCGGCCGCGGGCGGGTGCTCCCCGCGCAGCGGGGATGAGCCCGCGTACAACGAGCTGGCGACGGTGCTGGGTGCGTGCTCCCCGCGCAGCGGGGATGAGCCCCTCAGTCGGAAGGGTGGCCTGATGGGCAAGTCGTGCTCCCCGCGCAGCGGGGATGAGCCCCTGAGCAAGGCGTACAGCATCTACGGCTACGCGTGCTCCCCGCGCAGCGGGGATGAGCCCCACTTCGCCAGCTCGGCACCGGGGGAATCCAAGTGCTCCCCGCGCAGCAGGGATGAGCCCGCCACCCGACTCCAGCCCGTCCAACAACATCGGTGCTCCCCGCGCAGCGGGGATGAGCCCGACGAGGAGCCCGACCATGACCGGATTCACTGGTGCTCCCCGCGCAGCGGGGATGAGCCCGGAACACTTGGCAAGCCCAAAAATACATCTATGTGCTCCCCGCGCAGCGGGGATGAGCCCTCGGTCGGCTCGACGGTCATTCCTGCTCCTGGGTGCTCCCCGCGCAGCGGGGATGAGCCCTGCGACGCTATGCACATCATGCGTGACAAGGCGTGCTCCCCGCGCAGCGGGGATGAGCCCATCAGCTCGGCATCCGGCCCACCGGACCTGATGTGCTCCCCGCGCAGCGGGGATGAGCCCGAGGTCCACGATCGCGGCGTGGTCGACCTTCGGTGCTCCCCGCGCAGCGGGGATGAGCCCGCCGCCGAGGATGCCGAGGGTGGCCGCGAACGCCGTGCTCCCCGCGCAGCGGGGATGAGCCCACGCAGGCGCTCATGGGCTGGCAGGCCAAGGCGTGCTCCCCGCGCAGCGGGGATGAGCCCTACAGCCGTGTGACTAGGAGAACCCCTAGCCAGTGCTCCCCGCGCAGCGGGGATGAGCCCAAGGTGTCATCGCCGTCCGGTGCGGTCGCGCAGTGCTCCCCGCGCAGCGGGGATGAGCCCAAGCGCGCGACCCACAAGCGGTGTAACGCGACGGTGCTCCCCGCGCAGCGGGGATGAGCCCCGACACCCGCATCTGGCGAGTCGTGGCATTGGGTGCTCCCCGCGCAGCGGGGATGAGCCCCGCAGGAGCGGTTCGTGAGCGAGGCGGGCTCTGTGCTCCCCGCGCAGCGGGGATGAGCCCACGTCCGACGCCACCAAGCCCATCTCGTCGGCGTGCTCCCCGCGCAGCGGGGATGAGCCCCATCAGGATCGGCGGTCTCGTCCAGCTCGCCGGTGCTCCCCGCGCAGCGTGGATGAGCCCATCGCCAATCTGGACACGGCGTTGGCGGGCATGTGCTCCCCGCGCAGCGGGGATGAGCCCGCCTTGGTCCAGATCATTCCGCGCCCCCAGCCGTGCTCCCCGCGCAGCGGGGATGAGCCCCTCACCGCACTCAACCCGCTCGGCATGTCCTGGTGCTCCCCGCGCAGCGGGGATGAGCCCCTCACCGCACTCAACCCGCTCGGCATGTCCTGGTGCTCCCCGCGCAGCGGGGATGAGCCCCGGGGCCTGATCGCCACGACTGTCAGGAGTCAGTGCTCCCCGCGCAGCGGGGACGAGCCCGGGTTCGCCTGGCCGGCAATGCCGTGACGCCAGTGCTCCCCGCGCAGCGGGGATGAGCCCCATGCGTCGTCGTCTCGATCCCACGAATTCATGTGCTCCCCGCGCAGCGGGGATGAGCCCCGTACGCTGGCGGTCGCCCTTGCCATGGACCAGTGCTCCCCGCGCAGCGGGGATGAGCCCCTCAGCCGCTCGGCCGTGAGCCGGCGGGCCGTGTGCTCCCCGCGCAGCGGGGATGAGCCCATCGTCCTGGCCGCAAACCCCATCGGTCTGGTGTGCTCCCCGCGCAGCGGGGATGAGCCCGACGGCAGCACCAGCAGCCGGCCACCGGGACCGTGCTCCCCGCGCAGCGGGGATGAGCCCACTTCCGACGCCGCCAAGCCGATCAGCACCGCGTGCTCCCCGCGCAGCGGGGATGAGCCCAGCAGCAGGATCCGGTCGTTGATGTCGTGGCCGTGCTCCCCGCGCAGCGGGGATGAGCCCATGGCGGGGTCGATGCCCGCGGCCGCGAACGCGTGCTCCCCGCGCAGCGGGGATGAGCCCCAAATGGTGTGGGATGGGGTGAAGGTGAACGGGTGCTCCCCGCGCAGCGGGGATGAGCCCTGGGACACGGTGGAGCGTGTGGCGCTCCGCGTGTGCTCCCCGCGCAGCGGGGATGAGCCCGATCAGCTCGGTTCGGTACAGCTCGGTGCCGGGTGCTCCCCGCGCAGCGGGGATGAGCCCCTGCGCATGATCATGGCGGGCATCAAGCCCGTGTGCTCCCCGCGCAGCGGGGATGAGCCCTGCTGCACATCGCCGCCGAGGACCAGCGCGCCGTGCTCCCCGCGCAGCGGGGGTGAGCCCTCGCATGACCGTCGCCCAGCACCAGCCCCAGCGTGCTCCCCGCGCAGCGGGGATGAGCCCGCGGACAGCTCGTGGCGGGCGCCGTCGGCCTTGTGCTCCCCGCGCAGCGGGGATGAGCCCGCTGTCTGGCAGGTCCTCGACCCGCCAATTCTCGCAGCGACCGCCGCACGCTCCGATGCTGGTCGTGACTGCGGTGCCTAGCCGCCAGCGCAGTGTCCCGACAAGGGGTGAGACCCAATCAAACCCGGGCCTCACTCCGCGTTGACCATCTCCAGCATCCGCGTCCGCTTGGCCGTGTACCGCAGCGCCCGCCCACTCCCCAGGTCAAGCGCCTCACCATCCGCCAGCGTCCCAGCGACCTTGCCGCCGCCACTCTGCTTGCCCTGCACTACGATCCGCCCGTCCTTGCGCGCCGTCACCCCAACCTTCAGCCCCTCAGGCCGGAAGCTGCGCCCAGTCCCCGTCAGCACCACCTCATCAGTCACCACCCCGTCGACCAGCAGCGCCAGCGACCCATCGAGCTTCGGACGCGCCGCCCGCACACCAGCCACCACCGCCCACAACAACCCCAGCCCCACCACCACCGCACCAGCGATCGGCAGTCCCCGCGTGAACCACACCGGTGCGCCCTCCGCGACCGGAGGCTCCGCCGCCGCCGGCGTCTGCCCCACACTCGACGGAGACGCGCCAGACGTCGCAGCTGCCGTCACCGTGTAGTCCACCGCATTCGACGTCACCGCCCCCGGAACCTTCAGCTCCGCCGCCGCCAGCTCCGCCTGCCACGGGCTGGCCAGGTTGACCGTAATCGCCTGCTTGCCGACCCCCGGCTTCATGCCCGTGATGGTGATGGTCGCCTGCGCCGTGGCACCGGGTGCGAGTTCCAGCGTGGCCGGGTTCATCGTTGCCGTGCCGCCCGGCACACCGGGGTTCACCCCACCGAGGGTCGCCGTCAGCGGCACCTTCTTGGCAGTCGAAGTAATCCGCGCAGTCGCCGTGAGCGTGGTCCCGCTGACCTTCGCCTGGTCGAGGGTGACCGTCACCGGCGCGGAAAGGTCATCAGCCAGCGCAAGTCCGATGCGGGTCTTGGTGATCTCGCGGTTGATGCCGGCCAGATAGGCGGTGATGTCGGTCGGGGTCGAGACGCTCGCCTTGGGGAACACCTGGGTGAGCAGCCCGGCGTCGGTGTTCGCCCCCACCGAGACCGCATAGGCGCCGATCTGCTTGTCCTTCGAGACGGACGCCGCGCGCGCCTTCAGGTCCTGCCAACTCGGCGACGTGGCGGTGGGGTACTTCGAGCCGGGGGCGGCGTCAAGCTGGCCGTCGGTGAGCAGGACGATGGCACCGACCTGGCGGGCGGTCTTGCCGAGCGCGGCCACTCCGGCGTCGATGGCGGCGCCAATGTCGGTCTGGGTGCCGGTCGGCTTGGACGGCAGCTTGGCGAGCATCTCGGACGACGTGGGCGAGGTGGCTTCCCAGGTGCTTGTGACGCCGTTATCAAACGTGATAAGACTCACTACGTCATCACTGCCGAACTGGCCGGCGAGGGCACCGAGCGCACTACGGACGCGGCCCCACCGACCGTCACTCTGCATCGAGACGGACGTGTCGACCAGGACCACATAACCAGTGGGCTCGGGGGTGATGTTGAGCGTGGCGGCTAGGTCAGACAGCGCATCGGCCCGCGCCACGGGTGGGTGGGCGAGGGCGAGGCAGAGGGCCAGGGCAAAACCGGCGATCCAGCGGAGCACAAGGCCCATCATTGCCGAAGCGCCGCCAGATAGTAAGACAAGGTAGGGTCATCTCATAAATAACAGTGTCTTGACGCGCCGGTTGGGACCGGCTACCTTCATGGCAGCGGGCCACACCACAGGCGTCCAGGAGGACGAACCGGGACGCCCGGACCCTCAAGAAAGGTGCATCCGACATGGGTGCTTTTGCTTCCTACATCCAGGCCTCAGTCAGCGTCCTGCTCCAGTCCGTCGTGTTCGGCATCGCAGGTCGCTTCAAGGATCCTAAGAAGGCCGCCACCGCCGTTGAGTACGGCATCATGGTCGCGGCGATCGCAGCAGTGATCATCACCGTGGTGTTCACGATCGGCGAGCGGGTTCTGAAGGCCTTCACCACCGTTCAGGACGAGCTCCCGGCCTGACCGAGGTTTCGGCACGGACCCAGCTCATGCTGCACCAGGCCCAACCCCCAGGGGTGGCAGCACACCTTCGACGCATCAGCGATTGGCACAAAGGTGCCGCCGCTGTTGAGTATGCCATTGTGCTCGCTGCAATAGCCGGAGGCATTCTGACCTTCATCTGGGCGTTCGGCCTGCGCATCTTGGCTCTCTTTGCCACTTTCACCCCTGGGTTCTTCAAAGAAATGTCCTTGGGTGGCCACCAGTATGTCAGGTGGCCACGCAAGACTGTTTACCGCACTCGTGCGGCACCATGCATGCAATCCCCCTCATCCGAGCGGAGGCGCCTCGATGCGCAACCACCATCGGCACCGCGGCGAGAGACAGCGCGGCGCAGCCGCTGTCGAGTTCGCACTCATTCTCCCGATCCTGATCGCACTGCTGCTTGGTATCACGGAGTACGGCTACCGCCTCTACTTGACCGGTTCTGCCGCCGGCGCCGCTCGCGAGGGCGCGCGCGCCATGGCCA
Organism: Aestuariimicrobium sp. G57; assembly: GCF_050110855.1. Classification (NCBI taxonomy): domain Bacteria; kingdom Bacillati; phylum Actinomycetota; class Actinomycetes; order Propionibacteriales; family Propionibacteriaceae; genus Aestuariimicrobium; species Aestuariimicrobium sp. G57. Next base: position 228,830 of record NZ_JBNINW010000004.1, on the reverse strand, counting down.
TTTCGACCGCAGCAGACAAAGGTTCCGTGGGCAAGGTGAAGGCCGAGCAAGCCTTCGCTGACACGACGGGCAAGGCCGGGACTGCCACCCCCTCAACCTCGACCGACGGTACGTCCTGCATCGTCACCCTCAGCTACGGCTATCCCGGGCTGACCGGGTTCTTTGGCTCCATGAGCGTTTCCGGGACCGGAGAGATGAGGTGTGGGGGATGAACCGCCGCAGGAACGAGCGCGGCGCCGTAGCCATCGTCACCGCCATCAGCCTGGTGATGCTGGTCGGCTTCGCCGCCCTCGCCATAGACGTCGGCGCACTGTGGTGGGATAAGAAGCAGTTGCAGAACGGTGCCGACGCGGCTGCCCTTGCTCTGGCCCAGAGCTGCGCCAAGGGCACTTGTGAAGCCGACGAGATGGGCATGGCCACCAAGTACGCCCGTGGCAACAAGAACGACACCAAGGTCACCGTGACGGCCATCAGTCATACGTCCAACTCCGTGACGGTCGAGGTCATGACCACCCGCACCCACTGGTTCGCCCAGGTGCTCGGCACGAGCAACAGCGATGTCGCTGCGCGAGCGACCGCCACGTGGGGAGGCGTCGGCGGGGGTTCCATCCTTCCCTGGGTTGTCTCGATGTGTCAGGTTCCCAGCGAGAGCGAGCTCCCCAAGACCGGCGTCACGCTGCTGTCGAAGGACAACAGCCACGACAAGCCGGGCGAATGCACGAGTTCTCACAACCCCACCGAGAAGATCCCGGGCGGTTTCGCATGGCTCGATGTGGCGGGCGCCAGCACCACATGCAAGGCGGACACCAAGATCGGGGACTCGGTCCCGGGCATCACGGGAAATGCTGGTCCAAGCAACGACGTATGCGTTAAGGCACTGCAGAACCTCGTCGGAAAGACAGTCTTGGTCCCCGTCTTCGACAATGTTCCCGCCTCAGGCAAGGGGCCATACATCATCGCGGCGTACGCTGAATTCGAAATCACCAACTACTGCCTCAACAAGGGGCAGGACTGGTACGGACCTGCTGACGAAAAATGCACCGGCTCGGAGCGATACATCACGGGCAATTTCGTCAGGATGGTGACGCTCGACGCAGTGGTTGACGACTCCGCCCCGATGCATGGTGCCTACGGCATCAAACTCACCGCCTGACCCTACCTGACCAGAAAGCCCCCACGTCACATGAAACGCCGCGTTGCCGCCGCCATCCTCGCCAGTGTCCTGGCCATCGCCGGCGTCGTCATGATCGCCTTCTACGTGCGCGGCGCTGACCAGCGCGCCATCGCCAACCTCGAACCCACCAGCGTGCTGGTCGTCACCCGCGAGATCCCCCGCGGGCAGGTCGCCAAACTGGGTACTAACGTCGAGCAACGGCAGCTCCCAGCGAGCGCGGTGCCTCCGGGTGTCGTCACTGATCTGAAGTCGCTCGAGGGCAAGGTCGCCGATACCACCCTGCACCCCGGCGAGCAGTTGTTCTCGTCCCGCTTCACGAACCCCGAGGCGCTCACCAACGATGCCGTCGTCGTGCCGCCCCAGCTCGTGCAGGTCACTGTGAAGCTCGCCCCCGAACGGGTTCTGGGTGGCCAGCTCAAGGCTGGTGACACCGTCGGCGTCACCGCCTCATGGAAGACCACTGACAGCGTCTCTTACACCATGCCGATGCTGCACAAGGTGCTCGTGACCCGGGTGAGCAGCACGACGGCCCAGGCTGACACGGGTCAGAGCGCAGCACCCGCTGAGCAACTCATCACCCTCGCCGTCGCCAGCACCGATGCCGACCGCATCGTCTGGACTGCCGAGCACGGCACCATCTGGCTCACGCTCGAGCGGCAGACCAGCAACACCTCCGGCGGGCGCATCGTCACCCTGCCCACCGGCGCCCCCAACCCGCTCACTGCTGCCTCTCCCACCGCATCGGCCGGCTCATGAGCGGGCTCGTGCTGCTGGCGCACACGCCAGATGTCGTCAACACCGTCACCAATGCCACCTCCGGCCAGGTCGTCACCCTCGTCGGCGAGCAGGCCCGCAACCCCCAGCTCGTCGCCCAGAACCTGGGCAACGGCTCCGAACTCGTCCTCATCGAAGCCGGTGACAACCCCCAGGAGTCGCTCCAGATCGCCAATTGGGCCACCGAACGCTTCGGAGTGCCCGTGGTGCTGATCAGCGACGATGCCACCCTTGGCCTCTCGGCCATGCGCTCCGGCGTGCGCGACATGATGCGCGTCAGCGCCAACCCCGACGAGGTGCGCGACACCATCGCCCGCAACCGGCGTCGGCTCTCGGCCCCCGCCGAGACCCAGCGCGGACGCATCGTCACCGTCGCCTCGCCCAAGGGCGGGGTCGGCAAGACCACCGTCACCACCAACGTCGCCATCGGGCTGGTGCGCGCCACCGGCCTGCCCGTCGTGCTGGTTGACCTCGACCTGCACTTCGGCGACGTCGCCACCGCGCTCAACCTCAACCCCGAGTACGCGCTGCCCGAGACCGCCAAGGCCGCTGCCGGCGGTGACGCGCTCGCGCTGAAGCCCTACCTCGCCCCCCACGAGACCGGTCTGTGGGTGGTCGCGGGCGCCGACGACCCCGTCGCCGCCGACCAGGTCACCGCACAAGAGGTGACCACGCTGCTGCGCACCCTCTCGACGGCGTTCGCCTATGTGGTGGTCGACACCTCCCCCGGGCTGTCCGAGCACACCCTGGCTGCACTCGACCTGACCAGCGACCTGATCCTGGTCACCGGGCTCGACGTGCCGGGAGTGCGTGGCCTGCGCAAGGAGATCCAGACGCTGGGCGAACTGCAGATGCTGATGGAATCGCGCCAGATCGTGCTCAACTTCGCTGACAACTCCCGCGGGCTCACGGTCGCCGACGTCGAGGCCAGCATCGGTGCCAAGGTCGACACGGTCATCCCGACCACCAACCTCATCCCGATCTCGGTGAACCAGGGCATCCCGCTCACGCAGAGCGCCGGAAAGGACAAGGTGACCAAGGAACTCGACCAGGTCGTCGCCCGGCTCGTGGGCCACCCCGTCGCCGAACCCAAGAAGGGGCTGTTCTCGCGCCGCAAGGAGTCCCAGTGAACCTCGCCGAACGCCTCGCCGCGGCCCGGGCCAAGGGCACCGACTCGCCGCTCTCCCCCACCCCGGCGCCTGCACCCGAACCTCCCTACGCCGCCGACGCCGAACATCCCGAACCACTATCGGACGAGCAGGCCGCCCCCACCGATTCCCCGACCAGCGCCGCATCGCCGCCGGAGTCCCCCTCGGAGCCCTCGCCCTGGGCACGCCCCGACCCCGACGCACCCTCCAACGGAGCACCCTCCACCGGCACAGGCCCGTCCACCCTCACCGCCCGCAGCGGCCCCGTCGCTGGCAAGCACGACGCGATGCGCCGCCTGCAAGACCGCACCATCGACACCCTGTACGAGCGCCTGGGTGTGCGGCTCTCGTCCGAAGACCTCAACGACGACCAGCTGAAGCAACTGGTCCAGACCGAACTGGCCCAGGTCATCGAGTCCGAGGGGCTCGCGATGAGCGGCCCCGAACGGCGCCGCTTCGTCGAGGGAGTCCAAGCCGACATCCTGGGCCTCGGGCCGATCCAGGGCTTCCTCGCCGACCCCAGCGTCACAGAAGTCATGGTCAACGGCCCCGACAACATCTACATCGAGCACGCGGGCCGCATCTACCGCACCGACGCGACGTTCCGGGACGAGGCACACCTGCGCCAGATCATCGACCGGATCGTCGGCCGCATCGGGCGCCGCATCGACGAATCCTCACCGCTGGTCGACGCCCGCCTCGAGGACGGCTCGCGCGTCAACGCCATCATCGCGCCGCTGGCCGTCAGCGGCTCGACGCTGACCATCCGCAAGTTCAGCCACGACGCCCTGACCGTGCCCGACCTGATCCGCCTGGGCACCATGAGCCCCGAGATCGCCGAACTGCTCGCCGCCTGCGTCAAGGCCCGGCTGAACATCATCATTTCCGGCGGCACCGGCACCGGCAAGACGACGCTGCTGAACGTGGTCTCGTCGTTCATCCCCGAAGGCGAACGCATCATTTCGATCGAGGACGCCGTCGAGCTGCAGTTGCAGCAGCCCCACGTCGTCCGGCTCGAATCACGCCCACCCAATATCGAGGGCAAGGGTGAGGTGAGCATTCGCGACCTGGTGCGCAACGCGCTGCGCATGCGCCCCGACCGCATCGTTGTCGGCGAGGTGCGCGGCTCCGAGGCGCTCGACATGCTGCAGGCCATGAACACCGGCCACGACGGGTCGCTGTCGACGGTGCACGCCAGTTCGCCCCGCGATGCGCTGAGCCGGCTCGAGACGCTGGTGCTGATGGCCGGCCTGGAGCTGCCTCTGCGTGCCATCCGCGAGCAGATTGCCTCGTCCATTGACCTGATCGTGCAGCTGGCGCGCCTGCGCGACGGCACCCGTCGTGTGGTGGCGGTCACCGAGGTGCACGGCATGGAGGGCCAGACCGTCACCATGCAGGACGTATTCCTGTACGACTACGCCGCGGGCGTCGACCCGAACGGCCGGTTCCTGGGCCACGTCGTCCCCACGGGAGTGCGGCCCGCGTTCGCCGACCGGTTCGCCGACCTGGGCATCACCATCTCGCCGCAGGTCTTCGGCGCCAACGGCGCGTGGCTGCGATGAGCTGGCTCAACGACCGCTACCTGGCCGCTGCGGCGATCCTGGGCACGATCTCGTTCATCACGGTGCTGGTGTTGCTGGTCGCCCCGAGCCGTCCGGTGGTGCCGAAGTACCGCCGCCGCCCGCACGACGCCCAGCAAGCCTCGGCGCTGTCAGGGGTGGCCACGAAGCTCACCACGGGTGTCGACAAGGTGCTGCGGCGCCGCGGCAGCGGGCTCGCCGAGAAGCTCGAGATCGCGGGCATCAAGATGCCAGCCAGCAATGTGGTGGTGCTGACCGGCAGCGCCATGATCGCCGCGTTCGCGCTGGGCCTGTTGCTCGGCTCGCTCGCCCTGGCCGTGGTGCTGCTGGTGCTGGTGCCGGTCGCGGTGTGGGCGTTCGTGCTGGTGCGCACCGACCAGCGCCGCGCCGCGTTCGCTACCCAGTTGGACGAGACCGCGCAGATGTTGGCCGGCAGCCTGAGGTCGGGGTATTCGTTTGCGCAGGCGCTGAGCACCGTCGCCCGCGAGGCGGCCACGCCGACCAATGACGAGTTCACGCGGATCACCAACGAACTGCGGCTGGGGCGCCCACTGGCCGACTCGATGGAGGACACCGCTGAGCGGATGAAGAGCGAGGACTTCAGCTGGATCGGGCAGGCCGTCGCCATCAACCGCGAGGTCGGCGGCAACCTGGCTGACGTGCTCGACGGGGTCTCCCACACCATCCGGGAGCGCGCTCAGCTGCGCCGGCAGGTCGACGCGCTGAGCGGTGAGGGCAAGCTGTCGGCGATCGTGCTGATTGTGCTGCCGTTCGCCATGGCCGGCATCTTCGCCATCGTGAACCCGCCCTACATCGGCCTGCTGTTCACCCGTCCGCTGGGCTGGTTCTTCCTGGGGCTGGCCACGCTGTTGTTGATCATCGGCAGCCTGTGGTTGCGCGCCGTCGTCCGGATCAAGTACTGAGGGGCCGGCCATGATCTATGTCGCACTCGCCCTGTTCGGTGTCGGGCTCGCCACGGTGCTGGGGCTGCTGTTCGTCGGTGCCGACCCGGTGCGCACGCGGGCCGTCGCCAACCTGCAACGCGGCGTCGCGCAGCCCACGATGGCCAGTTCGCGGCGCACCCAGGGCAACCTGGGCTTCGCCCGGCTGATCAACTCACCGGCCCGGCGCAACCAGCTCGAACAGGCGCTGGCCAAGGCCGGGTTCCCCGGCGGCTGGACGGTCGACCAGCTGCTCTCGATCAAGGTGCTGCTGGCCCTGTTCTTCTTGATCATGACGGCGATCGCCTGGATCTCGGGCCAGCATGCGGTGCTGGTGCTGATGCTGCTGGGGCTGACGATCGGCGGCTACTTTCTGCCCGACCTGCTGCTCTACAACACGTATCTGAATCGTCGCCAGCAGGTTGACCTTGAACTGGCCGACACGCTCGACCAGATGAGCATCGCCGTCGAAGCCGGGCTGGGCTTCGACTCGGCCATGCTGCGGGTGGCCCGCAACGGTCGTGGGGTGCTGGCGCGTGAACTGGTCCGCACGATGCAGGACATTCAGGTCGGCCAGTCGCGCCGCAATGCCTATGAAGACCTGGCCAAGCGCACCGGCTCGACGCCGCTGCGGCGGTTCGTCCGCACGATCATCCAGGCCGAGGCGTACGGCATCCCGCTGGCCGATGTGCTGCGGGCGCAGTCGGACGAGATGCGGGTGACGCGTCGGCAGCTGGCCGAGAAGAAGGCCATGGAGATCCCCGTCAAGGTGGTGTTCCCGCTGATCCTGTGCATTCTGCCCGTGATCATCCTGGTGATCATGGGGCCGGCGGCGATCACCATCATCGAAGGGTTCTCGGGGCGTTGACCGACACCAGCATCGTCCGGGGCAACGACAGTGACGCTGACGACGGGGCCGGGGCTGGCGCCGGCGGCGCACTGGCCCGGCCCTCGCGGTGGATCTATGGGGTTACCGCAGTGGCGGTGTTCGTCTGGGCCGTGCTGTGGACCGACGTGTGGGCGTGGCCGGCGTTCGCGGTGCTGGCGTGGGCGTGGGGCGCCGGCACCGCGCAAGACCTGGCCCAGCACCGGCTCTGGGACCGGTTCACGCTGCTGCCGTTCGGGGTCTTCGTGGTGTTGCTGGTGGTGCCGGCGGCCGTGCATGGCGACTGGGGCCGCTGGGGCATGACCATCGTCGCGGGGCTGATCACTGCGACGGTGCTGTTCGTGATCGCGTTCATCAACCCGGCGGGGTTCGGGCTGGGCGACGTAAAACTGGGGCTCACGACCGGTGCCGCCCTGGGCTGGATCGGCGTCGGCTGGCCCGGCGTGCTGCTGGCGCTGCTGGGCACGGTGGCGGCCTTCGTGCTGATGGCCGTGGTGGGCGTGGTGCTGCTGGCCACCCGGGTGGCCAGGCGCGACACTGACGTCGCGTTCGGCCCGTTCATGGTGCTCGGCGTGCTGGTGGCACCGTGGGTGGCGGGGCTGCTGGCGGGTTAGGTGGCCGGTTGGGTGGCCGTCAGGCGCCGCGGCGTGACTCGTGCCAACCCTCGGTGCTGGCCGCCTCGTTGAACGGACGGTAGACCCACCGCGGCAGCGGCTCACCATTCAGCCACGCCCGCCACGCCACCACGACCACGATCAGCGCCAGCCCGAGGGTGGTGTCGACATACGTCAGCCCCCGGAACAACCGCACCGGCGTCACCGGCACGAACGTCACCTGACCGGCCCGGTTCTCGGCGCGGCTGGCGCAGACATCCTTGGTGATGCCGTCGATGGTGACCTCGAGCCACGTGTGCCCCGCATGCCACCACGGCGAACGTTGCAGCCGCACCCGCGACGCATGCACCGTCCGCACCTCGAAACCGAGCCGACGCAGCACGCTGGCCAGCGCCAGGTTGTACTGATTCGACTGGCCACGGCTGCGGGCGAAGGCCTCGGCGGGCGATTCCCACCAGTGGTAGCACGAGTAGTAGCTGAACTTGCGGTGCACCACCCCCGTGACGTGGTCGACGAGTTCCCAGCCCGAGAGCCCGGACGACTGCGCCGCGGAGGTTGCCTCGTCCAGGGTGTGCACCCCGTCCGGGGCGATGCGCTCACCCTTCGGGGCCCTCGCCCACACCGGACCTGCCACCGCCCCTGCCACGGCGGCCACCTTCAGCAGTCGCGCGATCACGCCCATTGCTTGTTCCCTCCGTCGGTCGCAGCCTGGCCGGCCGCCAGGCGGTGGTGCATCGCGAGCATCTTGTCGGTGCTCGCCTGCCAGGTGTACTTCTCGGCCCGCGCCCTGGCCGCGTTGCGCAGGCCCGGCCCCAGTCGGGCGATCAGGCGCTGAGTGGCATCAGCCAGACTCTCGGCAGTCGGTCGTCCATGCTCACCGCTGGTCTCGTCGACGAGTTCATGGGCGCCGCCGCGGTCGCTGGTGACCACCGGGGTGCCGCAGGCCAGTGCCTCGAGCACCGCCAGCCCGAACGTCTCGGCCGGGCACACCGAAAAGCTGATGTCGCTGTGGGCGAACCGCTTGGCGACCTCGTCGCGTCCCTTGACGAAGCCATGAAAGACCACGGGAGCGTCGCCGGCCTGCTCCTTCAGCGCCTCGACGTCGGGGCCGGTGCCGTACATGTTGAGCTGGATCGGCACCCCACGCCGGTGCAGTTCGACCGCCGCGGCGACACCCAGTTGCGGGCTCTTCTCGTGCGACATGCGCCCGACGTAGCAGATCTGCACGGGCTCGTCGCGGGTGCCGTCGGGGGTGGGTTCGGGGGTTTCGTAGCCCATCGGGTGGAACGTCTCGAGGTCGACACCCAGCGGCACGTGCACCAGGTGGGCGCCGGTGTCCATGAACTCGTCCGCGGCGTAGTGGGACGTCACTACGACAGCATCGAACTGCTTGGCCAGGCGCCGGTTCAGGCCGCCGACAACGGTTTCCACGCCGAACTGGCGACGCAGCCACATGGCCAGCATGTCGTCGAGGCGTTCGTGGCTGAACAGCGCCGAGCCGATGCCACGCTTGCGGGCCCAATTGCCGGCGGGCGAGAGGGTCCACTTGTCGCTGACCTCGATCGAGGTGGGCTTGAACCGGTCGAGCACATCGAGCGCGCGCCACGGAGTCGCGATCATGCGGTATTCACGGCTGATCCTGGGCGCCCGCACCTGCACGATGATGCCGTGCTCGGTCTCGGTGACCTGGTCCTGCTCGCCGGGGATCACGAGGATGCGTTCATGGCCGGCGGCGACGTAGCCCTTGCCAAGCTCGTCGATGGCGACCCGCATGCCTCCCGAGACGGGGCCGACGAAGTTGGCAAGCTGCGCGATGCGTAGTTTTTGGTCCGGCACGGGGTCAGCCTAACCAATGGGGTGCAACGGGGGTGTGGACGAGTTCAGGGCGCGGGTGGGCTGGACGACACAGCGGTGCCGAACCGTTCGACTACCGACGGTTCAGCACCGCTGGGGGCACCCTCGGGTTGCGGAAGTGGCACCAGCGCCACGTCTGCAAGCCCGAGAGCCGACGGAGGCTGCACTCGTGGCATCAGTGCCACTTCTGCAAGGTCGGGCCACCCCGGACGAGTTCAGAGCCACCAGCTCATGTATGCCCGAGCCCGACCCCAGCCCTCGTCCACCCGGCTGGCGAAACTCGACTCAGCTTGTGCTGTAAGTGCAAGCCAAGTCGAGTTCAGAGCCGCCAGCTCACGAATGCCCGAGCCCCGACCCCAGCCCTCGTCCACCTGGCTTGCGAAACTCGACTCAGCATGTGCTGTCAGTGCAAGCCAAGTCGAGTTACGCAAGCCAAGCGGGACTGGCGGGGGCGAGAGGGCGGATTCGGGACGAGTACAGGTCGGGGCGGCAGGTTCAGGGGCTCCACAGCGGTGCCGAACCGTTCGACTACCAACGGTTCAGCACCGCGGGAAACACCCACACCTGCACAACTGACACCAGCGCCACGTCTGCAAGCCCGACGACCGAAACACCTTGCACAACTGACACCAGCGCCAGTTCTGCAAGCCCCAGCCCCGAAAACAACCTGCACACGCGGCACCAGCGCCACTTCTGCAACTTCGGGCCACCCCGGACGAGTTCAACCCCGCCAGCTGGTGATGGACCCGAGCCCGACCCCAGCCCTCGTCCACCTGGCTTGCGAAACTCGACTCAGCTTGTGCTGTAAGTGCAAGCCAAGTCGAGTTACGCAAGCCAAGTGGTTGTGGCAGGTCGGTCACGCGCGTCGGGCGTCCCCACCCACCGCCCACCACCCCACTCACACCACCGGCAGGCTCACTCACACCACCGGCAGGCTCCGGTGCCGCATTCCCACCACCGCCAGCACATGCCCCACGACCGCAATGACCGACATCACGACCACCCCGGCCCAGCGCACCGGCTCAGTCGGCACCATGCCGGCCAGCATGAATGGGGAGTTGTCGAGCAGCCAGTCGGGCACTCCGAGGGCGTCGCCCATGTAGCCCAGGAACACCGCGACCCCATAGACGGCCCACACCAGCCCCCGCCACCTCGGCAGCCACGCGAACATCGCGGCCGAGGCCCCCGAGAAGGCCAGCACCACCGGAACATGCACCGCAGCCGCCCGCATCACCGGCCCCCACAACTGCCCATCACCCAGCGAGGCGTTGGCCGACGCCGCCAGCATCACCGCACCCAGCCACAGGATCACCACCGACCCGAGGCTGATCACGACCAGGTGACGGCTGATCCAGCCGACACGGCTTCGAGGGCCCGCCAGTTCGGCCTCCAATCGTCCGGAGGTTTCGGCCGCACGCAAGGCCCCACCGAGCACGATCGCCGCCGCGGCGGCAAGCATCGCCGCAAGCAGCACGAACATCGCGACCACCGAGTTGAGCCCCGCCTGCACGAAGATCTGCAGTTGCGGCGAGGCCTGCAACGCCTCGATGACCTGCTGGGTCAGCGAGCCATAGATGGCCATGGCCACGACGGCAATCACCGCCCACCCGATCAGGGCGCCACGGTGCTCGTGCAGCGCGATGCCCCAAGGGCTGCGCAGCACCGCCGAGGCGTGCCGCGCCCCCGGACGCGCCTGCCACATCGCCGCGCCCAGGTCACGGCTGGCGTTCAGCCCGGCGGCCACGACCACCAGCACCACGCTCACCGCGACCAGCACGGCGAGTGGCCACCACTGCGGGTTGCCACCGAACGCCTTGATGCCGTCGAAAAGCCCGTGCGGGGTCAGCCAGCCGTACCAGCCGTCGTTGACCGCCGACAGGCCGCGCACCAGGTACGAGGCGATGGCGATGGCGACGCCGATCATCCAGACGCCGCGGGTGTTCTCGGCCAATTGGGCCGCGACGGCCGCGACCGCCCCGAACAGCATGATCATCGCCGCGATGCCGGCCGCATACCAGGCCGCCCCCGCCACGTCGATGTCAGTGCCCAGCACCGAGGCCCACACGCCAAGCCCCGTCACGAGCGCGACACCCAAGGTGATCAGCAGGGCCGCGGCCAGCGGCGCGTGCCGGCCAAGCGCCGAGGCCAGCAGCAGTTCGAGGCGCCCGGATTCCTCTTCGCGTCGGGTGCTGCGTGCCACCAGCGCGATGCCCATGACGGGCACGACGAACGAGACGATGAACCCGAACTCGTTCGCGAAAATGCCGCCCAGGGTGTCCAGGCCCGCGATGCGACCGTTCATCATCTGGATCGCGGCACCAGAGCCGATGGTCTCGCCATAGGCCCGCACCTCGGCCGGGGTCGGGTAGGTGCGCTCCATCGACTGGGCGGTGATCGCGGCCAGCGCCACCATCGCCAGCCACCAGCCCAGCAGCGTGCGCCAGCCGGTGCGCAGGTTGATGCCCAGCATCGTGTGCAGGTTCGAGACGTCGAGTGTGCGCCCCTGCCCCGCGGTCGAGGACGACGCCCGCGCGGGTGCGGTGACGGGTGTGGTGAGCGTGCTCATCGGGCACCGGCGCTGGTCAGCGGCGCATTCTCGGCGTCGGCATAGTTGGTCAGGAACAGGTCGTCCAGGCTCGGCGGCGTCACCGTCAGCGTGTGCAGCCCGGCGTCGTGCAGGGCCGCGACCAGCTGGCCCACGTGGTCGGCGTCGATGGTGCCGTTCACCTCGGTGCGATCGCCGTCCGCTGTGAGCGCCAGGTCGGCGCTCGCGGGCAGTGCCGGTGGACGCAGCGTGAGCGCGTGCACGTGGCTGCGGGTGTGGCGCCGCAGGTCGGCGAGCGTGCCGCTCGAGGCCAGCCGGCCCTCGCGGATGATGCTGACCCGGTCGGCCAGCGCCTCGACCTCGCCCATGATGTGGCTCGACAGCAGCACGGTGACGCCGTCGGCGCGCCGCTCGGTGATGACGTCCTGGAAAACCCTTTCCATGAGCGGGTCGAGCCCCGAGGTGGGCTCGTCCAGCAGCAGCAGTTCGACGTGGGTTGACAGGGCGGCGACCAGCGAGACCTTCTGCCGGTTGCCCTTGGAATAGCTGCGGCTCTTCTTGGTGGGATCGAGCTCGAATCGCTCGATCAGGTCGTCGCGGCGCTGGGTGTCGATGTCGCCGTGGGCGGCGGCCAGCACGTCGATGCACTGCCCGCCGGTCAGGCCGGGCCACAGCGTGACGTCGCCGGGCACATAGGCCAGACGCTTGTGCAGCTCGACGGCCTCACGCCACGGGTCGCGGTCGAACAGCCGGGCGGTCCCGGAGTCGTGGCGCATGAGGCCGAGAAGAATGCGGATGGTGGTCGACTTGCCGGCGCCGTTCGGGCCGAGGAAGCCGTGCACCTCACCGGGTTCGACCACGAGGTCGAGCCCGTCGAGGGCGCGGGTGGGTCCGAAGGTCTTGACGAGGGCTTCGGTGCGGATGATGCTCACAATTGCTCCTGTGGGGAGTTGGTAGTGGTGTCTGTGCGGCTGGTGTCGAACGCGGTCAGGAAGGACTGGTCGACAAGCAGCGAGGCGTACACGCGGGTGGCGACGGCCGCCCACCGTGGCATGCCATCGCCGTAGGGGTCGAACCCGAGGAAGCTGCTCAGGTAGGGCCTGAACATCAACGCCCCCAGGTCGCTGGCCACCAACATGGCGGTTCGCAACCGGGAGTCGGGGTCATCGGACATGACGCCCGCCTCGATGTAGCGCTGCATGATGATTTCTGAGCGTTCGACGATGCGGGCAAAGAGCCCCTGCATCGCTGGGTCACGGTCGACGAGCATGCGCCCGAACAACCTGGGCAGGGTGTCTGCATGGGTGAATGAGTCTGCGGCGTCGTTGAGCACTTCTTGCCAGTTGCGGCCATCGAGTGCCTCTTGGCTCTTGTCGATGGTGTTGTCGAACCACGCCACGACATGGTCGACGACAGCGGTGCGCAGACCGTCCTTCGAACCGAAATGGTGGACGACGAGGGCTGGGGAGACGCCGGCCGATGCGGCGACCTGCCGCATGGTGACCCGGTCGAAGCCGTGCTCGGCGAAGAGCGCAGCGGCGGCGTCACGGATCTGGGCGCGCGCGGTGAGGTCGGTGACTGAACCCATGTTCAATATACTAAACGCCTGTTCAGTCGATGGCAAGAGGTGTGCAGTGGAACTGCCCGTCCGCGGCAGATCTGCCTGCCGGCGGGAAGTTTGCCGTGCGGCGCCGCAGGGCAAAGTTCCCGCCGCGGGGCAAAGCTGGCGTGGGGCGGCAATCCCGAACGGGCCAGCAAGGCCGTGGCAGGATTCTGTTGTGACCACTCCTGCAGAAGACCTCGGCAACCTCGACCACCTCGTCATCACCGTGCCCGACCTGGCCGCGGCCTGCGACGAGTTCGCCATGCGCCTCGGTGTGCGCCCCGAAGCCGGCGGCAAGCACCCCCGCACCGGCACGCACAATGCGCTGTTCGGTCTCACGGACGAGGCCTATGTCGAGCTCATCGCGGTCGATCCCCAGGTCGTCCCGGGGCACCCGAACCCGCCGTTCAAGCTGGCCGGGGTGAACGGCATCAGCCTGTGCACGTTCGCCGCACACCCGGGCGACCTCGAGTCCGCCGCGGCGGGGCTGCTCGGCCTCGGGTTCGACGTGGGCCCGCTCGGCCCCGGACGCCGCACCACCCCGGACGGCGTCGAACTCGCCTGGACACTGAGCGAGCCGCTGCATGCCGACGCCTCTGGGATCGTGCCGTTCCTCATCGACTGGCTCGGCGGACCCTCACCGGCGGCAACGGTGGGGCCTCGCGCTGCAGTGACCGCCTGGGGCGCGAGCGCCCCGGACCCCGAGCCCTATCGGGTCGCCCTTGAATCGCTGGGCGTGCCGTTGTCCGTGGACGAGGGCGACTTCGGGATCTGGGTCGAGTTCACCGGCCCGGCGGGAACCTGGCGCGTCTGAGCCGGGTGCACGCGGGCCCGCGCCACATCATCCGCCGCGCGCCTGCCTCGTCCACGAACACCCACGAACCCCCACCCCCCACAAACACCACAACGCCCGCCCCACAAGGGGGCGGGCGTTGTCAGTAGTACCCGGGTGATCGGACGATCAGGCCTTGGCATCCTCATCGGCGTCGGCCTCATCGGCCTTGACCTCGGCCTCTTCAGCCTCTTCGGCCTCAGCAACGACCTCGTCGGCGTCGGCGTCGACCTCAGCCTCAGCGGCGTCGATCTCGGCGGCGTCGTCAGCCTCGACCTCGGCCTCAGCAGCAGCGGCGATCTTGGCCTTGGCGTCCTCGGCGGTCTCGTCAGCCTGGACCGGGCCAGCCTTCTTGACGACCGGCTCGGTCACGAGCTCGATCAGCGCCATGGGGGCGTTGTCACCCTTGCGGGGGCCGAGCTTGGTGATGCGGGTGTAGCCGCCCTCACGACCCTCCATCGCCGGCGCGATGTCGGCGAACAGGGTGTGCACGATGTCCTTGTCGGTGATGGTGCTCAGCACCAGACGACGGTTGTGCAGGTCACCCTTGATGGCCTTGGTGATGAGCTTCTCGGCCAGGGGGCGCACGCGCTTGGCCTTGGTCTCAGTGGTGGTGATGCGACCGTGCTCGAAGAGCTGGCTGGCCAGGTTGGCCAGGATGATCCGCTCGTGAGCCGGGGTTCCGCCGATGCGGGGACCCTTGGTGGGCTTGGGCATGTTGGTTGTTCCTCAGGGTATCTACCGGACTCGCGCCCGGTGGCGGGTGCGGATCAGTACTGCTCGGTCTCGGCGTAGTCGTCTTCCTCGTAACGCTCGACGGCGGCCAGCGGGTCGAACCCGGGGGCGCTGTCCTTGAGGGCCAGACCCATCTCGGCAAGCTTCGCCTTGACCTCGTCGATCGACTTGGTGCCGAAGTTGCGGATGTCGAGCAGGTCCTGCTCCGAACGGCCGAGAAGCTCGCCGACGGTGTGGATGCCCTCACGCTTGAGGCAGTTGTACGAACGAACGGTGAGGTTCAGGTCCTCAACCGGCATGGCCAGGTCCTGGGCGAGCTGCTCATCGACCGGCGACGGGCCGATCTCGATGCCCTCGGCGTCGTAGTTCAGCTCACGGGCCAGGCCGAACAGCTCCACGAGCGTGCGACCGGCCGACGCCACGGCGTCGCGGGGGCTCATCGACTGCTTGGTCTCGACATCGATCACGAGGCGGTCGAAGTCGGTGCGCTGCTCGACACGGGTGGCCTCGACCTTGTAGCTCACCTTGAGCACAGGCGAATAGATCGAGTCGACCGGGATGCGGCCGATCTCGGCGTCGGGCGAGTTGTTCAGCGCGCTCGACACGTAACCGCGGCCACGCTCGACGACGAGCTCCATCTCGATCATGCCGTCCTCGTTGAGGGTGGCGATGTGCAGGTCGGGGTTGTGCACCTCGACACCGGCAGGGGTCTCGATGTCGGCGGCGGTGACGTTGCCCGCACCCTTGTTGCGCAGGTACATGGTGACCGGCTCGTCCTCTTCGGACGAGAGCACCAGGTTCTTCACATTCAGGATGATCTCGGTGACGTCCTCAACAACACCGGGGATCGTCGAGAACTCGTGCTGGGTTCCGGCGATCTTGATGCTGGTGACGGCGGCACCGGGGATCGAGCTGAGCAGGGTGCGACGCATCGAGTTGCCCAGGGTGTAGCCGAAGCCGGGCTCCAGGGGCTCGATGACGAAACGCGAACGGTACTCGTCGATGACCTCTTCGGTCAGCGACGGACGCTGTGCGATGAGCATGTGTCTTCCTTCCCGCGCCGCCCACCATTTGACGGCACGACAGGCCCTCGGGAACCGTTCCCGAGATGCAGTACGAGGATCCGAAGATCGTGTTGATCCGAAGATTCAGTGTGATCCGAAGATCGGTGATCCGGGCGGTGGATTCTTCCCCCACCCGGACCGGGTGCAGCAGCCGCCCGATTGCCCGGACGGCTGCTGCTGGGGCTCACTTGGAGTAGAGCTCGACGATCATCTGTTCCTGGACGTCGATCGTGATCTGGTCACGAGTCGGCAGCTGGTGCACCAGGATGCGCATCCGGTTGGGACGCACGGTCAGCCAGGCCGGAACCTCGCGCTCACCATGGGTCTCACGAGCCACGACCAGCGGGGTCAGGTCGAGCGACTTCGGCGCGACGTCGATGATGTCGTGCGGGGTCACGCGGAAGCTCGGGATGTTCACCTTCTGGCCGTTGACCATGAAGTGGCCGTGCGAGACCAGCTGGCGGGCCTGACGACGGGTCGAGGCGAAGCCAGCGCGGTACACGACGTTGTCGAGGCGCGACTCGAGGATCTGCAGCAGCAGGTCACCGGTCTTGCCGGGACGGCCGTCAGCCTCTGCGTAGTAGCGACGGAACTGCTTCTCGAGCACGCCATAGGCGAAACGTGCCTTCTGCTTCTCGCGCTGCTGCAGCGAGTACTCCGAGTCCTTGGTACGGCCGCGGCCGTGCACACCCGGGGGGTAGGGGCGGCGCTCAAACGCCTTGTCGTTGCCAACCAGGTCCACGCCAAGACGGCGGGACTTGCGGGTCATGGGGCCGGTGTAACGGGCCATTGTTCAGTCCTTCTTTCCTGTCTCGGCGGGTCAGTTGCGGCGCGGTTTGGGCGGACGGCAACCGTTGTGGGGCACCGGGGTGACGTCGGCGATCGCGCCGACCTCAAGACCGGCAGCAGCCAGCGAACGGATGGCGGTCTCGCGACCCGAGCCGGGACCCTTGACGAACACGTCAACACGCTTCATGCCGTGGTCCATCGCGCGGCGGGCAGCGTTCTCAGCGGCCATCTGGGCAGCGAACGGGGTCGACTTGCGCGAGCCCTTGAAGCCGACGGTGCCGGCCGAGGCCCACGAAATCACAGCGCCGCTGGGATCGGTGATGGCGATGATGGTGTTGTTGAAGGTCGACTTGATGTGAGCCTGACCAACGGTGACGTTCTTCTTTTCCTTGCGCCGCACCTTCGTCTTCGCGGCGGCGGCCTTGCGACCTGCAGTTGCCATAAGTCTGTGTCTCTTCCTGGAGTCTGTCGTGAGAGGCGATCAGCTGCCGGAGCCCGTCAGGGCTTCGATCAGCGAGCCTTCTTCTTGCCGGCGACGGCCTTCTTCTTGCCCTTGCGGGTACGAGCGTTGGTGCGGGTGCGCTGACCGCGCACGGGCAGGCCCGCACGGTGACGGCGACCCTGGTAGGTGCCGATCTCGATCTTGCGGCGAATGTCGGACGCGACAGTTCGGCGCAGGTCACCTTCGGTCTCGTAGTTGGCCTCGATGTGGTCACGCAGAGCAACCAGGTGGTCATCATTGAGCTCATGGACGCGCAGGTCACCGGAAATGCCGGTGGCGGCCAGGGTCTCGGCGGCGCGGGTCTTGCCCACTCCGAAGATGTAGGTCAGTGCAACCTCAAGGCGCTTTTCGCGCGGCAGGTCGACACCAATGAGGCGTGCCATGTGGCAACCTTTCGATGTTCTGGACGCCGGTGGGCGTCCCGGTCACCGCTCCCCCTGTTTCCCGCAGGGTTGTGTGGAGTCGGCTAGCGACCGCGAAGGTGTGGCGGCGTGACGCGTCCCCCCACCGGATTGACCGGTTGTGTGCTGGGGCCCCGGCCTTCGCCCGGGGGTGGAACCGGATTGCTCCGGCCTTGCGCCACGTGTTGGGTATTGAGTTGTCAAGCGTCCTCAGGGTCGTCCCCGTTGGACAGGTGGTGCGAGCAACCTCGCGGTGCGGCGTGGGCTCAGCCCTGGCGCTGCTTGTGACGAGGGTTGTCGCAGATCACCATCACACGACCGTGCCGGCGGATCACCTTGCACTTGTCGCAGATCTTCTTGACGCTCGGCTGAACCTTCATCGAGCTTCTTTCTGGTCTGAACCGGTGTGGACATGCGCCCGCCCCGGTCTGGGTGGATTACTGCTGATCTGACCCGGGGCACTCCCCGAGCAGACTCGGGGCATGCCCGATGATCACTTGTGGCGGTAGACGATTCGTCCGCGGGTCAGGTCGTAAGGAGACAGTTCCACGACGACACGGTCAGTGGGCAGGATGCGGATGTAGTGCTGCCGCATCTTGCCGCTGATGGTCGCGAGGACGCGGTGGCCGTTGGCCAGCTCAACGCGGAACATCGCGTTGGGCAGTGCCTCCACCACAACACCCTCGAGCTCGAGGGCTCCTTCTTTCTTCGCCAAGGCGTTCCCATTTCTGGTTGATTTGTCGCCGGCATGCGTCCGAGCCGAAGGCATGCAGGCAGAATCGTCCGTGGTCACAGGTGACCGACGCCCCACTCTACGCCACGGTTCACCCGCAGCCCAAATCGGACCGGGCATGATGCCACGAGTGGGCACCACCTGTCACTGCAGTCGCCCGCATGTCATCATGACGCATGGGTTTCTTCGCCGTGCACTACACCTACACCGATGACCAGGCCAGCCTCGACGAGGTGCGTCCGATCCACCGCGCTTACCTGGGCGGGCTGGCCCAGTCGGGCGTGCTGTTCGCCTCGGGTCCGCTGCTCGAGACCGATCCGGGCGAGGCACTGCTGCTGTTCCGCGCCGAGTCGGCCGACGAGGTTGTCGAACTGCTCGATACCGACCCCTTCCACGAAGAGGGCCTGATTGCGCAGCGCCGCGTGCAGGCGTGGGACCCCCTGATCGGGGCCCTGGCCAACAAGCGCTGAGGTCGTCCGGGGGGTTGGACGCCGAGAGGTCACGATCTGCAGATCCCAGCGACGTGTTCTGCAGATGGCGACCTCTCGATGCCGACCAGGGCCGGGGTTATCCACAGGCGAGCACTTCAGGCCCCCGCGGTGGGCGCCTCGCATGGTTCAGTGACGGCGTGCCCCGCAAATCACCACCCCTGCCCCGCGACCTGAACGGCACCTTCACCGTGTCAGCGGCGATTCAGGCTGGTGTCCCTGCCCATCCGGTGACGACGGGGGTCTCGACGTGGGTCGACCTCGCCGAGTCGTTGGCCCTCGATGACCTGGTCACTGCGGGTGACTGGTTGCTGCGACCGAAGTCAGCGTTGACGGCGGACGACCTGCGCGCCGGGCTGCGTGGCGGCGGACGTGGGGTGCGTCGGGCCCGTGAGGCGCTCGGCCTGATTCGTCCGGGCAGCGCTTCTGTCAGCGAAACCCTGACGCGGCTGCTACTCGTGCGGGCCGGGCTGCCCGAGCCGGAGCTCAACGTCGACCTGGTCACCGAGAGCGGCTGGGTCGCCACGGTGGACTTCTACTGGCGCGGCTGGCGCTTCGCCATGGACTACGACGGGCGCCACCACCGCGAGCGGGTGAAGCAGATGGACTACGACCTCGACCGGGCCCGGCTCATCCGGGCGACCGGGATCGGCTTCGAACAGGTCACCGCCAAACATCTGCCCGGGGCATGCACCCGCAGGTCGTCCAGATTGTGCACGAACAGCTGACCGCGCGGGGTTGGCACCCCTGAGTCACCGCCGAGAGGTCACGATCTGCAGATCCCAGCGACGTGTTCTGCAGATGGTGACCTCTCGATACACCGGCAACCGCCCCAGGCCGTCACGAGACGCTCGACGAACCCACCGTCCAGGTGTTGCAGCCGCCCACCTTCTGCATGTACAGCCCGCGCTGCCACCAGTAGGTGTTCGACTTGGCGCTGCCGTGGTATTCGTCCTGGTCAACCGACGACCACTCGACCACCGTCTGGTAGTCGGCACGCGAGAACTTCGTGGACGGCGTGATGTAGAGCAGACGCATGGAATAGCACGACGCCTGCAGCTCGAGCCGGCGCGAGCCCTCTGTCAGGGTCAGGTTGCCGGCCTGCACCAGGTTGCTGTTGGCCCGCAGCACCCCGGCCATCATCTGCACGTGGTGCGCGTACTCGTGCGACAGCGTCTCGTAGCCCCGCAGCCGCCACCAGGTGTTTGACTGCTCGATCAGCGAGGAGTGCACATAGATCGCGTACGACGACCCGTCCCACGACCCGCAATAGAACGAGACCTTGGCCCCACTGGTGCCGCACGGCGTCTGCACGGCCCCGCTGATGAACAGGACCTTCGGCTTGGGCAGGGCCTTGCCCGCTGCCTTGAAGATCGTCGCCCAGCCGTTGTGCTGGCAGTTCAGCGTGTTGGTCGCGAACGTGCGGAACTGCTGGGTCGAACTGAACCCGTCGGGCACATCGGGGCAGGTCAGCTTCGGGAAGTCATAGCCATAGATGCTGTTGCGCTGCAGCGTCACCCACGTCGGGTGGTTCGAGTGCGGCCCCGGCAGCGCTGCCCACGTGCGCTGCGGCAGCACCCCTGTGTCCACCGGCGGTTCGCTGGTCGTGGGCTGGGTCGTCGGCGGTGTTGTCGGCGGTTCGGACGACGGCGGTTCGCTGGTGGGCGGCTCGGTCGACGGCTCGGTCTCGACAGGCGTGGTCTGCAGCGCCGGCGTGGTCCGCACGACCGGGCTGATGGTCGGGTTGGTCGTGTTGCTGGTGCGGTTCAGCCACACGTAGCCCGGCAGTCCCACCGCCGCCACCAGGGCGACCACCACCAGTACGACTCCCCAGCCGCCACCTCGTCGAGGCGCCGGCGGCTGTCGATGGCCACCCGGCCACGGCCCCATGGGCCCGAACGGCGGACGGCCCTGCGGGGGCCCGCCGTATTGTGGCCCTCCATACTGGGGTCCGCCACCGAACCGCGGCGCACCGTATTGCGGGCCGCCGCCGAACCGCGGCGCGCCGAACTGCGGCCCGCCATGCTGCGGCCGGTACGAGCCACCCTGCTGACCACCCTGCTGCTGACCACCCTGCGGCTGGCCCCACTGCTGCACACCCCAGCCCTGCGACCACTGCGGTCCTCGCGGCGGACGGTTCTGGGGCACGGGCTGAGTCATGCAGCCATTGTGTCCCCCCGGGGGTTCCTTCGGTACGTCCCCCGGGCCCACGTCACCGGCCTACGTCAACCTGCCTACGTCACCTGGCTCGCGGGCACCACCCACGTGTTGCACCCGCCCAGCGTCTTCTGCTCCAGGCCGCGCATCCACCAGTTCTTGCGAGATGCGACGCTGCCGTGGGTCTTGGACGAATCCCCTTCAGCCGCCCAGGCCTTCAAGATCTGGTAGTCGCGGTCACCGAACTCGTATGCCGGGGTGACCACCATCATGCGGCTGGTCATGCAATAGGCCTGCAGTTCGACCCGCCGGGTGCGCTCGTCGCCGGTCATGTCCAGCGAATAGGCGCCCTCGAGAATGCCCGCCTCTGACTGCAGGTGGTGCAGGAACTCATGCGCGATCGTGTTGGCGAAGTGCAGCCGCCACCAGTCCTGCGACGACTCGAAGCGCTTCTCGCTCAGGTAGATCTCGGCCGAGTTCGGGCAGTAGAAGGACTGGTCGTCATCGACCGTGCCGCACGGCGACTTCACCTGCTCGGCAAAGATCACCAGGCCGGGCTTCGACAGCTTGAAGCCCATCGTCTGCTCGAAGACCGGCGCCCAGGCCTCGTACTGGCAGGTGACCAGCTGGCGGGCCAACTTCTGGAACTCCGACCGCTTCTCGATGCCCTCGGGAATCGTCGGGCAGGTCATGG
The DNA here is from genome assembly GCF_050110855.1 of Aestuariimicrobium sp. G57. NCBI lineage: Bacteria > Bacillati > Actinomycetota > Actinomycetes > Propionibacteriales > Propionibacteriaceae > Aestuariimicrobium > Aestuariimicrobium sp. G57. The sequence goes on along the minus strand of NZ_JBNINW010000004.1, from coordinate 207,316 downwards.
GCGACGGAAACTCGAGCGCATAGAGCGCATTCGCCTGCGTCACCCGCTGGGCCTGGTTGGTGGGTGAGGGCTTCGGCAGGGCCGACCACTTGGTGGGCGGCACCTGGTAGGGCGTGGGCCTCGCGCTCGACGGCGATCGGGTGGGTGTCGGTGTCGGCGTTGCGGACGACGGCGAGACCCCGGGGCCGGTCACCACCGGCGGCGGACTCGCTGCAGTCGACCCAGCACGCCCGAAGATGTTGGTCAACACTGCCCCGGCCACGACACCGCACACCAGGAACAGCGCCAGCACGGCGACGGTACGTCCGGTCTTGCCCCGGGACGACGTCGCCGGTGACGCAGCCGTCGCCTGCTGCGGCCACCGCTGTGCGGGCCATTGCTGGGCAGGCCATTGCTGGGCAGGCCACTGCTGGGCCGGGGGCATCGCACCGCCCCGTGGCAGCCACGGCTGTTGGGGCGCGTGCCACTGGGGCTGCTGGTGCGGGGGCCACTGCTGCGGCACCGGCTGCTGCGCCACCGGCTGCGGCTCGACGCCCGGCATGACCACGGTCGGGTGCGGCTGCCCGCCCCACGTCGGCACCTGCTGGGTCGGGGCGCTGGCGTCCCACCCCGGCAGTTGTTGCGTCGGCGCGGTCTCCGGGCGCGTCGGCGTCGCGGCCGAGGCAGCACCCGAGCCCGAAACACTCGAACCCGCAGCACCCGAACCCGCAGCACCCGAACCCGACGGCGCGGCGGCCCCGCGGAAGGGCCACCACTCCCCCGGCTGCGGGGGTGTGCCCCCGCCCGGTGCCGGGTCCTGCTGCGGTCCGCTCACGCCATCAGCCTCACAACACGATGATCAGGATCAACAGGGCCAGCAACAGGATCGCGCCGATGCCGCCGGCCACGCCGTAGAGGGCCAGCTTGCCCGGGGGCCGGGCCTGGGTCAGTTCGCCGGGAGCGGGTGCCCCGGCACCGGCCTGCACGATGTTGGGCTGGTCATAGGTCTGCTTGACGGGCAACAACTCGACCACCGGGGCCAGGTCGCCGAGCGTCTGGGCATCGTAGACACGGTCAAGCAGCACGGGGTACTGCTCGGCCGGGATCGTGCCATTGGTGAAGGCCTCGTTGAGTCGCCGCCCCAGGTCTTCGCGCTCCTCATCGGGGACGGGCAGGTGCGCCTGGCTGCGGTACTTCGACGAGATCGGCAGGTTGCTCACCCGTCCAGTCTACGAACTCGGCAAGCGACCCGGGCTCATGCGCGTGCCCCTCTCACCCCGGCAGCCGCCCAGCTGGCACCTCGACCTGACTGGCACCCAGGTCACGCACCTGTGCCCGCCCGCCGCTGAGCTCGGCAATGCGTGCCAGTGCGCCCTGCACGTCGTCGACGGCCAGCACCAGCTGGGTCGTCCGGCTGGCGTAGTGCCGCTCGACCGGGGCCCAACCGAACTGCGACAGCCCGTGCTCGAGCGCGCCCGCGTCGCCGTGTTCGGCCTCGACCTCGAGCAGTTCGCGCGGTGCGACCCGGACGAGCGGGAGCCCCCGCAGCACCTCGCGGGTGGCATCGCCATAAGCCCGCACCAGCCCACCGGTGCCGAGCAGCACTCCCCCGAAGTACCGCACCACCACCACGCAGCACTCACCGAGCCCCTCGCCCTCGCCACCGGCTCCGCGCAACACGTCGAGCATCGGGCGCCCGGCCGTGCCCGATGGCTCGCCGTCGTCCGAGGAATGCTCGGCGTCATGCTGCCCCGGCACGACCACGACGAAGGCCGAACAGTGGTGCCGTGCATCGGGGTAGCGCTGCTTGATGGTGGTGATGAAGTCGCGGGCGGCGGCCTCGTCCGGGGTACGGGCCAGGTGGGCCAGGAACCGGGAGCGCTTGATCTCGAGTTCGGCGCTGGCGTCAGCGGCGGGGCGCAGCGTGGTGATCACTCTGGCACCGGGAGTCCGGCATGGTGGGCGGCGAACGCCAGGATGTCGGCCCATTCGGCGGCTTGCATGCCGATCGGCTTGCCCACCCCGTGCCCGGTGGCGGCCTCGATGCGGCTGACGATGGGGGCATCGGGGTCGGCCTGGGCGGCCTGCAACGTCGCGGTGAACTTGTGCGAGTGGGCGGGCACGACGCGGTCGTCGTGGTCGCCGGTGACGACGAGGGTGGGCGGGAACGCCCGCTGGTCACCGTCGGCGCCGACGATGTTGTGCAGCGGCGAATACGCCAGCGCCACCGCGAAGTCGTCGGGGTCGTCAGGGTTGCCGTAGTCGGACGACCACGCCGCACCGATCGTGAACTTGTGAAAGCGCAGCAGGTCGAGCACGCCCACCTGCGGGATGGCGGCCGCGAACAGGTCGGGCCGCTGCACCAGCGTGGCACCGACCAGCAGGCCACCGTTGCTGCGGCCGTAGGCGACCAGGTGGTCGGCATCGGTGATGCCCGTGCTGACCAGGTGTTCACTGACCGCGATGAAATCGTCGAAGACATGCTGCTTGTGCGCGCGGCGACCGTCCTCGTACCACTGGGCACCGAACTCGGAACCGCCGCGCAGGTTGGCGATCACCAGCGAGCCGCCGGCGGCCAACCACCCGGCCCAGCCGGGGCTGTAGTTGGCCAGCACGGGCAGCGAGAACCCGCCGTAGCCGTAGACGATCGTGGGTGCGGGGCCGGCCTCGGACGAGGCACCGGCGGGGCGGATGAGGAAGTACGGCACCTCGACCCCGCCGGTGCTGGGTGCGCGGTGTCGGGTGATGGTCGGCGGCGTGATGCTGACCTCGGGCAGGTCGTCGGCGGTCGTGTCGCCCGCCCCCGCGATCGGGACGACCTCGCCGGTGGCCGCATCGAGCACCGTGCTGGCCGTCGGCGTGGTCACGGTGCTCATGCCGATGAAGACCTCGACCTCGTCCGGGTCGCCATTGAGCGCCACGAGCGCGCCGCCGTCGACATCGACGTCGCCGAGCAGGGTCGCGTGTGCGACCGACCAGCGCTGCAGCCGTGGGCTGACATCGACCAGGTGGCAGGTCACCAGCACGTGGTCGCCGTCCGGGCCGGCGGTCAGCAGCGTGTGCTCGAGCACGTCGTCGGCCTGGGGCACCACGACCCGGCGTCGTCCGACTGCCGGGGTGCCCGGCAACCCGACCGCGACGACCTGGCCCATCGGGGCCCGCTCGTCGGTCTGCAGCAGCAGCTCGTCACCGACGATGCCGATGGGCAGGCGTTCATGCAGCTCGTCGGCGATGAACTCGACCCAGTCCCCCGGCACCTGTCCGGCGGGACCGTCGACCAGCGGGGCGAGCCAGACGGCATTGGCGCGGTTCGTGCCCTGGCCCACCCAGAGCACGAGCCAGTCCTGGGAGGGGCTGGTGAAGATGTCGGCGCGCATCATGCGCCCCGGGGCGTCGGGAAAGCTCAGCAGGTCGATGTCGTCGGCGGACTGGGCGCCGACCCCGTCGGTGGCGACGCGGTGCAGCATCAGGTGCGGCACCTCGAGCGCACTCGGGTCGACCCCGTCGTTGCGCAGCGCCTGCGGGTAGGTCGAATAGATGAACCCGGACGAGTCGGGCAACCATTCGGCCCGGCTGAACTTGGCCATCACGCGGTCGCCACGTAGCTCGCCGGTGGCCAGGGCGAGCAGTCGGATGGTGGTCCAGTCCGACCCGGCCTCGCTGCGGTGGTGGGCCAGCAGGCGTCCATCGGGGCTGACCGCATGGGCGACCAGCGCGGTGGTGCCGTCGGCCGACCAGGTGTTCGGGTCGAGCAGCACCTGGGCACGTGCGGCGTCGACCAGGTCGTCGAGGCTGTGGGCCCCGACCAGCAGGTCGTGGTCGCGGGTGCCGTCGTTGACCAGCCGGGTGTACCAGCCGCCGCGCTGGTCGGGCGTGCCGGCGCGGGGCCGGCGCAGCAGTCGGTTCATCGTGTCGCTGAACCACGCCTGGCCCTTGATGCCGGCGAAGACCTGTTCGCAGTAGTCACGCTGGCCATCGACCCAGGCCCGGGTGCGCGGCGAGTCGGGGTCTTCGAGCCAGCGGTAGGGGTCGGCGATGCGGCGCCCGTGCAGCGTCTCGACCGTGTCGTCACGCTCGGTGTACGGGGCGGTGCTGGGCGGGGTGGGCGGCTGGGTCATGGGGTCCATCCAACCACCGGCCGCGCCAGTGCCTCGTCCGGCCTCTGGCCCCGTATTTCGCTTGCGGGCAGGCTGGCGCACGGAATCTACTTGTGGGGTGAGCACTGAACCCCTGATCTGCCTCGTCGACGTGCCGGCAGCCGACCACGGCGCGATCGCGGACGTCATCGCCCGATCACTCGAGATGACCAACGCGGTGTGGCGCGGCGTGTACGGGCATGCGGACTTCGACGAGTTCGTCCCGTCGCAACTGCAAGACCTCGGCGACCAGCGCTATACCCGCAAGCGGCTGCTGGTGGCACTCGACGGCGCCGTCGACGGGTTGGGCACCAGCCCCGAGGGCCTGCCGCAGGTGCTGCCCGGTTCTGAGCTGGGTGCGGCAGCGGTGGTGGCGGCCACCGGCATGCGGGCCGACCTTGAGGACAACACCCATGTGCTCGGCGAGGTCGGCATCGTCGTGCGGCCCGACTGGCGCGGTCGGGGGCTGGGCTCGCGACTGCTCCTGGCAGTCGAGCAGGTGGCGCGTGCGTGGGGTTGTACCACGGTGGGCGGCTACGCCGAACACGTGGGTGACCCCACTGGCTGGACCGACCTGGTCATGCCCGCCGAGGGCCCCTTCGGCGTGAAGCGCGACGATCCGTCGGCACGGTTTGCGATGAAGCACGGCTACAGCCTCGCCCAGGCCGAGCGCTATTCGGTGCAGACCCTGCCCGACGACCCCGCCGCGGCGCTCGGTGTGCCCGAGGTCGCCGCCGGCTACGAACTGGTGTCGTGGACGGGGCCGATCGACCCCACGCTGGCACCTGCCATGGCGGCGCTGGTCACCGGGTTCGAGGCCACGGTGCCGCTTGGCGAGCTGGACTTCACCCCACCGGTGATCACGGCCGAGCGCATCCTGCACATGGACACGGAACGCCACCGCGAGAGCGACACCGCGACGGTGGCGGTGCGCCATTGCGACAGCGGTGAGCTTGCGGCCTACACCAAGCTGATCGTCTCAATCCACAACCTGGTGCCGGTCTACCAGGGCATCACCGTGGTGCTGCCCGACCATCGCGGCCACGGACTGGGCCTTGCGATGAAGCTGGCCGCCGTGCACCTGGCGTGCGAGCACTGGCCGCAGGCGAGGCGGGTGCACACGTGGAATGCCGGCGAGAACGACTACATGTGGGCGATCAACGAGCGTCTCGGGTACAAGACCCGGGGCATCGCGGCGGCGTGGCAGAAGAAGCTGTGACGAGGGGCCGGTCAGCGGGTCCAGGCGCCGATCGGGCCGACACGCGCCCGGCCGAGCAGCAGTTGCACACCGCCCCGTTCGCCCAGCACGCCCAGCTTCAGCGCGGCCACCTCGTGGGTCGGCACCCATGGGGTGGTCGTGCCCGGCTCGGTCGACTGCTGCCAGTTGACCGTGACCGACAGCACATCGTGGGTCTGCAGCACGCTGAACAACTGGCCGCCCTCGTCGTGCACGGCTCGGGCGGGCGTGTCCATCCCGGCCCAGGTGGGGGTGAGCCGGTCTGCGATGGTTGAGCCGACGGCCGGCAGCACGGCGGCGGCGACTGTGGCGACGACGTCGTCCACGAGTTCTGGCGGCAGGCCGTCGCCGAGAACGGTGCTGCTGGTGGTGATGGTGCTGCTGGGGGTGCCGGTCGTGGTCACAGTGCCGTCGCGCAGGCCCGCCACCGGCACGTCGGTGAAGCCCACCTGCACGTGCAGCGCCACCTGGCCCTGGACGGTGATGGGGACCAGCACCTGACCGCTGACCCGGGCGAGCCAGATGGCCTGCTCGACCTGGTGCTTGAGCCCGGTGAGCCAGGTGCCGCGCACTGCCTCGGTGAGGGCACCGGTGATGGTCGTCACCGCCGCGGCATCAAGCACCAGGTCGGTGTTGGGGTCGCGGCGGTTGAGGGGACCGAGCGCAGCGCCAAGGTCGATCCGCACCCCTGCGGTGCCCGGGTTGATGCCCACGATGCCGTCGGCGCTGGTGACCGGCTGGGTCAGTGCGGCCCGTACGGCCGCGAGGTCGATGTCGGCACTGAGTGCCTGGACAGTGGGGGCAGCGCTGGCGAGGCCGGTCTGCAGCTCGTCGAGGGCGGCGTCGAGCGCGTCCAGCGGCACCCCGATGCGGCCGGGGTTCGTGCCCCTGGCCAGCTGGTCGACACCCGCCTGCAGTCGGCCGACAGTGCGGGTCGCGCTGTGGGCGAGGTCTGCGAGGGCGGGCGAGGTCCAGGCGGTGTCCAGGCGGCCGATCAGGTAGTCACGGGCGACCTGGCCGGTGCACGCGTTCCACAGGGCACGGCCCCACAGGGCGCCGACCTGCAGCCTCAGGTTGGCGACGGGGCTCAGCGTGACGGATGGCAGCAGGGTGCCGACCAGGTGGGCCAGGTCGACCTCGGCCAGGGTGGGCGCATCGCTGCCGAGGTCGGGCTGCACACCACCGGTCTGGGTGACGGCGCCACTCGCCGCCAATTGGTAGCCGTTCTCGACCGCGCGGGCGTACTGGGTGAACAGTCCAGTGCCGGCGCCGAGCCTTGTCGCTGCGGGAATGACCGCCTGGTCATTGATCGCCGCGGCATCGATGTCGTTGACGAAAGCCGTGGGGTCGCCGACCACCTGCCGCGCCGGGGTCGGGCCGGTGACCCAGCCCTGCGGCGCTATGTCGCCGGCACCATTGTTGGCCACGCACAGTCCGTCGACGCCGGTCACGGTGTCGAGGTCGATGCCCAGCACCGATCCACTGAGCACCCGCCCACCCGCGACTGCAGAGGTGGTGCCGTGCGGCACGCACGAGTTGGCCCGGGCACTCGCCGCCAGCGCTGGCGCAGCGCCGATGCCGACGATGGCCGGGGTCGCCCAGGCCACGCCGGCCATGACTCGACGGCGCGACGGCTGCTTGTTGCCACCGATCCCGCTCACCGGGTCGTCACGACCGGGCCAGCCACCATGAAAGTCCATCCTCCGAGTCCGCCATCGGCGGCATCTCGCACACCCGCCGGGGGAACCATAGCAGCAGGTTCAGCAGAAGTTCAGGGTGAGTTGTTGATGACGTTGTTACGCTTCTGGGCGATGCAGAAATGGTGTCGAGAAGATCTCTTCTGAACGTATTGCCAGCACCCGGGCTCAGGGCAGCACGAGTGACTTGATGGCCCTTCGCTCGTCCATCGCCCGGTACGCCTCGAGGATGTCATCGAGACCAAACGTCGCATCGAACACCTTGCCGGGATGGATACGCCCGTCCAGCACGCGGGTCATCAGGTCGGGCAGGTAGTTGCCCACGGCGGCCATGCCGCCCCGGATGCCGACATTGGAATCGAACAGCGTGCGGATGTTCAGGTCGATGCCGTGTGGCACGCCGACGAACCCCACCATGGCACCCGGACGTGCGCAGGCCAGCGCCTGGGTCATCGCCTCGCCAGTGCCGACACATTCGAGCACGGCGTCGGCGCCGATCCCTCTGGTCAGTTCGAGCACCTCGGCAATGCCCTCGTCACCACGCGTCTCGACGATGTCGGTGGCACCGAACTCGCGCGCCAGCCGCTGGCGGCTCTCGTGGCGGCTCATGGCGATGACCCGTACCGCGCCCAGTTCGGCGGCAGCCAGCACCCCGCACAACCCCACCGCCCCGTCACCCACGACGGCGACCGTCATGCCCGGTTGCACCCCTGCCATCACGGCGGCATGCCAGCCGGTACCCATGACATCGGACAGGGCGAGCAGGTCTGGCAGTTGGTCGGCGGACGGCATACCCGGCGTCGGGTGCAGGGTGCCATCGGCCTGGGGAATGCGGATGTGGGTCGACTGGCAACCGTCCATCCAGTCGAGGTTCTGGCACACCGAGGTGAACCCCGCCCGGCAGTGCGGGCAGGTGCCGTCGCAGGAATAGAACGAGGCCACCACGAAGTCGCCGGGCTTGACCCGGGTGACGTCAGCACCCACCTCGACCACCACGCCGCAACTCTCATGACCGATCGGCGTGGGCCTGGGCACCTCGTTGATGCCGCGGAATCGCCACAGGTCAGAGCCGCAGACGCAGGTGGCGCTGACCTCGATAATGGCGTCGGTCGGGGCGGTGATGACGGGATCCGGACGGTCCTCGATCCGGACATCGCCGGGGGCATGGATGATGGCTCCTCGCATGGATTCATCCAAGCACTGCTGACCCCATCCCTGACAATCCGTAAAGGTTATTCGCATCAGCTGCTTGATCAGTGCTCCATAACCTGTCAGCGTCAGCGCCATTCCAAGCCCTCACGAAGGAGTGAGCCTGATGTCCGACCCCATGTTGTTCACCGCCCTCAACCGCCGAAGCTTCGCCACGATGGCCTTCGCCTTGTCATCTGCCGCGGTAGCCGGGGCGACCCTGACACCGGATCGCGCGATGGCCGACACCAGCCAGGGCGATGCCTGGCGCGGTGTGCCCGAGATGTCCGTGGCGGTCCGCAGCCTCGGCGTTCCCGTCAAGGAACTGAGGATGAACGTCTCGGCCACCGGTTACCTGCCCGACGGCAGCCCGGTGCTCTATGTGCAGGGCGGCAGTCCGCAGAATGCCGTGCAATTCGCAGCCCTCGACCCCATCACTGGCAAGCAGCTGCGCCATCACGCCATCGAAGAACTCGACGATTCGCTGTCCATGATCCGCGCCGGCGATGGCCGGGTCTACATCCCCGGTTGGGGGCCGGAAGCCCTACTGTTCCGCTACGACCCGAGCGACGACTCGATGACGAACCTGGGCCATGCGGTGGCCGGCGAGTCGCACATCTGTCGCATCATCGAGGCCGCCGACGGCACGATCCATGGCGGCACCTTCCCCAACGGGCATGCGTTCTCGTTCGACCCGACCACCGACACCTTCACCGACTACGGACAGGTCGACCCCGGCGAGTACTACGCACGGGCGGTGGCCTATGACGAGCAGGGCAACCTCTACATCGGCACCGAGGGAACTGCCCGCATGATCAAGCTGAACCTGGCGACCGGCGCGCGCACAGAGATCCCGCAGCCGCCGACCATGAAGGCCACTGACTTCCGGATCAGCCTGATGGCCTGGCGGGGCGGTCTGGTCATGGCCTACTACGGCGGCTCGCTCGAGTGGCATGTGTACGACCCGCGCACGCAGCAATGGGTCGCGCACCTGCCGAAGTCGGCGCCGTCCATGCCCACCGAACTCGACGAATCGGGGCTGTTGTACTTCAGCGACAATGTGGTCAACAGGCTGCGCACGTTCAACCCGGCCACACTCGAGGTGGGTGATGCGGGGTGGTCACGCACCGTGAACTACTACCTCGGTGGCGGCGGCATGGGCCTGCTCGACCTCAAGCACCCCAACTACCCGGGTCAGTCGGTGGTCGGCATGGGGCGGCGCGGTGAACTGTGGCGGTTCAACATCGAGACCGGGCACGGCCATGTGATGACCAATGCCGAGATGCCGCTGACGCCGGTGACCGTGCGGGCCTTCGGGCGGGGGCCTGACGGCAAGGTCTACGTTGGCTTGAGTTTCAACAACGGCAACCTGGTCACCTATCACCCGCCCACCGATGACCTGCACGTGCAGTCGACGGGCGGCATCGCGTCGCAGATCCACCAGTACCTGACGGCCGACGGGGTGATCTACATGGGCACCTACACGGGCGCGGTGCTGCGCCGCCTCAACCCGGCCCTGCCATTGGGCACGGGCAACCCGGGCATCGTGTTCAACCTCAACGACCTCAACCAGGACCGCATCTTCGGGCTCACGAAAGCGGGCGACCGGATCGCGGCCGGCACGCTCGGCAAGCGCGGGCACGCCTCGGGACGCCTGCTGTTCCACACGCCCTCGACGGGTGTGGTTGTTGACCATGGCGAGGTGCTGCCAGGCCATCAGTTGGTGGCGATGGCGGTGGTCGATCACCTGCTGTTCATCGGCACCTCTGTCAACACCCCGGGTGCCGACCCGATCGCACCCGAGGCCCAGATCGTGGCCTGGGACCTGCGCACCGACACCATCGCCTGGCGGCATGTGCCCGTGCAGGGACTGCAGACGATCTCGGCGCTGGTGCCCACCAGCGGTGGTCACCTGTGGGCCCTGACCAACGCCGGCACGATCTTCAGGTTCGACCCGAAGAAACGGCAGGTGTTGCAAGAGACACACGTCGCCGGGTCGGGTGGCAACCACGGCTACCCGAAGCTCACGCAGGGCGTCGACGGATTGGTCTACGGCTCGACGGGCTCAGGGGTGATCTTTGCCCTGAACCCCAACAGCGGTGGCTACCGCACGCTGACCACCGGCAACTATGTGCTGCCGCATTCCGACGGCCGGTTGTACTTTGCGCGTGGCCCCGAGGTCTTCCAGGCCACGCTCACCCGGATCGAGTGAGTGCGCGACTCAGGCGGCGCGGCGGCGTCCGCCCGGACGGCCACCGCGTGACGCGGAACCGCTGGTACCAGGTCCCTGGTCACGCCCGCCCTGGGCACGCCCGATCTGGGTACGTCCGGCCTGGGCACGTCCGGTCTGGGCACGTCCGGTCTGGGCACGTCCACCCTGGGCAGCCCGGGCACGGCCGGGGCCCTGCGGCTGGCGCGGCTCGTTGCCGACGCCGGGCCCACCGGTCACCGGCTTGACATAGGGCGCCACCTCACCGACCAGGGCGGCCACTGGCTCGGCCCCGGCGGTGACCCGCTGGGCCGCCACGGTGATCTTGGCACGCTGCAGCACCTGGCGGGTGTCCGCGCGCTGCGAGGGCAGCATGATGGTGGCGACATCGCCGGCCGAGCCCGCCCGAGCGGTGCGTCCGGACCGGTGCAGGTAGGCCTTGTGCTCGACCGGCGGGTCGACATGCACGACGAGTTCGACATTGTCGACGTGCACACCGCGGGCGGCGACGTCGGTGGCCACGAGCACCTTCACCGAGCCGTCGCTGAACGCGCCCAGGTTGCGGTCGCGGGCGTTCTGGGACAGGTTGCCGTGCAGGTCAACGGCCGGCACACCACTGGCGGTCAGCTGGCGGGCCAGCTTCTTGGCCTGGTGCTTGGTGCGGGTGAACAGGATGCGGCGGCCCGTGCCCGACGCCAGTGTGCGCACCAGGTTGGCCTTCTCGGCATCGTCGACCTCGAAGACGTGGTGGGTCATCTTCGCCACCGTCGAGTTGGCCTCGTCCACCGAATGCAGCACCGGGTCGGCCAGGTACTTCTTGACGAGCTTGTCGACACCGTTGTCGAGCGTGGCCGAGAACAGCAGGCGCTGGGTGCCGCGAGGGGTCTTGTCGAGGATGCGGGTGACCACGGGCAGGAATCCGAGGTCGGCCATGTGGTCGGCCTCGTCCAGCACGGTGACGCGCACCTGGTCGAGGTGGGCGATCCCCTGCTTGACCAGGTCATCGAGGCGCCCGGGGCAGGCCACGACGATGTCGACCCCGCGACGCAGGGCGGCCTGCTGGCGGTGCTGCGGCACGCCACCGAAGATCGTGGTGACGCTGAGCCCGACGGCCTTGGCCAGGGGCTCGATGGTGGCGGTGATCTGGGTGGCGAGTTCGCGCGTGGGGGCGAGCACCAGTCCACGCGGCTTGGCATTGCGTCGTCCGGCGAGCGCGGCGACAAGCGGGATGGCGAAGGCGAGGGTCTTGCCCGAGCCGGTCTTGCCCCGACCCAGCACGTCGCGCCCCGCAAGGGTGTCGGGCAGGGTGTCGGCCTGGATCGGGAAGGGGGTTGGCCGGTCCATGCCGGTGAGGGCATCGACGAGGACCGTGGGCACGCCGAGTTCGGCGAAGGTGGGCTGTGTCATGTGTCATTTCCTGCAGGGCGCAGCGCACCGCCATCAAATCGGGCAGGGCCCGAACCGATGAAGGACGACTACGCAGTCGGCGAGCGCGAGGTGTCGCGATCGTTCGCCGTGGACAAGTTCCTCAACTTCACCCGGAAAGGTTCCCGGTGAAGGAGGACGCGTTCTACGACGCAGGCGGGGTCGGAACCCCGCAGGTAGTTGAATCCTACAGCGTCACTGCCGGCCTGGCCAATGCGCAGGTTCAGTCAGCCAGCGGGCCGAACGGCAGGCCACGGCTGGTGAGTGCCTGCTCGCCGCCGTCCTGCATGGTCAACACCCACATGCCGTGCTTGGTGGCAGTCACCGTGTTCTCCCAGTGCGAGGCCCACGACCCGTCTGCGGTGACGACGGTCCATTCGTCGTCGAGTTCGACCGTCTCTTCGGTGCCCAGCGTCGCCATCGGTTCGATCGCCAGGGCCATGCCCTCGACGATGCGCGCGCCGCGGCCCTTCTTGCCCCAGTTGGGCACGTCGGGCGACATGTGCATCTCGGTGCCGATGCCGTGGCCGGTGTACTCACGAATGATGCCGTAGTCGCCGGCCGACGAGATGGACGACTGCACGGCGGCGCCGATGTCACCGATGCGGGCCCCCAGGTGCGCGGCGCCGATGCCGGCCCACATCGACTCTTCGGTGATGCGGGACAATTCAGCGTTCTCGGCGCTGATGGCGCCCACCCCGAAGGTGCGTGCGGCGTCCCCGTGCCAACCGTCGAGGATGGCGCCGAAATCGACCGAGACGAGGTCCCCCTCGGCCAGCACCCGGTCGCCGGGGATGCCGTGGACGATCTCATCGTTGACCGAGATGCAGGTCACCCCCGTGAAGGGCGGGCCCCAGCTGGCGCCATAACCCAGGAACGACGATTCGGCGCCGGCGCTGGCCAGCATGTCGCGCGCGAGCAGGTCGAGTTCGCGTGTCGTGACGCCGGGGGCGACGTGTTCACCCAGCGCCACGAGCGTGCGCGCGACCACCAGACCGGCCCGGCGCATCGCCTTCAGCTGGTCGGGGGTCTTGATCTCGATGCCGCGTCCGAACATGCGCTCAGTCTTCGGCGAGGAAGTCGTCGAGGGCCTCGACGATCGCCTCGGTCACGTCGTCCACCTGGCCCATGCCGTCGACCTCGACCAGCAGCCCGCGGTCGCGGTAGGTCTCGAGCAGGGGCTCGGTCTCGGCGGCGTAGACCTGCATGCGGTTGCGGATGGTCGCTTCGTTGTCGTCGGAGCGGCCCTCGATCTCGGCGCGCTTCAGCAGGCGCTCGACCACGGCATCCTCGTCGACGAGCAGCGAGAGCACGGCATCGATGGTCGTGCCGGTCTCGTCGAGCACCTCATCGAGGGCGCTGACCTGGTGCAGGTTGCGGGGGTAGCCGTCGAGCAGCCAGCCGTGGGCCGCATCGTCCTGGTCGAGGCGGTCGGCGACGATGGCATCGGTGATCTCGTCCGAGACGAGTTCACCGGCATCCATGATGGCCTTGACCTTCAGGCCCAGTTCGGTGCCGTTGGCGAGGTTGTCGCGGAAGATCGAGCCCGTGCTGATGGCCGGGATGTCGTAGCGCGCGGCGATGCGCGAGGCCTGGGTGCCCTTGCCTGCACCCGGGGCGCCCATGATGAGCAGTCTCACTTGAGGAACCCTTCGTAATTGCGTTGCTGCAGCTGGCTCTCGATCTGCTTCACAGTGTCAAGGGCCACGCCGACGATGATGAGAATACTGACACCGCCGAACGGGAAGTTCTGCTGGGCCCCCATCGCGATGAAGATCAGCGTCGGGATCAGTGCCATGGCGGCCAGGTAGAGCGAGCCGGGGGCGGTCAGGCGGCTCAGCACGAAGGCCAGGTAGTCCTCGGTGGGCTTGCCCGCACGGATGCCGGGGATGAAGCCGCCGTACTTCTTCATGTTGTCGCTGATCTCGACGGGGTTGAACGTGATCGAGATGTAGAAGTAGCAGAAGGCGATGATCAGGATGAAGAAGATCGTGTTGTAGGTCCAGTGCGTACCGGTGGCGAAGTTCGTGGCGATCCACTGCGAGAACCGGCTCTCGGGACGGAAGGTGGAGTACAGCACCGGCAGGTACAGGATCGAGCTGGCGAAGATGACCGGGATGACGCCGGACTGGTTCACCTTGAGCGGGATGTAGGTGGTCGTGCCGCCGATCAGGCGCTTGCCGACCATGCGCTTGGCGTACTGCACCGGGATGCGGCGTTGCGCCTGTTCGACGAACGTGATGGCCAGCATGATCAGCAGGGCGATGGCGAGCACCGCACCGAAGACGAACCAGCCGTTGGCGCCCGAGCGGGCGGCCTTCAGGCCCCACAGCGCAGCGGGGAACTGCGCGGCGATCTGGGTGAAGATCATGATCGACATGCCGTTGCCGATGCCACGGTCGGTGACGAGCTCGCCCATCCACATGATGACGGCGGTGCCGGCGGTCATGGTGAGCACCATCACGATGATCGGGAAGATGTCGGTGCTGTAGACGATGCCGGTGCAGCCGGGGAACAGCTGGTCATTGACGGCCAGGGTCACGAACGCGGTGGCGTTCAGCACGGCCAGGAACAGCGTCAGCCAGCGGGTGTACTGGGTGATCTTCGCGGTGCCGGCGGCACCCTCTTTCTTGAGGGATTCCAGGCGCGGGATGACGACCGTCAGCAGCTGCAGGATGATCGACGCGGTGATGTAGGGCATGATGCCGAGCGCGAAGATCGACAACTGCAGCAGTGCGCCACCCGAGAACAGGTTGATCATCGAGTACAGGCCGGCCTGGGCGCCTGCCTCGGCGAGCTGGCGGCACTGGTCGACACGGGCCAGGTTCACGTTGGGGGTCGGGATGACCGAGCCCAGCCGGAAGATCGCAAGGATCATCAGGGTGAACAGCATCTTCTTGCGCAGGTCTGGCGACTTCCAGACGTTGGCGAAGGCGGAAAGCATCCAGGCTCTTCTCTCGTGATCGATCGGCAGGCGCCGCAGCACCCGTGACGCGAGGCGCACCCGTATGCGGGCACGCCAGACGGCAGCCCGGGCAGCTTATCAACTCGAGGACAAGTTCCCACACCAGGTTCAGCCCGGTCGTCATGTGCAGGTGGGGCGGTCAGCCGGGAATGGTTGCGCGGGTGCAGGGTTTTCGGCACGCCGGGGCCGGTCAGGGGAAATTCGCGTGTGCCGGGCAGGGTTTCTGCGGCGTGGACGAGCATGGGCTGGGCTCATGGGGTAACTCGACGTGTACAAGTGGCACCCGGGTCACGTGCGCAGGTGGACTGGCCGAATCGAGCCGCTTTCGTGACGCTGGTGCCAGGTGTGCAACCCGAAACGCTCCGAGGGCTTGCACACGTGGCGCTGGTGCCAGTTGTGCAAGTTCGCGGGTTCGCGGGTTCGCGGGTTCGCGGACCCCGGCCGTCGGCCGCTGCGCGTCGTCCATGGACTGGCCCTTGGGGCAGCGCGACCTGCAGAAGTGGCACCCGTGTCACGTCCGCAAGCCGACCCGCCGAATCGAGGCGCACACGTGGCGCTGGTGCCAGTTGTGCAAGTTCGCGGGTTCGCGGACCCCGGCCGCCTGCCGCTGCGCGTCGTCCATGGCGCTGCCGAGAAGCCGGACGAGCCCAGCGCCGGCACACGTGACGCTGGTGCCAGGTGTGCACCGGTACCGGGCTCGGCCCGGCGCGTCGACGCACCGCACACGCCCACGACGCTCCCCTCACGCCCACGACCGCTCCCCATCAGGTGCACGAAGCTCCCTGCGGGCGCGCCCCGCTCCCCCTGCACCCGGCCCCAAAAGGAGCGCGGCAACCCCTGAAGGAGCGTCGTACACCCAAGGGCAGCGCGGCGCCCCCAGAGGGAGCGTCGTCCAGTCGCAGAGCGAGCATGTCCCGCCGACCTGCACACGTGACGCTGATGCCACAACCGCAACCCGAAACGCTCCGAGGGCTTGCACACGTGCCACCGGCGCCAGGTGTGCAGGTTCCCGGGCCCCGCCCCCGGCCGTCTGGCGCTGCGCGTCTTCCGCCACCCCGCCGAGAAGCCGGACGAACCCAGCGCCTGCACACGTGACGCTGGTGCCAGTTGTGCACGTTCGCCAGCACGGCCCCCCGTCGTCACCCGCCGAGCGTCGTCC
Source organism: Aestuariimicrobium sp. G57 (assembly GCF_050110855.1). NCBI lineage: Bacteria > Bacillati > Actinomycetota > Actinomycetes > Propionibacteriales > Propionibacteriaceae > Aestuariimicrobium > Aestuariimicrobium sp. G57. The sequence goes on along the minus strand of NZ_JBNINW010000004.1, from coordinate 191,321 downwards.
ACGGCCTGCCCGCCAGAGGCAGCCCGACCTGCACAAGTGGCACACGTGTCGCGTCCGCAGGTCGACCCGCCGATTCGAGCCGCACTAGTGACACCGACGCCAGTTGTGCACAGTCGAGCGCCTGAACCCCGGCCGTCGGCCGCTTGTGCGTCGTCCACGGCGCTGCCGAGAAGCCGGACGAGCCCAGGGCGTGCACACGTGACGCTGGTGCCAGGTGTGCAACCGAACCGGGCTCGGCCCGGCGCATCGACGCACCGCACACGCCCACGACGCTCCCCCTCACGTGCACGACGCGCCACCTCAGGTGCACGACGCTCCCTTGGGGCGCGCGCCGCTCCCCCTGCACCCGGCACCAAAGGGAGCGCGGCAACCCGTGAAGGAGCGTCGTGCACCCCAAGGGCAGCGCGGCGCCCCCAGAGGGAGCGTCGTCCAGTCGCCGAGCGAGCATGTCCCGCCGACCTGCGCACGTGACGCTGATGCCACAACCGCAACCCGAAACGCTCCGAGGGCTTGCACACGTGCCCCCGGCGCCAGGTGTGCAGGTTCCCGGCCCCCCGCCCCCGGCCGTCGGCCGCTGCGCGTCGTCCACGGCCCGTGCCCGCCTGCCGGCAGCCACACACAGCGAACACGCAGCCAGTCGTGACCGTGCCGTTACCGCCGGGGCCCCAGATCGCGCGGTTTGTAACAATCCACTCACGGGCTGCCCCCCGCTGTATCGCTGGCGCGTTGAGGGGTATACGGTTCCTGCCACGACTCGACTTCCGTTCCATGGGGACGGGGTCCATGCCTTTGGAGGAACATTGGGCAAGAAGCTCATGCGGCTCGCAGCCGTCGTCGTCGCCAGCTCCCTGGCGCTGACGGCCTGCGGCTCGACCGACAAGACTGGTACTGACAACACGTCCGCATCGACCGGCGCCAAGAAGGGCGGCGCCGTCAGCGTCATGTGGAACCAGCCGCTCTACTCGCTGAACTCGAACACCTCGTTCGGCACCGCGACGGCCAACGCCAACATCATCTACATGATGAACGACACCTTCAACTACTACGACAAGGACCTGAACCTCGTGAAGAACGAGGGCTTCGGCACCTACGAGAAGGTCTCGGACAACCCCCTCAAGGTGAAGCTCACCCTGTCTGACAAGGCGAAGTGGAGCGACGGCACCCCCGTCAGCGCTGCCGACCTGATCCTGTACTACGGCGCCGTGTCGGGTAACTTCAACACGGTCAAGGACGCCTCGGGCCTGCAGAACGAGGACGGCACCATCAAGAAGGTGGAAGGCTCCAACGTCTACTTCGACTCCTCGAGCCCCAGCCTCGCGCTGATCACGGAGTTCCCTGAGGTGGGCGACGACAACAAGTCGATCACCTACACCTACTCCAAGCCCTACGCTGACTGGGAGAAGGCCCTCATCGGTGGCGCCAACGCCTCGGTGAACATCCCGGCGCACATCGTCGCCAAGCGCGCTCTCGGCGAGGCCGATGCCACCAAGGGCGCCCAGGCAATCATCGACGCGTTCAAGAACAAGGACAACGCGTCGCTCTCGAAGATCTCGAACTCGTGGAACACGGACTGGAACTTCGTCGAGATGCCGAAGGACCCCGAGCTGCTGGTGCAGTACGGCCCCATGAAGATCACTGACTTCAAGAAGGACCAGTACGTCACCCTCGAGAAGAACGACAAGTACGAGGGCACCAACGTGCCCAACGTCGACAAGATCACCGTTCGCTACAACGAGGACCCCGCGGCTGCCGTCTCGGCCCTCAAGAACAAGGAAGTCCAGATCATCAGCCCCCAGTCGACGGCTGACATCCTGAAGTCGCTGCAGGGCGCCCAGGGCATCACCACCGAGACCGGCTACGAGGGCACCTACGAGCACGTCGACCTGACCTTCAACAACGGCGGTCCGTTCGACCCGGCCACCTACGGCGGCGACGCCGAGAAGGCCCGCAAGGTGCGTCAGGCCTTCCTGATGACCATCCCCCGCCAGGAGATCGTGGACAAGATCATCAAGCCGCTGATGCCTGATGCGAACGTCCGCAACTCCTACATCAACCTGCCGGGTTCGCCGAACTACGACGACACCGTCGCAGCCAACGGCATGAACAAGACCTACGCCAACCCCGACACCGAGGGCGCGAAGAAGCTGCTCGCCGAGGTGGGTGGCACCCTCAAGCCCGTCCGCCTGCTGTACGGCAAGGGCAACAAGCGCCGCGAGGCACAGTTCGCCCTGATCAAGGCATCGGCCGAGAAGGCCGGCTTCCAGGTCGTCGACAACGGCAACCCGCAGTGGGGCCAGAAGCTGGGTGACAAGTCCTACGACGCGTCGCTGTTCGGCTGGCAGTCGACCAGCACCGCGGTGGCGGAGTCGCAGGCCAACTTCATCACCAACGGCCAGAACAACTACGGCGGCTACACGAATGCCGATATCGACAAGCTGTACGACGAGCTGCTGGTCACCACCGACCCTGCACGTCAGAAGGAGATCGTGATCGAGGTCGAGACCAAGCTGGTGGCCGACGCCTTCGGCGTCACCATCTTCCAGTTCCCGGGCATCACCGCCTACGACTCGGGCCTGAAGAACGTCAGCAAGACCACCATCTCGCCGACCATCTTCTGGAACTTCTGGCAGTGGGAAACCGCCTGAGCCAGTGACCATCCCTGACGCATCGTCGTCAGGGCGATCACAGCCAGCATGATGGACTCGTGGGGCGTCCGGGAGACCGGGCGCCCCACAGTCATGGCGAGGCCCTTGTCGGCCCGTCCTCGCCAAGCCGTAACCGGCCAAACTACCGGTACGCCGCTAAGGTAGGGCAGAATCTATCCGGTTTCGGACACCTGCCCGTCACCGTGCGTTCGATGAATGGTCATCGCGCGCCGCGGTCAGGATCCCTGACCGCCGCCCCATCCCGGGGTACCGTCCATCGCCCAACACCTGGGCATTGTCCACTGCGAAGGTGCGCATGATTCGCTTCCTGCTGCGACGCATCGTCACGGCGCTCGCGATCCTCCTTGTGATCTCGGTCGTCGCTTATGGCCTGCTGTCCCTCGCGCTTGATCCCCTGTCAGACCTGCGTGAGTCGACCGCGCTGAACAAGGAAGACCTGATCGCCCGGCGCATCGCCCTGCTGAAGCTGGACGAGCCCTGGTATGTGAGGTACTGGGACTGGCTGCAGTCCATCCTGCTGCACTGGGATTTCGGGCAGGCCTGGGCCACCGGCCAGCGGGTCAACGACATGCTGGGCCCGGCGATGCTCACCTCGGTACAGTTGGTCGCCGCCTCGACGTTCCTGGCCCTGCTCATCGGTGTGACCATTGGTGTGATCTCGGCGCTGCGCCAGTACACCACCTTTGACTACGCCATCACCCTGGTCTCGTTCGTGCTCTACGCCCTGCCCGTCTTCTGGGTCGCGGTGCTGCTGAAGGAGTACCTGGCCATCGGGTTGAACGACTACCTCGCCGACCCCCAGCCGAACTGGCCCTTGCTGGTCGCGGTCGGGCTGATCGCGGGTTTCTTCTGGGCGGGCGCGCTCGGCGGCACCATGAAGCGCAAACTGATCACGTTTGCCTCGGCCTTCGTGGTGACGTTCGGGTTGCTGACGCTGGCCATCGTCACTGACTGGATCAGCAACCCCAGCCTCGGCGTGGTCGGCGTGGCCATCATCGGCTTCGGCGCCGCGTATGCGATGACGCTGCTGTTCGCCGGCCTGAAGAACCGCCGGGCCCTGTACTCGGCGCTCACGACGGCCGCCATCGGTGTCGCGCTGTACTTCCCGCTGCAGCAGGTGTTCTTCCAGTTGGCCGACACCATGCAGTCGAAGCTGTTCCCCGGCCTGTCGGTCGGCACTGCACTGATTCTGGGCATGCTGCTGCTCACGATTGGTATCGGGTGCCTGGTGGGCTGGTTGTTCGGCGGCGACGACCGTGGGGTCTCGATGCGCGGCGCCGCGCTGACCGGTGTGCTGATGGCCGCCGGCATGTATCTCGACCAGATGCTGCAGTGGTGGTACTCCTACTTCAACAACGGCGCCATCCGGGGCCGCCCGATCGCCACCATCGGCTCGGTGACCCCCGGCTTCGACGAGAACTACTGGCTGGTCAACATCGACCGGTTCACCCACCTGCTACTGCCGACCCTGGCGCTGGTGCTGATCAGCTTCGCGAGCTATGTGCGCTACGAGCGCGGCGCGACCCTCGAGGTGCTCTCGCAGGACTACATCCGCACCGCCCGGTCAAAGGGTCTGTCGGAGCGGGTCGTCGTGGTGCGCCACGCCCTGCGCAACGCCCTGATGCCGCTGGCCTCGATCATCCCCGTCGACATCGTCAGCCTGCTCGGTGGTGCCGTCATCACCGAGACGATCTTCGGCTGGTCCGGCATGGGCAAGTTCTTCGTCGACCACCTCGAGACCAACCAGATTGATCCCGTCATGGTCTACATCCTCATCACAGGTGCGCTCGCCATGACCGCCAACCTGTTGGCCGACATCCTCTACGGCCTCCTCGATCCGCGAATTCGGGTGAACGCATGAGCAACAACTTCCACGGTCCCGACGACCTCGACCGCATGTCCGCCACCCGGGGGCAGCCCGGCGACTCCTCCCCCGCCGGTGAGACCTTCGTCCACGACGAAGGCCCGATCGTCGACGAGCACGAGTTCGCCTCGGCGCACGGGCGTGGTGAGGGCGTGGGCGAGGCCAAAGAGGTGCAGGGCCTGTCACAGGGCCAGATCGTGTGGCGGCGGTTCCGTCGTCACCTGGGCGCCATCTTCGGTGTCTGCACCCTGGCGATCATTTCGTTGGTGAGCCTGCTGACCATGGGTCTCGACCTGAAGCCGGGCGGCGGCAAGTTCAACGGCTTCTACCACCACCAGGACCCCAACGAGATCTTCAACGTGGTCAACGGTGGTACCCCGACCATGCAGTTCCCGAGCTGGCTCGGCGGCTCGGCCGGTTCCTGGTTCATCTTCGGTGAGTTCCCCTTCGGCCAGGACGAGATCGGCTACGACAATTTCGCCCAGGTGATGGCCGGCATCCAGACCTCGCTGATGGTCATGATCGTGATGGGCATCATCGTGCTGCTGGTCGGTGTCACCGTGGGCTCGCTCGCGGGCTACTACCGCGGCTGGGTCGACAACCTGCTGATGCGCCTGACCGACACCGTCATCACCCTGCCGGTGATCGTCATCGGCGCCGTGCTCGGCAAGCTGGTCTACACGCTGCCCGAGAAGCTGAACGCCGCGCCGTGGATCGAGCGGTTCATCCGTGACTGGATGCCGGTCGAGCTGGCCATCGCGTTGGGCCTGATCCTGTGGCCCACCATGGCCCGTCTGCTGCGTGCGGAGTTCCTGTCCCTGCGTGAGCGCGAGTTCGTCGACTCGGCCCGAGTGGCCGGTGCCAGCAACTTCCGCATTATCACCAAGCACATGCTGCCCAACGCGATGGGCATCATCATCGTCAACATCACGCTGCTGATGTCGACGGCCGTGGTGCTCGAGACTGCCCTGTCCTACCTCGGCTTCGGCATCCAGTCGCCCGCGATCTCGCTGGGCCGACTGATCTCGGCCAACCAGGGCGCATTCTCGACCCGTCCGTGGCTGTTCTGGTGGCCGGGCCTGTTCATCATCCTCATCGCGCTGAGCGTCAACTTCATCGGTGACGGCCTGCGCGACGCCTTCGACCCGCGCACCAAGCGGATCCCGTCGCAGGGCAAGATGGACCGCGCCTTCGCAGAACGTGAGAAGCGGGCCGCAGCTGCCAACACCACACCCGCTGTCGAGTCGACTGGAGCAGGCGCATGAGCGAGAACCCCCAGAACGAGAACACCGCCGGCGAGGGCATCCCCGGCGACCAGGTTGCCGCTGAGTGGGCCGAACCCGTCGAGACCCCCGCCGCCAGCCTGCCAACGCCGGACGAGGACACCCCGGCGAACTCGACCGAAGCCCTCAAGTCGTCCTCGATCGAGGTGCTGTCAGACAGCCACGTCGCCCGTGGTGAGACGATCCTCGAGGTCAAGGACCTCAGCGTGAACTTCTGGGTCAACAACGACTGGTTCACCGCCGCCGACAAGCTGAACTACACCGTCAAGGCCGGTGAGGTGCTGGCGATCGTCGGTGAGTCCGGTTCGGGCAAGACCCAGTCGTCGATGTCGCTGGTGGGCCTGCTGCCGCCCAACGGCCGCTCGTCCGGCTCGGCGAAGATGCGCGGTGTCGAACTCGTCGGGCTCACCGGCACCAAGCTGCGCGAGATCCGCGGCAAAGAGATCGCGGTCATCTTCCAGGAGCCGATGACGGCGCTGAACCCGCTGTACACGGTCGGGTTCCAGATCGTCGAGACGCTGCGCAACCATTTCGTGATGAGCCCCCATGCCGCCAGGGAGCGGGCGCTCGAGCTGATGCGGCTCGTCGAGATCCCCGAGCCCGAGGTGCGGTTCAATTCCTACCCGCACCAGCTCTCGGGTGGTCAGCGCCAGCGCATCATGATCGCCCAGGCGCTGTCGTGTGAACCGGCGCTGCTGATCGCGGACGAGCCCACCACCGCCCTCGACGTCACGGTGCAGGCCGAAATCCTGAAACTCATGAACGAACTGCGTCGCCGTGTCGATGCCGGCATCATCCTCATCACCCACGACATGGGCGTGGTGGCCGACATGGCCGACAAGATCATCGTGATGAAGGACGGTGTGGTCGTCGAGCACGGCTCGTCCAAGCAGATCTTCGGCAACCCGCAGCACCCCTACACCAAGCAACTGCTCGACGCCGTGCCCCACCTGGGCTCGACGACCGAGGGGCATGACCATGCGACAGTGACCACGCTGGTCGCCGACGAGGGCAAGTCGGTGCCGCTGACCGAGGGGCCGGCGGATGTGAAGCCGGCGCTGCTGTTCGAGCATGCGGCCATCGAGTACCCGAAGCAGGGTCGCCGGCCGGCCTTCCGCGCCGCCAAGGACATCAACCTGCGCATCGACCCGGGCGAGGTCGTCGGCCTGGTCGGTGAGTCGGGTTCGGGCAAGACCACCATTGGACGCGCCGCGGTGGCGTTGCTGCCGGTGGTCGAGGGCAAGTTGGCCATCAATGGTCGCGACATCACCAATGCCCGCCAGAAAGACCTGTTCCCCTTCCGCAAAGAGGTGGGCATTGTCTTCCAGGACCCGGGCTCGTCACTGAACCCGCGCCTGCCGGTGGGTGAGTCGATCGGTGAGCCGCTGTTCCTGCACGAGAAGCTCAAGGGCAAGGCCCTCTCGGACCGGGTGGAGCGGCTGCTCGACAGCGTCGAACTGCCCCGCGCCATGCGCAACCGCTACCCGCACGAGCTTTCGGGCGGCCAGCGCCAGCGCATCGGCATCGCCCGTGCCCTGGCCCTGCAGCCCAGGCTGCTGATCGCGGACGAGCCGACCTCGGCCCTCGACGTGTCGGTGCAGGCGAACGTGCTGAAACTGTTCCAGAACCTGCAGCAGGAATACGGCTTCGCCTGCCTGTTCATCAGCCACGACCTGGCGGTGGTCGAGATGCTCAGCACCCGCATCGCCGTCATGCGCCACGGTCACATCGTCGAGGTGGGCCCCACCGCTGAGATCGTGAACAACCCGCAGCATGAGTACACCAAGCGCCTGATCGCCGCGGTGCCGGTGCCGGACCCCGAGGAGCAGAAGCGCCGCCGCGAGCTGCGCGACCAGATGCTGGCGAACGTGGTCAGCTGAGCGGATTTGTTTCGACCGCGCACGCCGGCCCCGGGGGTTGATCCCCCGGGGCCGGTGTTGCGGTGGCGCGGGTGTTGGTGGTGTTGGGGACGAGTCATGGGCGCGGCCGTTCACCAGCCCTGGGCTTGTCCCAAACTTGCAGAACTGGCACCCACGCCACATATGCAGCCGGGACCGACTGAATCACCTGCAGAACTGACACCTGCGCCGCGTGTGCAGCTGGGATCGGCCGAATCGCATGCAGAACTGGCACCCGTGCCACTTGCGCAGGTCTGGGCGGTGGACATGTCATGGGCGCGGCCGTTCACCAGCCCTGGGCTCGTCCAAGAACTTGCCGAACTGGCACCCTTGCCGCGTGTGCAGCTGGGACCGACTGAATCGCATGCAGAACTGGCACCAGCGCCACTCGTGCAGGTCTGGGCGGAGGACATGTCATGGGCGCGGCCCTGCACCAGCCCGGGCTCGTCCAAGAACCTGCACAACTGGCACCCACGCCGCATGTGCAGCCCGAATCGGCCGAATCACCTGCAGAACTGGCACCCACGCCGCTTGCGCACGTCGAGGGTGGACGAGCATCAGCGCGCACGGACCTGGCCGACGCCCAGAGCACCCGCCCGAACTGATTGAACCGACGCGCATTTGCCGGGGTCGCTGAAACCGCCGACACCTCCATGGCTAGTGTCACAACAGGTGGCTCCCGCACAGGCGCCACCCCGCCCACCAGGAGGACCCACGTGCTGATCGGCGTACCGCTCGAGTCGCGGCCCAGCCAGACCCGTGTTGCTGCGACCCCCACCACCACCGCCCAATTGCTGCGCCTCGGCTACGACGTGGTCGTGCAGTCAGGTGCCGGGGCGCGCTCGTACTTTCCGGACGAGGCCTATGTCGAGGCCGGGGCCACCATCGGCACCGCCGAACAGGCGTGGGGCGCTGATGTGGTCTTCACCTGTGACCCGCCGAGTCCGCACGAGCTGGTCGCGGTGAGGCCGGGAGCGCTGCTCGTCTCGATGCTCGACCCTGGCAACCACCCCGCGATGGTCGAGTCGCTGGCAGAGCGCGGCATCACCGGCATGAGCCTGGACGCCGTGCCGCGCATTTCACGAGCCCAGGCGCTCGACGTGCTCAGCTCGATGGCGAACATTGCGGGCTACCGGGCTGTGGTCGAGGCCGCGGACGAGTTCGGTGGTGTCTTCAACGGCCAGGTGACCGCCGCGGGCAAGATGCCGCCCGCCAAGGTGTTCGTGGCCGGCGCCGGTGTGGCTGGTCTGGCCGCGATCGGCACCGCCGGGGCCCTGGGTGCCCAGGTGCGGGCCTTCGATGTGCGTCCCGAGGTGGCCGAGCAGATCGAGTCCATGGGTGCGACCTATGTCGAGGTGGGTGCTGCCGATGCACAGGCCTCGTCCGACGGCTACGCCAAAGAGATGTCGGCCGACCAGGCCGCGCTTGCCGCGAAGATGTATGCCGCCGAGTCGGCCGACGCCGACATCGTGATCACCACCGCCCAGATTCGTGGGCGGTCGGCCCCGGTGCTGCTGACCGAGCCGATGATCGCGAACATGAAGCCGGGCAGCGTCATCATCGACATGGCCGCCTCGACCGGCGGCAACACCGAGCTGACCAGGCCCGACGAGCGGGTGGTCACCGACAACGGCGTCACCATCGTCGGCTGGACCGACCTCGCCGGCCGGCTGCCGCGGCAGGCCTCGCAGCTGTTCGGTACCAACCTGGTCAACCTGATGAAGCTCATCACGCCGGCCAAGGACGGCACACCGACGCTCGACATGGGCGACGAGGTGGTGCGCTCGATGACGGTCGCCCACGAAGGGCAGATCCTGTGGCCCCCGCCACCGGTGAAGGTTTCTGCGGCGCCCACCCACACCCCCGCAGAGATCGCGCCGGCGCCGTCCAAGCATGTCGACGAGGTCGCCCTGCGCCAGACCAGGCAGAAGCGCGCGCTCTACGGCACCGCCCTCGGCCTGGTGGCGTTCGGCGTACTCGGCTCGCTGATGCCGACCACCCTGCTCGCGCACTGGATGGTGCTGATGCTGGCGATCGTCGTCGGCTTCTACGTCATCAGCAATGTCAGCCACGCCCTGCACACCCCGCTCATGGCCGAGACGAATGCCATCAGCGGCATCATCATGGTCGGCGCGCTGTTGCAGGTCGGGTCGTCCAATCCCTGGGTGAGCGGGCTGGCCGTGGTGGCCATCCTGGTCGCCTCCATCAACGTTGCCGGTGGCTTCATCGTCACCCGCAAGATGCTCGCCATGTTCCGGAAGGGCTGACGTGACCGCCGAATCCGTGATCCAGACCGCCTACATTATCGCGGCTCTGCTGTTCATCCTCGCCCTGGCCGGGCTGTCCCGGCACGAATCGGCCAGGGCCGGCAACCTCGCCGGCATAGTCGGCATGACCATCGCCGGCACCGCCACCTTCGGCTATGCGCTGCTGAACTCCGAGCGCAGCCCCGGGCTCACCGCCGTGCTGCTGCTGGCCCCGCTGCTGGTGGGCTCGGCGATCGGCTTGTGGCTGGCGCTCAAGGTCGAGATGACCGGCATGCCCCAGCTGATCGCCATGCTGCACAGCTTCGTCGGCCTGGCTGCCGTCGCCGTGGGTTTCGCGTCCTACCTGGACACCGAGCACAACTCGCTGGCCCACCTGATCGAGGTGGCGGTGGGCGTGCTGATCGGCGCCTACACCTTCACCGGGTCGGTGGTCGCGTTCGGCAAGCTCAGTGGACGCATGAAGTCCAAGCCGCTGATGCTGCCCAACCGCAACCTGCTCAACCTGGTGATGCTGCTGGCCGCCGTGGCGGCGACCGTGTGGTTCGCGGTGGCGCCGTCCGTGTGGCCGCTGCTGGTGGTCACCGTGCTGGGACTGGCGCTCGGCTGGCACATGGTGGCCAGCATCGGTGGCGGCGACATGCCCGTGGTCGTCTCGATGCTGAACTCCTATTCCGGCTGGGCCGCGGCTGCCGCCGGCTTCATGCTCGGTAATGACCTGCTCATCGTCACGGGTGCGCTGGTCGGTTCATCGGGTGCGATCCTGAGCTACATCATGTGCAAGGCCATGAACCGCTCGTTCGTCTCGGTGATCCTCGGCGGCTTCGGCGAGGGTGCCACCGGCGAGGGCGTGGCCCGTGACTACGGTGAACACCAGGAAACCTCGGTCGACGAGGTGGCCTCGATGCTCACCTCGGCGAAGTCGGTTGTCATCACCCCCGGCTACGGCATGGCCGTCGCCCAGGCCCAGTACCCCGTCGCCGACCTGACCCGCCGCCTGCGTGACCGGGGTGTCAACGTGCGGTTCGGCATCCACCCCGTCGCCGGACGACTGCCCGGGCACATGAACGTGCTGCTCGCCGAGGCCAAGGTGCCCTATGACATCGTGCTCGAGATGGACGAGGTCAACCCTGACCTCTCCGAGACCGACGTGGTGCTGGTGATCGGCGCCAACGACACCGTCAACCCGGCCGCGCTGGAAGAGCCGGACTCCCCCATCGCGGGCATGCCGGTGATCGAGGTGTGGCACGCCGGCACCGTCGTGGTGTTCAAGCGGTCGATGAACCCTGGTTATGCCGGCGTGCAGAATCCGCTGTTCTTCCGCGACAACACGGTCATGCTGTTCGGTGACGCCAAGCAGCGGGTGCAGGAGATCATCGCCGCGCTGTGAGTCCCGCGCTGTGAGGCCGGGCTGCACACGCCGGCCGATCAAACCCAGCGGCGCACGTCGCGGGTGTACTGCTCGTAGTCATCCCCGAACAGGAACTGCATCGCCCGTTCCTCGGGGATGATCTGCAACCGGGTGAGCACCGCGACGAACAGCGCCACGGGCACGATCGCCCACACAGAACGCTTCCAGATCGCCCCGCCCGCCAGCGCAATGGCCATCGACAAATAGATCGGGTTGCGGGTGAGCGAGTAGGGGCCGTCGGTGACCAACGTGGTGGCGTCGGTGGGCTCCATCGGGTCGACGGTGGTGTGGTTCTCGCCCAGCTTGCGCACCGCCGACATCACCAGCACCAGCGCCCCGCCGACAACGCCTGTAGCCGCCAACCGGCTGATGCCCCGACCGCGCGCGCCCTTCTTCTTCGGGCGCGGCAACAGCTGCTGCACCGCGAAGGCCAGGAAGAACAGGATGACGGGTGGGATGCGGTTTTCGAGCTGCGCTGCAGGGCTCTGATCAGGGTTGGGCGTGGCCATGGGCCACACCTTAGGGGCAATCACCCGACGGCCCGCAAGTAGCCACGGGGACATCTGGATGACGTTTTGCTGAATCGTGATGATAGAACCGTGGCATGCAGCCCCAGACGCGTTCCCCCGGACGACCCCAGCTGGCGTCATGGTCGCTGCTGGGGGCGGCCATCGGGTTGATGGTGAACCAACTGGGGCTCTGGCTCGCCCTGGATCCGATCGCCACCACCGGCCAACTGGCGATGTCAGCGTTGGCCACCCTGACCGTCTTCTGGGGCACGACCGGCGTCACCCGGGTGCTCGGCACGCTCGGCATGCTCGGCTGCTTCGCGGGCGACCTGGCCCCACGGTTCCTCGACCAGGCAGACCTGGCCATGATCGGTGCCTTCGCGGTCGGGCAGGTTTTTTTGGTCGCCGCATTCTGGCGGTTCGTGGACTGGTTCGCGCCGCGCACGCTGGTGGTCGGCACGCTCGTCGTGGCGCATGCCGTCGGCCTGATGCTGTTCCTGTCGCTGTCCCCCGAGGTGCCCAAGGGGCTGCTGTCCGCCATGGCCGGCTACGCCGTACTGCTGGTGCTGATGGCGATCACGGCGTCCACGAACCGGATCGGCACGATCGGTGGGCTGGCATTCGTCGCCAGCGACACGACGCTGGCGCTGCGCATGCTGGGCGTCGCGCCCGGCTCAGTGGCCCTGTCGAGCGCGCTGATGGCCCTGTACGGCGTTGCGCTGCTGTGCCTGGCCCTGGCACTCGTGCTGGTCTCGCAGCGCGCACCACGACGACAGCGGCCCGCCACCCACAAGGGGTGACGGGCCGCTGCGATCAGCTGGGTCAGCTCACTCGGCTGCCTCGACGACGGGCGCATTCGCCTTGCCGCCGGCCTGCTCGAGCTTCTGCACTGCCGAGGCCGAGAAGGCATCGGCGGTCACGGTCAGCGCGACCGACAGGTCGCCGCTGCCGAGCACCTTGACCAGGTGGCCCTTGCGCACAGCACCGGCCTCGACCATGTCGGCCACGGTCACGTCGCCACCCTGGGGGAACAGCTCGCCCAGCTTGCCGACATTCACGGTCTGGTACTGAACCCGGAACGGGTTCTTGAAGCCGCGAAGCTTCGGCAGACGCATGTGCAGCGGCATCTGGCCACCCTCGAACGACTCGGGGGTGTTCTTGCGTGCGCCAGTGCCCTTGGTACCGCGACCAGCGGTCTTGCCCTTCGAGGCCTCACCGCGACCCACACGGGTCTTCTTGGTTTTCGCACCCGGAGCGGGCGCCAGGTCATGAATCTTCAGCGCCATCTCATTCCACCTCTTCCACAGAGACGAGGTGGCGAACGGTCTGGACCATGCCACGAATCTCGGGGCGGTCCTCCTTCACCACGACGTCACCGATGCGCTTGAGACCGAGCGAACGCAGGGTCTCTTTCTGGTTCTGCTTGAAGCCGACGCCCGACTTCAACTGGGTCACTTTCAGGCGTGCCATCAGTGAGCCACCTCCTCGCGTGCCGAACGCAGCAGACCGGCCGGGGCGACGTCTTCGACGCGCTTGCCGCGGCGACGGGCCACGTCTTCGGGCTGCTCGAGGCCCTTGAGCGCCGCAACGGTGGCGTGCACCACGTTGATGGCGTTGGGCGAACCGAGCGACTTGGACAGGATGTCGTGGATGCCGGCGCATTCAAGCACCGCGCGCACTGCACCACCGGCGATCACACCGGTACCCGGGCTGGCCGGACGCAGCAGCACCACGCCTGCGGCCTTCTCACCCTGGACGGGGTGCGGGATGGTGCGCTGCACCAGGGGGACCCGGAAGAAGTGCTTCTTGGCCTCTTCCACACCCTTGGCGATCGCGGCCGGCACCTCCTTGGCCTTTCCGTAGCCGACACCGACGGTGCCTTCGCCGTCGCCCACGACCACGAGGGCCGTGAAGCTGAACCGGCGACCACCCTGCACGACCTTCGCCACACGGTTGATGGCGACGACGCGCTCGAGGTACTGGCTCTTCTCTTCCTTCTGCGCCTGGCCACGACGGTCATCACGGCCGCGACGCTCGCCCTGACCGCCACCGCGGCGCTGGGTTTCACTCATCGCTACTTACCTTTCGTCGTGTTGCTCAGAAGTCCAGACCAGCCTCGCGGGCAGCATCTGCCAGCGACGCGATCCGTCCGTGGTACTTGTTGCCAGCACGGTCGAAGACGACCTGGCTGATACCGGCGGCCTTGGCCCGGTCGGCGACCAGCTTGCCCACCACCGCAGCCTTGTCGGACTTGTCGCCCGAAGCGTTGCGCAGGTCGGCCTCCATCGTCGAGGCGCTGGCCAGGGTCTTGCCGGCCACATCGTCGATGACCTGCACGAACAGGTGACGTGCAGAGCGGGTGACGACCATGCGGGGGCGCTCCGCCGAACCGGCGATGCGCTTGCGGGCGCGAACCTGACGGCGGGTGCGTGACGCAGCCTTGGCGGCGAGGCCCTTCTTGTGTCCCAGAGAAATGGCCATGGTCACTTACCTGCCTTTCCAACCTTGCGGCGAACGTGCTCGCCGGCGTACCGGACGCCCTTGCCCTTGTAGGGCTCGGGCTTGCGGAGCTTGCGGATGTTGGCAGCGACCTCGCCAACAGCCTGCTTGCTGATGCCCTGCACCGAGAACTTGGTGGGAGCCTCGACGACGAACGTGATGCCCTCGGGGGCGTCAATGATCACCGGGTGGCTGAAACCGAGAGCGAACTCGAGCTGGGTCGGGCCCTTCGAGATCACGCGGTAGCCGACGCCGACGATTTCGAGCTTCTTCTCGTAACCCTCGGTGACACCGGTCACCATGTTCGAGACCAGGGTGCGGGTCAGTCCGTGCAGCGACTTGCTGGTGCGCTCGTCGTCAGGACGGGCGACCTCAATCTGGCCCTCGTCGTTCTTGTTGATCGTGATCGGGGCGGGCACGACGTGGTTCAGCTGACCCTTGGGGCCCTTCACCGCGACGTTGTTGCCATCGATCGTCACCTCGACACCGGACGGGACGGTGATCGGGAGCCTGCCAATTCGTGACATGGGTGTTCCTCCTCTACCTTCTCGTCACCAGACGTAGGCGAGCACTTCGCCGCCGACGCTCTTCTCGTGGGCCTGACGGTCAGTCAGCAGGCCCTGCGAGGTGGAAATGATGGCAATGCCCAGGCCTCCGAGGACCTTGGGCAGGCCGGTCGACTTCGCGTACACGCGCAGACCCGGCTTGCTGATGCGACGCACACCGGCGATGGAACGCTGGCGGGTGTCGCCGTACTTGAGGGTGATGGTCAGCGTCTTGCCAACCTCGCCCTCCTGCGGCTCGACGATCTCGAAGTCCGCGATGTAGCCCTCGGACTTGAGGATTTCGGCGATGCCGACCTTGATCTTCGAGTGCGGCATGCTCGTCTGGTCGTGGTACGCCTGGTTGGCGTTGCGCAGACGCGTCAGCATGTCGGCAATGGGATCAGTCATTGTCATGGCTTGTTGCCTCTTTCTCGCAACGGTTTCACGTCCCGGTCCACCGGAAACGGACCCTTTGCGTCAGGGGTGTTGTGGCGTGGTGGCGTCCATGGTGGACGACGCCCGCGCCTGGCAGGCCCGGATGGGCCGGCCGGGGACGCCGGTGCTCGCGCACCGGCGCCAGGAAATCACCACGAAGACTTGGTGACGCCGGGCAGCTCGCCACGGTGGGCGAGGTCACGCAGGCACACGCGGCACAGACCGAACTTGCGGTAGACCGACTTCGGTCGTCCACACTTCTGGCAACGGGTGTAGGCGCGCACGCCGAACTTCGGCTTGCGGCTCTGCTTGACCTTGAGAGCAGTCTTGGCCATCGGTTCTCCTCAGCTCACTTCTTCTTCTTGGAGTAGAACGCCTTGCCACGCTTGGGCCCGGCCTTCTTCGGGTCGTCCTTTGCCTTGAACGGGAAGCCGAGGTGCGTCAGCAGCGCCTTGCCCTCTTCGTTCGTGTTGGCCGAGGTGACGAAGGTGATGTCCATGCCACGCACGCGGTCGATCTTGTCCTGGTCGATCTCGAGGAACATGACCTGCTCGTTGAGACCGAAGGTGTAGTTGCCGAGGCCGTCGAACTGGTTGCCGTTCAGACCGCGGAAGTCGCGGATGCGGGGCAGGGCCAGGGTCAGCAGGCGGTCGGCGAACTCCCACATGCGGTCGCCACGCAGCGTGACGTGGCAGCCGATGGGCTGGCCCTCACGCAGCTTGAACTGGGCGATCGACTTGCGTGCCTTGGTGACCTGCGGCTTCTGACCGGTGATGGCGGTCAGGTCGCGGATGGCACCATCGAGGATCTTCGAGTCGCGGGCAGCCTCGCCGACACCCATGTTCACGACGATCTTGGTCAGACCGGGGATCTGCATGGGGTTGGCGTACTTGAACTGCTCGTTCATCGCCGCGACGATCTCTTCGCGGTACTTCTTCTTCAGGCGGGGCAGCTCACGGGGAGCCCTGGTTGCCTGGGTCGCTTCGGCTTCGGTGGCCTGCGTGGTTTCAGTCACGTCGGTGCTCACTTGTCAGCCTCCTTCGCCTTGGTGTCGGCGGCCTTCTTGGTCTTGGCGGGGGCCTTCTCGGCCGCAGCCTCGTCCTTCTTCAGGTAACGCACCGAACGGGTGGTCGTGTAGGTCGAGCCGTCGGGACGGGTCTTGGTGACCTCTTCGCGCTTGTAACCGGCGCGGGTCACGACCTCTTTGCCGTCAACCTTGGTGACGAGCTGGACGTTCGACACGTGGATCGGGGCCTCGGAGCTGACGATGCCGCCCTTGACCTGCTGGCCGGCAGCGTTCGCGCTGTCGCGCAGGTGGCGCTTGACGATGTTGACGCCCTCGACGGTCACGCGCTGGCGCTCGATGTCGACCGCGATGATCTCGCCGACCTTGCCCTTGTCCGCTTCCTTGCCCGAGATGACCTTGACGCGGTCACCCTTCTTGACGTGCAGCGACTTCATGTCAGATCACCTCCGGGGCGAGCGAGATGATGCGCATGAACTTCTTCTCGCGCAGCTCGCGTGCAACGGGACCGAAGATACGGGTGCCACGGGGCTCACCGTCATTCTTGAGGATGACGGCAGCGTTCTCGTCGAACTTGATGTACGAGCCGTCGGGACGACGGTGCTCTTTGGTGGTGCGGACGATGACGGCCTTGACCACATCACCCTTCTTGACGTTGCCGCCGGGGATGGCGTCCTTGACGGAACACACGATCGTGTCACCGACCGACGCATAGCGGCGCCCGGTGCCACCGAGAACACGGATGCACAAGAGTTCCTTGGCACCAGTGTTGTCGGCCACCTTCAGGCGCGACTCCTGCTGGATCATTTCTTCTCCTTCACCCCGCCGGTTCCATCCCGCCCCGTGGGACGAGCGGCCTGGTGGGGCTTCGATTCCGGCCCGCTGGATTTTGCCAGCAGGCACCCGCGGCAGCGCACACCGGATCACCAGGGTGAAGGAGGTGGTTGACGACTGCGGGCGTTGATCACCGACGAAAGGTCCCCTCAGCACCAGCACGCGTGGAATACATGCGGGCACAACCCGAGGGCTCAGACTTCGGGCAACCTGCATAGCGTACCCCAGAGGTGCCATCGGCCCCAAACCGTGGTATCGGGGCGCCACAAGCGGCTGATCACGCCGGCCCGCGCCCCAGACCGGGGTCCATGAGAAGTCTCTCACCGGGGTTTCACGGCCGCCTCCCGCCCGCTGCCTAGCGTCAGCAGCACCCGGGCCCAGGCCCCGAACCGAAAGGTATCCCCAGTGAACACCATGAAGAAGCTCACCACCGTGGCCCTGGCCGGCGCGCTCGCCGCCGGCAGCCTGGTGGTCACCGCCCAGAACGCAGCCGCTGACGTCACCTGCCGCAGCACCCTGTCGGGCACCATCAGCCAGAACGTGATCGTGCCGGCCGGCGCCAGTTGCACGCTGACGAATGCCTACGTCGACGGCAATGTGCTGGCCCATGACAACTCGCGGGTGACGGTCAGCAACACCACCGTCAAGGGCAACATCCAGGCCGAGCGGCACGCGTCGGTCACCGTCAGCGGTGGCATGGTCGATGGCAGCATCCAGCTCACCAGCGGCGGCAGCGCGTCCGTGCAGGCCGTTCGCATCAATGGCGACCTGCAGTCGTTCAGCAACCGCGGCGCGCAGGACTTCACCCGCAACACCATCGACGGCAACCTGCAGTGCAAGTCCAACTCCCCCGCGCCAACCGGCTCGGGAAACATCGTGAAGGGCAACGCCGAAGACCAGTGCCGCAACCTGCAGCCGAAGGTCACGACGCCGAGCACGCCGGCGTCCGGGACGCGGGGCGACTTCACCGGTGACGGCGTTGCCGACCTGCTGGCGGTCGACACCTCGGGCTGGCTGCGGCTCTACCCCGGCACCCGCACCGGCACGGTCGCCGGCCACACCAGCGTCGGTGGCGGCTGGAACAACTTCAACTGGATAGGGCTGCTGCCTGATGCCAACGGTGACCGCCGCGACGACCTGCTGGCCCGCCACATCGACGGCACGCTGTACGTCTATTACGGTCAGGGCGGCGGCAAGTTCTCATCCGGCGTCAAGGTCGGACGCCACTGGAACGGGCTCGGCCTGATCTCGGTGGTGGGCGACATGAACGGTGACGGCACCCCCGAGATCGTCGGCGTGGACGCCGCCAAGAACCTGGTGCGCTACACCTTCACCACTGCCCGCGGCATGCACGGCGCTGCGGTGATCGGCAAGAACTGGGGTGCAGTCAACCACCTGATCGCCACCGGGTCGGTGAACGGGGACCGCCATGCCGACTTCGCCGGCGTCACCACCACCGGTGCGCTGTGGACCTATTACTCGAACTCGACTGGACGGGTGGTCTCACAGAAGCAGACCGGTCACGGCTGGAACGGCTTCACGCTGGCCTTCTCGCCCGGCGACTTCAACGGCGATGCCCGCAACGACCTGGTCGGCCGCAACGCCAATGGCCAGCTGTACAGCTACCTGCAGACCAATGGTGGCGGCTGGAACAGCGCGCGCCTGGTCGGCACGGGCTGGAACACGATCCGCCTGATGGCCTGACCCCCCCCCGGCCGCGCAGCACGACCCACATGCGAAACAGCCCGCCCCCCACCGGGGACGGGCTGTTCTGCATTCAGTGTGACCCTCAGGTCACTTGGCCTTCTCGACGATCTCGAGCAGGCGCCAGCGCTTGGTGGCCGACAGCGGACGGGTCTCCATCACGCGGACGCGGTCACCGATGCCGCACTCGTTGTTCTCGTCATGGGCCTTGATCTTCTTGGTCTGGCTCATGACCTTGCCGTACAGGGCGTGGGTGACACGCTCCTGGATCGCGACGGTGATGGTCTTGTCCATCTTGTCCGACACGACGATGCCCTCACGCACCTTGCGGGCTGCGCGCTCGGCGGTCTCGACGGACTCGTTCGAGGTGGTGTTCTCGCTCATGCTCACTCCTCAGGTTCCGACTCGATGCCCAGGTTGCGCTCCTGCAGCACGGTGTAGATGCGTGCGATGTCCTTGCGGACCTCGCGCAGCCGGCCGGGGTTGTCCAGCTGGCCGGTCGCGGACTGGAAGCGGAGCGAGAACAGCTCCTCCTTCAGTTCCTTGACCTTGGTGTTGAGTGCCTCACGGCTCAGACCACGCAGGTCTGCTGCTGAAAGCTTGGTTGCCATCAGATTTCACCCGCCTCACGCTTGATGAAACGCGCCTTGAAGGGCAGCTTGTGGATTGCCAGGCGCATGGCCTCGCGGGCCACTTCCTCCGGCACGCCGGACAGCTCGAACAGCACGCGTCCCGGCTTGATGTTGGCCACCCAGAACTCGGGCGAGCCCTTGCCGGAGCCCATTCGCGACTCGGCGGGGTGCTTGGTCAGGGGACGGTCCGGGTAGACCGTGATCCAGACCTTGCCGCCACGCTTGATGTGGCGGGTCATGGCGATACGGGCAGCCTCGATCTGGCGGTTCTTCAGGTAGCCGGACTCCAGGGCCTGGATGCCGTACTCACCGAAGGCCAGCTTGGTGCCACCCTTGGCCATGCCGTCACGCTTGGGGTGGTGCTGCTTGCGGTACTTCACTCGACGAGGAATCAGCATGGATCAGGCTCCTGCGTTCTCGGTGCTGGCGACAGCCTGGGTGTTGCCCTCGGCTGCCTCGGCGCGGCGGCGACCGCCACGCTCGGGACGATCCCCACGGCCTTCACCGCGACCCGGACGACGGGCCGGGCGCTGGCGTCCGGCGGGGGCAGACTGGCGGGCAGCCTTCTGGGCGGCGCGCTCAGCGCGGGTGCCCGACACCTCACCCTTGTAGATCCAGACCTTGACACCGATGCGACCGAAGGTGGTGCGGGCCTCGAAGAAGCCGTAGTCGATGTCGGCGCGCAGGGTGTGCAGGGGCACGCGGCCCTCGCGGTAACCCTCGGAGCGGCTCATCTCAGCGCCACCGAGACGACCGGAGCACTTGATGCGGATGCCCTGGGCACCTGCACGCATGGCCGTCTGCTGGGCCTTGCGCATCGCGCGACGGAAGGCCACGCGGGCGCCGAGCTGCTCGGCGATGCCCTGGGCGACCAGCTGTGCATCGATCTCGGGGTTCTTGACCTCGAGGATGTTCAGCTGGATCTGCTTGCCGGTGAGCTTCTCGAGCTCGCCGCGCACACGCTCAGCCTCGGCGCCGTTGCGGCCGATGACGATGCCCGGACGGGCAGCGTGCAGGAAAATGGTGACGCGCTCGCTGCGGCGCTCGATCTCGAT
The DNA here is from genome assembly GCF_050110855.1 of Aestuariimicrobium sp. G57. Lineage (NCBI taxonomy): Bacteria > Bacillati > Actinomycetota > Actinomycetes > Propionibacteriales > Propionibacteriaceae > Aestuariimicrobium > Aestuariimicrobium sp. G57. The sequence continues at coordinate 170,698 of NZ_JBNINW010000004.1, read as the reverse complement.
CGAGCTGATGCCGGCGCGCTCCAGGGTCTTGGTCAGGTACTCCCGAATCTTCACGTCCTCACCCACGAACGCTGAGTACTGCTTGTCTGCGTACCAGCGGGTGGTGTGGTCAGTGGTCGTGCCGAGGCGGAAGCCTGTGGGGTGGATCTTCTGTCCCATGTTCAGTCCTCCTTCGTGCTCTCGGTGTCGGCCGCGGGAGCAGCCTTGGTGGCGTCGGTGTTCTTGGCTTCTGCCTTCTTCACGTCGGCCTTCTTCGACTTCTTGGCGACCGGGGCAGCGGCCTCACGGGGCTCGACGACCACAGTGATGTGGGCGGCGCGCTTGAGGATGCGGCTGGCCGAACCCTTGGCGCGGGGACGGATGCGACGCATGGTCACACCTTCGTCCACGTACGCCTGGGAGATGTACAGGTCGTCGGCGCGCAGGGCTTCGGTCTGCTCGGCATTCGCAGCGGCCGAAGCGACCACCTTGTACACCGGCTCCGAGGCGGCCTGCGGGGCGAACTTCAGGGCCACGAGGGCATCCTGGACGTCCATCCCGCGCACCAGGTCGACGACACGACGAACCTTGGTCGGGCTCATCCGGACGTGACGCGCGATCGCGTACGAGCCAGGACGATCCCCGAGCAGGGCAGCGCGACGGCTGGGCCGTTCTGAGTTGCTCATTCTTCTCGTTCCTTGTCTCGCTGGCTCAGCGCCGGCGGCTCTTCTTGTCGTCCTTCACGTGACCCTTGAACGTGCGGGTCGGCGCGAATTCACCGAGCTTGTGGCCGATCATGGCCTCGGTCACGAAGACCGGGACATGCTTGCGACCGTCGTGCACGCTGATGGTGTGACCGAGCATGTCGGGCACGATCATCGACCGGCGCGACCAGGTCTTGATCAGGTTCTTGGTGCCCTTTTCGTTCTGGGCCTCGACCTTCTTGGCGAGGTGCTCATCAACGAAGGGGCCCTTCTTCAGGCTGCGTGGCATTGTTCTTCAGGCTCCCTATCAGCGCTTCTTGCCGGACTTGCGACGACGGATGATGAGTCGGCTGCTCGCCTTGTTCTTGTCGCGAGTACGACCCTCGGGCTTGCCCCAGGGCGACACCGGGTGACGACCACCCGAGGTACGACCCTCGCCACCGCCGTGCGGGTGGTCGATCGGGTTCATGACCACACCACGCACGGTCGGGCGGATGCCCTTCCAGCGGCTGCGGCCGGCCTTGCCCCAGTTGATGTTCGACTGCTCGGCGTTGCCGACCGAGCCGATGGTGGCGCGGCAGCGCACGTCGACCATGCGCATTTCGCCCGAGGGCATGCGCAGGGTGGCGTACTTGCCCTCACGGGCGACCAGCTGGATCGAGACACCGGCCGAGCGGGCGAGCTTGGCGCCGCCGCCCGGGCGCAGCTCCACCGCGTGCACCGTGGTGCCGACGGGGATGTTGCGCAGCGCCAGGTTGTTGCCCGGCTTGATGTCAGCACCCTCACCGGCGACGACCTGTGCACCCTGGGTCAGGCCCTGGGGAGCGATGATGTAACGCTTCTCACCATCGAGGTAGTGCAGCAGCGCGATGCGGGCGGTGCGGTTGGGGTCGTACTCGATGTGAGCGACCTTGGCCGGAACGCCGTCCTTGTCGTAGCGCTTGAAGTCGATCAGGCGGTAGGCCTGCTTGTGGCCACCACCGATGTGACGGGTGGTGATGCGGCCGGTGTTGTTGCGACCACCGGTCTTGGGCTTCGAGACCAACAGCGACTTCTCGGGCGTCGTGCGGGTCACCTCGGCGAAGTCAGAGACGCTGGAGCCACGACGACCCGGGGTCGTCGGCTTGTACTTGCGGATAGCCATGAGTTCTCTTCAGTCCTTTCGCCCGGTCACTCAGCCGGGCCGGAGAAGATGTCGATCCGCTGGCCTTCGGCGACAGTCACGATCGCACGCTTGGTGTTGGCGCGCTGACCCAGGCCGTACTTGGTACGGCGAGCCTTGCCCTGGCGGTTGATGGTGTTGACGCTGAGAACCTTGACGTCGAAAACCTGCTCGACGGCAATCTTGATCTCGGTCTTGTTGGCGTCGGGGCTGACGATGAACGTGTACTTGTTCTCGTCGAGCAGCCCGTAGCTCTTCTCGCTGACCACGGGCGCGAGCAGGATGTCGCGCGGGTCCTTGATCTTGAAGTCGTTCACTTGGTGGCCTCCTCGTCGGCAGCAGCGGCCTCGGACTCAGTGGCGACGACCTTGACCGACTTGCCCTTGGCGGGGCCGGCGACGAAGGTGTCGAACGCTGCCTTGGTGAACAGCACCGAATCATTGACCAGGATGTCGTAGGCATTGAGCTGGTCGACCGACAGGGCGTGCACGGTCGGCACGTTGCGCAGGCTCAGCCAGGCGACGTCCTCGGTGCGGTCAAGCACGACGAGCAGCTTGCTGATGTCGCCGATGTGCGCCAGCGAGGCAAGTGCCGCCTTGGTCGACGGGGTCTCTCCAGCGACGATGCTCTCAATCACGAAGACCTGGCCGTCGCGTGCGCGGTCGGACAGGGCGCCCCGGATGGCACCGGCGATCATCTTCTTGTTGGTGCGCTGCGAGTAGTCGCGGGGCTGCGGCCCGTGGACGACGCCACCGCCTGCCCACTGCGGGGCGCGGCGCGAACCCTGGCGGGCGCGACCGGTGCCCTTCTGGCGCCACGGCTTGATGCCACCACCGCGGACGTCGCCGCGGGTCTTGGTGGAATGCGTGCCCTGGCGGGCAGCGGCCTGCTGGGCCACCACAACCTGGTGGATCAGCGGGACATTGGTCTGGACATCGAACAGCTCGGCGGGGAGCTCGGCCTGACCGGCCTTTTTGCCCTCGGTCGAGAGGATGTCAACGTTGCGCGACTCGCTCATGCCACATCACCCTTCTTGGCCGCGCTCCGGACGACGACCAGCGAGCCCTTGGGGCCCGGGATGGCGCCGCGGACCAGAATCAGGCCACGTTCTGCGTCGACCGCGTGGATCGACAGGTTCTGGACGGTCTTCTTCGCCACACCCATGCGACCGGCCATGCGCAGACCCTTGAACACGCGTCCGGGGGTCGAGCAGCCACCGATCGAACCGGGGGCGCGGTGCTTGCGGTGCACACCGTGACCGGCCGACAGACCACGGAAGCCGTGGCGCTTCATGACACCGGCGGTGCCCTTGCCCTTGGTCACACCAGTCACGTCGACGACCTCGTCACTCGCGAAGGTCTCAGCGGTGATCTCCTGGCCCAGGGTGTACTCGCTGGCGTCGCTGGTGCGCAGCTCGACGAGGTTCTTGCGGGGGGTCACGTCGGCGGCGGTGAACAGGCCGGCGTACGGCTTGGTCACCTGCTTCGCCTTGATGGCGCCGAAGCCGAGCTGCACGGCGTTGTAGCCGTCCTTCTCGGGGGTGCGGACCTGGGTCACGACACACGGGCCGGCTTGGATCACGGTCACGGGCACGACCTTGTTGTCGGCGTCCCAGAGCTGCGTCATGCCGAGCTTGGTGCCCAGGATGCCCTTTGCCTTGCGTTCAGTCATTGTGTTCACCAACCTCACGGAAGCTTGATCTCGATGTCGACACCAGCCGGCAGGTCGAGACGCATCAGCGAGTCGACCGTCTTCGGCGTGGGGTCAAGGATGTCGATCAGCCGCTTGTGCGTGCGCATCTCGAAGTGCTCGCGGCTGTCCTTGTACTTGTGGGGCGAACGGATCACGACGAACACGTTCTTCTCGGTCGGCAACGGCACGGGGCCGGCGACCTTGGCCCCGGTGCGGGTCACCGTGTCGACGATCTTGCGCGCCGACGAGTCGATGACCTCGTGGTCATAGGCCCGGAGCCTGATGCGGATCTTTTGTCCCGCCACAGTAGTTCCTTCTCTCGTCCCTGCTACTGACCGGTTTTCCGGCTCTCGCTTCCGGCTCACGCCGGTTGTCCCTCTCCGACCCACGCGGTCGGGTGTGTCGCATTATTGGCGGGGCGCACGACATCCAACAGCTGTTCGGATGTCCATCCCCCACGCCGGTGACACACCATGCGCGCCAGGCGGGCCCGGACGCCTGGACCCAGCCCCCTGTCGGGTTCCGTTTCCGGCACGCACAAGCCACCCCTGCTCGGAGCAACTTGAAGATTCTGTCATGACCCGGCCCCGGTTTCCAAATCGAGGGGGTGACCCGCATCGGCGCGGACGAGTCAGGCGCCGACCACCCGCACCCACTCGCGCGCCATCAGGGCAGCAGCCGATGTCGTGGGGTGGATCCCGTCGTGGAGCCACTCCCCCGCTGGCGCCAGCTCACAGGCCAGGTCGAGCACTGACTGGAACCCGACGAAGGCCAGGCCACGCGCCAGCGCGATGTCGGCCGCGGCCTGCCGGTAGCCGGCGAAGTCGTGCTGCCACGACTCCTTCACCGGTCCCGCGACCAGTAGGAACGGCTCGCACATGACGATCCGCACGCCCGGCAGTGCCTCGAGTGTCGACGCGACCAGGGCGTCCACCTCTCGGTGGTACTTCTCGGGCGAACCCTTGTAGCCGAGCACCCGGTGCCGGTTCCAGTAGTCGTTGACGCCGATGAGCAGCGAGACCACGTCGGGCGCCAGCGCCACCGTGTCGCGCTGCCACCGGGCCGCGAGGTCGGCCACCGTGTTGCCACTGATGCCGCGGTTGAAGAATTCCAGCCCCTGCGTGGGCCGGGCCACCAGGCATGAGCTCGCCGCCAGCCACGCGTAACCGGCACCCAGCGATGCCCGGGTGTTGGGGCCGTCATCGACCCGGCTGCGGTTCACGTCGGTGATCGAATCGCCCTGGAACAACACGCGCGCACCATGGGCCAGTCCCGTCGGGCGTGCGGTCGGCGTGGACGTGGGATTGGGCGTCGTCGAGGTGGGCCCGGTCGATGGCCCGCTCGTCCGGCTGGACGACGTCACCGCATTCTGGGCACTCGCGTGGCCCGCCACCTGCCATGACACGCCCGCACCGACGGCCATCAACGCAGCCGCACCGGTCGCGAGACCGAGCTGTCGACGCGAGACGGGCATGGTGGACCTCCGGGTTGCAGGCTGTGGACGCCCACATCGTACGTGAACCCCGCACGCGAACCGAAGGCCACCTTGGATAGGCTCACAGTCATGGACATCGAGGTCCGTGAGGTTCGTGACTTCCTCGGCACCCACGCCCCCTGGCAGGGTCTCGCCGCGGCGCAGCTCGACGCGCTCGCCCCGCACCTGGCGCTGCGCTACTACCGCCGCGGCACCACGTTGTATTCGGTGGGTGAGCCCAACAACACCGTCTATGTGTTGCGCTCGGGTGCGGTCGACCTGCTGGGGGCCGATGAACGGCTGGTCGAACGCGTCGAACCCGGCGGCATGTTCGGGGTCTCGTCGGTGCTGAACCGCACCAGCTCGCCCCTGCGGGTGGTCGCCATCGAGGACTCACTGGTGATCACCGTGCCGGGCAGCCAGTTCGTCACCCTGGCCGGCGCCGATGAGGAATTTGCCGCGTTCTTCCAGGCCACCAGCGACATGCGGCTGCGCCGGGCCGTTGGGCGCACCCGCGAATCACGCACCGGCCAGATCGCGCTGGGCCGCACCGTCGGGTCGCTGCTGGCCCGCGGACCCCTGCAGGCCCCGAGCACCACCAGCATCGCCGAAGCCGCACAGTTGATGACCGAGCACAGGGTCTCGGCGCTGCTGCTCGTCGACGCCGGCCACCTCGTTGGCATCGTCACCGACCGCGACCTGCGCTCGAAGGTGGTGGCCGCCGGTCACGACACCTCGGCACCCGTGGCCGAGGTGATGACCCCCCACCCGATCACCATCAGCCCGGACGCCCGCGTGTTCGAGGTGCTGCTCGAGATGACCTCGCGGGCGATCCACCACCTTCCGGTCGTCGACCACGGCCGGCTGCTGGGGCTGGTCAGCAGCGGTGATGTCATGCGCCTCGACCGTGCCCACCCCATCTACATCGCCGGTGACATCAACCGGCAGGCCGATGCCGAAGGGGTGGCCAGGGTCTGCCAGCGCATCCCGCGACTGGTCGCCGAACATATCGAGACCGATGCCTCGGCCGCCGAGATCTCGCGACTGCTCTCGACCATCAGCGATGCCGCCACCCGTCGGCTGATCAAGCTCGCCATTGACGAGTTCGGCCCCGCCCCCACCGTCGACGGCGCCCCGGTCGCGTGGGCGTGGGTGGCGCTCGGGTCGGTGGCCCGCCACGAGGCCCGGCTGGGCTCCGACCAGGACCACGCGATTATCCTCGATGATGCCGCCACAGCACTCGGCCCGGACGACCTCGCGTGGTTCACCCGTGTCGCCGCGCGGGTCGTCCACGGTCTCGAGGCGGCCGGCTACCCGCCCTGCCACGGAGAGGTGATGGCGACCAATTGGTGCTTCACCGCAACGCAATGGCGGGCAAAGTTCAGCCACTGGTTGAACACCCCTGACTCGATGGAAGTCATGCACGGCCAGATCTTCTTCGACGCCCGCGCAGTGTACGGCGAGGCGCAACTGGTCGACGACCTGCTCTCGTGGCTCGCCACCCAGGCCCCGGGCGCCACCCGGTTCCTGGCCCACCTGGCCTCGCACGCCGTGGCGTGGGAGCCGCCGCTCGGCTTCTTCAAGGGCTTCGTGCTCGAACGCGGCGGCGACCACGCCAACACCCTCGACCTCAAGGCCGCCAGCCACGCCATCATCCAGCTGGCGCGCGTGCATGCCCTGTCGGCAGGTTCACCCGAGGTCACCACCGAGGCCCGCCTGCAGGTGGCCGTCGACGCCGGCAAACTCGACGCCCGGCTGGCCTCGGCGCTGGTCGACGCCGCCGAATTCATCCAGCACCTGCGGTTGGCCCACCAGGCCGAGGCTCTGCTCACCGGCCACGAACCCGACAACCACCTCGCGCCGCAGACGCTGAACACCCTCGACCAGCGCACCCTCAAAGAGGCGTTCGTCGTCATCGAGCGGGCACACAGGAGCCTCGCGTACGCCCACCGCACGCACCTGATCTGAGCGGTGGTGGCAGCGATGAAGTTCACCGATGCGCTACCGAACTCGCCGACCCGGCGCCGGCGAAGGGCGCTGGCCGCGGCCCCGCCGGGGGCGCTGCACGACTTCCTCGCCGTCGACCCGCCGACGCCCGACACCCCCGTCGACGAGCTGGGGTTGCTCGCCATCGACCTCGAGACCACCGGCTTCGACCCGGCGACCGACCTGATCCTGTCGGTCGGTTTCGTGCCCGTCGACGGACGGCGCATCACCCTCGGCGGTGCCCGGCGCATCCTCGTCGCCCAGCCGGACACGGGCGCCGGCGTGGGCGAGTCCGCCACGATCCACGGGTTGACCGACGACCAGGTCGCCACCGAGGGCCTGCCGCTGGCCGAGGTGCTCGACCTCACCCTGGCCGCCATGCAGGGACGAGCATTACTGGCGCATTATTCAAACCTCGAAACCGGGTTCCTCACGGCCGCCTGCCGGCTCGTCCACGGGGTCGAACCGCCATGGGTCGACGTGGACACCCTCGACATCGCCTACCGGCTGTGGACAGCGGCCCACTACGACGAACCGCCGCGGCAGTCGCTGCGGTTGTGGGCGGCGCGGGCACGGTTCGGGCTGCCGACCTACAAGGCCCACGACGCGCTGACCGATGCGTTGGCCTGTGCCGAGTTGTACCTGGCGCTGGTCGAGGAGCCCCATGCCGGGGCCACCCTGCGTGATCTGCAGCGATGACCTGCCAGCGCAGTCCGGATGATCGGCGCGGGGCAGCCCGATAGACTCCCGCGCATGACCAAGCCCGCAGGTGCCTCTGACTTCATCCGCGACATCGTCGAACGCGACAACGCCGAGCGCACCTACGCCGGACGAGTGCAGACCCGGTTCCCACCCGAACCCAACGGCTACCTGCACATCGGGCATGCCAAGGCGATCATCCAGGACTTCGAGACGGCCCTGGCCTTTGGTGGGGTCTGCAATGTGCGCTTTGACGACACCAACCCCGACACCGAAGAGACCGAGTACGTCGAGGCGATCATCGACGACATCGAGTGGCTGGGCTACCACCCCGACAACGTGTTCTATGCCTCGGACTATTTCGAGGAGCTGTACAACTGGGCCGTCGACCTGGTGCACCGAGGGCTGGCCTATGTCGACGAGCAGGATGCCGAGACGATCTCGGCGCAGCGCGGTGGCTTCGGCAAGCCGGGCATTGAGAGCCCGTACCGTGATCGTCCGGTGGCCGAGAGCCTGGAGGTGTTCGCCCGCATGCGCGCCGGCGAACTCGACGAGGGCGCGGCCTGCCTGCGCGCGAAGATCGACATGCAGAACGACAACATGTGGCTGCGTGACCCGGTGCTCTACCGCATTCGCCACGGGCACCACCACCGCACCCACGACGCGTGGACGATCTATCCCACCTATGACTGGGCGCATGGGCAAAGCGATGCCATCGAGGGCGTCACCCACTCGCTGTGCACGCTCGAGTTCGACGTGCACCGCCCCCTGTACGACTGGTGCCTCGACCAGCTGCCGTTGCCGGGTGACCGACCCAAGCAGATCGAGTTCGCCCGCCTGGAGTTCACCCACATCGTCACCTCGAAGCGGCGGCTGAAGAAGCTGGTCGAAGACGGTGTGGTCGACGGCTGGGACGACGCCCGCATGCCCACCCTGCAGGGCCTCAAGCGCCGCGGCTACCCGGCCTCGGCCATCCGCACCTTCTGCACCGAGATCGGCACCGCCCGCACCAATTCGCGCCATGCCATCGAGGCCCTCGAAGCCATCGTGCGCCGCGAACTCAACCAGACCGCGCAGCGCCGCATGGCCGTGCTGAAGCCGCTGAAGCTCGTGCTGACCAACTGGCCCACCGATGAGGCCGGCCAGCCGGTCGTCGAGCATTTCGAGGTCACCAACAACCCCGAGAACCCTGACGACGGCACCCGCACCGTCGCGTTCAGCGGTGAACTGGTCATCGAGGCCGACGACTTCGCCGAGGTGCCCCCGCCGAAGTTCTTCAGGCTCTCGCCCGGCAAGGAGGTGCGCCTGCGCGGCGCCTACCTGGTCACCGCCACCGACGTCGTCAAGGACACCGACGGCACCATCGTCCAGGTCAACGCCACCTATGACCCGGCCACCCGCGGCGGCGACGCCCCCGACGGCCGCAAGGTGAAGTCGACGATGCACTGGGTCTCGCTGGCCCATTCCGTGCCGCTGACCGCCGCCCTGTACGACCGGCTGTTCACCGCCGAGGTGCCTGGTGCCGCCACCGGCGAACCTTTGGACGACCTGAACCCGAACTCGCGTGAGCTGCTCGAGGGCGCGCTGGGCGAGGCAGCGCTGGGCGAGACCGCCCCCGGCCAGGTGGTGCAGTTCGAGCGGCTCGGCTACTTCGCCAAGGATGCCGACGTGGACGGCCTCTACCACCGCACCGTCGGCCTCAAGGATGAGTGGGCGGCCATCCAGAAGCGTCAGGGCAACTGAGCCATGGCCAACCAGCGCACCCCGAAGCCCGTGGTCGAGCTCACCGTTTCCTCACGCGAAACACTGTCGTCCGAGCTGGTGCGGCTGTGGCTTGCCCACGAGCGCTTCGAGCCGAGCGAACACACCGACTCCTACGTCAAGCTGCTCTTTGATGATCATGGTCCGCTGGCTGCTCCCCCGGCCGATGACGGTCCCCGCGCGATGACCCGCACCTATACCGTGCGCGCCCACGACGCCGTGGCCAACGAGTTGGCGCTCGACTTCGTCGTGCACGGCGACGAGGGGCTCGCAGCGCCGTGGGCCGTGCACTGCCAGCCCGGTGACCGGGTGCTCGCCTACGGGCCCGGTGGGGCCTGGTCGCCAGCCGAGGACGCCGATTTCCACCTGTTCGTGGGCGACGCCTCAGCGCTGCCCGCGATTGCTGCCGGCCTCGAGCGACTGCAGTACATCGACTCGCGTGCCCGCGGGCTGGCACTCATCGAGGTGCACCACGAGGGCGTGAATGACCTCGTGCCACCCGCCGGTGTCGAGGTGCGCTGGGTCGTCCGCGGCGACGAGCCGTACCGCGAAGAGCGGCTCGCCGACGAGGTCGCCGCGCTCGACTGGACGACGCTTGGCGACGTGAGCGTGTTCGCCCACGGCGAGCGCGGCGCCATGAAGGCACTGCGCAGGTTGTTCACCCAGCTGCAGGTGCCCCGCGAGCGGTTGTCACTGTCGGGCTACTGGGCGCTCGGGCGGGTCGAGGACGAGTTCCAGGCCGAGAAGCGCACCGAGGTGGGGAAGGTCTGAGGGGCGGGGGCCTCAGAGGGCCAGGCCTCAGAGGCGCACTGCCAGCCGGCGCAACCGGGCCAGGCTCGAGTCGCGGCCCAGGATCTGCATCGACTCGAACAGCGGCGGTGAGACTTTCTTGCCGCTGATCGCCACCCGCACGGGAGCGAAGGCGAACTTGGGCTTCAGCCCCATGCCATCGACCAGCGCCTCGCGCAGCGTCGCCTGGATGGTCTCGTGGCCCCACTCCCCCACGGCCTCCAGCGCCGAGATGGCCGCGGCCAGCACCTGCCCCGCGTCGTCCTTCAGCGAGGCCAGTGCGTCGTCCTCGATGCCCAGTTCGTCGTCGGGCGTGGTCAGGAATTCCAGCGCGGGCACCGCATCGCCGAGCAGTGTCATGCGTTCCTGCACCAGCGGCACGGCCTGGCGCAGCAACTCGCGGCGCGCGCCGTCGACCTCGGTCCAGCGGCCGGTGCGCAGTTCGTGCTCAATGATGCGTTCGGTGAGTTCGTCGACCGACAGGTTGCGCAGGTAGACCCCGTTGAGCCAGTCGAGCTTCTTGACGTCGAAGATCGGGCCCACGGTGTTGATGCGCGACCAGTCGAAGTCGGCGATGAACTCGTCGAAGGCCACGACCTCACGCTCGCTGCCGTCGTCCTCGAGCTTCGGCGGATAGGCCAGCAACTGCAGGAAGTTGCGCAGCGCCTCGGGCAGGTAGCCCTGCTCGCGGAACCACATCAGCCGCGCGGCGGGGTTCTTGCGCTTGCTGATCTTGGACTTGTCGACATTGCGCAGCAGCGGCATGTGCGCGAACTGCGGCATGGCGAAGCCCAGCCACTTGTAGAGCTGCACATGCTTGGGGGTCGAGCTGATCCATTCCTCGCCGCGGACGACGGTGGTGATGCCCATCAGATGGTCATCGACGACGACCGCGAGGTGATAGGTCGGGAACCCGTCTGCCTTGAGGATGACCTGGTCATCGGGGCGCGGGGCCGTGACCCGTCCACGAATGATGTCGTCGAACGTGAGGTCGATGGCGTCGGGCACCCGCATGCGCACGACGGGGTTCTCGGTGAAGCCCGGCAGCGCGGCGCGCTCGTCACGGGTGTTGCCCACGCAGAGCCGGTCGTAGCCGGTGACCGACTGCTTGCTGGCCTGCTGCTGCGCGCGCAGTTCGGCGAGGCGCTCGGTCGAGCACCAGCAGTAATAGGCGTGGCCGTCGGCGATCAGCTGGTCGACGTAGGGACGGTAGGTGCCGAGCCGTTCGGACTGGCGGTAGGGGCCGTGGTCGCCACCGACATCTGGGCCCTCGTCGTAGGCCAGGCCCAGCCACTTCAGCGAGTCGAAGATCTGCTGCTCACTGCCCTCGACCAGTCGCGCGCGGTCGGTGTCCTCGATGCGCAGCACGAACTGGCCACCGGTCTTGCGGGCCCAGGCGACGTCGAACAGCGCCATGTAGGCGGTGCCGACATGGGGGTCCCCGGTGGGACTGGGGGCGACTCGGGTGCGGGCGGGAATGGGTGCATCAGACATGGTGGGCCCAGCCTATCGGGATTGCCCGACGTGGCCCGCTCTGTAGGCTCGGCTGCGTGACCAGAGCGCTGCCGACGTCCACCTACCGCTACCAGATCAGCCCGCGATTCACCTTGTTCGACGCTGCTGCCGACCTGCCGCGCATCGTCGCCCTGGGTGTGGACGCGGCCTACCTGTCGCCGGTGTTGACCGCGACGGCCGGTTCGGACCACGGCTATGACTGGGTCGACTGCCGCGCCGTCGACCCGCAGCGTGGCGGCGAAGAGGGCTGGGCGGCGTTCATCGACGCCGCCCGGGCGTTGGGGCTGAAGGTGGTGCTCGACATCGTGCCCAACCACTGCGGCATCGCTGCACCGGAACAGAACCCGTTCTGGTGGAGCGTGCTGCGTGAGGGCCGCGATTCCGAGTACGCGCACTGGTTCGACATCGACTGGACCCGGGGACCGATCCTGATCCCGAAGCTGGGCGCTGATGGCGACCTGTCGGGGTTGCGGCTGAGCGACGACAGCACCGAGCTCGTGCACCACGGGCTGCGGCTGCCGGTGGCCCCGGGCACCGCGTCGCCGGGTGATGACCCGGTCGAGGTGGCCGCCCGGCAGCACTACCGGCTGGGGGCATGGCCGCTGGCTGCCACTGAGCTGAACTACCGCCGGTTCTTCACGGTCGACACGCTCGCGGGGCTGCGCATCGAGGACGAGTCGGTCTTCGAGGCGACCCACGCGCGCATCTTTCGCATGGTGGACGAGGGCCAGTTGCAGGGCATCCGGGTGGACCACCCCGACGGCCTGGCCGACCCCGGCGAGTACTTCCGCCGCCTGCGGGCCCGGGTCGGCGACGACATGTGGCTGCTGGCTGAAAAGATCCTGGGCGAGGGTGAACCGATGCCCGACTGGCCCATCGACGGCACGACCGGCTACGACGCGATCGCCGAGCTCACCCCGCTGTTCACCGACCCGGCCAGCGAGGCGGTGCTCACCGAGGGGTATGTGGCGCTCACGGGGGACGGCCTGGACGCGGCGGCCCACGTCGAGCGCGGCAAGCGTGACCAGGCCACGGGGGCGTTCGGGTCGGAGATCTCGCGCATCATCCGTGAGCTGCCGGCTGGGCTCAGCGAGGCCGCCGCCGACGACCCGGTGGCCGACAACCGGCTGCAGCAGGCGCTCATCGAGCTGGCGATCAACGTGCCGGCGTACCGCAGTTATGTGCCCTCGGAGCCGGGGGCCCTCGAGGTGGCCCTGGCCAACACGCGCCGGGGCGTCCCGGGGGTTGCTGCGGGACTCGACCAGCTGGCGCCGGTGCTGCACGACGGCGCCGAGCCTGCGGCGCGGCGTTTCGAGCAGTTGACGGGCGCGCTGATGGCCAAGGGGCTCGAGGACACGGCCTGGTACCGCTATGCGCGCTGGATCGGCGCCAACGAGGTCGGCGGCAACCCGGCGCGCGTCGCGTGCAGCCTCGATGAGTTCCATGCGGCGATGGCACGGCGCCAGGCCCAACTGCCGCAGTCGATGACCACGCTGTCGACCCACGACACCAAACGCGGCGAAGACGTGCGGGCGGCCCTGGAGTCGTTGACCGAGCTGCCGGATGAACTGCAGAAGTGGTCGTTGGCATTCCAGAGCGCGACTGGATTGGCCGACCGGCCCTTCGCCCATCTGCTTGCGCAGACATTGGCGGCGGTCGGCCCCGTGGACCCCGAGCGGATGCACGCCTATGCAACCAAGGCGATGCGTGAGGCAGCCACGAGCACCAGTTGGGCCTCGCCCGATGAAGAGTTCGAGTCGTCGGTGCATGCCGCGATCGACCTGGCCTACGCCGATGAGTCGCTCAACCGCGACTGGGTGTCGCTGTTGATCCAGCATGCGCCGGGCACGATCTCGAACATGTTGTCGCAGAAGCTGGTGCAGCTGACGATGCCCGGTATCCCGGACGTCTACCAGGGCACCGAGATCACCGATGACTCGCTCGTGGATCCCGACAACCGGCGGTTGCCCGACCAGGCCCGGCTGGCGGCTGCGGCGCAGCGGCTGGTGCCCGCCCCGGCGAGCACCCGGCTCGGTGAGAGTGGACCGTTCGACTCGGCCAAGCACTGGGTGGTCAAGAATGCGCTGACCACGCGACGGGAACGGCCCGAACTGTTCACCAGCTATCGTCCGATCGTGTTGGATGGGCCATTGCGCGAACACCTGGTCGCCTTTGACCGGGGCGGGGCCATCACACTGGCCACCCGGATGCCGCACGGCCTGCTGCGGGCCGGACGGTGGGGCGACGCGAGCCTGACCCTGGACGGCGCCTGGACGAACGTGCTGGGCGAGAACACCATCAGTGGCGGCGTGGCCCTGGCTGACATGTTCGAGAAGATGCCGGTGGCGCTGCTCGTGCGGGATTGAGGGGGGCTGGGCGACGGTGCCCAGCAATCCTGAACGTGGGGCAACCGGCCTCGTCCACGCCCGGACGAGCACCTCGACACCCTTGCGCACACGACGACACCTGCGGACGGGTGTCAACGTGCACACAAGGGTGTCAGCGTGCTTGCAGGGGCCGGACGGGGGACGGGGTGGGGCCCTGCAGACCACCGAACCTGCACACGTGACGCGGGGGCCACGAATGCGGCTGGTTCCGGCTGAACGGGCTGCGGACGAGGCACTGGTGCCACTTGCACATGTTGGGGCGGCCCACCAGGCGCTTGACGGCCCTGCGGGCGCGGCGGCCTGCCTCGTCCACGCCCGGACGAGCACCTCGACACCCTTGCGCACACGACGACACCTGCAGACGGGTGTCAACGTGCACACAAGGGTGTCAGCGTGCTTGCAAGGGCCGGACGGGGTACGGGGGCCCTGCACACCACCGAAACCTGCACAACTGACACCCGTGCCACGAATGCGGCTGGTTCCGGCCGAACCCCCTGCGGACGAGGCACTGGCGCCACTTGTACAAGATCCGAGCCGCCCACCGGCCCCAGCGATCCTGAACGCGGGGCAGCCGGCCTCGTCCACCCCGGCCCCCACTCACCCAGGCCCAGCAACAACGCAACAAGGCCCGCGCCCCCGAAGGGATGCGGGCCTTGTGCCACTGCTCAGTGAGACAGCTCAGCGCTGGATCAAGGTCACTTGAGGATCTTGGTCACGCGGCCGGCGCCGACGGTGCGGCCGCCCTCACGGATGGCGAACTTCAGGCCGTCCTCCATGGCGATGGGCTTGTTCAGGTGAACAGTCATGTCGGTGTTGTCACCAGGCATGACCATCTCGGTGCCCTCGGGCAGCTCGACCACACCGGTCACGTCGGTGGTGCGGAAGTAGAACTGCGGCGAGTAGTTCGAGAAGAACGGCTTGTGACGGCCACCCTCCTCCTTGGTGAGCACGTAGACCGAGCCCTCGAAGTCGGTGTGGGGGGTGGTCGAACCCGGCTTGATGACGACCATGCCGCGCTCCACGTCCTCCTTCTTGGTGCCGCGGAGCAGCAGGCCGACGTTCTCGCCAGCGCGACCCTCGTCGAGGATCTTGCGGAACATCTCAACACCGGTGATGGTGCTGGTCTGCTTGGCGTCGTGGATGCCGATGATGTCAACGGTGTCACCGGTGCGGACGATGCCGCGCTCGATACGACCGGTGATCACGGTGCCACGACCGGTGATGGTGAAGACGTCCTCGACGGGCATGAGGAACGGCTTGTCGGTCTCACGCTCGGGCTGCGGGATGTACTCATCGACAGCGTCCATGAGCTCCAGGACGCTCTGGCCCCACTTCTCGTCACCGTTGAGGGCCGGGAAGGCAGCAACGCGCACGACGGGGCAGTTGTCGCCGTCGAACTCCTGCGACGACAGCAGCTCGCGCACCTCCATCTCGACGAGCTCGATGAGCTCCTCATCGTCCACCATGTCGCACTTGTTCAGGGCAACGACGATGGCGGGCACGCCGACCTGGCGGGCGAGCAGCACGTGCTCGCGGGTCTGCGGCATGGGGCCGTCGGTGGCGGCCACGACCAGGATGGCGCCGTCCATCTGGGCAGCACCGGTGATCATGTTCTTGACGTAGTCAGCGTGGCCGGGGCAGTCGACGTGCGCGTAGTGGCGGTTCTCGGTCTGGTACTCGATGTGTGCGATCGAGATGGTGATACCGCGCTGACGCTCCTCGGGAGCCTTGTCGATCTTGTCGAACGGCGAGGCCTCGTTGAGGTCGGGGTACTTGTCGTGCAGCACCTTGGAGATCGCCGCGGTCAGGGTGGTCTTGCCGTGGTCGATGTGTCCGATGGTGCCGATGTTGCAGTGCGGCTTAGTCCGCTCGAACTTGGCCTTTGCCACTGGGGCTCCTTCTGGATGGTACCCACGCTTGAAACGGGGCGTCTGTGTGGTTACTGACGGGACCGGTTCCCGACAGAGCTATCTGTGGACGGATTCCTGCCTTGGTCAAGGCAGGGTCACCCGGTCCATTTTTCTGGATCAGGCGGTAGTAGTCAAACCACATGTGCTTGGACCACTGCCGCCTGCCGGTCGGCCTCGTCCCCAACACAGGTGGACGAGGCCAACAGGCGGCTGGTGATTGACCCGGATCAGGGGGTCAGTGGGTCAGTCGACCGCGCCGCCGCGAGCCTTCGCGACGATCTCATCGGCAACGTTCTTGGGAACCTCGCCGTAGCTGTCGAACTCCATCGAGTACGAGGCCTGGCCCGAGGTCTTCGACCGCAGGTCACCGACGTAGCCGAACATCTCCGACAGCGGCACGAGGGCGCGGACCACGCGGTTGCCGTGCTGCTCGTCCATCGACTGCACCTGGCCGCGACGACCGTTCAGGTCACCGATGACGGTGCCCAGGTAGTCCTCGGGGGTCGTGACCTCGACGGCCATCAGCGGTTCGAGCAGGGCCGGGTCGGCCTTGCGTGCGGCCTCCTTGAAGACCATCGAACCGGCGATCTTGAACGCGAGCTCCGAGGAGTCGACGTCGTGGTAGGCACCGTCGAGCAGGGTCACCTTGATGTCCTCGACCGGGTAGCCGGCGAGCACGCCGGTGGTCATGGCGTCACGGATGCCGGCGTCCACCGCGGGGATGTACTCCCTGGGGATGCGACCACCGGTCACGGCATTGACGAACTCGTAGCCCGCGCCGGCTTCCTGCGGCTCGAGGTCGATGATGACCTTGCCGTACTGGCCCGAACCACCGGACTGCTTCTTGTGGGTGTACTCGATCTTCGTGACAGGACGACGCAGGGTCTCGCGGTAGGCCACCTGGGGCTTGCCGATGTTGGCTTCGACGTTGAACTCGCGCTTCATGCGGTCGATCAGCACGTCGAGGTGCAGCTCGCCCATGCCGGCGATGATGGTCTGGCCGGTCTCTTCGTCGGTGTGCACGCGGAAGGTCGGGTCCTCTTCGGCGAGGCGCTGGATGGCGGTGCCCAGCTTCTCCTGGTCGGACTTGGTCTTGGGCTCGATGGCCTGCTCGATGACGGGGTTCGGGAACTCCATCGACTCGAGCACGATCGGGTTGCCCTGGTCGCAGAGGGTCTCACCGGTGGTGGTGTCCTTCAGGCCCATCACGGCGCAGATCATGCCGGCGCCCATCTCGTCCACCTCTTCACGCTTGTTGGCGTGCATCTGGTAGATCTTGCCGATGCGCTCCTTCTTGCCCTTGCTGGCATTCAGCACCGACTCGCCGCTCTTCAGCACGCCGGAGTAGACGCGCACGAAGGTCAGGCGTCCCAGGTGCGGGTCGGCAGCAATCTTGAAGGCGAGCGACGACAGCGGCTCGTCATCGTTGGGGTGACGCTCCAGCACGACGTCCTCGTTGCCGGGCTTGAAGCCCTGGATGGCGGGGATGTCGGTCGGGGCGGGAAGGTACTTGATGACGGCGTCGAGCAGGGGCTGCACGCCCTTGTTCTTGAACGACGAGCCACACACGATGGCGTTGCCCTTGCTGGCCAGCACGACACGACGCACGGCGTGGTCAATGTCGTCGGCGGTGAGCGAGTCCTCGTCCTCAAGGTACTTCTCGGCGAACTCGTCGTCGAGGTCGGCGAGCTGGGTGAGCAGCTCTTCGCGGGCCTCGTTGGAGCGCTCGACCATGTCGGCCGGGATCTCCTCGACCTCGTAGTCCTCGCCCACCTTGGTCTCGCCGCGCCAGGTCAGGGCGCGCATGCCGACGAGGTCGACGACGCCCAGGAAGTCACTCTCTGCGCCGATGGGCAGCTGGATCACCAGCGGGGTGGCGTTGAGGCGCTCACGAATGGTCTTCACGACGAAGTCGAAGCTGGCACCGGTGCGGTCGAGCTTGTTGACGTAGCAGATACGGGGCACCTGGTACTTGTCAGCCTGGCGCCACACGGTCATCGACTGTGGCTCGACACCGGCCACACCGTCGAACACAGCCACGGCACCGTCGAGCACGCGCAGGTTGCGCTCCACCTCGACGGTGAAGTCGACGTGCCCGGGGGTGTCGATGATGTTGAGCTTGTGATCCTTCCAGAAACAGGTGGTCGCAGCAGAGGTGATCGTGATGCCACGCTCCTGCTCCTGCTCCATCCAGTCCATGGTGGCGGTGCCCTCGTGGGTGTCGCCGATCTTGTAGTTGATGCCGGTGTAGAACAGGATGCGCTCGGTCGTGGTCGTCTTGCCGGCGTCGATGTGGGCCATGATGCCGAAGTTGCGAACCCTGCCCAGGTCGTAGGATTTGGCCATTGGCCTGCTACCTCAAATCTTGTGGAGTGACTGCGGTGTGAAGATTAGTGCGGCTGCCCCGTGACAGCGAAATGCCCCCTCACCGCCAGGCCCACGAGGGCCCCAGGACGAGGGGGCAGTCCGATCACCAGCGGTAGTGCGCGAAGGCGCGGTTCGCCTCGGCCATCTTGTGGGTGTCCTCGCGGCGCTTCACCGCAGCACCCAGACCGTTGGAGGCGTCGAGGATCTCGTTCATGAGGCGCTCGGCCATGGTCTTCTCGCGACGGGCGCGGCTGAAGGCGACGAGCCAGCGCATCGACAGGGTGGTCGCGCGGGCCGGCTTCACCTCGATCGGCACCTGGTAGGTGGCGCCACCGACGCGGCGGGACTTGACCTCGAGCGAGGGCTTGATGTTGTCGAGAGCCTTCTTCAGCGTCTGGACCGGGTCAACGCCGGTCTTCGCGCGAGTTCCCTCAAGCGCGGTGTAGACGATGTCCTGCGCGACGGTCTTCTTGCCGTCGAGGAGGATCTTGCTGACGAGCTGCGAGACGAGGGGCGACCCGTAGACGGGGTCGACCATGATCGGACGCTTCGGCGCCGGACCCTTGCGAGGCATTACTTCTCCTTCTTCGCGCCGTAGCGGCTGCGAGCCTGCTTGCGGTTCTTGACACCCTGGGTGTCAAGGGCACCGCGAACGATCTTGTAACGGACGCCGGGCAGGTCACGCACACGACCGCCGCGCACGAGCACCATCGAGTGCTCCTGCAGGTTGTGGCCCACACCGGGGATGTACGCCGTGACCTCGACGCCGGACGACAGGCGCACACGGGCAACCTTGCGCAGCGCGGAGTTCGGCTTCTTGGGGGTCGTGGTGTACACACGGGTGCACACTCCGCGGCGCTGGGGCGAACCCTTGAGCGCAGCAGACTTGCTCTTGCTGACCTTGTCAGTGCGGCCCTTGCGGACCAGCTGCTGGATTGTAGGCACCGGCTGGTATCTCTTTCGTTTCTGAGGTGGTGACCTCGGAGGTTGATCCCTGGGGTGCGTTCAGGTCTGCAGGCGAGGGCCACCGTTACCCATCAGCTTGCCAACCATGGACGCGTACGAACTCTGTCGCACAGACCGGGCCGACCCTGCAACTCGGGGGCGCCGGACATGCCAGGGCACGCACAGAGGCTCGGGCAACTCCGAGCACACTCGTCAAGGATAGACGCCATGGCAAGTGAGAGCAAAACGGGCGGGGATGGGGGCCTCGGCCAAGACCTTGTACTGGTGCAAGGTTTTCGCCTCGGCCCGGCCTCCCTGGGCGAAATAGTTGCTGATGCGCAAGTTCTTGGCCGGACCCACCACCGGATGAGCAGCCGTCGACCTGTGGACAACCCTCAGGCCTGTGGATGGCCAGGAACGTCCGCCCTCTTGGCCTGTGAGCATGCTGCCATGCGAATCATCACCCGTGCGAATGCCCAGTCCTACGGCATCACGCTCAACGAACTGTACGGCCCCCGGTTCCGGCGGTTGTTCCATGGAGTCTACGTCGATGTGGACGTGCTGCCCACGCTGCGGGTACTCGTGGCCGGGGCCAGGGCGCTACTGCCCGAGGCCACGGTCACGGGCGTCACGGCCCTGCGCCTGCGTGGGGCAAGCCTCGGGACGGACTCCCCCGTCTGGCTGCGCTCGCCCAAGCGGATCAGCCGTCAGGGCATCAAGGCGGTGCTGGGCGATCGTCCCCAGAACGATGCCGTTGCCGACCTCGTCACCGCACTGCAGGATGCAGACCTGCGGCTGGTCGACGAGGTGGTCACGCTCGACGAGCTGCGGCGCAAGAAGCGGGTCAGTCGGTCCGAAGCAGGCGAGCTTGCGGCGCATCGTCCCCTGGCTTGGGGGCTGAGTGTGGCCAACTCGGCTTCCGTGCGTGAATCGCGGACGAGGATGCTCATGCACACCGCCGGCCTGCCCGCCCCGAGGCGGCAGTACTGGATCGCGCGAGCCGATGGCAGCGCAGTCGGCAGGGTCGACTTCGCGTGGCCTGAACACAAGGTGGTGGTCGAGTACGAAGGCCAGCAGCATCTGACGAACGCCGAGCAGTGGGAATCCGACATCAAGCGTTACGAAGAGCTGGAACGGCTGGGCTGGACGGTGATCAGGGTGACGGCGGCCTCACTGCGTGACCCGGTCACGCTCGTGTACCGCATCGATGCCGCCCTGCGTGCCGGGGGCTACCGCGGGCGGGGTGCTGTGCTCGATGCACGCTGGCTCGAAGCGGTGGCATGACCGTAACGGCCAAATCTTTGCGTGGGAGCAAGGATTTCGCCCGCCACGGCGGGCACGGGTCGAAAAACTTGCACTGGGACGAAGACTTGGCCCAACCCCGCCACCAACCGCGAAAGGGCCACGACCCGCAGGTCGTGACCCCTTCCCCCGTCACAGGCGAACCCGAGAACCTCAGCGCATCGTGTCGCCGAAGTCCAGGTCGTCCAGCGGCACCGCCGCACCCGAGCCCGACCCGAAGTCGTAGTCGAACGGGTCGTAGGTCATCGTGTACGCGGTGGCCTTGGCATCGGCGGTCGGCTCGACCCTGATGTTGCGGTACCGCTCCAGACCCGTACCGGCCGGGATCAGCTTGCCGAGGATCACATTCTCCTTCAGGCCGCGCAGCGAGTCGCTCCTGCCGTGGATCGCCGCGTCGGTGAGCACCTTGGTGGTCTCCTGGAACGAGGCAGCCGACAGCCACGACTCGGTGGCCAGCGAGGCCTTGGTGATGCCCATCAGCACCGGACGACCCTCGGCGGGCTTGGCGCCCTCCGACATGGCCTGGCGATTCTGCGACTCGAACGTCTGGCGGTCGACCAGCTCGCCCGGCATCATCTGGGTGTCACCGGACTCGATGACGGTGATGCGGCGCAGCATCTGGCGAATGATGATCTCGAGGTGCTTGTCGTGAATCGGCGCACCCTGGGTGGCGTACACCTTCTGCACTTCGTCGACC
The DNA here is from genome assembly GCF_050110855.1 of Aestuariimicrobium sp. G57. Classification (NCBI taxonomy): domain Bacteria; kingdom Bacillati; phylum Actinomycetota; class Actinomycetes; order Propionibacteriales; family Propionibacteriaceae; genus Aestuariimicrobium; species Aestuariimicrobium sp. G57. Next base: position 149,329 of record NZ_JBNINW010000004.1, on the reverse strand, counting down.
AGCAGCTCCTGCACCTTGCGCAGGCCGTTGACGCGCAGCACGTCCTGGGGGTCAAGCGTGCCGGCGGTCAGCTGCTGACCAGCCTGCACCCGCATGCCATCGGTGATGCTGACCGGGTTGCCCTTGACGTCCTCGAACTCCAGACGGGCGCGGCGCGGCGACGGGTAGGCGATGTCCTCGCCGCCGTCGGAACGGTGCAGCACCAGGGTGCGGCGGCCGTTCTCTTCCTGGATCTCCAGGATGCCGTCCGCGTCGGCGATCGGGGCACGACCCTTGGGGGTACGGGCCTCGAAGAGCTCGATGACACGGGGCAGACCCTGCGTGATGTCGTCACCGGCCACACCACCGGTGTGGAAGGTACGCATCGTCAGCTGGGTGCCGGGCTCACCAATCGACTGGGCAGCGACGATACCGACGGCCTCGCCGACATCGACGAGCTTGCCCGAGGCCAGCGACCGTCCGTAGCACTTGGCGCAGGTGCCGGTCTTGGCGTCACAGGTCAGCACCGAACGCACCTTGACCTGGGCCACGCCGGCAGCCAGCAGCTGCTTGACGTGGGCGTCGGTCATGTCGGTGCCGGCGGGCACCAGCACGTTGCCGTCAGCATCGGTGGCGTCGCTGGCGAGCGTGCGGGCGATGATCGCGGTTTCGACCTTCGAATGCAGCTGCAGTGCGCCGGTCTCGTCGACCTCGGCCACGGGCTTGACCAGGCCACGCTCGGTGCCGCAGTCCTCCTCGCGGATGATCACGTCCTGGCTCACGTCGACCAGACGACGGGTCAGGTAACCCGAGTCTGCGGTACGCAGAGCCGTGTCGGCCTGGCCCTTGCGGCCACCGTGGGTCGAGATGAAGTACTCCAGCACCGACAGGCCCTCACGGAAGTTGGACTTGATCGGGCGGGCGATGATCTCACCCTTCGGGTTCGCCACCAGGCCTCGCATGGCGGCGATCTGGCGCATCTGCGTCATATTTCCACGGGCACCCGAGTGCACCATCATGTAGATGGGGTTGGTCTCGGTGAAGTTCTTCTCCATGGCCGTGGTCAGTTCGGCAGTGGCGTCGGTCCAGATCTGGATGAGCTCCTGACGGCGCTCGTCCTCGGTCACGGCACCGCGGTCGTACAGACGGTCGATCTTGGACGCCTTGGCGTCGTAACCAGCCAGCACCTCAGGCTTGGTCGGCGGGGTCTGCACGTCGCCGATCGAGACCGTGACGCCCGAACGGGTACCCCAGCGGAAGCCGAGGTCCTTGAGGTTGTCGAGGGTCTCGGTGACGACCGACATCGACCACTCGTCAGCCAGCTGGTTGACGATCGCACCGATGGCCTTCTTGCCGACGTGGAGTTCGACGAAGGGGAAGTCCTTCGGCAGCGCCTCGTTGAACAGCACCTTGCCGAGCGTCGTCGCGATGACGGCCGAGCCGTCGGGACGCAGCGTGATGTCCGAGCCCGGTCCGGGGACCAGGTCAGCAACGCGGATGGTCACCTTGGCACGGATGTCAAGCTCGCCGGCATCGTGGGCCATCATCGCCTCGGCGACCGAACCGAACACCCGGCCCTCGCCCTTGAGCCCGTCCAGGTTCTGGGTGAGGTAGTACATGCCGATGATCATCTCGTGGCTGGGAAGTGCCACGGGACGGCCGTCGGCCGGCTTGAGGATGTTGTTGGTCGACAGCATCAGGATGCGGGCCTCGGCCTGTGCCTCGGCCGACAGCGGCAGGTGCACAGCCATCTGGTCACCGTCGAAGTCAGCGTTGAACGCCGTGCAGACGAGCGGGTGCAGCTGGATGGCCTTGCCCTCGATCAGCTGGGGCTCGAACGCCTGGATGCCGAGGCGGTGCAGGGTGGGTGCACGGTTCAGCAGCACGGGGTGCTCGCGGATGACCTCGTCGAGGACGTCCCACACCACCGGGTACTGGCGCTCGACCATGCGCTTGGCCGACTTGATGTTCTGGGCGTGGTTCAGGTCGTCCAGACGCTTCATGACGAACGGCTTGAACAGTTCCAGGGCCATGGTCTTGGGCAGACCGCACTGGTGCAACTTCAGCTGCGGGCCGACGACGATGACCGAACGGCCGGAGTAGTCGACGCGCTTGCCCAGCAGGTTCTGGCGGAATCGACCCTGCTTGCCCTTCAGCATGTCCGAGATCGACTTGAGCGGGCGGTTGCCCGGGCCGGTCACCGGACGACCGCGACGACCGTTGTCGAACAGCGAGTCAACGGCCTCCTGCAGCATGCGCTTCTCGTTGTTCACGATGATCTCGGGGGCACCGAGGTCGAGCAGTCGCTTGAGGCGGTTGTTGCGGTTGATGACGCGGCGGTACAGGTCGTTGAGGTCGGACGTCGCAAAGCGGCCACCGTCGAGCTGCACCATCGGGCGCAGGTCCGGCGGGATGACCGGGACCGCGTCGAGGACCATGCCCATCGGCGAGTTGCGGCCGTCCAGGAACGCCGAGACCACCTTCAGACGCTTCAGGGCGCGGGTCTTGCGCTGGCCCTTGCCGGTCTGGATGGTGTTCTTGAGGTTCTCGGCCTCGGCCTGCAGGTCGAAGCTGGCCAGGCGGTCCTTGATCGCCTCGGCGCCCATCGAACCCTTGAAGTACTTGCCGAAGCGGGCCTTCATCTCGCGGTACAGGATTTCGTCACCCTCGAAGTCCTGGACCTTGAGCGACTTGAAGCGGGTCCACACGGCGTCCAGGCGGTCGAGCTCACGCTGGGCGCGGTCGCGCAGCTGCTTGGCCTCCTTCTCGGCACCGTCACGCACGCGCTTCTTGATGTCGGCCTTGGCGCCCTCGGACTCGAGCTGGGCAAGATCTTCTTCGAGCTTGGTCATGCGGGCGTTCACGTCGGCGTCGCGGCGCTTCTCGATCTGGCCCTTTTCGGTGATCACCTTGGCCTCGAGCGAGGTCAGGTCACGGTGACGCGACTCGGCGTCGACCTCGGTGATCATGTACGCGGCGAAGTAGATGACCTTCTCGAGGTCCTTCGGGGCAATGTCGAGCAGGTAGCCCAGGCGCGACGGCACGCCCTTGAAGTACCAGATGTGTGTCACGGGGGCGGCCAGCTCGATGTGGCCCATGCGGTCGCGGCGCACGTTCGAACGGGTCACCTCGACGCCACAGCGCTCGCAGATGATGCCCTTGAAACGCACGCGCTTGTACTTGCCGCAGGCGCATTCCCAGTCGCGGGTCGGGCCGAAGATCTTCTCGCAGAAGAGGCCGTCACGCTCTGGCTTCAGGGTGCGGTAGTTAATGGTCTCGGGCTTCTTGACCTCGCCGTGGCTCCACTCACGGATTTGATCGGCCGTGGCAAGGCCGATGCGGAGTTCATCGTAGAAGTTCACGTCCAGCACGTTGCTTCTCTTTCCCCTGTAGCTGCAGGTGGTGGTTGGGGCGCTGGGGTTGGCGTCCAGCGCCCCGGGGATGACGATCGTCTGAGTTCCGGGTCTGAGGGGTCTCAGACTTCGTCGACGCCTGCGAAGGAATCACTTCCAGGGCGGCGGGACAGGTCGATGCCGAAGTCCTCGGCAGAGCGGAAGTCGTCCTCGGAGTCACGCAACTCGACGACGGTGCCGTCAGTCGAGAGCACCTCGACGTTCAGGCACAGTGACTTCATTTCCTTGATCAGCACCTTGAACGACTCAGGAATGCCCGGCTCAGGGATGTTCTCGCCCTTGACGATCGCCTCGTAGACCTTGACACGGCCCGGCACGTCGTCCGACTTGATGGTCAGCAGTTCCTGGAGCGCCCAGGCCGCGCCGTAGGCCTCGAGTGCCCACACCTCCATCTCACCGAAACGCTGGCCACCGAACTGCGCCTTACCACCCAGCGGCTGCTGGGTGATCATCGAGTACGGGCCGGTCGAACGCGCGTGGATCTTGTCGTCGACCAGGTGGTGCAGCTTCAGCATGTACATGTAACCGACACCGATGCGCTCGGGGTAGGGCTCACCAGAACGACCGTCGTACAGGCGCGCCTTGCCGTTGCCGTCGACCAGGCGGTCGCCGTCGCGGGTGGGCAGGCCGTGCTCGAGCAGACCGGCGATCTCAGCCTCGTTGGCGCCGTCGAAGACCGGTGTGGCCAGACGCGAGTTGCCGTCGACGTGCGACAGGCCCACCTCGCGCATGCGGTCTGCCCACTCGCCCTCGGCCTCGGTCAGGTCCCAGCCGGTCTTCGCAATCCAGCCCAGGTGGTTCTCGAGCACCTGGCCGATGTTCATGCGCGAAGGCACACCCAGCGGGTTCAGCACGATGTCGACAGGGGTGCCGTCCTCGAGGAACGGCATGTCCTCGACCGGCAGGATCTTCGAGATGACGCCCTTGTTGCCGTGACGACCGGCCAGCTTGTCACCGTCCGAGATCTTGCGCTTCTGGGCCACGTAGACGCGCACCATCTGGTTCACGCCGGGGGCGAGCTCGTCGCCCTCTTCGCGGTCGAAGACGCGCACGCCGATGACTGTGCCGGTCTCGCCGTGGGGCACCTTCATCGAGGTGTCGCGCACCTCGCGGGCCTTCTCGCCGAAGATGGCACGCAACAGGCGCTCCTCGGGGGTCAGCTCGGTCTCGCCCTTCGGGGTGACCTTGCCGACGAGGATGTCGCCCGCCGAGACCTCGGCGCCGATGCGCACGATGCCACGCTCGTCCAGGTCAGCGAGCATGTCCTCGTTGACGTTGGGGATGTCGCGGGTGATCTCTTCGGCACCAAGCTTGGTGTCGCGGGCGTCGACCTCGTGCTCCTCGATGTGGATCGAGGTGAGCACGTCGTCCTGCACGAGGCGCTGCGACAGGATGATCGCGTCCTCGTAGTTGTGGCCCTCCCACGGCATGAATGCCACGAGCAGGTTGCGGCCGAGCGCCATCTCGCCACCGTCGGTGCAGGGACCGTCAGCGAGCGGGGTACGCACGTCGACCTTCTGGCCGGGCTGCACCAGCGGGCGCTGGTTCGTGCAGGTGCCGGCGTTCGAGCGCTCGAACTTCTTGAGGCGGTAGACCGAGTTGGTGCCGTCGGAGTTGGCCACCTCAATGAGGTCGGCCGAGACCGAGACGACCTCGCCCGGCTTGGCGGCCAGGGTGACGTCGCCGACGTCGGTCGCGGCGCGGTATTCCATGCCGGTGCCGACGAACGGGGCCTCGCTGCGCAGCAGCGGCACGGCCTGACGCTGCATGTTCGCACCCATGAGGGCCCGGGAGGCGTCGTCATGCTCGAGGAACGGGATCAGGGCAGTGGCGACCGACACCATCTGGCGCGGCGACACGTCCATGTACTGCAGTTCGGTCGGGTGCACCGAGTCGACGTCGCCGTCCTTGATGCGGACGAGGACCCGCTCCTCGATGAGGTTGCCCTGCTCGTCCATGGCGGCATTTGCCTGGGCGATGACGTAGCGGTCCTCTTCATCGGCGGTGAGGTAGTCGATCTGGTCAGTCACGACACCGTCGACCACCTTGCGGTACGGGGTCTCGATGAAGCCAAACGCGTTGACGCGGGCGAACGAGGCCAGCGAGCCGATCAGGCCGATGTTCGGGCCTTCAGGGGTCTCGATGGGGCACATGCGGCCGTAGTGCGAGGGGTGCACGTCTCGCACCTCCATGCCGGCGCGGTCACGTGACAGACCGCCGGGGCCCAGCGCCGACAGGCGGCGCTTGTGGGTCAGGCCCGCGAGCGGGTTGTTCTGGTCCATGAACTGCGACAGCTGCGAGGTGCCGAAGAACTCCTTCAGCGCAGCGGTGACCGGGCGGATGTTGATCAGGGTCTGCGGCGCGATGGCCTCGATGTCCTGGGTGGTCATGCGGTCGCGGACCACACGCTCCATGCGGCCGAGGCCGGTGCGCAGCTGGTTCTGGATCAGCTCGCCGACCGTGCGCAGGCGACGGTTGCCGAAGTGGTCGATGTCATCGGCCTCGACGGGCAGGTTGTTCTCACCCAGGGTCTCGCGGCCCTCGTGCAGCGCACACACGTAGTGGATCGTGGCGACGATGTCTTCTTCGGTCAGCACCTGCTGGTCGAAGGGCAGGCCCAGGCCCAGCTTCTTGTTGACCTTGTAGCGACCGACCTTGGCCATGTCGTAGCGCTTCGGGTTGAAGTAGTAGTTGTTCAGCAGGGTCTGCGCGGCGTCGCGTGCCGGCGGTTCGCCCGGACGCAGCTTGCGGTAGATGTCGAGCAGTGCGTCATCCTGGGTCTGGATGTTGTCCTTCTCGAGGGTCTGGCGCATCGACTCGTACTCACCGAACTCCTCGATGATGCGGTCGCGGGTCCAGCCAAGTGCCTGCAACAGCACGGTGACGTGCTGCTTGCGCTTGCGGTCGAGGCGAACGCCGACGAGGTCGCGCTTGTCGACCTCGAACTCGAGCCACGCACCACGCGAGGGGATCATCTTGGCGGTGAAGATGTCCTTGTCCGACGTCTTGTCGGGGGTCTGCTCGAAGTAGACACCTGGCGAACGCACCAGCTGCGAGACGACCACGCGCTCGGTGCCGTTGATGATGAAGGTGCCCTCGGGGGTCATCAGGGGGAAGTCGCCGATGAACACGGTCTGCGACTTGATGACGCCGTCGACGTCGCTCATGAACTCGGCGGTGACGAACAGCGGGGCGGCGTAGGTGACGTCCTTGTCCTTGCACTCCTCGATGGTGTGCTTGGGCTCCTCGAAACGGTGGTCGCGCAGCGACAGTGACATCGTCTCGGCGAGGTCGGTAATCGGCGAGATCTCTTCGAAGATCTCTTCGAGGCCCGACTTGGGGTTGATATCGGTGCGGCCTTCGGCGAGCGCCTGCTCGACCTTGGCCTTCCAGGTGTCGTTGCCGACGAGCCAGTCGAACGACGCGGTCTGAACCTCGAGCAGATCGGGAACCTCGAGGGGTTCAGCGATCTTGGCGAAAGAGATCCGTCCGCTGGTGGAGATGACGTTGGTGTTCTTCGACGCAGTGCGCGAGGCGGCCAAGGTGCGTTCCTTCCAAGAACTTCAACACGCAGATTTGTGCATGCAGGACGGCCCGCGTCAAGGCGCGGGGCGCAAGTTGCGATAGGGCAAGAGATTACGGTACGCCAACATGGGCGCCGCATGCAAGTCGGCGCAGTTCAGCAACGATGATAGCGCCGTCACGGGGCTGCACAACGCGCGGGTGCCGGGATGTCGGCAGATGGGCAGGGTGGGCCTGCCACACCCAGGCACGACACAAGGCCGGCCCCCGGGGGGACCGGCCTTGCATGCTGTGGCAGCGTCAGATCACTTGAACGAGACGGTGGCGCCGGCAGCCTCGAGCTGCTCCTTGGCCTTCTCGGCAACGTCCTTCTTGACCTTCTCCAGGATGGCCTTGGGGGCCGACTCCACGAGGTCCTTTGCCTCCTTCAGACCAAGGCTGGTCAGGGCGCGGACCTCCTTGATGACCTGGATCTTCTTGTCGCCGGCCGAGTCGAGGATGACGTCGACCTCGTCCGAGCCCTCGTCAGCAGCGGCCTCGTCGCCACCGGCGCCACCGGCAGCCGGAGCGGCAGCGGCGACAGCCACGGGGGCAGCAGCGGTGACGCCGAAAGCGTCCTCGAACTGCTTGACGAACTCGCTGAGCTCGATGAGGGTCATTTCCTTGAAAGCCTCGAGCAGCTCTTCGTTGGTGAGCTTAGCCATGATGGGCGTCCTTCCTTACTCGGTTTCAGCCGCACCAGCGGCGTCTTCACTGGGTGCCGCTTCTGCGGCGGGGGTGGCAGCATCGCTGCCCTGCTCCTGGGTCTGGGCAACGGGGGCAGCCTGGCCGGCGCCTCCGATGACGGACGGGTCTGCCTGCGCGGCGGCCTCCAGCGCACCCAGGGCACGAGCGGCCTGGCTGAGCGGAGCGGCAAGCATGAACACGGCGCGCTGCAGGTTGGCCTGCATCCCGCCGGCGAGCTTTGCGAGAAGGGTCTCGCGCGACTCGAGGTTGGCCAATTTCTTGACCTCGTCGGCGTTCAGGACACGACCGTCCATCACGCCACCCTTGATCACCAGAAGCGGATTCGCCTTCGCGAAGTTACTCAGACCCTTCGCCACGGTGGCAACGTCACCGCTGATGAAGGTCAGGGCCGTGGGGCCGGTGAGGTGCTCGTCGAGCCCCTCGATCTCGGCATTCCTGGCCGCAATCCTGGTCAGAGTGTTCTTCGCAACGGCGTAGGTGGCGTCCTCGCCGAGGGACCGACGAAGGTCCTTCAGCGCCGCCACGGTGAGTCCGCGATACTCGGTCAGCACGACGGCCTGGGAGCTGGAGAACTTCTCCTGCAGCTCCTCGACCGCGGCCACCTTGTCAGGCCTCGCCATTTCGGTCTCCTTCCACTTCTCGGATGTTGTTCCTGGGACGTGGGAGGCGCGTGCCACAAAAAAAGCCCCGGCGCGGGCGGCGCGGGGCATGCGTCCCCGGCTGCACGCAGCCAGGACTTCCTCGTGTCACCTGCGCAGGCGTCCGGCCCCAGCGAACTGATGCCAGACCTTTGGGAACTTGCCACCGGCGGTCTTTGGTACTCGCAGTACTGTACGCGACCTGGCCCCACCGACCAAATCAGCGGCCGCACCGGCTTCCCACAGCGCCATTCCCACACAGGGCTATTCCCACACAGGGCTATTCCCACACATGGCTATTCCCACACATGGCTATTCCCACACAGGGCCACTGCCACAGGGCCTACCCGCAGCCCGCCAGTCTCACTAGACTGGCCTGACCGCCGTTGCCACGGGGGGCAGACGGCACCAGGGTCTGGAGCGTCATGAACCACCACAGTGTTGTGATCATCGGGGCAGGACTGGCGGGGGCGCATGCCGCCTTCGCGTTGCGCGAGCAGGGCTTCACGGGTCCGTTGACCCTCGTGGGCAGCGAACAGGCATTGCCCTACGACCGCACCAAGTTGTCCAAGGAGTACCTGCAGGGCCGGGCCACACTGGCCGAGATCACCCTGCAAGCCCGGGAATGGTATGCCGAGCACAGCATCGACCTGCGGCTTGGCACGACGGTGGGCTCCATCGACCGGTCCGCCCACACCATCACCATCCAGGGGCCGGACGAGGCAGGCGCGCAGCAGGTGCACTACGACCAGCTGGTGCTTGCCACCGGCGCCGACTCCCGTCGCATCCCGCTGCCGGGAGCAGACCTGCCGGGCGTGGTGACCCTGCGCGAACTCGGCGAATCCGATGCGCTGCACGAACGGTTTGCCCGGGGCGGGCGAGTGGCCATCGTCGGCACTGGCTGGATCGGGCTCGAGGTTGCCGCCGCCGCACAGCTGGCCGGCATGCAGGTGACCGCTGTGGCACCGGTCCCCCAGCCCCTCGGCAACATTCTCGGCGACACCATGGGCGAGCACTTCGCGAACCTGCACCGCCACCACGGCGTCGACCTGCGCATGAACACGAATGTGTCGGCGGTGATCGAACGCGACGGGCGGGCCGCAGGCCTGGTGACCGACGGCGGCGAGGTGCCGGCCGACCTGGTGCTGCTGGCCGTCGGCGCGGCGCCACGGGTGGCCCTGGCCGCCGAGGCCGGCCTCGACGTCGACAATGGCGTGCTGGTCGATGAGCACCTGCGCACCCGCGACCCGGCAGTCCTGGCCATCGGCGACATCGCCAACGCGCGCAACACCCTGCTGGGCAAACGGCTTCGCCGCGAGCACTGGGACAACGCCCTGCGCATGGGCAAGCTCGCGGCCCAGACCATCCTGGGCCACACCAACACCTATGACTGGCTGCCGTACTTCTACACCGACCAGTTCGACCTGGGCATGGAATACATCGGCGACAACTCCCCCGACGACGAACTGGTCGTGCGTGGGTCGGTCGAGGCCGGGGAGTTCATCGCCTTCTGGCGCCGCGAGGGCGTGGTCACGGCGGCGATGAACGTGAACACCTGGGACGTCAACGACACCCTGCGCGGCATCGTCGGACGTGATGTGTCGGCCGCGCACCTGAAGGACGAGGCGGTGCCGCTGGACCACTTGTGAGGCCACGTCCGGCAGGTCCGACCACGAACCTGAGAAATAACGCGATTGCATGAGACTTGGCTGAGGAAACTCAGTTGGTTTACAGTGGATCGTCGCGCGAACCACGACGACTCCACCGACGAACCAGGTGCCGCCCACGCAGCACCCCTCCGTAAGGGGACCCATGTCCAAGCTTCGCACCGCTGCTGTGGCACTCACGACCGCCCTGGCGCTGGGCACCGGCACGACCCTGGTGTCCGCTGCCCCCGCGCACGCCAACCCGTGCACCAGCACCCCCACCGTCTACTGCTCGATGTACTGGGCAGGTTTCGTCACCACCTCGGCCACGTATGGCACCTCGGGCAGCGAGGTGACCGCGCTGCAGAAGTCGATCCAGCAATTGCAGCTGGGCATCAAGGTGACCAACACCTTCGACGACCAGACCCGCGCCTATGTGCTGCAGTACCAGAGGTCGCGCGGCCTGGCCCAGAATGGCACGGTCGACACCGCCACCCTGGCCGCCCTGCGCTCGGGGGCCGGGTCAGTGATCGCCACCGGCTCGTCGCTGGGCGGCAAGGTGCCGCTCAAGACGGTGCCCCGTGCCGTCGCCAAGCCGCTGCCGACCACGTCGCCGACGACCACCACCCAGGCCGTGTCCAAGGCCGACGTGGCCGTGAAGTTCGCCTATGCCCAGCTCGGCAAGCCCTATGTCTATGGCGCGACCGGCCCGTCGTCCTATGACTGCTCGGGCCTGACCGGCGCGGCGTGGAAGGCGGCCGGCGTCAGCGTGCCCCGCACCAGCTACCAGCAGCTGGGCAGCCTGAAGAAGGTCTCGAAGTCCGAACTGCGTCCCGGTGACATCGTCGGCTTCTACACCGGCGGGCATGTCGGCCTCTACGTCGGCGACGGCTACGTCATCCACGCCTCCCGTCCGGGCACCCCGGTCAACAAGGCCAAGATGTCGACGATGCCGTACTACTACTCGGTGCGACCGGCCGCCTGAGCCCGGCGCGCCAGCCCACCTTGGTTCAGTCCACGACGCTCAGTCCACCAACCACGGGAAGTCGCGGTAGAGCCGCTCGTAGGCACCGGCGAGCTTCTTCGTGACCCGCACGCCTTCGAACAGCACCAGTTCGAACGTCCGTTTGCCCGGACGACCCCCGCGCGACCAGGTGCCGAGCACTTGGCCATCGCGCACCGCCGTGCGCCGGAACACGCCGTTGTTGCCGGGCACCAGCAAGTCGTGCTCGAGCTCTGCCATGGCGAACAGCCGGTCCTGGTAGCCCAGGATGAACTCGTCGAAGCCCGGCAGCAGCAACGGCCTGCCGACCTCGTCACCCAGGGCGTCGACCTCGTCGGCCAGCCCCGCACGCCAATAGGCTGGCTCGTCCTCGTCGGAAGCCTCGAGTTGGTCGCGCACCAGGGCCAGCCCCGCCCGCACCTGTTTGAGCGGCAGCTTCGTCCACCACGCAAAGTCACGCACGGTCGCCGGCCCATGGCTGGTCAGGTAGCGCAGCAGAAACTCAGCCGTCGCCGCCGTGACGTCACCGTTGAACCGCAACTCGACGTCGTTGCCGCGTGGCAGCCACTGCGCGGTGGCCACCACGTTCTGGTCGGTGCCGTTCCACGGCCCGTGGACGAGCTCACCGCGGCCGATCAGGTGCGACAGCACGTGGTAGCCGGCGCCGCCGGTGGTCGGCACGCCGACCGCCTGCCAGTGGGCGAACAGTTCGGTGCGCGGCAGACCACGCTCGGTGCCCACCAGCACCTGCTGGGCAACCTCGCTGGCCTGTTCGACAAGGTCTGCCGTCAGGCCCAGTTGCCCACGCCGCGCCGCCTGGGCACGCAGCATCCACCCGCTGGCCAACTCGGTCACCCAGGCCACGTCATCGGCGGCCATCAGGAACACCGTGCCACGCATCGGGTAACCACGCACAAGCTCGCCGCTGTCGAGCGCCTCGATCACCGCCTCGACGGTGCCGCCGGCGGTACGCAGCGCGGCCGAGGCCATGACCCCGGGCAGATCCTGGCCCTGCATCGCGACGTGGGCACGCACGGCGTCCGATGGTGTGGTGAACGGACGGGTCAGCAGGCCCTGGGCGACCAGGCGGGCGCGTCCGAGTGAGGGGTCGGGCATGTGGGTGAGACTACAGCGCACCTGTGACATTCACCCCGGGGACAGCACACGGCCCCGCCCCCACGGTGGGGACGGGGCCGTGGATGCTGTTGGCTCAGGCCTCGTCGGCGGCAGCCTTGTGACGGGCCGGGTCGATGTTGACGCCGGGGCCCATCGTCGAGCTGACGACGACCTTCTTCAGGTAGCGACCCTTCGAGGTGCTGGGCTTCAGGCGCAGGATCTCGTCGAGCGCCGCGAAGTAGTTCTCGTTGAGCTGCTGCGGGGTGAACGACGCCTTGCCGACCAGGAAGTGCAGGTTCGCGTGCCGGTCGACACGGAACTCGATCTTGCCGCCCTTGATGTCCGAGACGGCCTTGGTGACGTCCATGGTGACGGTGCCGGTCTTGGGGTTCGGCATCAGGCCGCGGGGGCCGAGCACGCGGCCCAGACGACCGACCTTGCCCATCATGTCGGGGGTGGCCACGACAGAGTCGAAGTCGAGGTAGCCGCCGGCCACCTTCTCGATCAGCTCGTCGGCGCCGACCTCGTCAGCACCGGCCGCGAGCGCGTCCTCTGCCTTCTGGCCCGTGGCGAAGACGAGGACCCGTGCCGTCTTGCCGGTGCCGTGGGGCAGGTTGACGGTGCCGCGCACCATCTGGTCAGCCTTGCGGGGGTCAACACCCAGCCGCATGGCCACGTCGACGGTCTCGTCGAACTTCGCCGAGGCGCCGTCCTTGACCAGCGCCAGTGCCTGCTCGGGGGTGTACAGCTGCGCGTCGTCGATCTTGTCGGCGGCGGCGTTGTAAGCCTTGCTGCGCTTCATCCTGGTTCCTTTCCATGGCCAGACCGTGATCTGGCCGACCAGTTCCTGGTGCGGGCGCGCTGCCCTGCCAGGTGGGTGCCGGTGCGATCACCGGCGCGGGAATGCGGGGATCAGTCCTCGACAGTGACGCCCATGGACCGGGCGGTGCCGGCGACGATCTTCATGGCCTGCTCAACATCGTTGGCGTTGAGGTCGGGCATCTTGGTGGTGGCGATCTCGCGCACCTGGTCCTTGGTCAGCTTGCCAACCTTGTCCTTGTTCGGGACGGGCGAGCCCTTCTGCAGACCAGCGGCCTTCTTGATCAGCTCAGCAGCCGGCGGGGTCTTGAGCACGAACGTGAACGTACGGTCCTCGTAGATCGTGATCTCGACGGGGATGACGTTGCCACGCTGGGATTCCGTCTGGGCGTTGTACGCCTTGCAGAACTCCATGATGTTGACGCCATGCGGGCCGAGGGCGGTACCGACCGGCGGAGCCGGGGTTGCAGCACCCGCGTTCAAGGCAACCTTGACGAGCGCCGCCACCTTCTTCTTGGGAGGCATGTGGTGGGTCCTTCGTTTGGTTCCGGCTGCAGGCTGCAGCCGGGGTTCATCTGGGGTACCCGGACGAAGCCGGGCGCGGCATGCCCACCATGCGCGGGCACACCACGAATCGCGGCCCCACAGGGAGCCGACTCCCCATCATCCCCCAAATCGGGGCGAGAGGGAAATTCAGAGCTTCTGGATCTGCGAGAACTCGAGGTCGACCGGGGTTTCGCGGCCCAGGATCTCGACCAGGGCCTTGAGGCGCTGGCTGTTCGGGTTGATCTCGGTGATCGAGGCGTGCACACCGGCGAAGGGGCCGTCGATGACCTGCACCGAGTCGCCCACCTGGTAGTCGACGACCTCGACCTTCTTCTTCGTGCGCGGGGTCGGCCTGCCCTGGTTCTCGGCAGCAACCCTGGCCTTGATCGAGGGCGTGAGCATGTTCTCGACCTCGGCGAGGCTGAGCGGCACCGGGTCGTTGGCGTGGCCGACGAAACCGGTGACCGAGGGGGTGTGGCGCACCGTGGCCCACGAGTCCTCAGTCATCTCCATGCGCACCAGCACGTAACCGGGCAGCACCACACGGGTGACCTGCTTGCGGGTGCCATTGCGGATCTCTTCGACCGTCTCGGTGGGCACGACCGTCTCGAAGATGTAGTCGGTCTGGTCGAGCGTCTGGGCGCGGGCGTCCAGGTTCTGCTTCACCTTGTTCTCCATGCCGGAGTAGGTGTGCAGCACGTACCAGTCGCCGGGCTTGCTGCGCAGTTCGGCGCGCAGTTCCTCGAGTGCAGCGTCGAGCAGGGCGTCGGGCTCCTGCTCGAGGGCTGCAGCCTCGTCGTCCTCGTCAGCGCCGCCCTCGACATCGAAGTCGAGGTTCAGTTCCTGCTCGGGGGTCTCGTCGTCGGCACCGAAGTCCAGGTTCAGACCGGTGTCGTCCGACTCGGTCTCGGCGTCGAAGGCACCCAGGTCAATCTGGATGTCATCCCCGGCGATCGGGTCAAACTCGGAATTCTCGCTCACGGCAATCTCACGTTTCAGGTTGGGGACGTCGGGGACAGCCGGTCAGGCCAGCCACCAGAGCAACAATCGACCGTACCCCAGGTCGAGCAGGCTCACGAAGCCAACCACCAGGAGCACGAAGACGAGCACGACGATGAAGTACTCGCGCAGCTGGTCGCCGGTCGGCCAGATGACCTTCTTCAGCTCGGCGCCCGACTGCTTGGCGAAGCCGATCGGGCCGGTGCGCTTCTTCTTCTCGACGCCCTTGGACGACTTGTCCTGCTTCGGGGTGGCGCGGTCCTTCTTGACGGGGGCCGTGGTGACCTTGCGCTTGGCGGGACGCGTGCTCTTTGCCTTCGCGGCGACGGATTCGGCCTCGGCCAACTGCTGCTCGTCGTCGATCACGACGTCTTCGGGGTCACCCTTGTCGGGGGTGTCGTCGACCTCGTCGTCCGCGTCGGTCAGCTCTTCAGCCTCGTCGTCAACCACGATGTAGTCGGTGTCCAGGTCGGCCTCTGCAGCGAGGTCCTCGCCGGCGGGGTCTTCGAGGTCAGCGGGGTCTTCGGTCCCGGCTTCGTCGTCGATGACGTCGCCCGCCTGCTCGTCGTCAAACTCGGGATCGGTGGCCGCGATGCTGTCGTCGGACGCGACGGCCTGCGCGTCAAGCGCATCGTCCTTGTCTTCGGGCAGCAACTTGTCGTTGGTCACATCGTTCCTTCGGTCACGCCAGGTGGCACCTGGGCGGATGCTGGCTGGTCAACAGGACTGGAGACCAGCCTGCATCGCAGGGCAAGAGGGACTTGAACCCCCAACCTGCGGTTTTGGAGACCGCTGCTCTGCCAATTGAGCTATTGCCCTTCGGCGACAGCCCGATGGGTGCCACCAAGAAGAAGAGTATAGGGGCAACCGGCCGCCCGTCGAACCAGCCCACACTCATGGGACCGGGACGACGAGCGCCGGCGCTGGCATCAGGCCTTGTCGCGAAGCTTCTCGACCGCGGCGAGAACGGCGCAGGTGGTCAAGGCCTGCATCGCGGTGCGCAGGTCGGCCTCGCTGGGGAAGGTCGGCGCGATGCGGATGGTGCGGTCGAACGGGTCGTTGCCGCGCGGGTGCGAGGCGCCTGCTGGGGTGAGCGCGATGCCCGCCTGCTTGGCCAGTGCAACCACCCGCGAGGCGGTGCCCTCGAGCACGTCCAGGGTCACGAAGTAGCCTCCTTCGGGGTGGGTCCACCGGGCGAAGCCGTACTCGCCCAGGTTGGCCTCGAGCGTTTCGCGGACGATCTGGAACTTGGGCTCGATCAGCTCGCGGTGGCGGCGCATCAGGGCGCGCACGCCGTCGGCGTCGCGCAGGAACTGCACGTGGCGCTGCTGGTTGACCTTGTCGGGGCCGATCGTCTCGTAGCCGGTCGCCTTGAGGTAGGCGTCAACATTGGACTTCGAGGAGGCGAAGAAGGCGACACCGGCACCCGCGAAGCTCACCTTCGAGGTGGACGCGAACGTGAGCACCCGATCGGGGTGGCCAGCTTCGGCGGCCATCGCGATGACATCGAGGGGACGGGGCTCTTCATCGGTCAGGTGGTGCAGCGCGTACGCGTTGTCCCACCAGATGCGGAAATCGGGGGCGGCCGAGGGCAGCGAGAACAGCGCGCGCGTGGTGTCCTCGTCGTAGACCGCGCCGGACGGGTTGGCGTACATCGGCACCACCCACATGCCCTTCACCGCCGGGTCCTGCAGCAGCGTGGCCACCTCGTCGACGTCGGGGCCGTGCTCACCCAGCTCGACGGGCACCATCTCGATGCCGAGGCGCTCACAGATCGCGAAGTGGCGGTCGTAGCCGGGCACCGGGCAGATGAACTTCACGGCCTGGTCACGCCAGGGCCCCTGTCCCCCGGGCACACCGAACAGCATCGCCTGGGTGACGTGGGCGTACATCATCGTCAGCGACGAGTTGCCGCCCGCGACCAGCAGGTCAGCGGGCACGTTCAGCAGTTCGGCGAAGATCTCGCGCAGGGCCGGGATGCCCTGCAGGCCGCCGTAGTTGCGCAGGTCGGTGCCAGCGGCGTCGTGGGTATCGACGTCAATGGTCAGCAGGTCGTTCGACAGGTCCAGCTGCGTGGGGCTCGGCTTGCCGCGGGTGAGGTCGAGCTTCAGGCCCGCCTTGGTCAGGTCGTCGTACGACGACTGGAACTGGGCATGCAGTTCGGCGAGCTGGGCAGCAGAGAGATCTGTCAAGGTCATGGCCGCAATTCTGCCAGCCGTGACGCGGGTCACGCGCGTGAGTTCACTGCAGAACTCAGAGCGAGAACTCAGAGCGAGAACTCAGAGCGCGCAGTTCACCAGCACAGGCTCGGGCACCAACCGGATGCCGAACGCGGCCTCGACGCCGTCCCTGACCTCGCGGGCGACCGCCAGCAGGTCCGCGGTGGTGGCGTGGCCCCGGTTGGTCAGCGCCAGGGTGTGCTTGGTCGACAGCGATGCCGGGGCCGCCGCGTTCAGCTGCAGCGGGTGGCCCTTCTCGAAGCCGGCGTGGGCAATGAGCCATGCCGCGGAGCTCTTCACTCGTCCATCTGGCTGGTCGAAGCGCGGAGCGTCCGCGGGCAACCTCGCTGCCTCGGCAGCGTCAAGGATCGGGTTGGTGAAGAACGAGCCGGCGCTCCAGGTGTCGTGGTCGTCGGGGTTGAGCACCATGCCCTTGCCGGCGCGGATGGCCAGGACCGCCTCGCGCACGTCGCGGATCGGAGCGCGCTGCCCCACCTCGACACCCAGTGTGCGGGCAAGTTCGGGGTAACGGATCGGCGCCGACAGCGGCCCGACCAGGAACTGGAAGTTGACCTGCAGCACGACGTAGCGCTCGGGGTTGGCCTTGAAGATGCTGTTGCGGTAGCCGAACTGGCAGTCCGCAGGGAAGAACGTCTTGAACTGCCCGGTGGTGCGGTCGAGTGTGCGCACGCGGCTGATCACCTGGCTGACCTCGGCCCCGTAGGCACCGACGTTCTGGATGGGCGTCGAGCCGACCTGGCCGGGGATGCCCGACAGCGTCTCGATGCCGATCCACTCGTTCTCGACGCAGGCTGCGACGAAGTCGTCCCAGTTCTCGCCGGCCTCGACGGTCGCCATGGCCCCGCAGCAGGCCGACGTCTCGGCGGTGATGCCACTGGTCGCGACCTGGATGACGCGGCCGTCGAAGCCGTCATCGCCGATCACCAGGTTCGAGCCGCCGCCCAGCAGCAGTACCGGGATGCCCCGGGCATCGGCGTCGCGCACCGACTCGACCAGTTCGTCGGCGGTGGTGGCGACGACGAGTTCGCCGGCTTCGCCGCCCAGGTGCAGGGTCGTGTGGTCGGCCAGTTTCATGGACGTCGACGTCGCGCCTGCAGTGCGGGCCGGCAGTTCAACGCGTGCCACCTCGCAGGCGGACTCATCCTCGAGGGGGCCGTAGTCGATGACGAGGTCGGTGATGGGTTCGGTGACGGTCTTGTCGTTCACAGTCGTACCTCTGCCTTTGCTGCGCCCAGCACCTTGTCATCACCGCAGGTGGCCTCGATGGCGATGGTGGCGATGCCATTCTCGACCGCGGTGACGGTGCCGCTGAACGTGAGCGTGGTGCCCTCGTCGGTGTCCGGCACCGCGACGGGTCGGGTGAAGCGCACGAAGTAGCTGACGACGTGGTCGGGGCCGCCCGCCCATTCAATGACCCCGGCCAGTGCGGCACCCATCGTCCACATGCCATGGGCGATGACGCCCGCCTGGCCAATGGCGCGGGCGTGGCGGTCGCTGAAGTGGATGGGGTTGAAATCGGTGGAGGCGCCCGAGTAGCGGACGACGTCCTGCCTTGTCAGGTGCACTTCGCGGGTGGGCAGCTGGTCGCCCACGGCAACGGTGTCGACGCTCATGCGGTGGCCTCCCGGGTGTGCATCAGGCTCGAGGTGGCGACGCAAACCTGCTCACCGTCGACGTCGAGGGCGACGCTCAGGGTGATCAGGTCGAGGTCGCCGCGGTTGCGGACCTTGTCGATGGTGGCGGTCGCGTGCACGAGGTCGCCCTCGCGCAGCGGGCGGGTGAACGTGAGCCGCTGGTCGGTGTGCACCATGCGCTGCAGCGCCAGGCCCAGGTCGGGGTCGTCGAAGACGGGCTGCCAGGCCTGGGCTGCGATCACCATGGCAAAGGTGGGGGGTGCGCTCGCCGGTGTGTTGTCGTCGGCGGGCGTGTAATTCGGGTGCGCATCCATGATCGCGGTGCTGAACTCTTCGATCTTGGCGCGGCTGACCCGGTAGGGCCGGTCCGCGGGATAGGTGCGCCCCACATGCTCGGGTGTGATCGCCATGGGGTCAAGAGTATCCGGGTGGGACGGAATGGGCCGCCCGCACGCAGCGGGCGGCCCTGTCAGAAGCCTTTGCGGCGAAACCTCAGCGGGTCTCGCGGTGCGCGGTGTGCGCGTGGCACTTGGGGCAGAACTTCTTCAGCTCAAGACGATCGGGGTCGTTGCGCTTGTTCTTCTTGGTGATGTAGTTGCGCTCCTTGCAGTCCACGCAAGCGAGCGTGATCTTCGGACGGATGTCCGACGACTTCTTGGCCATGATGTCTACCTCTTGTCAGTGTGCTGCCGTGATGTTGTGGTAGCGGAGACGGGACTCGAACCCGTGACACAGCGATTATGAGCCGCTTGCTCTACCACCTGAGCTACCCCGCCGCTTGGAGTGGAGCGGCCCCGGGGTAACGTCCCGGGGCCCCTCCGTATTCCGAGCCCCCATGCGGAATCGAACCGCAGACCTTCTCCTTACCATGGAGACGCTCTGCCTACTGAGCTATAGGGGCAAGCCGAGGAGTAACCTTACCGGACCCTTCACGGCTGCGCAAAACGAGCTCGTCGGGCGAACTGCGCTGCGTGAAGAGGCTAGTGGATCGGTGCCGGGGATGGGAAATCGGGGTGGTTCGCGTCGGGGGTGTGGCTGGCAGGGTCTGTGTGGTCCGTGGTGACGGGCGGGCACCGGACGAGGCATCGCCGCGGGATTGGGGACGTGATCACGCCCCCTGAGGACATGCCGCTCCCCGTCAGGCGCACGCCGCACCCTTTGGGTTCATGCCGCTCCCGCGAGGGCCCGGCCCACAGGGTGCGTCGTGCGCCGAAAGGGTGCGTCGTGCTCCGCAGGGGGTGCGACGCTGCCCCTCGGCTCAATCTGGTTGCCTGACATGCCCTCGGAAGATTCCCGTGCCACAGCCCCTGCCCTAGCGTGGTGACCACAACCCGCCCCACCCGAAAGGCCCACCATGCCCACCCCGCACATCACCGCCCAGCCCGGCGAGATCGCCCCGCTCGTGCTCATGCCCGGTGACCCCCGCCGCGCCCGCCGCATCGCCGAGGGGCACCTGGACAACTTCACCGTGGTCAGCGAGGTGCGCGGTATCGAGTGCTTCACCGGCACCTGGCAGGGCACGCCCATGAGCGTGATGGCCTCGGGCATGGGCATCCCGTCGATCTCGATCTATGCCGAGGAGCTCTACCGCGAGTACGGCGTGCAGCGCATCTGCCGGGTGGGTACGTGCGGCGGTATCGCCGACGATGTGAAGGTGCGCGATGTGGTGATCGGCAGCGCGGCGCACACGAACTCGCAGGTGGCCACGATCCAGGCGCCGGGGCTCACCCTGTCACTCGCCGCCAGCTGGAAGATGCTCTCCGGCGCGGTGGCCGCGGCCGAGAAGGCCGGCATCGAAGCCCGTGTCGGTGCTGTGTTCTCGTCCGACTTCTTCTATGGGACGCGACCTGACATCACCAAGGTGCTGGCCGACCTGGGGACGCTCGGCGTCGAGATGGAGGCGGCCGGGCTGTACTTTGCGGCCGCCCGCCACCGGCGCGAGGCGCTCACGGTGCTGACGGTCTCCGACCACATCTTCCACGGCGGCGAGGACATGACTGCCGAAGAACGCGAGACCATCTTCGAGCGTTCGCTCAGCATCGCCGCGGGCGCGCTGCTGGCCTGAGTCGACCCCGGCCCACGGCCGTCCACCAAACACCCGGCCCCGAAAGACACTCAGGTCCCAGAAGCACTCAGACCCCAGAAAACACTCAGGCCCCGGATCCATCCGATCCGGGGCCTGGTGGCAGGTGTTGGATTTGAACCAACGTAGGACGACGCCGACGGTTTTACAGACCGCTCCCTTTGGCCACTCGGGCAACCTGCCATGCCGGGTGGGTGCCCAGCGATCGACAACGATAGCCCAAAGTGGGCACCCCCATCAATTTGGGCCCCGGCACCGGAAACCTGCGGCTCAGCGGCGCCCCGGTTCGACCCAGGTCTGCTCGTCGCGGAAGACCCCGCGGGCCTCGAGCACGCCCCGCAACTGGTCGACGAGCGCCGCCTCGACGGGCAGTGAGGTGTTCGCGCCCTTGAAGGGGCTGCCGGCTGCCGAGAAGTCGCTGATGCCGCGGTTTCGTCCGGTGACATCGGCGATCAGGTAGGGCGCCTGGCCGCCGAGCAGGCCCGATCCGATGGCCGCCTGCCTGACCGTGTCCCAGGGTGCGGTGAAGTTGCCCAACCGGCCACCGGTTCGTCCGATGCCACCCTCGTTGACGAACACACGCACCTTGGTCAGCTTGTGGCACATGAACCACAGGGCCAGGAACACGATCGTCATGCCGAACGCCACCAACGCGTCGAACAACTGGTTCTTCGCCCCGCGCAGCCCCATCACCAGGGCCATCGCGACCGAGGCCACCGCGAACAGGGCGGCCAGACGTCCCATGGCGCGGTCGATGATCTGCCACTGCATGCGCTCAGTCATGCAGTCAGCCTAGGGCCCTGGTCGGACGAGCCGGGGCCGGGCCGTACAGGCGGCGATTGACTAGCATGGGCCCATGGCATCCGAGAGCTCATTTGACGTCGTCAGCAAGGTCGACCGCCAGGAGGTCGACAACGCACTGAACCAGGCCGCACGCGAGATCGCGCAGCGATTCGATTTCAAGAACACCGATTCGTCGATCCGCTGGTCGGGTGAGGCGATCGAGATGACCAGCAACGGCGAGGAACGAGTGAAGGCCATCTGGGACGTGTTCCAGTCGAAGCTGGTCAAGCGCGGGATCAACCTGAAGGCCGTCGACGCCGGCGATCCGCGCCTGTCGGGCAAGCAGTGGCACATCACCGCGACCACCAGCGAGGGGATCAGCCAGGAGAATGCGAAGAAGATCTCGAAGCTGGTGCGTGACGAGGGCCCCAAGGGGGTCAAGTGCCAGATCCAGGGTGATGAGCTGCGCATCTCGTCGAAGAGCCGCGACGACCTGCAAGAGGTGCAGCGCATGATCAAGACCGCTGACTACGACTTCGCGGTCCAGTTCACCAACTACCGCTGAGGTTGGGCTGCATTCCGTGGGCGGCCGGCTCACGCCGGGGATGGTCGCCATAGCATGCAGGTCATGCTGATCAGCCTGAAGGAAGCCCTCGCATACGGCGAGAAGAACAACTGCGGCATCGCCGCGATCAACACACCCACGCTTGAGTTGCTGCTGGCGACGATCAAGGTGGCCGAGAACCACGGTGTGCCGATGATCGTGCAGCACGCCGAGGTGCACGACCCCGTGGTCTCGATCGACGACATCGGCCCGGTGATGCTCGAGTTGGCCAGGCGCTCCACGGCGCCGCTCGTCGTGCACGTCGACCATGGTGAGTCGATCGACTTCGTCCGGCGCGGGTTCGAGATCGGGTTCAACTCGGCCATGTTCGATGGGTCGCGGCTGCCCTGGGAAGAGAACCTGGCCCAGACCAGACAGGTCGTCGAGCTGGCCAACGAGTACGGCCACGGGGTCGAGGGCGAACTGGGCGTCATGCCGGGCCGCGAGGACGGCGTGGACAGCGCCGAGGGCGTGGGTGACACGTCGCTGTACACCGACCCGGGGCAGGCTGCGGAGTTCGTGGCCGAGACGGGCGTGACCGCGCTGGCGTGCTCATTCGGCACCGTGCACGGCTTGTACAAGGCCGAGCCAAACATCAACTACGACCTGCTCTCGACCCTGCGCGAGCGGGCGGGTGTGCCCATCGTGATGCACGGCGGCTCGGGGCTGAGCCCCGCCGAGTACCGCGAGTGCATCAATCGTGGCGTGCAGAAGATCAACTACTACACCTATGCCGACAAGGCTGCGCTCGAGGCGGTCAGGCAGCTGCTGGCTGACAAGCCCGACACCTATGTGATGGCCCCGGTGACCGTGGCCGCCCGCGATGCCGTGCAGCAAAACCTCGAGGGCCTGGTGCAGTGCCTGTACGAGGGTCAGCTGTCCTGACGATGCCGCTGGGCCGTGGGCCGGTAGCTGACTGCCCCTGAACGGCACATTTGCCCCTGTTTCGAAGCGGGGGCAAATGTGTCGTTGCGTGCAGGGCAGTTTTGTGGACGGGGCCGCGCTCAGGCCAGCAGGTCTCGGACCTTGTCTGCCAACGCCTCGCCGAGGGCCCGGTTGTTCTCGGGCGTGAAGTGGATGCCGTCGACCCCGTCAGTGGTCAGCACCGAGCCGACCTCGAAGTAGTCGACCTTCATGAAGTCGGCCAGGGCGGCGTACAGCGGGCCGAGCTCCTTGGACTTGTCCACCGACTCGTCGTCGAAGATCACGCTGAACCATGGGTGGCCCATCTGGTCTGCGAGCGGCGGGGGCGACATGATCAACAACTTCGGGGCCGGGTAGCCGGTGCCCACCCCACCCGCGCTGCCCAGCACCTGGCCGGCCAGCAGCGACATGCCCACCGCGATGTCCTGCGGGGTGCGGTGAAAGTAGTGCTTGGTGTCATTGGTGCCCAACATGATGATGACCAGGTCGAGCGGCAGGTGGCTGGCCAGCGCCGAGGGCAGGTACGTCGAGCCATTCAGCCGGGGGTCGGTGGGGTCGTCCACGGCGGTGGTGCGGGCGGACAGGCCCTCTTCGATGATGTGGTAGCCCTCGCCGAGCGTCTGTGCCAGCACGCCGGTCCAGCGCACGTCCGGGGCGTAGCGGGTGGTCGGCACCCCCTCGGGTACCGGCACCCAGCCATAGGTCAGCGAGTCGCCGAAGCACATGATGTTCTTGATCGCCATTGATCCTCCAAGGTCAGCATCGTTGCTTGTCATGAACCCTAGTGGGGCTTCTGCCGGCCCGCCGCCGAACAGGGCTGGGTCACCCAGTTTGCTCGACTCGACAAATTTGTCGGACCCATTTGGAATGCTGCTCGCGAGCGATCGCTCGAGCGCCCCTCTGGAGGTCCCCCGCAATGAAGCGCCACCTCGGCCGACCACTGGCCGCCATCCTGTCCTGCCTCGCCATGCTGGTGGGCCTGGCCGTCCCCGCCATGGCGGGCCCGCCAGCACCATCCTCAGCACCCGCCGGCGCGCCGTCCATCGGCGCCGTGCCGACCGCCGCCCCCGACGGCAACGTCGAATGGGACGGGCTGAAGCACGACTCCCGCAGCACCGTCTATCGCACGCCCCAGGGCGCGGTACCCGAAGGCACTGCGGTCACGATCCGGTTCCGCACCCTCCAGAATGACGTCACGTCGGTCGACCTGAGGCTCTATTCGGTCGCCGACGGCCGGGAGCGCGTCGTGGCCATGACCCGGGCCGCCACCGGCGTCAGCTGCTACGAGCCCACGCTGGCTGCCTCGTCCTGCGACTACTGGGAACACACCCTGCCTGCCGACCACCAGGCCGACAACCTCTGGTACCGGTTCATCATCAAGGACGGCGCGAAGACCGTGTACTACGCCGACGACACCGCCGCCCTCGATGGTGGCCCGGGGCGCCCGTCCGACACGGTCGTCGACAACAGCTGGGCACTGATGCTGCACGTGCCGGGCTTCACTTCACCCGCATGGGCACCGAACCAGGTCGTGTACCAGATCTTCCCCGACAGGTTCGCCAACGGCCGGTCCAACAACGACGCCAAGTCGGGCGACACCCGCTATGACGACCCGGTGCTGAAGCTGGCCTGGGGCACCCGGCCCGAGGGCTACTGCCGCAACTACGCCGGCGCGACGACGTCCACGTGCCCGTGGCGTTACCCACCCGTACCCACGTGGGGACAGGGCCAGAAGGAGACGCCCCGCGGACGGGACTACTTCGGCGGGGACCTCAAGGGCGTCGACCAGCAGCTGCCGTACCTGAAGCAGCTGGGCGTGACCACGCTGTACTTCAACCCCATCTTCGATGCCGGCTCGAACCACAGCTACGACACCCAGGACTATTACAAGATCGACCCGTACTTCGGCACCCAGAAGGACTACGACAACCTGATCAAGCATGCCCGCGAGCTGGGCATCCGGGTGATCCTCGATGGGGTGTTCAACCACATGAGCTCCGACAGCCCGATGTTCGACCGCTACGGCCACTACCCCACCGTGGGTGCGTGCGAGTCGGTCGATTCGCCCTACCGCGAATGGTTCACGTTCCAGCCCCAGGCCGGCGGCCCCTGCGCCGGTCCCGACGGCCCCAACACCATGAACTACGAGGCCTGGTTCGGTTTCGACTCGATCCCGGTGCTCACCAAGTCACTGCCGCAGGTGCAGGAATACTTCCTGACCTCGACCGATTCGGTGGCCAAGCACTGGCTGCGCTCGGGTGCGTCCGGTTGGCGCATGGACGTCTCCACCGACGCGTCCTTCCCCGACGGCTACTGGCAGACGTTCCGCGAGGTGGTCAAGGGCACCAACCCCGAGGCCCTGACGATCTCTGAGGCATGGCAGAAGAACTCCGAGACGTTGCGCCAGCTGCGCGGCGACCAGCTCGACACGACGATGAACTACCGACTGCGGGACGCCGTGATCGGGCTGCTCGCGCCGCAGCCCTTCGACGCCAAGGGCTTCCCCGACTCCGGCTACCAGCTGAGCCCCAGCCAGTTCCTCAACCGGCTCTCGTCGGTGCGGGAGGACTACCCGGACGCCGCCTACTACTCGCTGCTGAACATCCTCGACAGCCACGACACCGAACGCATCCTGTGGTCGCTGACCCCGGGGGCCTACGGTCCTGAGCGTGACGCGGCCGCCGCGAAGGCCGCCGGCACCAAGCGGCTGGCCCTGGCCACGCTGATCCAGTTCACCCAGGCCGGCATGCCGACGATCTACTACGGCGACGAGGTCGGCCTGACGGGCGCCGACGACCCGGACGACCGCCGCACCTACCCGTGGGGCAGCGGCCGGGACATGGCCCTGTACAACCACTACGCCGCACTGGCGAAGGCACGCGCGGCCGACCCGGCGCTGACCCAGGGTGACTTCGCCGCGCTGCTCGCCGATGATGCCAACGGCACCCTGGCGTATGGGCGCAAGATCGGCACCCGTGGCGGCATCGTGGTGGTCAACACCGCGACGGTGGCCCGCACGATCACGGTGCCGGTGCGGGGCTACCTGCCCGACGGCACCAAGCTGTCCGCCACGATGACGGCCAACATGGGCCAGGGTGCCACGGCGGTGGTCGCTGATGGGCAGGTCATCGTGACGCTGCCGGCCGGGGCCGCAGCCTGGTTCGCCACCGGCGAGGTCGACCTGTCCGGTCCGGGGGCCACCAGCCTGCGGGTCGGCGACGTGGGCAGCGGCACCGTGGCGCTCGACTGGTCCCCGGTCGAGGGGGCGGTCGCGTACAACGTCTATGGTTCGCCGCTGAGCGGTGGCGGCTGGGTCAAGCTCAACCAGTCCCCCATCACGGAGACGACCTTCACCGCCACCGGGCTGACCAATGCCCAGCGGCAGCACTTCATCGTCCGCGCGGTCGATGCCGCCGGCAACGAGGGCACCGAATCGAACGAGGTGACCGCCACCCCGCGGGCATCGATCGGGTGGGCCAATCTGCAGTGGCCCCCAACCCTGACTGCGACGGTGTCGGCATCGACGCGCTCGGCGGCCGTGTACGGACAGGTCTGGTCCGAGGGGTTGACCGAGGCACCGGGGCAGGCGCCGGGCATCCGGGCCCAGCTCGGCTTCGGGCCACAGGGCAGCGCCCCGGACTCACCCGAATGGGCCTGGCAGGAGGCCGCGTTCAACGTGCAGGCCGGCAACAATGACGAGTACGTCGCCACGCTGCCGCTGACCCGCGCCGGCATGTTCGACTACGTCTACCGCTACTCGACCGATGACGGTCAGACGTGGCTGTACGCCGACCTGTCGGGCCCGGTCGCCGGCAATGCCCCGGCGACGCAGCCGGGCACCCTCACCGTGCTCGATTCTGACGACACCACCCCACCTGCGGCACCGACAGGGCTGGCCGTTGTCACTGCCGGCCCGTCCCAGGTGAGTCTGACCTGGCAGGCCGTGACGGCGGACCCCACCCTGTACGGCTATGAGGTCGGCAGGCGGGCGGCTGGCTCGTCAGACGGGTTCGTGGTCATCGGCTCGGTGACCGGCACCACGTTCACCGACACCAGCGCGGCCCAGGGCAGCAGCTATGACTACGCGGTGCGGGCGGTCGACCAGTCGGCCAACATCTCGCCGTGGTCGGCGCACGTCACAGCCACCGCGGATGCCCGGCAGGTGGACGTGGTGTTCACGGTGACCGTCCCGGCCGGCAGCACACCTGTGCACATCGCCGGTTCGCTGGTGCCTCTCGGCGGGGCGGAGTGGGACCCCACCAAGGGGGCGATGACCCAGCTGAGCGACACCCAGTGGCGCATCACGCTCACCGGCATCGAGGGCGCGAGTATCCAGTACAAGTACGCGCTGGGCAGCTGGGACTTCGTCGAGAAGGATTCCGGCTGTGGTGAGATCGGCAACCGCCTGCTGACGCTCAGTTATGGCAGCGACGGCACGATGAACGTCACCGACACCGTGGCGAACTGGCGCAACGTGTCGCCCTGCGGCAACTGAGTAGGCAACTGCGGTGATGCCTGCGGCCGGACGGGTCCATGCCCATCCGGCCGCAGCCATCACGCCCGAGCAGTCAGTCCGAGTTCTGGGCCCACGCCCGCTCGGCGAGCTCGAACAGTACGTCCCGGTCAACATCGCTGAGCCGCTTGATGTACAGGCAGCCCTTGCCGGTGGTGTGCTTGCCCAGCCGGTCGAGCAGGTCGACGTTCGACCCGTAGTACGTCAGCCCGTACAGCGTCAGTGCGGCCTTGCGGTTGGCGAACCCCAGCCGCATCCACTGGTGCTGCTTGCCATCAGCGGTGGTGTAGGTCTGGTCGCCGAAACCGATGATGCCACCGGTCCAGACGACCGGCTGCTCACCGGTGACCTCGCCCAGCAATGCCAGCAGCGCCGTCACGTCAGCGCGGCGACGTTCGTCCTCGATGCCGGCGACCAGTTCGTCGACAGTCTGCGCCGTGGGCCTGGTCTTGCGGTCGGACGCCGCCATGCTCAGCCCTCCTGGGCTGGTGCACTGGCCGTGAGCTCGTCCAACGCGGCGCGCAGCGTGTCGGCTGATGCGCGCAGCTGCTTGCGCTCGGCCACCGACATGGGGATCTCGTAGACCTTCGTCACGCCCTGGCGCCCGATCAGCGACGGCACCGACAGCGCGACGTCGGTGATGCTGCGGTAGTCGTCGAGCACCGTCGAGACCGGCAGGATCACCTGTTCGTCGTTGATGATCGCCTCGACGATGCGCGCCCCGGCCAGGCCGATGGCGTAGTTCGTGGCGCCCTTGCCCTCGATGACCTCGTAGGCGGCGTTGGTGACCGAATGCGCCAGCTCGTCGAGCACCGCGTCGGTGAAGACGGGCTTGCCGTCGCGCTCCCATTCCCGCAGCGGCACCGAGCCGATGGTGGCCGACGACCAGACCGGGAACTCGGTGTCACCGTGTTCACCCATCATGACGGCGTGCACATTGCCCTGCGCGACCTGCGCCTTCTGGGCCAGCATCAGCCGCAACCGGCTGGTGTCGAGCAACGTGCCCGACCCGAACACGCGGCCGGCCGGCAGCCCGGCGATGCGGGTGGCCTCGTAGGTGAGCACGTCGACGGGGTTGGTGACGAGCACGTAGACCGCATCGGGGGCGTGCTCGAGCAGCTGCGGCAGCATCTGGCCCAGGATCTTGACGTTCTTGGCGGCGAGGTCGAGCCGGGTCTGGCCGGGGTTCTGCTTGGCGCCGGCGGTGACGACCACGACGTCCGAGCCCGCCACCACCCCCGGGTCAGAGCCGCCCATCACCTCGGTGACGGGGGTGAACTGGGTGCCGTGCTGCAGGTCTTTGACCTCGGCGACGACCTTGGCCTCGTTGATGTCGTAGAGGGCGACCTGCTGGGCCGATCCCCGGATGATGCTCGCGTAGGCGACGGCAGTGCCGACGGCACCCGCCCCGATGACGCTGAGCTTGGTCAGTTTCTTCGACGTGTTGCGCACGTCACAAACCCTAGCTGTCGTCGCGATCCCCGGCCGAGGGGGTGGTGGGTGCAGGTTCGGCCGGCCGCTTGAACCGCTGCTGTGCACCCTGCTTCGTCAACCCGTAGACCGCACCGATCCGGGCCCACGATGCACCGGCCTCTCGAGCGCGGACGACCGCAGCCTCTTCTTCACGTTCGGCCTTCTCGCGGCGCCGACGGGCGGTGTCCAAAGCCTGCAGCGCATCGGCACGCGGGTCGGGGGTCGGTTCGGTGCTGGCCATGGCCGCATCGTATCGACCGGCCGGTGGGTGCGTTCAAACCTGCGAACGCGGCACAGGTGCCAGTTGTGCCACCGATCCAGCCCCACCAGCATGCGGACGAGGCACCGTGCCACTTGTGCAAGATCACCGACCCCACCCCCAGCCGCGCACTGCCCCGGCACGGGCACGTCCACCCACCAGGACCCGCCCCAACCTGCAGAACTGACACCAGCGCCAGTTGTGCCACCGTTCCAGCCCCACCAACGTGCGGACGAGGCACTGGTGCCACTTGTGCAGGAACGCGGCCCACACCAGCCCCGCGGACATCCCAGCCCAGGCCCGTCCACCCACCGGGACCCACCCAAACCTGCGAACGCGGCACGAGTGCCAGTTGTGCCACCGATCCAGCCCCACCAACGTGCGGACGAGGCACTGGTGCCACTTGTGCAGGAACGCGGCCCACACCAGCCCCGCGGACATCCCAGCCCAGGCCCGTCCAGCCACCCAGGACCCACCCAAACCTGCGAACGCGGCACGAGTGCCAGTTGTGCCACCGATCCAGCCCCACCAACGTGCGGACGAGGCACCCGTGCCACTTGTGCAAGATCACCGACCACGCCCCCGACACGCCGCCAGTCAACAAGCAGTTGACATCACCGTCAACACCTGATTGACTCACACGTCAATGAAACCTTGACACCACGAAGGGGGTGGACACACATGGCGAAGGACAAGAAGAAGAAGAAGGACAAGAAGAAGTCGAAGAAGAAGTGACTCGCGGGCTCAGCAGAGCCCTGATCGATCAGCGGGCCGGGCCTGCCCCACGGGGGCGCCCGGCCCGCCGTCGTCCCCGCCGTCGCGCCCGCCGTCGTCCCCGCCGTCGTCCCCGCCGTCGCGCCCCGGACCCCCTCCCCCAAACCTCAGAGGTCGTAGTCGACACTCACCGGGGCATGGTCACTGATCCGAGCCTCGTACGACTCGTCACGATCAGTACCCCCCACACGCGCCAGCGCCGCCAGCCCGGGAGTTGCCAGGTGGTAGTCGATGCGCCAGCCCGAGTCATTCGTCCACGCCTGGCCGCGCCACGACCACCACGAGTACGGCCCCTTCACCCCGGGGTGCAACGAACGCACCACATCGACGAGCCGGCGAGGCCCCACCAGCGACGTCAACCACTCCCGTTCGACCGGCAGGAAGCCGGGGTTGCGCACATTGCCCGCGGCATTGGCCAGGTCGTCGGCCGTGTGGGCGATGTTCACGTCGCCCATCAGCAGGTAGTGCCTGCCCCGGGCGGCCGCCGCCCGCCGGGCGCGGGTCACCTGTTTGGCGAACCCTGCCATGAACGCGAGCTTGGCCTCGTACGCGGGTTCGGTGTCGTCGCTCGGTCGTCCGCCTTTGGGCACGTAGACCGACGCGACGGTCACAGGCGCGTCGGCCAGGTCGACCTCGAGGTAGCGCCCGTGCCCCCGGAAGTAGCCGAGCTCTCGCGCCAGCGGCACCTGCTCGACGGCCAATGGCTGCGGCTCCGTCGTCGATGTCGCGCCGACGACCGCATCACCCCACGAGCGGACGGCCGCGACCGGGGTGCGCGTCAGCACGGCGACGCCGTTGCGTCCCGGGATGGTGCCGGACTCATAGGTCAGCAGGTAGTCGCCGAGCACCTCGAGCGGCAGTTCACCGACGGGGCAGCGCACCTCTTGCAGCGCGATGACATCGGGTTGGCGTCGCGCGAGCCACTCCCCCAACCCCCGGCGGGACGCCGCCCGCAGACCATTGACGTTCAGGGTCGAGATGCGCATGCGGCACAGGTTATCGGGCCTCGAACATGCCCAGCACCTCGTCGCGTGACACCTCGGCCAGTGACCCGTGCCGCCACTGCGGGTTGCGGTCCTTGTCGACCAGCTGGGCCCGCACGCCCTCGGCGAAGTCCGAGTCGTGCATGAAGTTCTCGCCCAGCACCTGGTCGACCTCGGTGACGGCCCGCACGGTCGGTGCGTTCGCCGAGCGACGCAGCAGTTCGAGGGTGACCGCCACCGACAGCGGGCTGCGTCCCGAGATGACCGCAGCCGTCTCGCGCGCCGCCGGGTCGGCATGCTCGCCCAGGCGACCGACGATCTCGACGGCGTCATCACCGGCCATGCACTCGTCGATCCAGCCGCGATTGACCGTCAGCCACGAGTCGTCCGGGTGGGTGGCCAGCTCGTCGGTCTCGGTCAGTAGCCCGGCCCACAGCGCCGACGAGGCGTCGACGGGGTTGCCGGTCAGCGCCATCCAGGTGCCCGTCTGGCCGGGCATCCGCGACAACTCGAACGTCGCCCCGACATCGGGGAACAGTCCGATGCCGACCTCTGGCATTGCCAGCGACGTGGTGTGGGTGCCGATGCGACGGGTGCCATGCAGCGACAGGCCCATGCCGCCGCCCATGGTGATGCCGTCCATCACCGACCACACCGGCTTGGGATATTCGGCGATCAGCGCGTTGATCGGGTATTCGAGCTCGAAGAATGCCACTGCCTGTTCAGGGCGGCCCTCGACGATGTGCTGGCGCAGCGCCCGCACGTCGGCACCCGAGCACATGCCCCGCTCGCCCGCACCCGTGATCTCGATGCGCTGCACCCGCTCGTCGTGCTGCCATTCCTGCAGCGCAGCGCCGATGCCCGCCATCATCTCGTGGGTCAGCGCATTGATGGCCCGGGGCCGGTTCAACCGGATCGCGCCGATGCCATCATGCACACCCAGGATCAGCTCGGGTTCGGTGGTGGCCTGGCTCATCGGCGGGTCCTCTCGCTAGGGGGCGTTTCGCTGCTTCTCGCGCTGGCGGGCCGCTCGCCGGTGCCGGCGCTGGGCCTTCAGGTCTTCGGTGCGACTCTGCCAGAAATACAGCCCGATCGCGGCCACGCCCAGCGACAGCGCCCCGTTGCGGAAGGCCAGGTTGATGGCCGCGTACGACAGCAGGACGACCGTCGCCCAGACCGCCACCCGGATGGCCTTGGGGCTCGGCTTGGCCAGTGGCAGCAGCAGCCCGCCCCACAGCACGTACCACGAGTGCAGCGCGGGCGCGCAGATTGCGACCGCCAGGTAGGAGTACGACAGGAACGTCATCGGACGACGCCTGGCCACCGTCACCGCCAGTGTGCCCACGATGGCGACGCTGGTGAGCAGGCCCACCGATCGCGACCAGCGCACGGCCCCCTCGGCCCCGGACTGCCAGCCGACCACGTCGAAGACCCACGACAGAGCCTGACCGATGACGGTGAACGGGCTGACCGTGACCACCAGGCCGGGCACGTTGACTGCGTTCAGCCAGCCGAACCCGAGCCCGGTCAGCCACGACACCCCCGCGAACGTGCCGATGGCCAGCGTCATGGCGGCCATGGCCCGCGCAATGATGTCCAGGGTCTCGCCGAGTTCGAGTCTGCGCCACGGCCTGTGGACGAGTGGCAACGCGTAGGCCGCCAGCAGTGCCGGCTGCTTGATGGCCGCCGCGACCCCGATGATCACCGCCCCCGGCACCCAACCCCAGCCCACGATGCGGGTGAGCCACAGCGCCAGCACCACCAGCCCCATCATCAGGGCGTCGTTGTGGGCGCCGCCGATGAAGTCGATGACCAGCACCGGGTTGAGCGTGGCGAACCAGGCCGCGCTGGCCGGGTCAATCTTCATGCGGGCGGCCAACCGCGGCAGCAGGGCACCGATCAGGGCGACGCCGACCAGTGCCGGCACCCGCATCACCACGGCTGAGATGTAGGGGTCGTGCCCGACCAGGTCGACCAGGAAATGTTGCAGTTGCAGGCTCAGCGGCCCGTACGGCGCCGGGGTGAACCGCCACACCCAGGCCACCTGGTCGGCGAACCCGCCGGGCAGCACCCCGGGTCCCTGTTCATAGGGGTTGATGCCGTTGTGCACGAGCCAGCCCTGCGCCGCATACGAATACGCGTCGTGGCTGAAGATCGGCGGCGCCAGCACGAACGGCCCGCCCCAGATGATCAGCACCGCCCAGTGGCGCACGTGCCTGTAGGCCTCGACCATGCGGTCATCACCCCAAGGACGCAGCCTGAACCACGCCGACACCAGCAGCGCCACCCCCGCCAGCACCAGGCCGGTGCCGATGATCTCGGCGACGGGGTTGTCGAGTTTGAGCGCGCGCATCGCCGGCCAGAACGGCGAGGCCTGCGGCAGGTAGGCCGGGGTGAACGAGCCGATCGTGATCAGCACGGTGCCAAAGAAGCCGCGGCGCACATGGTTGATGCGCCACGCATCGCGCACCTGTTCCGCGCGCAGGGTGAGCACCCTGCGCAGCCACCTCAGCACGGCGTGCCCGGCGGCTGGACGTCAGTCTGGGCGGCTGGCACTTCACCGGCGTGGGCCAGCACCGTCCGGTCGTGCACCAGGTCGGCTCGGCGATCAACCCCGGCCACATGAGCGCCCGCCCATTCGAGCGCGTCGAAGGGGCATTCGTCGATGCAGATGCCGCAGTACATGCACAGCGACCAGTCGATGTCGAAGCTGTCGAGCACGTTGTGGCGGCGTTCGCGGCCGCGGCCCGCCTGCCCGGCTGCGGCCGGCCCATCGGCTTCGCTGTGCGACTCGATGTGGATGCACCACGTCGGGCATTCGCGCACGCAGATCATGCACGAGGTGCACTTCGACTCGATGAGCCGGATCGACCCGTGCTGCACCACGCCGGTCTGCCCAACACCCTGCTGAACAACACCCTGCCGGCTCGGCTCGCTCATCGTCGCCTCCTGACCCGGCCACCGGTCAGGGCCTGGGTGACCTCGTCGGCCTGCGCCGGGTCGCCGGGGGCGCGCTCGCCCCACACCTGCGGGTCGGGCACCCCTGCCGGGGCCATGCGCCGCCGGCTGGCCTGGGCGGTGTCGTCGGGGTCCTTCGACCCCGGCCACGGCTGGACGACCCTCGCCCCGAGCACCACATGCTTGAGCATGGGCGGGCTCGACTCGATGCCCTCGGCCCGGTGCACCAGCAACGGATGGTCGTCGCCGCCCTCGAAAACCACCCCGAAGAAGTCGTGTGCCTCGCGCTCATGCCACACCGCGCCCGGCACCACCCCGGCCAGCGAGCTGAGCTGCGGTGCCTCGCGCGGCACCCGGGTGTGCACCTGCAGCCCGCTGGGTGTGCCGTCGTCGGCCCAGTGCACCAGCCGGCAGACCACGCGGATGACCTCGGTGCCGTCGGCATCGGGGCGTCCGATCTCGTCGATGGCGTGCAGGGAGTCGAACCAGGGATGGGTCGCGAGCGCCGCGGCGACTGCGGTCATCCAGTCATCAGGGGCCACCTGGCGCACCTGGTCATCGGGGCCCATGCCTTCGTTGACACCGCCGAGGGGAAAGCGGGTGGTCATCGGTTGCTCCCCGGGGTGGCAGCCAACTGTTCGCGCAACGACTCGATGTGCCCGGCCAGCGCAGATGGCGGGGGCGGGCAGCCGGCGATGTAGTGGTCGACGTCCACCAACTGGTCGACACCCTTGGTCACCGAGTACGAGTCCCAGTAGGGCCCGCCCGCGGCGGCACAGGCGCCGAAGCTGACCACGTGCACCCGTCCGTCCGGCGACTGACCACCCATCGACTGACCACCCAGCCCCGCAATGGTGTCGGCCACGAGCGGCGCGACCACATCGGTCAGCGTGCCCGAGACGACGGCGACGACGAGCGCGCCGTGGGGCACGCGGTCGAGCCGTGGGGCGCCTTCGGGCATGGCGAACTCGGTTTCGACGGCGCAACATGCCAGCGCCAGGTCGACCACGACGATCGACCCGTCCGAGAACCAGTCCACAATCTGCACCCCACCACAGTAATGGTCCGGCCCGGCGGACGCGCTGACCCCGCGTCTGACCCTTCGGTGGCCCCTGCGCACAAGGGGGTAGGCTTGCCGGGTACCCCTGATCGCAGAAAGAAGAGCCGTGACGCAGGACGCCTCCGTCCCCCGCAACCAGCACCACGCCGCCAGTGTCCACACGCTGGACCGGGTGGTCATCAGATTCGCAGGCGACTCCGGTGACGGCATGCAGTTGACCGGCGACCGCTTCACCGCCGAAGCGGCGGCGTTCGGCAATGACATCTCGACGTTGCCCAACTTCCCCGCCGAGATCCGGGCACCGCAGGGCACGCTGCCGGGCGTCTCGAGCTTCCAGTTGCACTTCGCCAACTACGACATCGTCACCCCCGGCGACCGCCCCGACGTGCTGGTGGCGATGAACCCCGCCGCACTCAAGGCCAACATCGCCGACCTGGTGCACGGTGGCCTGCTGATCGTCGACACGGCCGAGTTCACCAAGCGCAACCTGGCCAAGGTGGCCTATGAGTCGAACCCGCTCGAGGACGATTCGCTGCAGGGCTACCACCTGGTCGCGCTCGACCTGACGGCGCTGGCGCTGGGCGCGGTCAAGGAGTTTGATCTTGGTCGCAAGGACGGCAGCCGCACCAAGAACATGTTTGCGCTGGGCCTGTTGACCTGGCTCTACAGCCGCGAGACCGAATCGACCATCCGCTTTCTGCAGACCAAGTTCGCGAACAAGCCCGCGATCCGCGATGCGAACATCGCCGCCTTCAAGGCCGGTCATGCCTATGGCGAGACCGTCGAGGAATTCGCCGTGCGCTTCGAGGTCTCGCCCGCCCCGATGCCGGCGGGCACCTACCGCCAGGTGACCGGCAACCTCGCCACCGCCTATGGCCTGATCACCGCCGCCCACAAGGCGGGCCTGCAATTGTTCCTGGGGTCCTACCCCATCACGCCGGCCTCAGACATCCTGCACGAGCTCAGCCGCCGCAAGGCCCAGAACGTGATCACGTTCCAGGCCGAGGACGAGATCGCCGGTGTGGGCGCAGCCCTGGGTGCCTCGTTCGCCGGCGCACTCGGCGTGACCACCACCTCGGGCCCCGGCCTCGCACTGAAGGCCGAGACCATCGGCCTGGGTGTGATGACCGAACTGCCCCTCGTGGTCATCGACGTGCAGCGCGCAGGGCCGTCCACGGGCATGCCGACCAAGACTGAACAGGCCGACCTGATGCAGGCGATGTTCGGGCGCAACGGCGAGGCCCCCGTGCCGGTGCTGGCCGCACAGTCGCCGTCCGACTGCTTCGAGACCGCCATCGAGGCGTGCCGCATCGCGATCACCTACCGCACGCCCGTGATCATGCTGTCCGACGGCTACCTGGCCAACGGCGCCGAGCCGTGGCAGGTGCCCGACCTGGCCGCGATCGAGCCGATCGACCCGCGCTTCGCCACCGAGCCGAACGCCACGGCTGCTGACGGCAGCCCCCGGTTCCTGCCCTACCAGCGCGACGAGTTCGGCGCCCGGCCGTGGGCCATCCCCGGCACCCCGGGCCTGGAACACCGCCTGGGTGGCATCGAGAAGTCCGCGGGGCTGGGAAATGTCTCGTACGACCCGGCCAACCACGAGGCGATGGTGCATGCGCGCGCCGACAAGGTGGCGGGCATCGTGCGCGACATCCCCGACCTGGTCGTGGACGACCCGAGCGACGAGGCCCGCGTGCTGGTGCTCGGGTGGGGCTCGACCTATGGACCGATCACCGCCGCCGTGCGCCGGGTGCGCGCCACCCACCGCCACATCGCCCAGGTGCACGTGCGCCACCTCAACCCGCTGCCTGCCAACCTCGGCGACATCGTGCGCCGCTACGACAAGGTCGTCGTGCCCGAGATGAACATGGGCCAGTTCACCATGCTGCTGCGCAGCCACTACCTGGTCGATGCCGAATGCATCAGCCGGGTGCGGGGCCTGCCGATCTCGCCGAGCGACCTCGCCGGCGAACTGGTGCACCGCATCGATGCCGTGGGGGGCCAGCCCGCCCACGAGATGAAGGAGCAGAACGCATGACCGCCACCGACCACACCGCCGAAACCCGGACCGCCGAAACCCGGACCGCCGAAACCCGTGGCCTGCGTGGCCTCACCGGGGTGCCGCTGTCGCTCGAGCCGCTCAAGCGCAAGGACTTCACCAGCGACCAGGAGGTGCGCTGGTGCCCCGGTTGCGGTGACTACGCCATCCTGGCGGCATTCCAGGGCCTGATGCCCGCGATGGGCATCACCCGTGAGAACACCGTGATCATCTCGGGCATCGGCTGCGCCTCGCGGTTCCCGTACTACGTCGATTCCTATGGCATGCACTCAATCCATGGTCGGGCACCGTCGATTGCCACGGGCGTGGCCGTGAGCCGTCCTGATCTTGGTGTCTGGGTCGTCACCGGCGACGGGGATGCGCTCTCGATCGGCGGCAACCACCTGATCCATGCCATGCGCCGCAACGTCAACATGACGATCATGCTGTTCAACAATCGCATCTACGGCCTGACCAAGGGCCAGTACTCCCCCACCTCAGAAATGGGCAAGGTCACCAAGTCGACCCCGATGGGTTCGCTCGACCAGCCGTTCAACGCGGTGAGCCTGGCGCTCGGCGCCGAGGCCAGCTTCGTGGCGCGCACCATCGACTCCGACCGCACCCACCTGACCAGCGTGCTCACCCAGGCCGCGAGCATCCGCGGCACGAAGTTGATCGAGATCTACCAGAACTGCCCGATCTTCAACGACGGTGCGTTCGACGCGCTCAAGGGGCCCGAAGCGGCCGAGGCGGTCATCCCGCTCGAGCACGGCGAGCCGATCGTGTTCGGCACCGACCAGCACAAGGGCGTCGTGATGAACCCCGACGGCACGTTGAGCGTGCACGAGGTGGCCGAGGTCGGCATCGACGCGATCCTGCGCCACGATGCCCACCGCAACGACCCGGGGCTGGCATTCCAGTTGTCGCGGCTGACCGATGTCGGGGTCATCCACCAGGCCCCGATCGGCGTCTTCCGTTCGGTCGAGCGACCCGCCTATGACGACCAGGTGCGCGACCAGTTGGCCACGGCCACCGGCGGGGAACCCGATTCGGCGGCATCGCTGCAGGCCGTGCTGGCCGGGCGTGACACGTGGACGGTGCGCTGAATCCCTGCCGGGTACCCTGAACCGAGGCGAGGTTCCGGCGAAGGGTGGCGCATGTCTGGGCAGGGCGGGCACGACGATGGCGCAACCGTGTTTCGTCCCCAGTCAGCGCCGCCACCGTTCCAACCGCACACACCGGGCCCGGACGAGGGCACCCGCATCGTCCCCCGCACCGGCACCACCGAGACCGGTTCGGAATCGACCCGCATCGTCTCGCGCCACCAGGACGGGCCACCGAGCCCTGCCCAGAGCTGGGTCAGCGACGAATCCTGGCAGCGCCAGACCGGCACCCCCTCGTCGATCCCGCCGATCAATGCCTCGCAGGTGCCGACATTCCCGCAGTTCCAGGCCGGCCAGGTCAACGACTGGGCGGCCTATTCCATGCCGGAGGACCGGTTCGTCGCCCCACCCGAGCAGCGCACGCGGCAGCGCCAACCCCTGCCCGTCAAGAAGGTGCTCGGCTGGGGCCTCGCGGTCGTGCTGCTCGCCGTGGTCGCCGGTGTGGGCTATGTGACGTTCTTCCGCAAGCCCGCCGTCGACCCGAACGTGCACGTGCCGGTGTCGACGACGGCGCAGGTGCAGGTGCTGCGCGGCGACGAGGTCGTGCGGCAGTACCTGCAGGCGCTGGCGGCCGGTGACGTCGCCAAGGCCCGCAGCCTCGGGCCCCTGGGCGGGTCCGGGTCGACCGCGTTGATCTCGCGACAGGCGTTCGCCGCATCCCTGAAGGCCGCCCCCATCACCGACATCGTGGTGCCCACCACCGATGAGAACGCCACCGACATCCCGGCCACCTACAAGATCGGCGGCAAGGAGTACACGGCGCGGTTCAGGGTGAAGAAGGTCGAATCGGGCACCTGGACGATGGAGCGCACGACGGTGACGTTCCGCATGCGCGGCACTTCAGTCGACAACGTGCCGCTGATCGTCAACGGCGTGCGCATCGACTGGGAGACGCCGCTGGAGCTGTTCCCCGGCTACTACCCCGTCAGCACCGGACTGCCGTTCGTCGCCTACAACAGCTCGGACGCGCTGACCGTGGTGAACCTGGGCTACACCGACATCACCGACCATCCCGTGACGCCGGTGCTGACCGAGCCGGGGCTGACCGCGTTCAAGCAGGCAGTCAATGCCTCGCTCGACATGTGTGTCTCGCGCAAGGAGCTCTCGCCGGCGAACTGCCCCATGGGGTTCCAGTCGTCGAGGCCGGTGGTGCCGTCCTCGGTGGTGTGGCAGAAGGCGAACGACCCGGTCTCGACGGCCAAGCCGGGTCTGGTCGCCACCGACCAGTCGAAGGTCGAGGCGCTGCTCACCCCGCACTTCACGCTGTCGTTGACGTTCACCGACCAGGGTCGGCTGAACAATTCGCCGATTGAGTCACGGGCGATCGCCACGGCCGTGATGACCGTCGGCGATGCGTCCGCGATCAAGGTCGAGTGGCGCAACGTCTAGGTCGGTGCCCGGGTCGGCCGCCCAGGACCACTAGTCCACCAGGATCACGTACAGCGTCCTGGGCCCGTGCACGCCCTCGACCCGGCTGAGCTCGATGTCGCTGGTCGCCGAGCCGCCGCTGAGCCACGTCACCGGACGACGCGCGCGCATCGCCGGGGCCAGCGCCGCGACGCCCTCGGGCACGTCACTGACCACCTGGTCGGCCCGGACGATGCAGACGTGGCGGTCCGGCAGCAGCGTCAGCGCGCGACGCCCCTGCCCGGCCGAATGGTCGAGCGCGATCGTGCCCGAATCGGCCATCGCCACGGCGCACGTCGTCACCACCGTGTCGACCTCGTTGAGTTCCGCGTGGGTCAGCTGGGGTTCGTCCGAAACAAGTTCGACCCCGGACGACCGGAGCGCCTCGGCCCAGGCGGCATCGAGGCCGGCCGGGAGCACCACCCGCTGGGCATCGACCGCCGACATGGCCCCCGCCAACGCCGCAGCCACCTGGTCATGGCCCACACGCACGACCACAGCCTGGTAGTCCTCGACCTTCTCGACAAAGTCGGCCAGCACGTCGGGGGTGGGCAGTGCGGTGCCATAGGTCCAGGTGATCGGCACATCGGTGGCCGGGTCGGCCTCGGTCACGTCGGTCAAGGCGGCCCGCACATTGGCGAGCACGCGGTCGCGGGCGGTCATCGCTGGCGGGTTGATCGTTGGCGGGTTCATCGTCCCTGCTCCTCATGTTCCTTGCGCCACCACTGGCGGAATGTCTGCTTCGGTGGGGCCTCGACGTCACGGGCCTGCAGCCAGCGCGAGGCCAGTGGGATCGGCATCGGGCCGATCGGGCGGCCGTTGAAGACCTGCCCGGCCAGTCGCGAGGCGACCTGCACCTTTTCGAGGTGTGTGCCATCGGCCATCACCCAGCCGGCGGCCTTCATCAGCGCCTGCTCACCGGTGGGGTGCTGGGCGGTCTTGTGCTCGACGACCTTGTGGCGCAGGTGCACCAGGATGTCGGTGAACGGGATCTTGACGGGGCACACGTCGTTGCAGGCCCCGCACAGGCTCGACGCGAACGGCAGGGCCTGGTCTACCAAGCTCCCGAGCCCACGCAGCTGGGGGTTGAGGATCGCACCGATCGGTCCCGGGTAGGGCGAACCGTAGGCGTGCCCGCCGGCGCGTTCATAGACGGGGCAGATGTTCAGGCACGCCGAACACCTGATGCACCGCAGCGCCGCCCGGCCGGTCGGGTCGGACAGCACCCGCGAGCGGCCGTTGTCGAGCAGCACCACGTGCAGGTCCTGGGGACCGTCCGCCCCGGGGGCGCCGGTCCACATCGAGGTGTAGGGGTTCATGCGCTCACCGGTGGACGAGCGGGGCAGCAGCTTGAGGAACACTTCGAGGTCTTCGAGCGTGGGCACCAGCTTCTCGATGCCGACCACCGAGACGAGCGTCTCGGGCAGCGTCAGGCACATGCGGCCGTTGCCCTCGGACTCGACGATCACCAGCGTGCCCGTCTCGGCGACGATGAAGTTGGCCCCCGAGACGGCCATCCTGGCGCGCAGGAACTTCTCGCGCAGGTGTGCCCGCGAGGCGGCCGCCAGTTCGGTGGGGTCGTCGCTGATCCCCTCGGGGGCGGGCTTGCCGTAGCGGCCCATCTCTTCGATGAAGATGTCGCGCACCTCGGTGCGGTTGCGATGGATCGCCGGCACCAGGATGTGGCTGGGCAGGTCGTGGCCCAGCTGCACGATCAACTCGGCCAGGTCGGTCTCCCAGGCGGCGATGCCGTTGGCCTCGAGGTGTTCGTTCAGGTCGATCTCCTGGGTGACCATCGACTTGATCTTGACGACCTCGTTGACCTGCTTCGCGTGCGCGATGTCGGTGATGATCTTGTTCGCCTCGGCGGCGGTCTCGGCCCAGTGCACCGTGATGCCGGCGGCCTGCATGGCGGCCTCGGCCTGCAGCAGGTAGTGGTCGAGGTGGCGCCCCACCCGGTTCTTGATCTGTTCGCCCGCGGTCCGCAGGTCGTCCCAGTTGTCGACCTCGGACGCGCGGGTGGCGCGCTTGGCGCGGATCGTGTGGGTGGCGTGGGTCAGGTTGCGTCGCTGCTGGTCCTTGGTGAGTTCGGTCTTGACGGCCTCGGGGAAGGGCGGCATGCCCAGGAAGGTCTGGTACGGGGCCGGGGTGAGTCGTTCGGTGGTCATCGCTGCTGCTCCTTTGCAGGGGCGGGGGCTGTGCTGGCCAGGATTTCGGCCAGGTGGATGGTGCGCACCGGCGCCTGGTCACGGTGCAGCACACCGCCGATGTTCATCAGGCAGGCGTGGTCACCTGCGACCAGGTATTCGGCGCCGGTGCCGGTGACGTTGCGGGCCTTGTCGGTGGCCATGGCAATCGACATGTCGGAATTCTTGAGCGAGAAGGTGCCGCCGAACCCGCAGCACTGGTCCTTCTCGGGCAGGTCGACCAGTTCGATGCCGCCCACGGCGCGCAGCAGGCGCATGGGCCGGTCGCCGACCTTGGCCACCCGCATGGAATGGCA
This sequence comes from Aestuariimicrobium sp. G57, assembly GCF_050110855.1. Lineage (NCBI taxonomy): Bacteria > Bacillati > Actinomycetota > Actinomycetes > Propionibacteriales > Propionibacteriaceae > Aestuariimicrobium > Aestuariimicrobium sp. G57. Next base: position 107,499 of record NZ_JBNINW010000004.1, on the reverse strand, counting down.
GGTCGGGTGGTAGGTGACCTTGTGGGGGAACCAGGCGCCGACATCCTCGACGCCGAGCACGTCGATGATGAACTCGGTGAGGTCATAGGTGCGGGCCGCCACCACCTTCGCCTCGGCGGCGAGTGCCTCGTCCCCGATGCTGTTGGCCAGCATCTCGTGCTGGTGGCGCACCGAACCGACGCACGAACCCGAGGGCGCCACGATGTAGTCGTACTCGCCGAACGTGCGCACGTAGTTGCGCACGGTGTCGATGGCCTGGTCGAAATAGCCGGTGTTGGTCATGATCTGGCCACAACAGGTCTGGCTGCGGGGAAACTCGACGGTGCAGCCCAGGCGTTCGAGCACCGCGACAGTGGCCTGCGGCACGGACGGCTTCATGGTGTCGGCGATGCAGGTGGCGAACAGTGCCACGGTGGGGCCGGTGGGTGTGGGGTTGGTCATGGTCATTCCTTTCAGGGCAGCAGCCAGCTGAGGACGGGGGTGGACATGAGTCCGGTGAGCACACACATGAGGGCCAGCAGCGCGATGCTCCAGCCGAAGACCTTGCGCAGGATGACCGACTCGGCGCCGGCCAGCCCGATCGCGGTGGCCGCGATGGTCAGCGACTGGGGTGAGATCATCTTGCCCACGACGCCACCGGCCGCGTTGGATCCGACGAGCAAAGCCCGCATGCCCTCGACACCCAGGTGGGTGCCGGGGCCGATCTGGTAACCGACACTCGACTGCAGGCCCGAGAACAGGATGTTGGCCGAGGTGTCCGACCCGGTGACGTAGGTGCCGATCCAGCCGAGCACAGGGGCGAGCGCGGCGTAGATGGCGCCGGCACCGGCGACGAACATGCCCAGTGCGAGGGTCTGGCCCGAGTCGCCCATCACATAGGCCAGGGCGACGACCAGGCCGATCGTCAGGGCGGCGAACCGCATGCGGACAACGTTCTTCCACAACACCCCGAAAATCTGCTTCAGCGACATCTTGTAGATCAGGCCGGTCGAGATGGCGACCAGCGCCAGCAGGATGCCGGGGGTGGAGGCCCAGCCCAGGGTGAAGTGCTGGTGGGCCGATGGGTCGCCGGAGGCGTTCATCAACTGCGAGAGCCCGGGCCAGGCGATCGTGAGGTCGGTCGAGGACAGCGCACGTTTGACGGCAGGAATGGCGGCGACCGCGAAGACTGCGATCACCATCAGGTAGGGCACCAGGGCCATGACGATGCGACGGGCGGTCAGCGGTGCCTCGTCCTGGACCGCGGCCTGCTGGGCTGCGGTCCCGGCCGCGTCGCGCCGGTAGCCGCGTTCGGCCTCGGCATCCATGGGCACGCCGATGCGCGCCCGCGAGGCCTCTCCCCCACGCGGTTTCCAGAACCGCAGGACGACGATCGCCACGCCGACGCTGACCACGGCGGCGAACAGTTCGGTGAGGTTGTACAGCTGGGTCGACGACACGATCCACTTGGTGGCACCGAAGGCCAGGGCAATCGCCAGCCCGATGGGCCAGCATTCAGCCAGGCCCTTGCGTCCGTCCATGACCCACAACAGCGCGAACGGCACCACGAGGCACAGCAACGCGGTGATGCGGCCGGTGATGGGGGCGATGGCCAGCACGTCGTCGAAACCGCCGGTGCGGGCTGCCATGAGCACGGGCAGGCCGACGGCGCCGAAGGCGACGGGCACCGTGTTGGCCAGCAGCGCGATGACGGCGCTGCGCAGTGGCGAGAAGCCGACGGCGATCAGCATCGCGGCGGTGATGGCCACGGGGGCCCCGTAGCCCGCGAGGGCCTCGAGCAGGCCGCCGAAGCAGAAGGCCACGATGAGCCCGACCACGCGGGGGTCGTCCGAGATCAGGAAGAACGTGCGGCGCAGGTCTTCGAAGCGGCCCGAGGCCACGGTGACCTCGTACATCCAGATCGCGGTCAGCAGGATCCAGACGATCGGGAACAGGCCGTAGACGAAGCCGTGGGCACTGGTGGACAGCGCCTGCACGACTGGCATCTTGAAGGCCAGCACCGCCACGAGCAGGGCCACGCCCCACGAGAAGGCGCCGGCCACATGCGCTTTCCAGCGCAACAGGCCCAGGGTCACCAGCATCGCCAGGATCGGCAGCAGGGCAAGCATGGCCGAGAGCCACTGGCGGCCCAGCGGGTCGGTGCTGGGCGTGAAAACTTCGAGCATCACCATCAAACTCCGTTGTTCATTGGTCCTACCATTAAAGGTAGGACCATTAGAACACCAAGGTTGGGTGCCGATCAACGGGGGCATGCCAAAATGGTCCGATGGACGCCAGCACCCCCGAGGGGACCGGACACGGGACTGGACTACGGCGCGGCTTCGAGATCGCCCTGGGCTGGGTCACCGACGAGATCCTGGGTGGGCGGGTGCAGCCCGGTGACCGGCTGCCTGCAGAACGCGACCTGGCCGCCCAGTTGGGCGTGAGCCGGGGGGCGGTGCGCGAGGCAATGCGGGCGCTGCAGGCCCAGGGGGTGATCACCTCGCAGGTGGGTCATGTGGGGGGCAACAGCATCTCGCAGGGCCAGGGTGCCTCGTTCGGGCGCATCCTGCGCCTGCACCTGGCGCTGCAGTCGGTGTCATACGACGAGCTCACCGAGACCCGTGTGCTGCTGGAACGCGCTGCGACCGGGGCTGCGGCCACAGCTGCTTCAGCCGACGACCTCGACGCGCTGGGCCGGTTGAGCCGCGAGATGGCGGCGACGCCGGCCCCTGAGGCATTCAACGCCCTGGACACCCGCTTTCACGTGGGCATCGCGCAGGCGGCCCAGAACCGGCTGATCCGTGACCTGACGATCGCGGTGCGTGAAGCGGTGGCCTCGCACATCCTGGGGGCCGAGCAGCGCCTGGGTGGGCAATGGACGAGCGTGCGCCTGGGGCTGGTGGCCGAGCACGACGCGATCCTGGCCGCGCTGCGGGACGGCGATGCCGAGAGTGCCGCGCGGCTGGCTGAAGAGCATGTGCGCGGGGCCCATCGGATCCTGCTGCAGGGGTAGGTGTGGGGCGGGGCTGGGCCGCTGCCCCACCAGACAAACTCGCATCAGCGCAACGATGTCTGGCCCGAAACCCCCAGCCGGGCGAAAAACTCGCACCAGCGCATATTTGTCGGGGCTGGGCTCGTCCACGGCGACCGACACCACCAGCCCGGCCCCGACCAGGACCCGCTCAGCTCACCCGGTTCGCAATGTCGTCACAGACCCGCAGCAGGGCATCCTTCGCCTGGCCCTCGGGCAGCACGGCCAGGTGCCCCCGGGCCAGCTCTGCCCGGCGGTTCACTTCGGCCCGCGCGGCCTCGATCACCGGGTGGGCCCGCAATTCGGCGAGCACTGAGGCCAGCTCGGCCTCGTCGGCCAGGTCGGCGTCGATCCGTGCGACCAGGGCCGCATCAGCTGCGTCGTCCGAGGCCCGCAGCATCAGCGTCGGCAGTGTCGCCACGCCCTCACGCAGGTCGGTACCGGGGGTCTTGCCGGTGGCATCGCTGGTGATGTCGATGATGTCGTCCGAGAGCTGGAAGACCAGGCCGATCTCTTCACCGAACGCCCGCAACGCCTCGAGCTCGTCGGCAGTCGCCCCACCGACCATGCCGCCGAACACGGCTGAGGTCGAGATCAGTGAACCGGTCTTGTCGGCGATCACCTGCAGGTAGTGGGCCAGTGCGTCGTCGCCGTTGCCGGGCCCGCGGGTCTCGGCGATCTGGCCCTGCACCAGGCGTGCGAACGTTTCGGCCTGCAGGGCGACGTAGTCCAGGCCGAGCGTCGCGACCGTGGACGAAGCCCGCGCGAACAGGTAGTCGCCGACCATGATCGCGACGCTGTTGCCGTACCGGGCGTTGGCCGAGTCGGCCCCGCGGCGCAGGTCGGCCTCGTCCATGACGTCGTCGTGGTACAGGCTCGCGACATGGGTCAGCTCGACGACGCAGGCGGCGCGGACGAGGGCCTCGACATCGACCTCGCCACCGAATGAGCTGGCCAGCACCACCAGCAGCGGGCGGAAGCGCTTGCCGCCTGCGGCGATGATGTGGTTGGCGGCCTCGGTGACGAACGGGGTGTCGGCACCGGCCAGGTCTGCCAGCCGCTGCTCGATCAGTGCGAGCTTGTCGGCCGTTTCGGCAGAGAAGACGTCGTCGACCAGGTCAGTCACAGCTTCCCCTCAACAGGTTGGTGGGGGCCCGGGCAGGTGCCCGGGCCCGGGGCTCAGCGCAGGAACTCCGAAGCCCGGATGGCCAAGTCTGCCAGCGGACCGCTCCAGACACCCAATGCGAGGGTGCCCAGCGCGCAGACGATGATCACGGTCCAGGTCATCCAGCTGGGCTGGTCGACCGTGACACCCTCGGCGGGTTCACCGGGCTCGATGAAGAACATGATCACGACGAAGCGCAGGTAGAAGTAGGCGGCCACCAGGCTCATCACCACGGCCACCAGCACCAGCCATGCATAGCCACCGGCCCAGGCCGCCAGGAAGACCTGCAGCTTGCCGATGAAGCCGGCGGTGAGCGGGATGCCGGCGAAGCTCAGCATGAACAGCGCCATCAGCGTGGCGACCAGCGGGTTCTTGCGGCCCAGCCCGGCCCAGGCGGCCATGTGGTTGGCCTCGCCGCCGGCCTTGCGCACCATCATCACGATGGCGAACGCGCCGAGCGTCGCCAGGCCGTAGGCGACCATGTAGAACAGCACCGACGAGACCGAACCGGCCAGGGCGTTGTTGCCGTTGTCGGCGGTGACGCCACCGGCGATCGCGACCATCAGGAAGCCCGCGTGGGCGATCGAGGAGTAGGCCAGCATGCGCTTGATGTCACTCTGGCTCAGCGCGATCACCGAGCCGACGAGCATGGTCAGCACCGACAGCAACGCGACGAGCGGCTGCCAGTCCCACTGGATGCCACCGAGGCCAACGTAGAGCAGGCGCATCATCGCGATGACGGCGGCCGCCTTGGTGGCGATGGCCATGTAGGCGGTGATCTGGGTGGGGGCACCGGTGTAGACGTCAGGCGTCCAGGCGTGGAACGGCACCGCACCAATCTTGAACAGCAGGGCCACCAGCGTCAGCACCATGCCGCCATCCAGCAGCGTCGGGTTCGACTGGGTGTTGGCCTGCACGGCGATCGACAGGTCGCTGAGGCGCAGCGAGCCCGAGAAGCCGTACAGCAGCGCGGCGCCGTACAGGAAGATCGCGCTGGTCAGCGAGCCGAGCATGAAGTACTTCAGTGCGGCCTCCTGGCTCAGCAGGCGACGGCGGCGTGCCATGCCCGAGAGCAGGTAGAGCGGCAGCGAGAAGATCTCGAGGGCCACGAACATGGTGATGAAGTCGTTCGCCGAGGCGAACAGCATCATGCCGAAGGTTGCGAACATCACCAGCGGGTAGACCTCGGTGTGCTCGTGGCGCACCTCGAAGGCCTTGGCCTCGAGCTGCGACCCAGGCACCGACGAGGCCATCGGGGTGAAGTTGGTGGCCCCCTGGTTGAGCTTGCGCTCGCTGATCAGGAACATGGCGAGGATCGTCGCGATGATCAGCAGTGCCCAGATGAAGTGCGTGGGGCCGTCGGTGGTGACCGAACCCAGCGCGTGCACTCCGTGCTCTTTGGTGCGCCAGTTCTGGATGGTCATCGCCAGCGCGCCGAGCAAGCCGAGCGCCGTGACAATCATCTGTGCCTCGTCCCGCAGGCCCTTCTTGATGACGCCCTCGATCAGGACGCCGAAGGCCGCAGCCGCGAACATGATGATCAGCGGCGCCAGCGCGGCATAGTCGAGTTGCACCTCGAATGCGAGCGGGCTCATCGGTTGCCTCCCGTGGTCGGGTCGGTCATGCCAATCTGCGACATGGTGTCCTTCGAGGAAGTGTCGAGCACCGCTGTCACGGGCTTCGGGTAGAAGCCGAAGAACAGGATCAGTGCGATGAGCAGTGCCATGACGGAGCGTTCCCGCCCGCCAAGGTCGGTCGTGATGGTCTCGGCCACCTCATCGGTGACCGGGCCCGTCATCGTGCGCTGGTAGGCCAGCAGCACGTACAGGGCTGCCAGCACCATGCCGATGGTCGAGATGGCGGCATGCCAGGGGAAGCGCTGCCACGTGCCGGTGATCACCAGGAATTCACCGACGAACGACGACGTGCCGGGCAGCGACAGGGCCGACAGGCCGGCCACCAGGAAGGTGCCCGCCAGCAGCGGCGCGACCTTCTGGACGCCGCCGAACGCCGGGATCCAGGCCGTGCCGCGTCGGTCGACCAGGAAGCCGACCACCAGGAACAGCGCCGCCGTCGAGAAGCCGTGCGCCAGCATGTAGAAGCCGGTGCCGGTGATCGAGGTGGTGGTGAAGGCGAAGATGCCCAGCACCATGAACCCGAAGTGGCTCACCGAGGTGTAGCTGATCAGGCGCAACAGGTCCTTCTCGCCGATCGCCATCAGGGCGCCGTAGACGATGCTGACCAGCGCCAGCACCATCACCACGGGCGCGGCCCAGCGGCTGGCATCGGGGAAGATCTCGAGGCACAGCCGCAGCATGCCGAACGTGCCGATCTTGTCGAGGATGCCGACCAGCAGCGTCGAGGCGCCCGGACGGGCCTGCTCGGCGGTGTCGGGCAGCCAGGTGTGCACCGGCACCATCGGGGCCTTGATCGCGAACGCGATGAAGAAGCCGAGGAAGATGAGTCGTCCGGTCGTCGAATCGAAGTTCATCGACGCCAGGTCACTGAACAGGAAGCTGACGGTGCCCTGGTTGGCCGACTCGGCGCCGACACCGACGACGCTGAACAGCATCACCAGGCCACCGGCCAGCGAATAGATCAGGAACTTCAGCGCCGCCGCGCCACGCTTCGGGCCGCCCCAGCCGCCGATGAGGAAGTACATCGGGATGAGGGTGGCCTCGAAGAAGATGTAGAACAGCAGCACATCGGCGCTCATGAAGCACAGCAGCGCAAAGCTCTCGAGCATCAGCGCCAGGCCAAAGAACACCCCGGTGCCCCAGCGGCGGTTGCCCACGATGCCGTGGCGCGCGCCCTCGCTGGTGTTGTCACCGACATGCCATTCGGCGATCAGCACGATCGGCACCACGATCACGGTGAGCAACACCATGACCATGCTCAGGCCGTTGTCGCTGAGCGCGTAGTGGGCGCCGATGGTGGCGATCCACTGGTAGCGCTCCGAGAGGTCTTCAGTGCGGGCGGCGATGTAGACATAAACGCCCAGGGCGAGGGTGATGACCGAGAACACGATGCCCGACCACTTCGCAGCCTGGCCACGCAGTGCGAGCGTGACCAGCGATCCGAACAGGGGCACCAGCGCCAGGATGGTCAACCAAGCGAACGACATTTCCTCTCCCAGCTCAGGCCAGACGGCCCAGGTAAAGGGCGGCAGCGATCAGCAGCACACCGAAGATCATGGTCAGGGCGTAGCTGCGCACGAAGCCGTTCTGCACGCGACGCAGGGCGCTCGACATGCCGCCGAACAGGCCCGCGCTGCCGCGCACCGCACCGTCGACGACCTCGTCATCGAACGTCTGCAGCTGGCCGACCAGCGCCTCACCGGGCTTCTGGAACGCGTAGGTGTTCACATCGTCGCCGAACAGGTCACGACGACCGGCCAGCACCAGCGGGTTGCGGGTCTCGGGCTGCGTCTCGGGGACGTCGCGCCGGTGCAGCACCCAGCCGATGAGCACGCCGACCGCGACGGTGGCCATGGTCAGCCAACCGACGGTCGTGATGTGCAGCAAGCCCGTGGTGTGCGGGTGCTCCTCGCCGACCGCGGGGGCCAGCCAGGTGCCGATCCACCCGTTCATGGCAATACCGGCGCCGATGCTGAGCACGGCCAGCACGATCAGCGGGATGGTCATGACCAGTGGTGATTCGTGCGGGTGCACGCCGTCCTTCCAGCGTTTCTGGCCGAAGAAGGTCATCATCATCAGGCGCGTCATGTAGTACGCGGTGATGCCGGCGCCCAGCAGGGCGAGCAGGCCGAACACCAGGCCCTTGTCCCAGGCGGCCTCGATGATGTGGTCTTTGGAATAGAAGCCCGAGGTGAACGGGAAGCCGATGATCGCCAGGTAGCCCATGGCGAAGGTCACGAACGTGATCGGCATGTACTTGGCCAGCCCGCCGTACCGGCGCATGTCGACGTCGTCGTTCATGCCGTGCATCACCGAACCGGCACCCAGGAACATGTTGGCCTTGAAGAAGCCGTGGGTGAGCAGGTGGAAGATCGCGAAGGCGGCACCTGCCGGGCCGATGCCGGCCGCGAGCATCATGTACCCGATCTGGCTCATGGTCGAACCGGCGAGTACCTTCTTGATGTCGTCCTTCGACGTGCCGATCCAGGCACCGAACAGCAGCGTCACCGTACCGACGATCGCGACGGCGAGCGCCGCCTCGGGGGCGAGGGTGTAGATCGGGTGGCTGCGCACGACCAGGTAGACACCGGCGGTGACCATGGTGGCGGCGTGGATGAGCGCAGAAACCGGGGTCGGGCCCTCCATGGCGTCGAGCAGCCAGGACTGCAGCGGCACCTGGGCCGACTTGCCACACGCGCCGAGCAGCAGCAGGAAGCCAATGAGCACGACCCAGCCGTTGCCGACCTCACCGATACCGACTGCGACGTCGTGGAAGTTGAGCGAACCGACCTGGGCGAGCAGCGCGGCCATGGCCATGACCATGCCAAGGTCACCGACGCGGTTGACGACGAAGGCCTTCTTCGCGGCTGCGGCCGCCGAGGGCTTGTGCTGCCAGAAGCCGATGAGCAGGTACGAGGCCAGGCCCACGCCCTCCCAGCCGACGAACAGCAGCAGGTAGTTGTCGGCCAGCACCAGCACCAGCATCGCGGCGATGAACAGGTTCAGGTAGGCGAAGAAGCGGCGACGGTTCTCGTCGTGGGCCATGTAGCCGATCGAATAGATGTGGATCAGCGAACCCACGCCCGTGATCAGCAGCACGAACACGATCGAGAGCTGGTCGACCAGCAGGCTGACGTCGAAGGTCCAGTTGCCGGTGGCGAGCCATTCATAGACCGGCACCTGCACGGCGCGCTGGCCGGCGTCGCGGCCCAGCAGGTCGATGAACAGCGCCAGCCCGATGGCGAACGAGGCGATGGGCGCCAGGGTGGCGAGATAGTGGCCCCAGCCGTTGGTGGCCTTGCCGCCGACCAGCAGCAGCGCGGCGATGACCAGCGGGATGGCGATCATCAGCCAGGCCGACGAGAACAGCCCTGACGCCGCAACCGGTGTGACAGTTTCGAGGAAATACACGCCTACCCCTTCAGAACTTGAGCAGGTTGACGTCGTCGACCGAGGCCGAGCGACGGGTTCGGAAGATGGTCACGATGATGGCGAGGCCCACCACGACTTCTGCGGCAGCCACCACCATCACCATGAAGGCTGCGACCTGGCCGTCGAGCCCACCGTGCTGGTGGGCGAACGCGACGAAGGCGAGGTTGGCCGAGTTCAGCATCATCTCGATCGACATGAACGCGACCAGGGCATTGCGGCGCAGCAGAAAGCCGAGCACACCGATGGTGAACAGGATGGCCGAGAGGACCAGGTAGGCATTGGTGCTCATTCGAGTTCTCCTGCCGTGTCGGCGTTGTTCAGCCCGGCGATGGCCCTGAAGGTCGCATCGCTGGGTGCGCGCAGTTCGTTCGCGTCGACATAGGCGCCGCGCTCGCTCAGTGTCTTGCTCACCGACAGGTCGGCAACGCTGCCATCAGGCAGCAGCGCCGGCGCGTGAATCGCGTTGTAGCGCGCGTAGACACCGGAGTTCGGCAGCGGGCCGAGGTGGTCGCCATCCTTGGCATAGGCCTGCATACGCTTGGCGGCCGTCTGCTTCTGGTTGAGCTTGGGGATCAGGCGCTCACCGTGGGCCAGCACCATCGCACCCACAGCGGCGATGGTCAGCAGCGCCGCCGTGGCCTCGAAGACCACGACATAGCGCGAGAACAGCAGGTCGGCGAGTGCCTCGACCGAGCCACCTGCGGCATTGATCGGGGCGTCCAGACCGACCGCAGGACTCGTCACGGCCCGACCGACGACCGCGATGACCAGCGCGCCGAAGCCCAGCGCGGCCAGGGTCGCGGCGACGCGGTGGCCCTTGATCGTCTCGATCACCGAGTCGTGCGTGTCCACGCCGATCAGCATCACGACAAACAGGAACAGCATCATGATGGCGCCGGTGTAGACGATGATCTGCGCGACGAACAAGAAGGGCGAGGCCAGTGAGCCGTACATCACGGCCAGGCCGATCATCATGCCCACCAGCCACAGGGCCGAGTGCACCGGCTTGCGGCTGAGCACCATGCCCAGCGCGCAGACGACCATGATCGGCGCCACGATCCAGAACGCCACCTCTTGGGCGCTCACGAGCGGGATCAGCATCAGTTCTTGCCTCCCTTGGAGCCCGCGTCCTCGTGGACGGGGGTGCGGTCATCGGGCTTGCCGGTGGCCGGCAGTCCGAGGAAGTAGCTCTGCTCGTCGGGGCCGAGCCGGCGCGGGTGCGGCGGCTGCTCCATGCCCGACAGCAGCGGGGCCAGCAGGGCGTCCTTCTCGTAGATCAGTGAGGCGCGGCTGGTGTCGGCCAGCTTGAACTCGTTGGTCATGGTCAGGGCGCGCGTCGGGCAGGCCTCGATGCACAGGCCACAGAAAATGCAGCGCAGGTAGTTGATCTGGTAGACGTGGCCGTAGCGCTCGCCCGGTGAGAAGCGGGCGTCCTCGGTGTTGTTGGCGCCCTCGACATAGATGGCGTCAGCCGGGCAGGCCCAGGCGCACAGCTCACAGCCCACACACTTTTCGAGACCGTCCGGCCAGCGGTTGAGCTGGTGGCGTCCGTGAAAGCGCGGGAAGGTGACCTTCTCGCCCTTGTGCGGGTAGTTCTGCGTGAACGTCTTGCGGAACATCGTCTTGAAGGTGACACCGAAGCCACCCCACTGATCTTTGAACCCCATCAGAGTTCATCCCCCTTGGCCGCGTCGGTGACGGCGGCAGGTCGTGGTGTGTCAGGTTCGTCGACCGGGGCGCCCTTGAGCACGCCGGCGAGTTCGGGCAGCGTCTGTCCGGGCATCGGCGGCACCGGGTAGCCGCCCGCGAAGGCGTCGAACGGTTCGATGGTGGACGAGGCGTCTGCCAACGTGGCCTCGTCCGGTGTGCCGCCACCCCACAGGATCAGGGCGATCAGGCCGACGATGATCACACCGAGCACGATGAAGAACACCGGGCCCGAGAACCAGCCCTCACGCTGGCCGACCTTGAGCAGGGCGACCGCGACGATCCAGGCCAGCGCGATCTCGATGAGCCACTTCCAGCCCAGCTTCATGAACTGGTCGTAGCGGAAGCGGGGCAGGGTGCCGCGCAGCCACACGAAGAAGGTGAACAGCAACTGCACCTTGAGGATGAACCAGACCGGACCCATCCACGCCGAGTCGAGGAACTCGACCTGGTTGAACGGCCAGGGCGCGTGGTAGCCGCCGAGGAACAACGTGGTCGCCACGCCCGAGACGGTGGCCATGTTGATGTATTCCGCCAGGAAGTACATGGCATAGCGGAAGCCGGAATACTCGGTGAGGTAGCCCGAGACCAGCTCGGACTCACACTCGGGCAGGTCGAACGGTGCGCGGTTCGTCTCGCCGACCATCGAGATCACGTAGAGCACGAACGCGGGCATCAGCAGCAGGGCGTTCCACTGCGGCAGGCCGGTGTCGAAGCCGCCGATCGTGAAGCTCTTGGCCTGCGAGTCGACGATGGTCGAGGTGCTCATCGAGCCGGCGAACATGAATACGCCGACGATCGAGAGGCCCATGACGGCCTCGTACGAGATCATCTGCGCGGCCGACCGCACCGAACCCAGCAGCGAGTAGGTCGAGTTCGACGCCCACCCGGCCAGCACGATGCCGTAGATGCCGATCGAGGCGATCGCCAGGATGAACAGCATGCCGACGGGCAGGTCGGTCAGCTGCAGCCGGGTCTGCACGCCGAACATGTTGACCTCGCCACCCAGCGGCATCACTGCCCAGGCGGTGAAGGCCGCGACGCCGGTGAGCACCGGGGCGAGGTTGAAGACCCAGCGATCGGTCTTGGTGGGGCGGAAGTCTTCTTTGAAGATGAGCTTCGCGCCGTCGGCGAGTGCCTGACCGAGGCCGAACGGGCCGTTCATGATCGGGCCCAGGCGGTGCTGCATCTTGGCCACCACGCGCCGCTCGTACCAGACGTTGAAGATCGTCCACACCAGCAGCAGGACGAACAGCCCCACCACCTTGATCAGGACGATCCACCACGGGTCCGGGGGCAGGATGTTCTCGAGCGGGTTCATGCCGCACCTCCCACGAGTCGAACTCGGTCGCCGGCGACAGCGCCGAGTGCGCTCGCCGTCGTGGTGCCGCTGTGCAGCGGCACCCAGATCACGTCATCAGCCATGCCGGCGACGATTTCGAGCGGCAGTGCCAGCTCACCGCCGGGCAATGCCACGCCGACCTGCTGGCCGGGGGTGGCCCCCAGCCGGGCGGCGGTGGCGGGCGACAGCTTCGCCACGGTCTGCGGCGCGGTGGCCATCAGGTCGGGCTCGTTGTCGTTCGCTGCGGAATTGTCGAGCAGCTCACGCCAGGTCGCGAGCACCAGGTCGCCCTCGCCCGCGGGGGCGTAGGGCTCGCCGGACTGTGCGGCCAGCGGTGCCCGCTCGCCGTCCCAGGTGCCGAGCTCGTCGATCGAGGCGAGCGCATCGCGCGAGCCTCGGAAGCCGAGGTCGGTGCCCAGCGCGTCGGCCAGCGCCGCCAGCACCCGGATGTCAGTCATCGGGGCGACCTGGTGGCGAATGACCGTGTTGACGCGGCCGCGGCGGTGCTCCCAGTTCAGGAACGTACCGGCGTGCTCCTCGATCAGTGCGACCGGGAAGACCACGTCGGCCCGCTGCGACACCTCGCTGAGGCGGTTCTCGATGCTGATGACGAACCCGGCGCCGTCCAGGGCCTCGCGTACCGCCTGCGGGTCGCGGAAGTCCTCGGGCTCGATGCCAGCGGTCACCAGTGCCTTCAGGGCACCGGACGCGGTCGCGGCGACAATGGCGTCGGCATCGAGGCCGACCTCGGCGGGCAGCGACTCGACGCCCCACGAGGTGGCGACGTCGACACGCGCCGAAGCATCGGCCAGCGGGCGACCACCGGGCAGCAGGTTCGGCAGGCAGCCGGCTTCGATCGCGCCGACCTCACCGGCACGGCGCGGGATCCACGCCAGCCGGGCGCCGGTCTCGAGCGCGAGCTGGGCCGCCGTGGTCAGGGCGCCCTGGGCGTAGGCCGCGCGCTCCCCCACCAGGATGATCGTCTCGGCATCGATCTGGCCCTCGTCGCGCAGCGTCGTCAGCACCGAGGCCTCGGTGCCGGGCACGGTGTGCACGAGCCGGGCGTTCAGCTTGACCGAACCGCGGCTGGCGAACGGTGCCAGCGTGACGACCTCGAGCTTCTTCTTGCGGTTGGCCTTGCGCAGCCGCAGGAAGACGATCGGCGACTCGTCCTCGGGCTCGAACCCGACGAGCACGACGCGCTTGGCCGACTCGAGGTCGGCGTAGTGCACGGTGTCGTCGAAGCGACGCCCGGCCACGTTCGAGGCCAGGAACTGGCCCTCTTCGGTGGTGTGCGGCCGCGAGCGGTAGTCGATGTTGTTGGTGCCGAGCACGGCGCGCGCGAAGCGGCCATAGGCATAGGCAGCCTCGAGGGTGAGCCGCCCACCGGGCAGCACACCGACCTGCTGGCCGGCGGCCTGCAGTCCGTGGACGGCGGCGTCGATGGCCTCATGCCAGGACGCCTTGACCAGCACGCCGTCGCGGCGCACCAGCGGTGTGGTGAGCCGGTCGTCCCCGCGGGCCGAGGTGAAGGCGAAGCGACCCTTGTCGCAGTTCCATTCCTCGTTGACCTCGGGCTGGTTGCCGGCGAGGCGTCGCTTGACCTGGTAGTGGCGGTGGTCGGTGCGCAGTTCGCAGCCGGCGGCGCAGTGCTCGCAGGTGGTCGTCGTGCTGACCAGGTCGAACGGACGCGACTGGAAACGGTACGAGACGCTCGTCAGGGCACCCACCGGGCAGATCTGGATGACATTGCCCGAGAAGTAGGAGTCGTAGGGGTGTTCGGCATAGCTGCCGACCTGCTGCAGCGCACCACGCTCGACCAGCGCGATGAACGGGTCACCCGAGATCTGCTCCGAGAAGCGGGTGCACCGGGCGCACAGCACGCAGCGTTCGCGGTCGAGCAGCACCTGGGCCGAGATGTTGACCGGCTTCGGGAAGGTGCGCTTGACGCCCTCGTACCGGCTCTCACCGTAGCCGTGCGTGAGCGACTGGTTCTGCAGGGGGCATTCGCCGCCCTTGTCACAGATCGGGCAGTCGAGCGGGTGGTTGATCAGCAGGAACTCGAGCATGCCCTCCTGGGCCTTCTTGGCCACGGCCGAGGTCTGCTGGGTGTTGATCACCATGCCCTGGGCGCACTCGATCGTGCACGAGGCCTGCGGCTTGGGGAAGCCGCGGCCGTTGCCGGCGTCCGGGATCTCGACCATGCACTGGCGGCACGCCCCGACCGGGTCGAGCAGCGGGTGGTCGCAGAAGCGCGGGATGTCGATGCCGACGGCCTCGGCGGCGCGGATGGCCAGGGTGCCCTTGGGCACGCTGACCTCGATGCCGTCGATGGTGACCGTGATCAGGTCTTCGCGCGGCGCAACCTCGGTCTTCGGGTCAGTCTTGGCGTCGACGCTCATGCGTGTGCACCTTCCTTCTCATCCGTCCCAACCTTCGCGGCGGGCGCGAACAGGGCGCTCTTCCCATACGGGAACAGCTCCCACGCCGGGGTCTTGTAGCCGGCCTCGAATTCCTCGCGGAACTCCTTGATGGCGCTGGTCACGCAGGCGACGGCACCATCGGCCAGCGCACAGAACGACCGGCCGCCGATGTTCTCGCAGACGTCGAGCAGCTTCTCGACATCGCCCTCGGAACCGTGACCGGCCTCGAGGTTGCGCAGCGTCTGCACCAGCCACCACGTGCCCTCACGGCAGGGGGTGCACTTGCCGCACGACTCGTGCTTGTAGAACTCGACCCAGCGCAGCGTGGTGCGCACCACCGAGGTGGTCTCGTCGAAGATCTGCAGCGCGCGGGTGCCGAGCAGCGACCCGGCCCCCGCCATCGACTCGTAGTCGAGCGGCAGGTCGGCCGACGCGGCCGTCAGGATCTGCGTGGACGACCCACCGGGGGTGAAGAACTTCAGCTGGTGGCCCTCGCGGATGCCGCCACCCAGGTCGATCAGCTGGCGCAGGGTGGTGCCCAGCGGTGCCTCGAACTGGCCAGGGGTCTTCACATGGCCCGACAGCGAATAGAGCACGTGGCCCTTCGACTTCTCGGTGCCCATCGCGTTGAACCAGGCCTGGCCGTTGGTGATGATGGCCGGTACCGAGGCGATCGACTCGACATTGTTGACGACGGTCGGGGACGCGTACAGACCCGCGACGGCCGGGAACGGCGGGCGCAGGCGCGGCTGGCCGCGGCGACCCTCGAGCGAGTCGAGCAGCGCGGTCTCTTCCCCGCAGATGTAGGCGCCGGCGCCGGCGTGCACCACGACCTCGAGGTCACGGCCCGAGCCCAGGATGTCCTTGCCGATGTAGCCCGCGGCATAGGCCTCGCGCACAGCCTGCTGCAGGCGCCGGACGACGTGGAGCACCTCACCGCGCACGTAGATGAACGCATAGACGGCCTTGGTGGCCATGGCCGAAATGATGACGCCCTCGACCAGCGTGTGCGGGCTGGCCAGCATCAGCGGGATGTCCTTGCACGTGCCCGGCTCTGACTCGTCCGCATTGACGACGAGGTAGGTCGGGTTGGGGTTGTCCTTGGGCAGGAAGCCCCACTTCATGCCGGTCGGGAAGCCCGCGCCGCCGCGACCGCGCAGGTTCGAGGCCTTGACCTCGGCCACGATGTCGTCGGGGCTCATGGTGATGGCCTTGCGCAGCGCCTGGTAGCCGCCGCGGCGCTCGTAGTTCTCGAGCTTCCAGGCGCCCTCGTCGCCCCAGTTGGCCGAGAGCACCGGGGTCAGGGTGTCGATCCCGTTCTGGGTGGTGGTCACTGTGCCTTCTCCTGTGCCGGCTGCTCCGGGGCGGGCAGGTGGTGCGGGTCAGGGGCGGTCCAGCCGTTGTCCTGCGCCATGCGTAGGCCCACGAGTGAGGCCTCACCGGCGGTGGGGCCCTCGTCGGCGCGGCCGTCCGGGAAACCGGCGAGCACACGCTCGGCCTCACGCCACGACGTGATCGTCGCGCCGCGGCTCGAGTGCACCTCTTCGTCATTGGCGAGCTTGTCGAGCAACTCGTCGGCCTTGTCGGGCGACATGTTGTCCATGAACTCCCAGTTGACCATCATCACGGGCGCGAAGTCGCAGGCCGCGTTGCACTCGAGGCGCTCCAGGCTGATCTTGCCGTCCGGGGTGGTCTGGTTCTCACCGATGCCGAGCTTGGCCTGCACGTGGTCCATCAGGATGTCGCCACCCATGACCGCGCACAGCGCCGTGGTGCAGACGCCGACGTGGTGCTTGCCGGCGGGACGACGCTTGTACATGGTGTAGAACGTCGCCACGCCAGAGACCTGGGCTGTGGTGATGTCGAGCACCTCGGCGCAGACCTCGATACCGCGGGGCGAAATTCGACCGTCGACGCTCTGCACCAGGTGCAGCATCGGCAGCAGCGCCGAGCGCTTCTGCGGGTAGCGCGCAGCGATCTGGCGCATCTCTTCGATCGTCGACTCGTCGATGTTGGTGCTGGTGTCGGCATAGTCGACACCACCCGAGCCGGGGGCCTGCGGGTCGTCGAAGTGGGACTGGAACTCGTGACCGCTCATCGGTCAACACCTCCAAGCACTGGGTCGATGGACGCCACCGCGACCACCACGTCGGACATCATGGCGCCCTCGCACATCATCGGGACAGCCTGCAGGTGGTGGAACCCGGGGTCACGCAGGTGACTGCGGTAGGGCCGGGTGCCGCCGTCGCTGACCAGGTGGACGGCCAGCTCGCCCTTGGGCGATTCGATCGCCTGGTAGACCTGACCGGGCGGAACCCGGAAGCCTTCGGTGACGATCTTGAAGTGATGGATGAGTGCCTCCATGGACTCGCCCATGATGTGCTTGATGTGCTCGTTCGAGTTGCCCTGGCCGTCGGGGCCGAGCGACAGCTGCGCCGGCCACTTGATCTTGGGGTCCTCGACCATGACGGGCTGGCCCGCGGTCTTCTCGAGCCGCTCGGCGCACTGCTTGACGATCTTCAGCGACTCCCACATCTCGGCCTCGCGCACGCGGAAGCGACCGTAGGCGTCGTTCGTGTCCCAGGTCTTCACCTCGAAGTCATAGGTCTCGTATCCGCAATACGGCTGTGACTTGCGCAGGTCATGCGGCAGGCCGGTCGCGCGCAGCGGCGGTCCCGACATGCCCATGGCCATGCACTGGGCCAGGTCCATGTGGGCGACACCGCTCATGCGCCCGATGAAGATCGGGTTCTCGTTGCAGAAGATGCCGTACTCGGGCAGGTACTTCTCGAGCCAGCTGATCACGCGGCGCAGGTGGTCCAGGCCCCCCTCGGGCAGGTCGTTGGCGACGCCACCCGGACGAATGTAGGCGTGGTTCATGCGCAGGCCCGTGACGGCCTCGAAGAAGTCGAGGATCATCTCGCGCTCACGGAAGCCGATGGTCATGACCGTCAGCGCGCCGATCTCCATGCCACCGGTGCCGATGGCGACCAGGTGCGAGGCGAGGCGGTTGAGTTCCATGAACAGCACGCGCAGCACGTTGGCGCGCTCGGGGATGTCGTCGGTGATGCCCAGCAGCTTCTCGACCGCGAGGCAGTAGGCCGCCTCGTTGAAGATCGGCGCCACGTAGTCGGCACGGGTCACGAAGGTCACGCCCTGGGTCCAGGTGCGGAACTCCATGTTCTTCTCGATGCCGGTGTGCAGGAACCCGATGCCGGGGCGCAGGCTGGTGACGGTCTCGCCGTCCATCTCGAGGATCAGGCGCAGCACGCCGTGCGTCGAGGGGTGCTGGGGACCCATGTTGACGACGATCGTCTCGTCGCCACGCTCGGCCTGGGCAGTGACGATCTCTTCCCAGTCGCCGCCCTGGGACAGGTAGACGCGGTCGGCCGTCTCGGCGATGTCGGCGGCGAAGCCGGCGCTGACGGGGTCGACGGCGGTCTGGTCCTTGTTGGCCCAGTCCTGGTCAACGGGGACAGCTGCGGCGTCGCTGTGGTTCTGGTCGCCGTGGTTCTGGTCGCCGTGGTTCTGGGCGCTCATCAGGAGTAGCTCCTTCGCTGGTGCGGCGGGGGCACGACGGTGCCCTTGTACTCGATGTCCACGCCACCGAGCGGGTAGTCCTTGCGCTGCGGGTGGCCGTGCCAGTCGTCCGGCATCAGAATGCGGGTCAGGGCCTGGTGGCCGTCGAAGATGATGCCGAACATGTCCCAGGTCTCACGCTCGTGCCAGTCGACGTGCGGGTAGACGCTGATCAGCGACGGGGTGTGCGGGTCACCATCGGGCAGCGCCACCTCGAGGCGGATGCGCCGGTTGTGGGTGATCGAGAGCAGGTGGTAAGCCACGTGCAGTTCTTCACCGGCGCTGTTCGGGTAGTGCACGCCGCTGACGCTGGGGCAGACCTCGAAGCGCAACTGGGCGTCATCGCGCAGCGCACGAGCCAGGTCGAGCATCTTCGACGGGCGCACATAGAACGTGATCTCGCCGCGGTCGACCACGGTGCGGCCGGCCGAGAATCCGGGCACGAGCTCTTCCATGCGGTCGGCGACGGCGTCGAACCAGCCACCGTAGGGACGCTCGCTGGGGCCAGGCATGAAGATGTCGCGGCTGATTTCGCCGTAGCCCGAGGTGTCGGTCGACTTCTGGTCGCCCCACATGCCCTGACGGGTGCGCAGCAGCTGCTCACCGGGCAACGGTGCGGCGTCGGTCACGACGGCCTTTTCGGCGATCCCGGTGGTGCCGGTGTCATCGGACGACCTGGCGTCCTCACGCTCGAGGCCATGGTCGGTGGTCGAGGCCTCCAGTGCCTCGTCCTCGACCGCGTCGGCAGCGCGCTTGGGGGTGTCAGGGGTGTCGCTCATCGCATGAGCCCCTTCTGGTCCATGGTCGAGGGCGCGACAAGGGCTTCAGCCTCGCGCTCCTCGATCTGGGCGACCATGTCGGGTCCGATCGGGGTCTTGGCCACGATGCCCTTCTTGAGCTTGAACACCGCATCGATCAGCATGTCGGGGCGCGGCGGGCACCCGGGCAGGTAGACGTCGACGGGCAGGAAGTGGTCGCAGCCCTGGACAATGGCGTAGTTGTTGAACATTCCGCCCGAGCTGGCGCAGGCGCCCATCGAGATGACCCACTTGGGGTTCGGCATCTGGTCATAGACCTGGCGCACGACCGGCGCCATCTTCTGGCTGACGCGGCCCGAGACGATCAGCAGGTCGGCCTGGCGCGGCGAGGCGCGAAAGACTTCCTGGCCCCATCGGCCGGCGTCGAAGCGGGGGGCGCCGAACGACATCATCTCGATCGCGCAACAGGCCAGGCCCATCGTGGCCGGCCAGAACGAGGCCTGCCGCATCCAGCCGGCAATGGCTTCGATGCTGGTCAGGATCACACCGCTCGGGAGCTGCTCTTCAATACCCATGACTGCTTACCTCCGGGTTTCTGGGTCAGTCCCAGTCCAGGCCACCGCGGCGCAGGACGTAGAAGTAGGGGATGAACACGGTGATGATGAACAGGATCATCGCGAGCACCGGGAACAGGGTCATCTCGTTGAACCGCACAGCCCACGGGTAGAGGAAGACGATTTCGATGTCGAAGATGATGAACATCATGGCGGTGATGTAGTACTTCACCGGGAACCGGCCGCCGCCCACCGGCTGCGGCGTCGGCTGGATGCCGCATTCGTAGGTGTCGTACTTGGCGCGGTTGTAGCGCTGCGGGCCGACGTGGCCACTCAGGTTGATCGACACGACGATGAACAACAGGGCCAAGCCGAAGATCCCGAGGATCGGAATGTAGGCGTTCACGCGATTCCTCCCATGAGCCGAGGCTCTGACGTGGTCAGACGGCAGTCTGCTAACGGTGCGGGTTGCTGACCCAAAACGAGACCATGCTCACAGACTGCATCGCAGGGGTCGATGGCGACCCCCGTGAAATCGAGAACCGCAGGTGCGGTGGCGGTGCGGACGCGGCTGCTCATCATGCTGAGGGCGCGATCCGGGTGAGGGTGTTGATGAGCCGGTCGACGACGTCTCCGTCGCGGGCATCGGTGAGGTTGGCCAGCAGCTTGTGCACGATCTTCATCAGCGACTTGCGCGGCAGGCCGTAGCGCACGCAGACCTTCATGACCTCGGGGTGGCCGATCAGGTTGGCGAAGATGATGCCCAGGCGGAAGTAGCCGCCCATGTCGGCCTTGAGGTGGCTGACGTAGCCGTGCAGTGCCTTCTCTGCGGCCGGGGTGCCGAAGCCGCGCGAGCGGGCCTCACTGATGGCCTCGGCGGCCATCTCGGCGGCCTCGAGGGCATAGTCGATGCCCTCACCGTTGAACGGGTTCACCATGCCGCCGGCATCGCCGACGAGCAGCAGTCCGCGGCTGTAGGCCGGCTGGCGGTTGAACGCCATCGGCAGCGCGGCACTGCGGATCTCGCCGACCTGGTTGGCCTCGGTGAAGCCCCACTCGGGCGGCGTCGCGGCGAGCCAGCGCCGCATCAGGTCTTTGTAGTCGGTGCGGGCATAGGCGGGTGAGGTGCTGAGCATGCCCAGCCCGACGTTGCTGATGCCCTCGCCCGCCGGGAAGGCCCAGCCATAGCCGGGCAGCAGGTCGGACTTGTGCGGCTCACCGTCCCACAGCTCGAGCCAGGATTCCATCCAGTCGCCGTTGCCGCGTTCAGTCTTGTAATAGGCGCGGGCAGCAACGCCCATGGGACGGTCCTCGCGCTTGGTGATGCCCATGGCGATCGACAGCCGCGACGAGACGCCATCAGCGGCTACGACGACCGGCGCGCGGAACTCGCGGCCATCCTTGCTGGTGACCCCCACGATGCGCCCGGTGCGCTCGTCGATGATCGGGGTGCGCACGGTGCAAGCGGTGACCAGGGTGGCGCCCAGCGATTCGGCGTGGCGGGCGAGCAGTTCGTCGAAGTCTTCGCGGCGGCGCACGAGGCCGTAGTTCGGGAAGTCGGCGAGCTCGGGCCAGGGCATGTCGAAGGGTTCGACGCGACCGCCATAGACCCGCAGCCCCTTGTTGCGGTGCCAGCCCTCGGCTGTGGTGTCGATGCCGAGGTTGACCAACTGCTTGACGGCGCGCGGGGTCAGCCCGTCGCCGCAGATCTTGTCGCGGGGGAACGTCGCCTTCTCGAGCAGCAGCACCGAGAGGCCGCGGCGGGCGAGATGGGCCGCTGTCGCAGACCCGGCTGGGCCGGCACCGACCACGATCGCATCGGCTTCACGCACGGCCGCGTCGTCAACGAGGCCTGCGCTGGCCGCGACGTCCGACATGGTCCCCACTTCCTTGAAAGGCTGATTCCCCGGTGAGTCTAGGCACATTTTGGATGGGGTGCTAACCAGGCCCACAGGCGGGAATTCAGCAAGTATAAGGTGCCGAAATTGGGGTGTGAGGGGGTGGTCGGGCGGGTGGTTTGATCCCCGTCTGTCGGCACAGCACTTCGCTGTCAGGCGGGTGGTGACGCAGGTCACACCCCCGCGGTGTGCCGGCCGGCTCCGGGGCGCTACGCTTCCCGGGTGATGTCCGCCCCCCGGGACCACCAGCAGGCAGGAGCCCCCACGGGCCGGTTGCATGCACGCACGGTGGTCATCCCTGATCCTGGCCCGCTGCAGGAATACCTGCCGCCCACTGGGGCCACTGCATTCCTGCGCAGGGGTGACGGCATCGTCGGCATCGGTGAGCTGCGGCGCTTCGAGGCCCCGACGATGGCCGAGGCCGATGAACTGTGGCGCGATTTCATCGCGGGCGTCAGCCATGTGAGCGACCTGCCGGGACACTTCGGCACCGGCCCGCTGGCCTTCGGCACGTTCACGTTCGACCCGGACGCCACCAGTGCCCGGTCGGTGTTGATCGTGCCGCGTGTCGTGCTGGGCCGCCGCAAGGACGTCAGCTGGGCCACCTGGTTGACCATCGGCGGCGACGACCCGTTGGCCGGGCTGCCCATCGATGACGACCCCTACCCGATGCCGCAGCCGCAGCCCTCACCTGCCCCGCATGGCAATGTGGAGTGGCGCGAGGGCACGCTGGCCGGCGATGCGTACGCCGAGCTGGTGGCCCGCGGCGTGGCGGCGATCCGGGCCGGGGGCGTCGACAAGGTGGTGCTGGCCCGTGATGTGGTGGCCCGCGCTGATCGTCCAATCGACCCGCGCACGCTGGTCTCGCACCTGTCGGCCGAGTACCCCACCACCTGGACCTACCTGGTCGACGGCATGGTCGGCGCGACGCCCGAGATGCTGGTGCGCCGCGAGGGCGGGCTGGCGACGTCGCGGGTGCTGGCGGGCACGATCCGCCGGGCCGGGGTCAGCGATGAGGACGCCCGCACGCTGGCGGATGCGCTGAGCTCGTCGTCGAAGGACCTGCGTGAACACGAGTTCGCCGTCCGGTCGGTGGCACAGGCGATGGCACCGTTCTGTTCGGGCATGAACGTGCCTGACGCGCCCTATGTGCTCGAACTGCCGAATGTGTTGCACCTGGCCACCGACATCACCGGCGTGGCGCGCGCGGGGACGACGTCGTTGGCGTTGGCGGCGGCGTTGCACCCGTCGGCAGCGGTGTGCGGCACGCCGACGGACGTGGCGCGGCGGCTGATCGCCGAGCTCGAGGGCATCGACCGGGGACGGTACGCGGGACCGGTGGGCTGGGTCGATGCCGAGGGCAACGGTGAATGGGCGATTGCGTTGCGGGGCGGGCAGTTGAGCGCGGACGACCCGCGCCGGATCACGCTGCACGCGGGGTGTGGCATCGTCGCGGACTCAGACCCGGCGGCCGAGCTGGCCGAGACCCGGGCGAAGCTGCTGCCGATGCGCGAGGCGATCGGCTACTGAGGGCGCGCCACGGCCCCGCATCTGGACCCGCACGACCCAGCAATGTGCATCGACCGGGCGGCAGGGGCTGGTTTGCGCCGGTTTTGCGCCGGTCGATGCACGCTGCTGGGGCAATCCGTGGGGGTGGGTGGCTGGTGGCGGGCGCGTGGACGACGGCTGCTGCGGCAGGCAGGGCAGATGCGTTCGCCTGACGGCGGTACACCCTCACCCGAGCCCAAAACCGCACGTAGCTGGCGTTGTTCGACCTGGCTGGCGCTCTGGAGGCCAGCTACGTCGAACAACGCCAAGCCACGTGGGGCTCAGCGGCCGAATCGTCCACTTGGCTTGCGTTACTCGACTTGGCTTGTGCTTACAGTGCAAGCCACGTCGAGTTGCGCAAGCCAAGTGGTCGTGGAAGGCGCGTCAGCACCCCTGAACCCGCATGACCCAGCAACGTGCATCGACTGGGCAAAAGGTGCCGGTTTGCGCCGGTTTTGCGCCAGTCGATGCACACTGCTGGGGCAATCCGCTGGGGTGGGTGGCTGGTTGGCCGGGCGAGGACGACGGCCGCGGTGGCAGATCGGAGCAGATGTGGCTGTCTGACGGCCGGTACAACCCCCCGAGCCCAAAACCGCACGTAGCTGGCGTTGTTCGACCTGGCTGGCGCTCTGGAGGCCAGCTACGTCGAACAACGCCAGCTAGGTGGGGTGTGACGGCGGCGGGAATGGCCCCGCGGAGGATGTGGGCGGCGGCTCCACCTGGGATGTGGCCGCGGCGGCTCCACCTGGGATGTGGCCGCGGCGGCTCCACCTGGGATGTGGCCGCGGCGGCTCCACCTGGGATTGGCCACCCGGAGGATGTGCCCCCTCTCAGCGGCCGCGGGTGACCTTGATCTTGCCCGAGCTGGTGGTCTGCTTTGCAGCGCCACCCTTGGCCCCGGAACCACCCTTGGCTCCCCCACGCGCTTCCTCGAGGGCGCGGCGGTTCTCCTCCTGCATGTCCTGAAGGTCGTCGGCATTCAGTCCACCGGTGCGCAGCACCGCGAAGCAGATCACTGCCAGCACCACGCTGATCCAGATCGACCAGCCCAGCAGCACCGGGAAGGTGATGATCGCGATCACGTCAAAGCCCCGGATGAGGTTGAACATCAGCCCCGGCGGCATGGCGCCCATCTCGGTGGCCACCATCGGTGCCTGGTAGTTGGCCGGGCGCGCGCTCACCCAGCGGATCGCCCCGACGAAGCCTGCTGCCGCCGTCACGACCGCGATCATGGCCGTCTCGACGGGGTCACTGCCGAGCCGCGGCGCACCCGCCACGCCCATGAAGGCGGGGGTCACCAGCACCGCCCAGAGCAGTGCCAGCACACCGGGCACGATCGAGGCCGCGGTGCGGATCTCTCCGGTGGTGAAGGGCAGCATGCGCGCCAAGCCCTTGCTGCGTGACAGCACGCGCAGGGTGTTGAAGAACGGGATCAGGGCCGCCATGAGCACGATGGCCGAGATCGGCACCACCAGCCGGCCCAGCCCCAGCGCCTGCACCGCGTACGGCACCACTGCCGACGCCACCAACGTGAACAGCGGCTTGGGGAACCTCACCAGCCGCTGGAGGTCGCGCATGACCAGCGCCCGCAAGCCAGTCGCCCGTCCACGGGTGGGCTTCACGAAACCGCGTTCGTTGGCCTCGCGGGTGACGAGGATGTCGCGCATCAGGGCGAAGTCGAGGGCATAGGCGGCGCCCTGCAGGCCGCTGACGAGGTTGCCGCCCGAGACCAGCCGCGCGCGGCGGATGTAGTCGAGCCGGTGGATGCCGATGACCAGCCCGCCGACCAGCAGCAGCAGCCCCAGGCCCGCGACGACCAGCGCCAGCAGCTCGGTGCCGGTGCGGCCCAGGCCCGGCTGCACATAGCCCGCAGCGACAGCCACGACCAGCAGCAGCGCGGCCAGCGCGGCCAACCCCAGCACCGTCTGCACCACCCGCACCACCCACGTGCGTTCGAAGCCCTGCTCTGCGGCGGCAAACGCGATCAGCCCCGCAGCGCCCAGGCCGGTCGCCACGGTCCAGATGATGATGGCCTCACCGGGTGAGCCCGTCAGCGTCGAGACCAGCGCGCCGAGCGCTGCACCGCCGATGAAGGCGATGGCCACGGCGCTCACCAGTCGCGGCACGAGCAGGCTGCGCCGCGAGACGGGTGCCTCCATCAGCCAGAAGCCTTCGGCCGCCGAGGCCAGCACCGGCCCGAAGATGCGGGCGAGCACCAGCACCAGCGCGAAGACCCCGAACATCGCCGCCCACGGCAGCAGGCCACGGCCCGACTGGCAGGCCGCCGACCCACAATCCGCGGCCAATGACTGTGCCCGGACGAGCGCGCTCACCACCATGGCCAGCACCATCGCGAGCGCGAACACCGCCACATAGGCGTCGCCGAGCGCCTGCCAGATGTTGCGTGTCGCTCGTCCCTTGCGCCAATCGGTCATCAGGCCGAGCAGAGCACGCTCATCGACGAAATGCTGCTCGTAGTCATTGACGTTGTGGGTGATGACCAGCTCGGGGTCGGGCAGCTCGGGCGCTGCGGGGGCCTGGGCCCCTTCGACGGCCCGGACCTGCTGCTGCTGTTGGCCGAGTCCCAGCCGCCGGTTGCGTCGTGCTTTGCTCATCGGGCGCCGACCTGGACGATGCGTGCGCCGAGGGCCTCGACCAGCACCGGTTCGTGCGACGCCATCAAGATGGCCAGACCGTTCGCCTTCTCGACCGCGAGCCGCTTGCCCAGCCAGGCCACACCCTCGACGTCAAGGCGCTGTTCGGGCTCGTCGAGCACCAGCAGCTTGCGCGGGCGCACCAGCGCGGTCGCCAACGCGAGACGGCGCCGCTGGCCCGATGACAGGGTGCCGGGCAGCTGGCCCGACTGCGGCACCAGCTGCACCTCTTCGAGCACCTCGTCGACCAGCTCGTCAGGGTCGTCCAGGCCGTGGGCGCGTGCCAGCAGGTCGAGATGTTCGACCACGGACAGGTCGGGGAAGAAGTCGAGGTCGTCGATGACGGTGGCGACATTGCGCCGGATCTCGGGGTTCGACTCGACCACCTTCATGCCGAGCACCTCGACGCTGCCCTCGGTGGGGCGGTCGGCGCCGATGATGCAGCGCAGGATCGTCGACTTGCCGGCACCGTTGCGCCCGGTCAGTGCCACCGCCTCGCCCTCGCCCACAGTGAGGCTGAACTTGTCGACGATGGTGTGGTCCCCGTAACGCTTGGTGAGGTTGTCCACACTGAGCACGGTCTTCGCTTTGGCCATGAGGCCCATTCTCCACCATCCGCGAAGTGCCTCGTGACCGGCTGTGGACAACCCCGCCCCGGACGTCCGCAGCGGGTGCAGCGTCACCGCGCGAGGGGATTCTTGTCGGTGGCTTGTGCCAAGCTTGGAGCATGTCCCAGACCCGCGCCACCCTCACCAAGCGTCGTGCCGACGTGGCCGCCATGTTCGACACCGTGGCCAGCCGTTATGACCTGATGAACTCGCTGATGACCCTCGGTGTCGTCGAGCGCTGGCGCAAGGACGTGACCGCGGCCATCGACCCGTTGCCGGGCATGCACATCCTCGACCTAGCCGCCGGCACCGGCGCCTCATCGGTGCCCCTGGCCGCCGCCGGGGCGCACGTCTTTCCCACCGACATGAGCCTGGGCATGCTGCGGGTCGGCAAGCAGAAGCTGCCGACGCTGAACTACATCGCCGGCGACGCGCTGCAGTTGCCCTATGCCGACAACTCCTTCGACGTGGTCACCATCAGCTACGGCCTGCGCAATGTCGAGGACACCCTGGGCGCCCTGCAAGAACTGCTGCGGGTCACCAAGCCCGGCGGACAGGTCGTCATCGCCGAGTTCTCCACGCCCACCAATGCGGTTTTCCGCAAGGCCTACGGGTTCGTGCTCGGCTCGGTCATCCCCACCCTGTCGAAGGGCTTTTCCAGCAACTCCCCCGCCTACAGCTACCTGGGCGAGTCGATTCGTGACTGGCCCGACCAGCGCACCCTGGCCGACCTGCTCAGCGAGGCCGGCTGGCGCGCCGTGGGCTGGATGAACCTGACCGGGGGCATCGTCGCGCTGCACCGTGGCTGGAAGCCCGGCAAGCCCACCCACGCCGGATGATCCTGCTCGACGCGTATGCCGCGCGCAGTTGCCCGGTCAAGACGCAGAACCAGTACGACCCGACCGTCCCGGAACCGGGTGAGGGCGCCGACGCCGAACTGCAGGAGATCTTCGCCGGGTCGCAGGAGTACAAGAACGACGTGCTGGGGCGGCTCGCCACCGCCCCGGGCGCGCTCGACCTGCGCGACCTGCCCCCGGACGAGCGCCGCGTGGCGACCGTCGACGCGGTCGTGGCGGGCACCCCCGTCATCGTCGGCCCGGCCCTGCCGCCCGACCCCGATGGGCACCGCCGTGGCACCCCGGACGCGCTGGTGCGCGGTGAGTCCCGCAGCGACGGCCAGCCCGGCTACCACCCGGTGCAGGTCAAGCGGAAGCTGCTGGTCGAACGCCGCCGCCCGGCCGAGGTCTTCTGCTGGACGACCACGCTGGAACAGCCCGTCGCCCCCGACCCCCTCTCCCACGACAGTGCCACCGCACTGCACGAGCACTCGTTCCGTGCCGGGCGCGAGGCCGAACTCATCCAGATGGCGCATTACGTGCGGATGCTGCAGGACCTGGGCTGGGCCGCACCACACGAGGTGGCCGGGCTCATCGGTACCGACAAGCTCATCGGGCTCGAGGCCGAAACCCCAGCCCCCGAAAGCCCAGCCCCCGAAACCCCAGCCCCCGAAAGCCCAGCCCCCGAAACCCAGCCTGATGTCGGCATTGTCTGGGTCGACCTGCGCCACCGCTTTCTGCGCACCTTCTCACGCACGGCCGAGACGCACTGGCGACTGCGTTCGGGCCTCGAACGCTACGACCACGAATTCGGCTTCCGCGTGACCGTCGCCGAGACCGCCAGCCGGCATGTCGAGGGCGAGCCGTACACCCCGCGGGTGACCCCGATCGTGGTGCGCGAATGCCAGTCATGCCCGTGGTGGCAGCGCTGCGAACCGATGCTCGATGCCGAAGACGTGAGCCGGCGGATCACGAAGACCCCGCTCGACGTGCGCGAGATCAGCGTGCTGCGCAAGCTCGGCATCTCGACGCTGGCCGACCTGGCCGGGGCGGACCTCGCCGCACTGATGCCGCTGTACCTGCCCGAGGTGGCCCATCGCAGCCAGGCCGACAAGCGCCTGCTCACCGCCGCCCATCGCGCCCGGATGATGCGTGACGGGGTCGCGCTCAGTCGCATCGACGACGAGGCCATCGCGCTGCCGGGCGGTGACATCGAGATCGACCTCGACATCGAGACCTCGGGTGATGACGAGATCTACCTGTGGGGCCTGCTGGTCAGCGCCGACGGTCACGCGCCGGTCTACCACCCGTTCGTGCACTGGGGCCCGATGACCACCGACGACCAGGTGGCGCTGGCGCGTGAGGCGATGGCGTTCCTCGAGCGCTACTTCGCCACCGGACGACGCGTCCGCGTCTATCACTATTCCGACTACGAGTCGCGTCACCTTCGCGAACTCGCCGATGTCGACAAGAGCCGTGACAAGCTGCTGCGCCGCGCCCACGACCGGGTGGCCCGGGACTGGGTCGACCTGTATTCGGTCGTCTCGCACCATTTCTTCGGTGTGCAGGGCCTGGGGCTCAAGGTGGTCGCCCACGAGGGCGCCGGCTTCGAGTGGCGCGACGACGAGCCTGGCGGGTTGAACTCCCAGAGTTGGTTCGCCGAGGCGATCAACGCCGACCTGTCCCCCGAAGACCGCGAGGCCGCCCGCCGACGGGTGCTGGCCTACAACGAGGACGACGTGCGCGCGACCCATGCGTTGCGGGCGTGGCTGCGCGCCCAGCACGGCGCACACGCCTGAGCTGCGGACGCGCCTGACGCCAAGCCCTACATAGGTGAAGACGGTTTCGCTTATGTTGGAGCCACCTCGCCTAGCGCTACGTCGTCTGGGTCGCCACCGAGGTCACCGACGCCCTCGACAGGTTCGCCGAACGGGCGCACCGCCGACCACGCTGAGCGCCGACGCCCTACCGCGGCAGCCGTACGTGCACCACCTCGACGCCGTGCACCGGCCGCGCCATTTCCTGCGCCAGGTCGTCCGGGTTGGCCACCTGCACCACGCCCGCCCCGAACCCGGCCGCCACGGCCGCCAGGTCAACGGCCTGGGGCGTCGCGAACACGCGTTCGAAGTGTTCGGCGTAGTCAGCGGCCCCCTGCTCGAGGCCTGCGAAGATCGAGCCACCATGATCATCAAGCACCACGACCCGCAGGTCGGGCCGCCGCTCCAGGTCTCCGATGCCCAGTGCCGAGACGTCGTGCAGAAGGGTCAGGTCGCCGACGACGACCGTGACCGGACGACCTGAGCCGAGTGCCACCCCGATGCCGGTGCTGAGCGTGCCGTCGATGCCGGCCAACCCGCGGTTGGCGAACACCTGCGGCCCCTGTTCGGCGATGGGGGCCAGGTCGGCGTCCCTGATCGGGTTGGACGACCCCAGCACGACGACGTCCTCGGGCCCGAACGAGGCCCACAGCGCCCGGGTGAGCGCGCGCCGCAGTCCGCCGTCGGCGTCCAGCCCCTGCGCCACCTCACGATCGGCCGCCAACCACTCGGCCAGCCAATCCCCCGGCCCGGGCGCACCGGCCCGCACGGCGTCGACCACGCGGCTGGCGGCATGCCCGGGGTCAATCCACTCCGCGCCGGGCGCGACCATGATCAACTCCACGTCCTGACGCGACAGCAGGGCGGTGACCGGGCGCGACAGCGTCGGGTGGCCGAACACCACCACGCGTTCGATGCGGTCGGCGAAACGAGGCAGCAGCAGCCGGTAGGCCGCGACGGCGCACCGGCCCCGGCGGGCATTGCTCGACGGCTCCGCCAGCAGTGGCGCGCCGAGTTGCCCGGCGAACTCCACGGCGGCCGCACCCACGGCAGCCGACGCATCACCGGCCACCACGACCGTGCGTGGGCCGGCTGGCAGCACCACGACCCCAGCCGGCTGCGCCGATAACACCTGCAGCCCCGGCCCGACCTCGACGGGCACCAGCACCTGCGGGTCAACCAGCGGCGCAGCCAGTTCCACATTCACCTGCACCGGCCCGGGCTGACGGGTGCGCGCCCCGGACGCGAGCACCACCGCGCGCGCGACCTGGGCGCGCCAGTCGGCGACCCCGCCCGACTCGGATGCCACCCGAATGCAGGCCAGCGCATGTTCGCCCAGCAGCCGGTCCTGCCGGGTGGTCTGGTTCGCGCCGGAGTCGATCATGGATGCCGGCCGGTCTGCCGAGAGCACCAGCAGCCCCACGCCCGCGTGGCGGGCCTCCATGACGGCGGGCAGCAGGTTGCCGACAGCCGTGCCCGACGTGGTCACCACCGCCACCACCCCACCGGTCGCGCGCGCCAACCCCAGCGCGATGAACCCCGCGCTGCGTTCGTCCACACGTACGTGCAACGACAACTGCCCCGCCCGGTCGGCAGTGGCCAGCGCGAGCGCCAGCGGCGCGTTGCGTGACCCGGGAGCGAGCACGACGTGGCGCACCCCCTGGTCCAGCAGCGTGGCGACCACGGTGCGGGCCAGGTCGACCGAACTCATGCGGGCCGTCCCGGCTGCAGGTGGGCGAGCACCCCGTCGAGGCGTTCGAGCCAGCGCTGCGTCACCCGCTCGTCGGCGCCATGTTGTGCCAGCGCCGCGGCGTCGACCTCGCCGTCACCGACCGCGATCTGCCCGTCGCGGGCACGCAGCGATTCGGTCGTCAGGTCGCCGGCCAGCAGGGCGGACGTGTTCAGTCCACAGGCGAACGGCAACTCGGGCAGCGCCGCCGCCAGCGCGACCCCGGCCCGCAGGCCCACCGAGGTCTCCAGTGCCGACGAGACCACCAGCGGCATGCCCAGCCGTTCACCCAGCTCGAGGCAGGCCTTGACGCCACCCAGGGGCTGCACCTTGATCACCGCGACATCAGCCGCCCCCAGCGAGGCCACCCGTTCGGGGTCTCCGGCCCGGCGGATCGACTCGTCGGCCGCGATCGGGACGTGCCAGCCGCGGCGGGCCACCTCGTGGCGCAGCCTGGCCAGGTCTTCGACGCCGGCACAGGGCTGCTCGACATACTCCAGGTCGAAGCGGCGCAGCTCGTTGATCATGGTCAGCGCCTGCCCGGGCGCCCACGCACCATTGGCGTCGATCCGCAACCGGCCCCCGGGGCCCAGCGCGTCGCGGACGGCCTCGACACGGGCGATGTCATCAGCCGACGTCTGGCTGGGTTCGGCCACTTTCACCTTGGCCGTGCCGCACCCGGACGCGGCCACCCGGGCATGCGCGGCCCCGGCCGGTTCGGCGGGCACGGTCACGTTCACGGGCACGACGTCACGAACCGGGACCGGGAACCCGTGGACCGCCGCATCCTCGGCCGCCAGCCACCAGCGCGAGGCCTCGGGCACGCCGTACTCCTCGAAGGGGCTCCACTCGACCCACCCGTGCTGGGCAGACTGCAGCACCATGCCGCGCCGCGCCGTCAGCCCCCGGAACCGGGTCGGCATCGCGATCTCATAGACCGCCAGCGCCTGCACCCAGTCCACCTGCTGCACGCGCTCGGGCCAGTCCTCGCGGGGCACCCCAGCCACAGCGCCGCTGTACACCCCACCGCTGTACACCCCGCCGTCCACACCCGCGCCGGTCACGCCAGCGCCGCCTCGACCAGCAGGTCTCGTCCGGCCAGGTAGTCGGGCCAGGAGTTCTGCACATTCAGGTCTGGCCTGAAGTCGCCGATGCCCTGCAACAGGAACTTGTCGGGCAGCCAGACATCGCTCCAGGGCGTGGGCTCTTCGGAAATGTCGTGCCAGTCGTGGCAGACCTGGACGACGAGCCGGCTGTGGGGCAACTCGATGGTGCGGCCCTGGGCACGGTTGCGCAGCCGGTCGCCGACGTCATTGCCGATCACGGTGGTGCGTTCGGGGGCATGGGCCATGAACTGAGACGCGCTCACGAGCCCTCCGCCAATCGTGTTCGGCCCCACCAGCACCTTGATCGGCACCGACAACGCCCGGGCCCGCTTCGCGATGGCCCGCACCAGCGGCAGCGTCACCCGGTAGTCACCGCCACAGTGGTAGCGCACGTCGACGATGTAGCGGGCATGGTCCCCGGTCTCGATGCGGCCGAGCGCCTCGTCGATGAGGTCCTGGTCGGGGTCCTGGCCGTCCGGGGTGCCCAGCAGCCGCAGGTAGAGCGCGGTGCCAGCCGAACCCGTACCAGCCGAACCCGTGCCAGCCGAACCCGTGCCACCCGAACCCGTGCCACCCGAACCCGTGCCGGCGTCCAGCGGCAGTTCACTCATCAGCAGCAGCCGGTCCCAGTGTTCGAGGTAGAGCGGGCTGGGCACGTCCTCGGACTCGTCGCCCTCGTCAGGGTCGCGCAGCGCCGTGCGCCAGCCGCGGGTGCCCAGGCCCTCGTCACCGGGGAACCGGTCACGGAAGTCAGCCATCGGCCCGCCGGGCATCGGCTCGGTCGACGAGATCAGCGTGACCTCGCTGAGCGTGCCATCGGGGGCCTCGAGTTCACAGCGCACCTGACCGTTGTGCACCGCCATGCCCACCTGCCGCAACGCCTCGGGGACCGTGAAGAACCACGCCGAACGGTTGCGCAGCCACGCCGGGGTGCCGCCACCGACGAACCGGGCGAACAGCGGCCAGGTGACATCGGGGGCACCGCCCGCGATCGAGACGATCCGCTGGCCCGCGAGGTGTTCGTACTCGGGCGACGCCTTCACCACCACCAGCGAATCGCGCATCCAGCCGAGCCGGATCGGCAGCCGGTGGGCCCGGGTCACCAGCACGGTGGTCGCAGCATTGTCGAGCAGGGCGAGCGATTCCTGGGCCGCCAGCGTCAGCTCGTCCACGCTGCGCACGGGGCGCGACGCAAGCAGTTCGACAAAATCACGGCGCTGGTCACGACTGATGCCCGACTCGTGGCGTTCGACCGCATCCATCAGGAACTGCACGTCGCCGGAATAACCGACCAGACCCTGACGCGGTCTGTGCATCGGCCGTGTGGTGCGCAGCCACGACCCCTGGTCGACCGAGCTGGCGACGACGGCCCCGGCCGCCCCCGCGACTGCTAGCCCCAGGGCCCATCTGGCACGGCGGCTGATCATGGTCGTCCCCCTTCGCTGGTGGCGTCCAGCCTACTGGGCCCGGCATGGCGCGCCACGTGCCACCCCGAATCAGTTCCCGACCTCGGACGACCACAGCTCGATCACGGCGCGGCGCAACGAGGCCATCCGGCGTTCCCCGAGCACGCGGGCCCACTCGCCCTCGACCTCGTGCTCGGCGGTGCGGGCGACCTCGAGCAGTTCCAGTGCCAACGGGCTGAGCTTCACCAGCCGGGCACGGCGGTCGCGGGGGTCGGGCTGCCGGACGACGTAGCCCTGTTCCTCGAGCCGGTCGACCAGCGGCACCGCGGTCTGCTTCGAGACCCGGGCACGGTCGGCGAGCGCGACCAGCCGGGTGCCGTTGACGGGGTCGATCCCGGCAAGCAGCCTGGCCTGTGCGCGGGAAATGTCACCGCCGGCATCGACGACGGCTTGCAGCACGTGGTCTTCGAGCGCACGGAAGAGCGTGTACATGTACAGACCGGTCGGCCATTCCCGCGGCGGCTGCAGGTCGCTGGGCACTGGATCCCCTTCCCATCCCATCCCGGCCCACACTAGTGAACGGGGGCTCAGCACCCGCAGGCGCTCACCGGTAATAAACTGGGCAAATGCTGCCCCTGGTCTGTTCCGCGACCCAGTTGCCGCGCCTGCTGCCACGCGCGCTCGCGGGCGAGGTGGTGCTGCTGCCCACCCAGCACACCCACGAGGCGGCCGCGATGCACCCCCAGGTGCCCGTCACCGAACCCGGTGCCGCGGTGATCGTCACCACGTCGGGGTCGACCGGCAACCCGAAGGGGGTCGTGCTGTCGGCCAAGGCGATGCTTGCCTCAGCCCGCGCCACCCGCACCCACCTGGGCGGCGCCCCGATGCACTGGTACACCCCGCTGCCGCTACACTACGTGGCCGGGCTGATGGTGCTCGTCCGTGCCCACGAGGCCGGCACCACACCGGTGCTGCTCGACCCCCATCTGGGCGACCTGCCGGCCCCGCACCCCACCGAGAAGCGTGCGCTGTCGATCGTGCCCACCCACCTGCACCGCGCGTTGGACGACCCCGCGCAGGTGAAGAAACTCGCCGGGTTCGAGGTCGTGCTGCTCGGCGGTGCCCCCGCACCGGCCGAGCTGCTCGACCGCGCCCGAACCGCGGGCATCCGCGTGGTCACGACCTATGGCATGAGTGAGACCAGCGGCGGCTGCATCTATGACGGCGTGCCGCTGCCGGGCGTCGAGGTGGGCCTGGACGAAGGCGATGGGACTGACGGCAGCGGACGGATCCGCATCACGGGGCCGATGCTCTTCGAGGGTTACCGGCTCGACCCCGACGCGACGGCCAAGGCCCTGGTCGACGGCCGCTTGATCACCCATGATCGCGGCGCCTGGACCCCGGCCGGGCACCTGCGCGTGCTGGGCCGCATCGACGACGTGGTCATCTCGGGTGGGGTCAATGTCGACCTCGCCGAGGTGCAGCGCCACCTGGCGGTCGTCGCCCCGGCGCAGGCCGCCGTGGTGGTCGGCGTCCCCGACGAGGAATGGGGCACCCGCGTCGTGCTGGTCACCGAGAACCCCGACAACCCTGCCTCGGGCACACCCGCGCAGCCGACCGAGGACCTCGCCCACTGGCGCGACGCGCTGGCCGCGTCGGGTCTCGGCCGTGCCGCACTGCCCCGACAGGTGGTGCGCGTGAATCGACTGCCACGAACCCCTTCTGGCAAGATCGACCGGCAGGCCTGCATCCGGCTCGCGGCCGGCTGAGGAGGACAATTCGTGGCCACATTTGGTCAATGGGTCGAGGGCGCACGTCCGCGCACCCTGCCCGCCGCGACCGCACCGGTGCTGATCGGCACCGCCACCGCCTGGAGCACCGTGGGCGACCTCAACACCCGCATGCTCGGCATGGCGCTGCTGGCTGCCGTGGTGGCGCTGGCGCTGCAGGTGGGCGTCAACTACGCCAATGACTATTCCGACGGCATCCGCGGCACCGACGACGACCGGGTCGGACCCATGCGGCTGGTGGGTTCGGGTGCGGCGCCGGCGAAGCACGTCAAGCTGGCCGCCTTCGCGTCATTCGGCGTGGCCGCCCTGGCCGGCATGGCCATCGTCATCGCCACCCAGTCGTGGTGGATGGTCATCGTCGGGCTCGTGTGCATCCTGGCCGCCTGGTTCTATACCGGCGGACGCCACCCATACGGGTACCTGGGCCTGGGTGAGGTCATGGTCTTCGTCTTCTTCGGGCTGGTCGCGGTGCTCGGCACCCACCATGTGCTGACTGACGGCGCGTTCACCGATGGACGAGCCGTGTCGCGGCTCAGTGTGGCGGCCCTTGCCGCGGCCATCGGCACCGGCGCCATCGCCTCGGCGCTGCTGGTGGCCAACAACCTGCGCGACATCCCCAC
The DNA here is from genome assembly GCF_050110855.1 of Aestuariimicrobium sp. G57. Lineage (NCBI taxonomy): Bacteria > Bacillati > Actinomycetota > Actinomycetes > Propionibacteriales > Propionibacteriaceae > Aestuariimicrobium > Aestuariimicrobium sp. G57. The sequence goes on along the minus strand of NZ_JBNINW010000004.1, from coordinate 71,877 downwards.
CGACATCGAGGCCGGCAAGCGCACGCTGGCCACCCGGCTCGGTGACGCCGGCAGCCGCCGGCTCTATGTCGTGCTGGTCGCCGTCTCGGTCGCCGCCGTCGTCGTGGTCGCCGCCACGACCACGTGGTGGGCGCTGCTCGGCCTGGCGATGCTCAGCGCGGCCATCCCAGCGGTGCGGGTGATCACCTCTGGCGCCCTGGGACGCGACCTGGTGCCCGTGCTCAAGACCACCGGACTGGCCGAACTGCGCATGGGCCTGGGCGTCCTCGCGGGGGTGGCGCTCAACTGGCTGTGGTGAGAGATGGCTCACAGCCCGGTCGCACGATATCGTTAGCCGTGTTAATTATCGCGCGTGACTGAGGAGCCATGGCCGAACCCACCATCCAACAGGTCAGTCACGAGCTTCGGGCCGCGTGCATGCGGGTCAGCCGGCGCGTCCGCGTCGAGGCCTCGAGCCTGCCGCCGCACCAGGTGGCCGTGCTGGCCAAGGTGAATGAGCAGCCCCGCACCGCCGCCGAGCTCGCCGAACTCGAACTGGTCAGCGCGCCCAGCATGTCGCGCACCATCGGCGAACTCGAGGCTGCCGGCCTGATCAGTCGCGAAACCAGCCCGGACGACCGCCGCCAACGCATCGTCACCATCACCGGGGCAGGCATCGACATCATCGACGAGATCCGCAGCACCCGCGACTACTGGATGGTCGAACGCGTCGAGGCGTGCACCGATGAGGAACGCGCCATCCTCGTGCAGGCCACGGCGCTGCTGAATCGCATGGTTTCCCACCCGGCAGCGCCGGAACCCTCGGGGGACAAGTGAGTTCGACATTCGCCAGCCTTGCGGTGCCGAACTACCGCAAGTTCTTCATCGGTGCCACCGTCAGCAACATCGGCCAGTGGATGTCACGCACCGCTGCCAGCTGGCTGGTGCTGGTCGACCTCACCGACGGCAACGCCCGCGCCCTCGGCTGGGTGACCAGCCTGAACTTCGCCCCGGCGCTGCTGCTCGCACCGCTCGCCGGCGTGGTCGCCGACCGGTTCCCCAAGCGGCACGTGATGAACGTGGCCCAGGTGGTGCTCGCCATCGATGCCGCCATCCTGGCCGCGCTCGTGCTGACCGGACGAGCCGAGCTGTGGCATGTCTACGTGCTGGCGCTGATGGATGGCATCGCGGCCGCCTTCGACGGCCCCGCGCGGCAGGCGATGGCCAGCGAACTGGTGGGCAAGGAGCTGCTGCCCAATGCCATCAGCCTCAACTCGGCCTCGTTCAACATGGCCCGGTTGGTCGGTCCCGGCGTGGCCGGGTTCATGATCGCCGCGTTCGACACCGGGCCGGTGCTGGCATTCAACGTGCTCACGTTCGTCGTACTGATCATCTCGTTGCTGGCGATCGACCCGACGAAGATGCACACCGTCAAGGTCAAGCGGGGCCAGGGCGGCATGGTCCAGGGGATTCGCTACATCAGCAGGCGCTTCGACCTGGTGGTGCTGCTGGTCATCGCGTTCATGATGGGCGCCTTCGGCTTCAACTTCGCCATCAGCAATGCCGTGATGGCCACCGAGGCCTTCGGCAAGGGTGCGGGGGAATACGGCATGGTCGGCTCGTGGATGGGGGTTGGCGCCCTGGTCGCCGCGCTCGTCTCGGCGCGACGTGATCGTCCGCGCATGCGCTACGTGCTGTTGGCGCTGGGCGGTTTCGGGGTGCTGATGCTCGTCTCGGGGCTCACCCCCACCTATGCGCTGTTCGCCGCGAGCATGGTGCCGATCGGGTTCTTCGCCGTCACCGTGCTGATCTCGGCCAATGCGCTGGTGCAGACCAGCGTGAGCCCCGAGATGCGTGGCCGGGTGATGAGCGTGTGGGGTGCGGTGATCCTGGGCGGCACACCGCTCGTCTCGCCGGTGGTGGGCTGGCTGGGTGACGCCATCGGCCCCCGCTGGACGGTCATCGGCCCGGCCATCCCCGTGATCATCACCTTCGTCGTGGTCTCGCTGTGGATCATGCGCCACGACCACATGCGCCTGCGCTTCGACCCGAGCCGCCCGGCACCGTGGCTGCGGTTGGTGCACGGCAAGGTCACCGAGGACATGCCCCACCCGATCCGCTGATTGTCGGGGCGTCGCGGCGCGATAGCGTGGCCGTGTGTCTGCCAACGCCGAGCCACCCGCACCCACCACCGCCGTCCGCATCGTCGCCGTGGGCGGTGACGCCGAGTCGGCCAGGTCGCACACCCTCGAGGCGGTGACCCGCGCCGTCGAGCACGGCGCCACCGACGTGCTGCTCACGGTGCGCACCAGCGCCGACGGTGTCGCGGTGGCCATCGCCGACGCGACGACCCTGCGGCTGTGGGGCCAGGCCCGTGCTGTCGCTGCGCAGACCGTGGACGAGCTGGCGTCGCTGGGGTATGGGGGCACCCGCATCCCGACCCTCGCTGCCGTCATCGACGTGTTGGCCGCGCTGCCGCAGCCGCCCCGGTTGGTGCTGTCGCCGGCCACGGTCGGCGATTTCGCGGCGGCGCAGGCAGCGCTGACCGCAGCACCGGCCACCGGCCCCGACGACGGCCCCGACGTGGTCTGGTGCGGCTCGGCCCAGGTCGTCCGGGCGGTGCGGCAGGTGGCCACCGATGCCTCAGTCATCGTGCAGCTCGACCAGACCAGCGGCATCGACGCGCAGCTCGACGACGCTGCCGCGCTGGCCTCGTCCGGGCCCGCGGCCGTGGCCGTTGACCTCGCCCTGGTCGATGCGGCGCTCGTGGAGGCCGCCCACGGTCGCGACCTCGAGGTGCTGGTGACCGGTGTCGACGGCGCCGAACAGCTGAGCTGGGTCATTGACCTGCACGCCGACCAGGTCGCCACCACCCAGGTGCAGCTGCTGCGCCAGCTCGCCACCACCGGCTACAGCCCGCTCGCGCTGGCCTGGACTGGCCCCGGGCTGGTCGCCGAACGGCTCGGGCTGGGCGGCGGGTTCGGCGATGACCTGCCCCGCTGGCTGGCCGTCGCCCGGCACCTGGCCGAGTGGACCATCAGCTTCACCCGCACCGCCGGCCTCGGCCAGGTGGCCACCAAGAAACATGCCGCCGACGTGGTGACCGACGTCGACCGGGCCGTCGAGCAGCACATCCGGGCGGTGCTGGGGGCCGAATTCCCCGACCATGCCGTCGTGGGCGAAGAGTTCGGCGGTGAGCCGGGGCATGATCGTCCGACGTGGTACCTCGACCCCGTCGACGGCACCACCAACCTCGCCAACCATGTGCCATGGACCTCGATGAGCCTGGCGCTGGCGGTCGAGGGGCAACCGGTCGTGGCCGTGGTGTGCCAGCCATGGACGGGCGAGATCTACCTGGCCGCCCGCGGCCTCGGCGCGACGCTCAATGGCAGGCCGCTGCAGCTGGGGCGGGTGGGTTCGCTGGCGGGCCGCGCCGTGTTCATGGAGATGTCTGCCCACCAGTTCTTCCCCGGCCAGGTCGAGATCGTCCAACGACTCGGCGAGCAGCACTGCGCCACCCGGGTGATGGGCTCGGGCACACTCACCCTTGCCCGGGTCGCCTCGGGCGACGGGGTCGGCGGGCTGGTGCACAGCTTTCACCCCATCGACCACCTCGCGGGCGCGTTGATCGCCCATGAGGCGGGCGCACGGGTGCTCAACGAGGACGGTGACGACTCGCTGTTCCCGAGCGGCGGCGGCATGCTGGTGGCCGCCCCGGGAGCGGCCGAAAAACTCTGGCCGGTGTGGCAGCCGCAGGAGTGGTGAACCAGCCCCGGCGATCCGGTGACCCCCTGCACAACAGGCGCGTGGCGCGGATAGATTGGCGCCATGAAGAAGCTCATCAATGATGCTGATGCTGTCGTGACCGATGCCCTGCTGGGCATCGAGTACGCCCATGGTGACCTGCAGCGTGTGGACCACGAGCACAAGGTCATCCTCCGCAAGGATCCCAAGCCCGCCGGCAAGGTCGGCCTGATCTCGGGCGGTGGCTCCGGCCACGAGCCCATGCACGGCGGCTTCGTCGGGCTCGGCATGCTCGATGCCGCCTGCGCCGGTGCCGTGTTCACCTCACCCACCCCCGACCAGATGGAATTCGCCACCAAGGCCGTCGACGGCGGCGCCGGCGTGCTGCACATCGTCAAGAACTACACCGGCGACGTGCTCAACTTCGAGATGGCCGCCGAACTCGCCGCTGCCGACGGCATCGAGGTCGCCTCGGTCATCGTCGACGATGACGTCGCCGTGCAGGACTCGACCTGGACCGCGGGCCGCCGCGGTGTCGGCACCACGGTGCTGCTCGAAAAGATCGTCGGCGCCGCCGCCGAAGAGGGCCAGGACCTGGCCGCCGTGCTCGAACTGGCCAAGAAGATCAACGGCCAGGGCCGCTCGATGGGCATGGCGCTCACCTCGTGCACCGTGCCGGCGGCCGGCAAGCCCACCTTCGACCTCGCCGACGACGAGATGGAGGTCGGCATCGGCATCCACGGCGAGCCCGGCCGTGAGCGCAAGAAGATCGCCCCGGCCAAGGATGTCGCCGCGATGCTGGTCGAGCCGATCCTGGCCGACCTCGACTTCACCGGCTCACCCGCGATCGTCATGGTCAACGGCATGGGTGGCACCCCGCTGATCGAGCTCTACGTCGTCTATCGCGAGGTGGCCGAACTGCTCGAGAAGTCCGGGGTCAAGGTGGCCCGCAACCTGGTGGGCAACTACATCACCTCGCTCGAGATGGCCGGCTCATCGGTGACCGTGCTCAAGGCCGACGACGACATCCTGCGGTTGTGGGATGCGCCCGTGGTCACGCCGGGTCTGCGCTGGGGCGCCTGATCCCGCGTCGGTCGCCGTCGGTCGCCGACGGCGCCGACGGCGCCGACGGCGCGAACGCATGCGGCGGGGCCGCTCGTCCAACACGGTGGACGGGCGGCCCCGTCGCCTGCGTGGACCCCTTGTCAGCCCGGAACGCCGGGCCGGTAGCATCACCGGCAACGTTGAATCCACCAGTGAAGTTGGAGCATTCGCATGATTGGCATCGTCGTCGTGTCCCACAGCCGCCCGCTCGCCGAAGCAGCGGTGTCCCTGGCCAGTGAGATGACCGAGCAGCCACCGGCCATCCAGATCGCCGCCGGCCTCGACGACGGCACGTTCGGCACCGACGCGGTGGCCATCAGCGAGGCGATCACCGCGGCCGATTCGGGCGACGGGGTGCTGGTGATGCTCGACCTGGGCAGTGCGATCCTGAGCGCCGAGATGGCCAAGGAGTTCATCGACCCCGACCTGGCAGAGCGGGTGCGGCTGAGCGCCGCGCCGCTGGTCGAGGGCCTTGTCGCCGCCGTGGTCACCGCCTCGACGGGTGGATCGCTCGACGAGGTCGCCGACGAGGCCGCTGCGGGGGCTGAGGCGAAGCAGCAGCACCTGGGCACCGACGGGCAGCCGGCCCCGGTGGCTGCGTCGGTGGCCGGGCAGGTTGACGAGGCCGATGCCCTGGTCTTCGAGTGGACGATCCAGAACCCGCACGGCCTGCATGCCCGCCCCGCGGCCGCACTGGTGCGTTCGCTGCGCGATGTCGATGCCATCGTCCGGGTGGCCAACGCGACCACGGGTGCCGGCCCGGTGCCCGCGACGAGCATGTCGAAGGTCGCCACCCTGGGCCTGCGCAAGGACGACGTGCTGCGCGCCACCCTGAGCGGCCCCGAGGCGCCCCGGGCACTGACCAACCTGACCCGACTGGCCGAGGCGGGCTTCGGCGAGGATGTCAGTGACCCCCATGCCGGCGAGATCGTGCCGCCGGCACCGGTCGTGGCGGCGGGTGGCGCGGATGTCCCGCAGCGTTCCGGCACGCAGGTGGTGATCGGCGCGGCGTTCGTCACCGGCGGCGAGGTCGACACCAGCGACTATGTGCAGGGCCCCGATGAACGGGCCCGGCTGCGCACCGCGATCACCGTGGTCAGGGCACGGTTGAGCAACCCCGACGACATGATCCTGATGATGCAGGCGGCGCTGCTCGACGACCCGGCGCTGGTCGACCCGCTGACTGATGCGGTGCTGGCCGGCAAGGCCGCCACGGCGGCGGTTGACGAGGTCTACACCCGGGTCGCGGCCGAGTTCGCCGCGCTGCCCGACCCCTACCAGGCCGAACGCGCCCAGGACGTGCGCTCGCTGCGCCGGTTGCTGCTCGCCGAGCTGATGGGCCGGGCGCCCGAGGCGCTGCCGACGGGCGAGCATGTGCTGGTGGTGCCCGAACTCGACGCGGCCACTGCCGCCCAGCTCGACCCCTCGGCCTGCCTGGGGGTGGTGACCACGACGGGTGGTGCCACCGGCCACGGTGTGATCATCGCCACGGGCCGCGGCATCCCTGTGCTGACCGGCCGCGGCGATGCCGCCGGCGTCGTCCCGGGTGAGGTGGTCGCGTTCGACCCGGTCGGTGCGCAACTATGGGTCAACCCGGACGAAGCCACGCTCGACCAGGTGCGGGCCACCGCCGCGGCCCGCGAGGTGGAAGAGGCTGAGGCCGCCGAGCAGGCGCACGTGCCCGCCGTGAGCCCCGGCGGCAGGGTGATCACGGTCGAGGCCAATGTCGGCTCGCTGGAAGATGCGGTGCGCGGTGCCGCCGCCGGCGCCGAGGGCTCGGGGCTGGTGCGCACCGAATTGCTGTTCGGCCACCAGCAGGTGGCCCCGACGGCTGAGGAGCAGGCGGCGGTGCTGGTCGAGATCGGGCAGGCGCTGGCCCCGCACCCGATCACGGTGCGCACGTGGGATGTCGGCGGAGACAAGCCGCTGCCCTTCCTGCCGCAGGACAAGGAGCTGAACCCGTTCCTGGGCGAGCGGGGCCTGCGCACCATGCGTCGGGTTCCGGAATTCTTCGACGAGCAGCTGCGCGGCATCGCACTGGCCAGCAAGCAGGTGCCGGTGCGGCTGATGTTCCCGATGGTGACCGAGCCTGAAGAGATGGCCTGGGCCAGGGACAGGGCGCTGGCGGCGATCGAGGCGGTGGGGGCCGAGCCGTTCCAGATCGGCATGATGGTCGAGGTGCCGGCGGCGGCACTGCGTGCTGCCGAGTTCGCCGGGCTGGTGGATTTCGTCAGCATCGGCACGAATGACCTGACGCAGTACACGACGGCGACCGACCGCTCGAACGGCACGGTCTCGAAGCTCGCGAAGTCTGACAGCCCCGGCGTGCTGGAGCTGATGCGGCTCACCTGTGAGCGCCTGCCCGGGGTCACGGTCGCCGTCTGTGGAGACCTCGCGTCCAAGCCGGACATGGTGGCGACGCTGGTCGAGATGGGCATCACCGAGCTGAGCTGCCGTCCGCCGCTGGTGGGGCAGGTCAAGCAGGCGGTGCGCAGGGGCTGATTTGGCGCGGGTTCCCCCCCGGTTACGAGTCTATTTGTCGGCGGAACTTTTGCCGTGCGGCGCCGCAGGGCAAAGTTCCCGCCGAGGGGCAGACTTCCCGTGGACAGGCAATCTGCGGCGTGACCAGCCCCTGCGGACGAGAACCCGGTTGCGGGGTGTCGGCGCGCGTGCAAGGCGTCGGCTCACAACCCCGCTCGGACACGATTCGGTGACAACGGCCCGATGTGCCCCGGGCGCCCAGTAGTTTTCTTGCCATGACTGACATCAACCTGGATGAGTACTACGACGCCGTGGTGGTCGACAGCGACGGCGAGAAGGTTGGCGGCGTCGGCCAGGTGTTCCTGGACGAGCAGACCGGCCAGCCGTCGTGGGTGACCGTGCGCACAGGGCTGTTCGGCCTCAAGGAGAGCTTCGTGCCGCTGGTCGACGCACGACTCGAGGGTGGCGCACTGCACGTCGCGTTCACCAAGGACTTCATCAAGGAAGCGCCCCGCCAGGACCCGGACACCCCGATGACCGTCGCCGAAGAGGACGCCCTGCAGGCCTACTACGGCACCGAGGACGAGCCGGACAAGATCGCCAGCGCTGATGCCGCCGCCGGTGAGCCCGCTCCCACCGCTGCCGACCTGTACGCTGGCCAGTCGGTCCGGGCCGCGGAGGACACCACCCCCGCCGCCACCACCCCCGACGACACCGAACCCGACGATGAAGTGTCCGCCGTCGGCAACGAGACCCCGGCTGACGAGACTCCCGCTGACGAAGTACCGGCCGATGACGACGAGACCCCGACGCCCACCCCACCCGCGCAGGTCCCATCGTCCGAGCACAAGGACTGGGTTGAGCCCGAGAAGCACGTCTACGGCTTCCAGACCAACTTCGCCGAAGAGACCGAGGACGACCTGCTCGAGGATGAGTTGACGGATGAACCGGTCGAGGACGCTGAGCGACACGTCACGTTCGACCGCGAGGACTGACCGGCCGCTACGCGCCTGACTAGGATGTTCGCCATGAATCGTGCAGGCAATGGCGGCTGGGGCCGTCCCCATCGGGCCATCATCATGTCGCGCGGGCTCGGCACGCGCATGCGAGCGCACGCCGACGGCGTCGATCTTGACACCGATCAGCAGGCCGCCGCCGACGCCGGTGTGAAGTCGATGATTTCGGTGGGACGCCCGTTCCTGGACCACGTCATCAACGACCTCGCCGAGGCCGGCTATGACGAGGTGTGCCTGGTTATCGGGCCCGAACACCAGCTGATCCGTGACTACTACGACCAGCTGGACACCCACCGCGTGAAGGTCAGGTATGCGGTGCAGCAGGAGCCCCTCGGCACCGCCAATGCCGTCTGGGCCGCGCGTGACTTCGCCGACGGTGACCGCGTGCTGGTGATCAATGCCGACAACCACTACCCGGCATTGGCCGTCGAGCAGCTGTGCACCGTTCCCGGGGCCGGCACGCTGGGCTTCGACCGTGAGGCCCTGGTCGCGCAGTCGAACATCTCGGCCGAACGCATCAAGGCGTTCGCGGTGATCACCCGCGACGAGTCCGACCAGTTGACGGGCATCGTCGAAAAGCCGGACGAGCAGACGCTCGCCGCACTTGGCCCGCACGCGCTGGTGTCGATGAACTGTTGGCTGCTCACCCCCACGATCGTCGAGGCCTGCGGTCAGGTCGAGCCGTCGGCCCGGGGCGAACGCGAACTCGTCGATGCCGTGCGCAACAGCGTCGCCGCAGGCGAACCCGTGCAGGTGATCCCCGTCAAGGCGGGCGTGCTCGACCTGTCGAGCCGCCTCGACATCGGCACCGTCACCGCCATGCTCGCCGGCGTGGAGCCCAACCTGTGACCGAGGACGCCGCAGCCGCGCCGTCACCGCTGGGGTGGTTCGCGCCGGGGCGCATCGAAGTACTGGGCAAGCACACCGACTACGCCGGCGGGCGTTCACTGCTGGCCGCCGTCGACCGGGGCGTCGCCGTGCACCTCACCCCTGCCGACAGGGGTATCACCGCCCGCAGCGGGGCCCTGCCCGATGCGGTGACGATCGAGCCGAACCCGGGGGGGACAAACTCATCGTCCGCCCCGCCAGAGGGCCACTGGGGCAACTACGTGCAGACCGTGGTCGACCGGCTCACCGAGAACTTCGGCACCCTCGCGCCCGTGGCCATCACCGTCGACTCGAACCTGCCCCTGGCCAGCGGCATGAGCAGTAGTTCGGCGCTCGTCGTCGCGCTGGCCGTGTCGCTGGCCGAGTACAACGGGTTCACCGAGACGCAGCGCTGGCGTTCCCACATCCACTCCCCCGTCGACCTGGCCGGTTACCTGGCCTGTTTCGAGAACGGCATGAACTTCGGCGAGCTCACGGGCCGGCGTGGGGTGGGCACGTTCGGTGGGTCCGAAGACCACACCGCGATGACCTGCGCCACCCCCGACAGCCTCGGCCTGTTCAGCTTCGGCCCGATCACCCATGAGCGCACGCTGCCGTTCGCCGATGACCTGGCCTTCGTGGTCGCGGTCAGCGGCGTGACCGCCGAAAAGACCGGTGCCGCGCGCGACCTCTACAACCGCGCCGCCCTGGCCGTCACCGAGATCGTCCGACGCTGGAACGACGAGCCCGACCTGCCCACCGTCACCACGCTGGCACAGGCACTGCACTCCGACGTCGACGCAGACGCCCCCCTCGACCGGGCCCGACGCCTGCTGCTCGATTCACCCGAGCTGACCCGTCGGCTCGAGGCCTTCGTGGTCGAGTCCGAACAGGTCATCCCGTTCGCGGTCGAGGCGTTCGCTACGGCCGACTGGGCTGCCTTCGGCCGAGCCGTGGACGAGTCACAGCTGGCGGCCTCGGAATTGCTCGGCAACCAGGTGCCGCAGACAGAGTTCCTGGCCCGCAGTGCCCGTGAGCTGGGGGCGCTGGCGGCGTCCGGGTTCGGTGCAGGGTTCGGGGGCAGTGTCTGGGCGCTGGTCACGCGCGACCAGGCCGAGGCGTTCGCCGAGGACTGGCTGGCGCGCTACCTGGTCGAATTCCCACTGGTGGCGGGGCTGGCGACGACGCTGGTGACCCGTCCGGGCGGGCCGATCCGCCCGCTCGACTAGACCCCTCCCTTGACTAGACCTCGATGTCCTCATAGCTGCGCGGGTCCTCGATCGGTTCGAGGTGGATCAGCACGCGCAGTTCGGGCATGACCTGGCGCAGGGCCTCGGTGACGTCCTCGATCGCGTCGTGGCCCTGCTGCACCGTCCAGGTGCCGGGGACGAGCATGTGGCATTCCATGAAGCGGCGGTGTCCCGACTCACGCGAACGGTAGGCGTGGAAGATGATTTCCTCGCTCGAGAAGTTCTCGAGCACGGCCCGAAGCATCTGGTTGTCCTGCTTCGGCAACGAGACGTCCATCAGCCCGGCGGTCGACTCGGCGATCAGCTTCCACCCGGTGAACAGGATGTTCACGCCGACGGCGAAGGCGACGATGGCGTCGAGCCGGTCCCACTTGGTGAGCCAGACCAGGCCGACGCCGACCAGCACACCGGCCGAGGTGACGACGTCGGTCCACAGGTGCTTGCCGTCGGCGACCAGGGTCATCGACCGGTGCTTGCGCCCGGCCCGGATCAGCACGAACGCCACCGCGCCATTCACGAGCGAGGCCGCCACCGAGACGAGCAGGCCGATCCCGACCTGTTCCAGTGGCTGGGGGTTCAGGAAGCGCTCGGTGGCACTGACCATGATGACGGCGGCGGCCACAAAAATCATGACTCCCTCGACACCGGCCGAGAAGTATTCGGCCTTGGAATGGCCGAAGTGGTGGTTCTTGTCCGGTGGCCGCATCGCGACCGTGAGCGCCACCAGGGCGACGATCGCCGCGACCAGGTTGACCAGCGATTCTGCGGCGTCCGACAGCAGACCCACCGACCCCGTCACCTGCCACGCAATCGTCTTGAGCGCGATGGTGACCAGCGCCGCAGCAATCGACAACCATGCGAATTTGCGCAGGTCTGTTGGTTGCGGATGCCGGCTGGTGGTGGCTTCGATGATGGGTGCTGTGGTCTGGCTCACGTGCCAATTGTCTCAAAGCGCACCACGGACACCAAGGCAGGTGCCCCTTGCCCGTGCCCGTTAGGCTGACGCCATGGCGCGACTGTGGACGGGACTGCCCAAACTGGCCTGGGGCAACACCGCACCGAAGGACGAGCGACGACAGGGACTGGTGCTCAGCGGCGGGGGTGCCCGCGCGAGTTTCCAGATTGGTGCCCTGCGCTACCTGTACGACCGTGCGGGCATTCATCCCACGACGATGGTCGGCACGTCGGCCGGTTCGATCCTGACCGCGATGCTCTCGCAATACCTCGACCGTGACGAGCAGGTGGCTGCCCTCGGCCGGATCGAGGACCTGTGGTTGTCGATGACCCGGCAGGACCAGATGTTCGCCCCCCGCCCGTGGTTCCAGCGGCTGCAGGAACGCGGCGCCGAATGGGGCGCCGCCCTGGATCGCGGCGTGCGTCCCACGTCACCGGACGTGCCCGAACCGATCACGGACGACGAGGTCGCCGAAGCTGAAGAGCTCACGGGGCAGGCAAGGACATTGCAGTTGGCCACGACCGAACCCACGCTCACGAAGTCGAGCCTCACGGCGGCGCAGGTGTTGCCGCTGATGTCGCTGCTGCCCCGACTGCGCACTGCGGGCGGTGACATCTCGATGATCCTGCGCGGGGCCGATGCCTCCAGGTCGATGTTCTACCCGGGCGCGATCCTGTTGCGGTTGCTGGACGAGGAGTTCTTCAGCTCGGCCCGGGTGGCGACCAGCGGCGTGGTGGTGCGCATCTCGATGGTCGGGCTGGAGTCGGGCGAGCTGCGCTACATGACCGAGAAGGGCGAGTTGGTCGACCGCACCAACCAGCCGGTGGCCGCGGCGCCGGTGGTGGACCTGTCACTGGGTGCGCTGGCCTCGTGCTCGATCCCCGCGGTGTTCCCACCCGTGCAGATTGGCGACGACTGGTACGTCGACGGCGGCACCCGTGAGGCAACACCCGCCGAGATGGCCATGGGCCCACTCGAAGTGGACGACTGCTATGTGGTCGTCTCGGCACCCGTGCAGCATCCACCGGTGGGTTCATTCGCCAGCAAGTCGATGCTGAGCATCGTGCTGCGCTCGGTCGAGATCCTCACCGACGAGGCCGAACGCGATGAGGTCGCGCTCGCCCGGGGTGGCGGGGCGATGGTGATCGAGCCCGACCTGTTCGTGCACGACGCCACCACCGTCGACTGTGGGCTGACCCGCATCAACCGCGACTACGGCTGGTTGCGTGCCGCCGAGGCGCACCTGGGCCTGGGGCGCCGTGAAGAGACGCAGCACCGGCAGTTGATCGAGCTTCGGCTGAAGGCCCGCCTGCTCGAAGAGCGGGTGCTGGCCACGCCGGACGATGAAGAACTGCTGCTCGACCTGGCGAGGCTGAAGTTCACCATCCGCGACCACTTGAGCCTGCTGGATTCGTCCCGGCTGCCCGACGACGCGCAGACCTGGTGGCGCGACTGGGAATCACATGACCCCCGACCGGAGTTGAAGCCCACGTGGCTGAGTCATTAGCGGGCGAACCCGCTGCCCGCGAATCGCGGCAGGCATGGCTGGCGCTGTGGTCGCTGCTGTTCGGGTTCTTCATGATGCTGGTCGACTCGACCATCGTCTCGATCGCCACACCCACGCTGATGCAGGCGTTCGAGGCCGACGTGGGCGAGGTGGTCTGGGTGACCAGCGCCTACCTGTTGGCCTATGCGGTGCCGCTGCTGATCACCGGACGGCTCGGTGACAGGTTCGGGCCGAAGACCATCTATCTGGTGGGGTTGACGATCTTCACGCTGGCCTCAGTGGCCTGTGGACTGGCCTGGTCGATCGAAGCATTGATCGTGGCCCGGGTGGTGCAGGGCTTCGGCGCCGCGCTGCTGACCCCACAGACGATGGCGATCATCACCCGGCTGTTCCCGCCGCAGCGACGTGGCGCCGCCATGGGCGTTTGGGGTGCAACGGCAGGCGTGGCCACGCTCGCCGGCCCGCTGCTGGGTGGTGTGCTCATCGATGGCCTGGGCTGGGAGTGGATCTTCTTCGTCAATGCCCCCGTCGGTGTGGTCGGGTTCATCATGGTGGTGCGCAACGTGCCGGCGCTCGAGAAGCACGCCCACCGCTTCGACTGGCTCGGTGTGGTGCTGAGCGCCGTGGGGTTGTTCTGCATCGTCTTCGGCATCGAAGAGGGTCAGACCTATGCCTGGGGCCACATCTGGGGCCCGTTCTCGGTGTGGGGGCTGATCATCACCGGCGTGGTGGTGATGGTCGCGTTCGTGGTGTGGCAGGCGGCGCAGAAGGGTGAACCGCTGCTGCCGCTGCAGCTGTTCGGCGACCGCAACTTCGCCATGGCTAACGTCTCGGCGGCGGCCATGGGGGCGATGATCACGGCCATGGTGTTCCCGCTGCTGTTGTACGTGCAGAACGTGCGCGGGCTCGCGCCGACCCAGGCAGCCTTGTTGACGGTGCCCATGGCGCTGATCTCGGGCGGCCTGGCGCCGGTCGTGGGCAGGCTCATCGACAAGCGCGACCCGCGCCCGATTGCGGTGGCGGGTTTCGTGCTGCTGGCGGCGGCGCTGGTGTTGCACTCGGCGCTGATGCGCCCCGGGATGCCCGTGTTGTGGCTGCTGGTGCCCTATGGCCTGGTGGGGCTGGCCATGGGTGGCATCTGGGGGCCGTTGTCAGTCTCGGCCACCCGCAACCTGCCACCGCACTGGGCAGGTGCCGGGTCGGGGGTCTACAACAGCACGCGCCAGCTGGGCGCGGTGCTGGGGTCGGCCTCGATCGCCGCGGTGATGCAGTCGCGGTTGGCGGTGAACCTGACCGGTGCGGGCGCCGGGGCTGGCGACGGACATGGCGCCGGGGTCGGACGCGTGCCCGCGGTCATCGCGGCACCCTTCACGAAGGCGATGTCGGAATCGATGTGGTTTCCGGTGGCCGCTGCGGTGGTCGGCCTGGTGGGGGCGCTGTTGATGGCGCCGCACCGGGTGGCTGCGGACGGGGTTGGGGCCCCAGCGGGCCACTCGGTGGCTGGTCGGGGCTGATCGGGCCGAAGAACTCGCCCCCGTGCAACTTTGTCTGGTTGTTCGGGGCTGGCCGGCCGAAGAACTCGCACCAGCGCAACTTTGTCTGGTACGGGGTCGTCCCGGCCGACCCCACAAGCCCGGATCACCCACAAGCCCGCCGGGCACCGTCCCTGGATCAGATCAGCGAGTTCAGCTCGTCCACGGACTCGAGCACCAGCGACGGCCGGTACGGGTACCGGTCGAGGTCTTCACGCTTGGTGATGCCCGTGAGCACGAGAATCGTGAACAGGCCCGCCTCCATGCCGGCGATGATGTCGGTGTCCATGCGGTCGCCGATCATGGCCGTCGTCTCGGAATGGGCCTCGATCTTGTTCAGCGCCGACCGGAACATCATCGGGTTCGGCTTGCCGATCACGTACGGACGACGCCCGGTGGCGGCGGTGATCATGGCCGCGACCGAACCGGTGGCCGGCAGCGGGCCGTCGGCGCTGGGGCCGGTGGCGTCCGGGTTGGTGATGATGAACTTCGCACCGGCAGCCACGTGGCGGATCGCATTGGTGATCGCCTCGAACGAATAGGTGCGGGTCTCGCCCAGCACCACGTAGTCGGGGTCGCGGTCGGTCATGATGAAGCCCGCCGCGTGCAGCGCCGTCGTCAGGCCTGCCTCGCCGATCACCGACAGCTTCGCACCGGGCTGCTGGTTCACCAGGAAGTCAGCAGTGGCCATCGCCGAGGTCCAGAGGTTCTCTTCGGGCACGGTGATGCCCGAGGTCTCGAGACGAGCTGACAGGTCGCGGGGGGTGAAGATCGAGTTGTTGGTCAACACGAGGAACCGGTGGGAGGTGTCAACCCATCGGTTCAGCAGCTCATTGGCTCCGGGCAGGGCGTTGTTCTCGTGGACGAGCACACCGTCCATGTCGGTCAGCCAGCATTCGATGTCACGTGGAGTACGCACGCAGCCAGCCTAAGGGGTCGGGCCCCAACACGGCAGCATCGGGGTCGACGTGCAGCACCCGCGCCGCCTGCTGGACGCAAGCGTGCAGCGCCGACCAAGCCCGCACCGCTATCATGGCTGGGCCCCCATAGCTCAGTTGGCAGAGCAAGGGACTTTTAATCCTTGGGTCGCGGGTTCGAGCCCCGCTGGGGGCACCTCATCCAGCCCAACCCGCCCCGCACTACGCTGATCCCATGGACACACTCGGTGTGGTCGGCATCCTCGTGGTCGGCATCGGCCTGCTGCTGATCGCTGCCTGGGCTGACTGGCGCTCCGAGCGGCGCGCGCGTGAGGCGCTCGCGGCCGTCCCCGACCGCGGCGAGGCCATGGCCGATGCGCCCACCCCCACCTACGTGCCCGAACCCACGCCGGACGAACTGCCCCGGCGCAGTCCGCTGACCGAGGACGAGGCCGCCGCCCTGGCTCGCGACCTCGCCACGGACGACGCGCGCATTCTGCCTGCCGTGCTCGCGGACGAGCGCCTGGCCACCAATGCCGAGCCCCAACGCGCCATCGTCCGGGGGCCGCTGGTGATGGTCTGTCACGAGGGCATCGGCAGCCTGCGCGAGGTGTTGCCCACGCTTGAACGAGCAGCCCAGCAGAAGACCGCCATCGTGCTGGTGGCCCCGAGCTTCGACACCGAGGTGCTCGACGTGCTGCACATCAACGCCCAGCGCGGACTGTTGCAGGGCCTGCCACTGGCCGCCGACGAGGACACCTGCCGCCAACTCGCCGAGCAGACCGGCGCCACCCCGGTGCCGCGCAGCGACCTGCAGTCCGGCTACCTGCCGCATGCGATCTATGGGCGCGCGCTGCTCGTGGTGGCCGGGCTGGACCAGTCGGTGGTCGTCGCGCCGCCGCAGTGAACCAGACGCCCCGCGAACCCTGAACCACCCCCGACGAACCTGAACTGTCAAGTGAGGGTTCAGGTGTGCACCATTCCTGAGAATTTGGTCACGAATCGGCGGCTGGGCGCAGCCCACCATGCTCGACATCCCTGCTGTCACCCCCCGAGGATCTCGGCATATTCCCTTGTCAAGGCCCAGTTACTTGCCCGTCATAGCATGAATTACAGCCAAGAAATTTCATAGCTGTCATTCATGTACTTCTTTGTCGCGGCGCACCACCCGCTTGTTCGCCACTGGTTGAGGCGGTATTCATCACGGGCCTAGATTCCCCGCGTCGGCTGCCCGTCGTCCTGGCGTGGGGGCGACCCCGGGGAAGACGCCTGACGGTCAGCCGACAGACCATCCACAAGGGGGCCCGGGAAGGCCCCCATACCGGGGAGCTGTTGTGAAGAAGATCCGTCGTCTGCACGTGGGAGTCGCCGCCGCGACACTCACGGGGGCCCTGACCGTGGGCAGCATCGCCCTCAGTCCGACCGCCATTGCCAACTACGGCAAGGTCACCGCCGTCACCGCCGTCAACATCCGCACCTCGCCGAGCACCTCTGCCGGCGTGCTGGGCGTGCTGTACAAGGGACAGCAGCTGACCCAGACCGGCCCCATGAACACGGGGTGGGTGCCGGTGAAGTTCGGCGACCGCACCGCCTGGATCTCGGCCAACTACCTCGCCGGCGCCCGTCGCATCGACGACACACCCGTGTCGCGCACCACCACCGCCACCACCCGCTGGACGACCGAGCCCCTCAACGTGCGCTCCGGCCCGGGCACCCGCTATTCGAAGCTGGGCATGCTCAGCAAGGGCAGCCAGGTGAAGACGACCGGACTCGTCTCGGGCCAGTTCGCCCAGATCGAGTACAGCGGTGGCCGCGCCTGGGTCTCGACGACCTACCTCACCAGCTCCAAGCCCGCCACCAGCCCCGGCACGTCAGGCGGTGGTTCGTCCGCGGTCAGGACGACCGGTGAGGTGCGGGCGACCGCCAACCTGGCCGTGCGCCAGTCGTCCGGACGACCCATCGCGGGCTACACCGACATCCCCAAGGGCGCCATCCTGCCGGTGACCGGCGAGGTGCAGGGGGCACTCACCGAGGTCGTGTGGCGCGGAAACCGCACCTGGGTCACCTCGGCCTACCTGACCGGGGTGAACACGAACACCGGCGCCCAGCCGGAGCAGTTGCCGCAAGAGATCGGCACCCAGTACGCCACCGAGGCGGTGAACGTGCGCTCCGGGCCGGGCACGAGTTACTCGATCGTCGGCACCGTTGCCCAGGGCGGGGCCGTGCGGGTCACCGGCACCGTGCGCAACGGTTTCGCCCAGATCAACTACAACGGTGCCTCGCGCTGGGTCTCGGCGACGTACCTGTCGAAGACCCAGGGCGGCACGGGCGGCGGCTCGGGCGGCGGCACCACGGGCCCCATCAACCTGAACGGCTCGGTCGGGCTGTCGGGCCTGGAGCCGAAGGCCCGCAACATCGTCAATGTCATCGCCTCGCGCTTCGGCATGACCACGTTCTATGGCGTGCGCCCCGACCCCATCCCCGACCACCCCAGCGGACATGCGGTCGACATCATGCTGCCGAACTACCGCAGCTCGGCCAGCCAGGCCAAGGGCTGGGAGATCGCGAACTACCTGCGCGCCAACGCCCGCACACTGGGCGTGCAGTACCTGATCTTCGACCAGAAGATCTGGAACATCTCGCGCGACGGCGAAGGCTGGCGGGCCATGTCGAACCGCGGTTCGGACACGGCCAACCACAAGGACCACGTGCACGTGACCACGACGGGCCTGTGATCGACGGGCCTGTGATCGACGGGCCTGTGATCGACTCCCCCGATCCCACCTGATGCCTGCGCCCGACCCTCGTTTTGGGGTCGGGCGCAGGCGTCCACTATGCTTCTGCAGTCTGGTCCCCATCGTCTAGCGGCCTAGGACACCGCCCTTTCAAGGCGGCAGCGCGGGTTCGAATCCCGTTGGGGATACGTTCACACCACGCGTGAAAAGGCGCCCCAGGGCACCTGATCTCGCATGGTGGGAGCCGCCGGGAGCCCGATTTCACAATCGCGGACCAACCCGGTAGAGTTCCTCAAGCTGCCCCACCACGGGGCAGCAAGCCTGAGGGCCGTAAGGCCCCGTAGCGCAGTTGGTTAGCGCGCCGCCCTGTCACGGCGGAGGTCGCGGGTTCGAGTCCCGTCGGGGTCGCTGAAGCGGTGATGATGAATCACCGCTTTTGTGTCTGGCCAGGTAGCTCAGTTGGTAGCAGCGTTCGCCTGAAAAGTGAAAGGTCGCCGGTTCGAACCCGGCCCTGGCCACCACCACCCGCCTCGCATCCGAGGCGGGTTTTTTCGTCCAGGACGAGGCACTGGACGGCCCGGGCCCCGGACCCTGTGCGCTCTTATCATGGCGTGAACGTCCACGTCGTGAGGATCGCCATGACCCAGCAGCACCCGCAGTCGCCCCAGCACGGCCAGTCGCCGCAGTACGGCCAGTCGCCGCAGTCGCAGCAGTACGGCCAGTCGCCGCAGTCGCAGTGGTCGGCACCCGGGTCGCCTGAGGCCCAGCACCAGCCCTGGATGCCGCCGCAGGCGCAGCAATACCCGGCGCAGCCGCAGCAGGCATACCAGCCCGCTGCTGAGCAGCCGAAGGGCGGGCTGCGCAACAGCCTCGTGGGCGGCCTGGGGCTGGGTGTGCTGATGATCGTGGGTCCAGCCCTGCTGTGGTGGTTCACGGGCCGGCTGTTCTATGTCATCCCGATCTTCGGGGTGGTGCTGATCGTCCAGACGCTCGTGCGGCACGGCAAGAACAAGGCCGCGAGTCAGTCGCCGGCGCAGTGGGTGCCGCAGCAGCCGTATCCGCAGCAGCCCTACCAGCAGCCCCTCGACGGCCAGCAACAGCCCTACCAGGGCCAGGCGCAGCCTTACCAGGGCCAGGCGCAGGGCCAGCCCGGCCAGCCCCAGTCCTGACCAGCGCTTCCCTGAACGACAAAGCTGCCCTCGGTGATTCGAGGGCAGCTTTGTTCACGCATCCGCGGGGGCGGCGCCAGCGGCCCCAAGGCGCTCGTCCTGCCTCGTCCCCACCCCACGGACGACCCCACACCTGCACAACTGACACCAGTGCCAGAACCGCAGCCCGAACACCCCGAACCGGCCGCACAACTGACACCAGCGCCACAACTGCAACTTCGGCCCACCCCAGTCAGCCCGCCAGCGACCCCAAGACGCTCGCCCCGCCTCGTCCCCACCCCACGGACGACCCCAGACCTGCACAACCGACACCAGCGCCACAACCGCAACTCCGGAGCACCCCCAGTCAGCCCGCCAGCTGCCCCAAGACGCTCGCCCCGCCTGGTCCCCCACCCGATGGACGACCAGACCTGCACAACTGACACCAGCGCCAATTCCGCAGCCCGAACACCCCGTACCAGCTGCACAACTGACACCAGCGCCACAACCGCAACTCCGGACCACCCCAGTCAGCCCGCCAGCGACCCCAAGACGCTCGTCCTGCCTCGTCCCGACCCCACGGACGAGCCCCACACCTGCACAACTGACACCAACGCCACAACCGCAACTTCGGCCCACCCCCAGTCAGCCCGCCAGCTGCCCAAGACGCTCGCCCCGCCTCGTCCCCCACCCCACGGACGAGCCCCACACCTGCACAACTGACACCAGTGCCAGAACCGCAGCCCGAACACCCCACACCAGCTGCACAAGCGACACCAGCGCCACAACCGCAACTCCGGACCACCCCTGCCAGCCCCGCCAGCGACCCAAGGCGCTCGTCCTGCCTCGTCCCCCACCCCACGGACGAGCCCGGCCCCCACCAGCACCCGCCCGCAAAACAGAAGCTGCCCCCGATCACTCGAGGGCAGCTTCATGTCGCAGGGCGTCGGGCAACTCAGCTGGCGTCGGCCTCGTCGATGGTCTCGGCCTTGACTCCGCTGTTGAGGGCCTGCATCGCCGGCGATTCGGTGATGTCGCCCAGGATTCCCGTGGCCGACTTGGGCCAGCTCATGTACCGGAAGCCCATGTTGATCATGGCCTGGATGCGGTTGCGCCCGCCCAGCAGGCTGCGCAGGTGCACGACGACCCACAGCAGCCAGCCGATGAAGCCGTCCATGTTCATGGCCGGCACCGGGCCCATCTTGGTGGTCTGCGCCACGGCGGCGTTGCGTCCGATGGTGGCCATGAAGCCCTTGTCGTCATAGACGAACGACGTGGTGGGCTCGCCCCGCTGCAGGCGGGCGATCATGTCCGCAGCGTGCGCACCCATCTGGATGGCGGGCTGGGCCTGCTGTGCCAGTCGGTTGGTCTCGATGAGCGCGCCGTCACCGACGGCGAAGATGTCGTCGTGGCCCTGCACGCGCAGGTCTTCGTTCACCAGGATGCGCCCGCCGCGACCCTGGGGCATACCCCAGTCGGCGACCGGCTTGTGGGCGGCCACACCTGCGGCCCAGATGACCAGGTCGACGTCCATGCTGCCGCCGCCCTTGAAGTCGACGCGGTCGGCCTCGACCTTGTCGATGGCGGTGTTGAGCCGCACATCGACGCCACGCTTGCGCAGTTCGTCCAGGGTGTAGTCGCGCAGGTGCGGCTCGAAGGGCGCCAGCAGCGCGTCACCCATCTCGACGAGAACGACACGGAACGCGTCCACGTTCAGTTCGGGGTAGAGCACCGGCAGGCCCTCGGACTTCACCTCGGCCAGCGTGCCGGCCATCTCGACGCCGGTGGCACCGCCGCCGACGACCACCACGGTGAAGCGCTTGTCGGGGTCAGCGCCCGACGCGAGGAACTCCAGGCCGGAGTAGATGATGTCGCGCACCTCGAGGGCCGCGGCGCGGGTGTAGATCGAGCGGCTGTAGGTCTCGGCACCCTCGATGCCGAAGTAGCCGGCGCCGACACCCTGCGCGAGCACGACGTAGTCGTAGGGGATGTCTTCACCACGGCTGACGTTGACCAGCTTGTTCTCGGTGTCGATGCCGGTCACGGTGCCCCGCCGGAACGTGGCGAGGTGGTTCTTCTGATTGCTGACGAAGCGGCGCAGCGCATACGTGATGTCGCCCGGGTTCAAACCACCAGTGGCCACCTGGTACAGCAAAGGCTGGAAGGTGGAGTAGGGGTGGCGATCCACGAGGGTGACGTGGAAGCCTGCCTGTGTCAGCTGGGTCGTCGCGTTCAGTCCGGCGAATCCGCCACCGACCACGACAACACGTCCCAAATTGTTGGCCATAAGTGAATTGTCTCACGTTCAATCAGTCGTGCGCACATCCTCAAGCCACGCCCGGGTCCAGCGCTCGATCGCGTCCCAGACCCGGTCGCGCACCTCGGCACGGCTCAGCAGCACGTCGTGCAGGGCCCCGTCGATGCGCACGACGGTCACGTTCGGCCCCAGCTGCACGGCCCGCCGGGCCAGCTTCTCAACGTCGAGCACCGTGTCGGCCGCCGTCTGCACCTCAGGTTTCCACCGCCGCCCGAAATCGGACCGGGCACTCAGCAGCACCAGCACCGGCACGTCGATCGCCAGCCCCCGGCGCACCCGCTCCTGGGCCAGCGCAATGGCACCGAACCAGCCCGGGCGCATCGTGAATGCCGGGTTGCGCTTCAGGCTCAGGTCGAAGTCCCATTCGCCGTCGAAGCTGCGGTGGATCGAGCGGATGTAGATGTTGTGGTCGGGCATCGGGATCGTCATGGCGGCGCGGTTCGGGTCGCGGCCGCCGAAGTTCTTGGCGATCGCCGCGGCAGCGCTGCGCAGCAGCGGCGAACCCTGGAAGTCGATCCATGGCGCGTTCAGCACCAGCCCGTCGAGGATGCCCGGACGGTCATTGGCCCACAGCGCAGCAATCAGTCCACCCGTCGAGTGCGCCATCAGGGTCACATGGGAGTGTTCGCGGCGGGCCTCGGCGACAGCTTGGTCGAGCTCGTCGTAGTAGTCGCTGACGTCGGTGGTGTAGCCGCCGAGCTGCCCCTCGCGCAGGCTGCGCCCGTAACGGCGCAGGTCGACGGCATAGAAGTCGTGGCCATGTGCGTCGTACCAGTCGGCCAGCCAGGTCTGGAAGAAGTAGTCGCTCCAGCCGTGCAGGTAGACAACCGCGCGGTCGTGCTGCGGCGGGTTGCGGCGCACCAGGGTGGCCGAAATGACCGTGTCCTCCGGCTCGCCGGGGGCGAGTTCGGGGGACACCAGGTCGAGGACCGCCATCTGGTAGCCGGGCAGCACCGAGTCGTCATCCCACTGCATGGGCCTGACGATATCGAACCCGGGCCGCGCGAGGGACGGCCGACTGATCAGTGAGGAGCGTCCGCCTCAGCGGCGCTCGTCGTCCTCATCGTCGTAACCGGCGGTGTCGTCGTCGTAACCGGCCTCGTCATCATCGTCGTCGCCATAGGCGGCAGCGAGGTGACTGTAGTCCGGTTCGTCGTAGAGTCCGCCACCGGCGGACGAATCGCTGCTGCGGAGCTCACGCTCCAAGGAAGCAAAATCGGTGTCGACGGTTCGATACTTCAGATCGCGTGCGACTTTGGTCTGCTTCGCCTTTGCACGGCCGCGCCCCATTGGGTCGACCCCCTCGCTGTAGTCATCGCGGAATCCGCGGAATGGTGGTAGTCACGTTCGTGAGAGCAAGGGTACTAGAGGCAGGGCGGCGAGCCAAAGCAGCACCGAGCCTCGGGACCGGGCGTTTCGCCCTCAGCGCATGTCAGCCGTGGGGGTGCTCCCCCACCATCGTCACTGCCGCGTGGTCCTGCCCACCCCGGACGCCGACAGCCCCACAGACCCACGAGTGCAGCCCGCGCGCGGCCAGTGTTTGCTGGGCCGCCGCGACCGACTGCTCGGGCAGCACCACGGCCATGCCGACACCTTGGTTCAGCGTGGCCTCGATGTCGGGCTGTGACAGTTTGCCGACCTGCTGCACGAGCTGGAAGACCGCGGGCGGTGTCCACGTCGAGCGCTCGATCGTGACCGCCAGGTCATCGGGCACGACCCGGGCCAGGTTGTTGGCGAAGCCACCGCCGGTGATGTGGCTGATGGCGTGCACACCACCAGCTGCCCGGGCATCGCTGATCATGGCCAGCAGGTCCTTGGCATAGACGCGGGTGGGCACCAGCAGCGCCTCGCCGAGCGTCGTCCCGAGTTCAGGCACCTCACGATCGAGCGACCAGCCGGCGTCGGCCAGCAGCACCTTGCGCACCAGCGAATAGCCGTTCGAGTGCAGGCCCGAACTGGCGATCGCAAGCACCACGTCACCGTCGGCGACCAGGTGGGCACCCAGGATGTCGTCCCTCTCGACGACACCGGTCGTGGCGCCGGCGATGTCGTACTCGTCAGGACCGAGCAGGCCGGGGTGCTCGGCGGTCTCGCCGCCCAGCAGCGCGGCACCGGCGGCCTCGCAGCCCGCGGCGATGCCCTTGACGATGTCGGCGATGCGCTCGGGCACGACCTTGCCACAGGCGATGTAGTCGGTCACGAACAGCGGCTCGGCGCCCGAGACGACCAGGTCGTCGACGAGCATGCCGATCAGGTCGAAGCCGATGGTGTCGTGGCGGTCCATGGCCTGGGCGATCGCGACCTTGGTGCCGACGCCGTCGGTCGAGGTGGCCAGCACCGGGTGCGCATAGCCCTTCAGCGCCGACGCGTCGAAGAACCCGGCGAAACCGCCGAGCCCACCCAGCACCTCGGGGCGACGGGTGCGGGCGACGTGGGCCTTCATCAGCTCGACGGCGCGGTCACCGGCTTCGATGTCGACACCCGCCCGGGCGTAGGCCGACTGGGTGGTGTCTGCGGCAGTGGCGTCGGTCATCGATCGGCTCCTTGGCTGTCGGTGTGCGCGGTGTGCGGGGTGTGCTCGGCGTGCTCAGCGTGCGCGGGCTGTTCGGGCTGTTCGGGGGTGTGCGCCGGCAGGCCCATCACCTCGGCGGCACCCGGAGGCACGGCCACCGGGTACTTGCCGTCGAAGCAGGCGCGGCACAGGTTGTCCTTCGGCACGTGGGTGGCCTTCACCAGACCCTCGAGGCTGATGTAGGCCAGCGAGTCGGCGCCGATCGAGCGGCAGATCTCGTCGGTGCTCAGCCCGGGGGCGATCAGCTCGGCGCGGGTCGAGAAGTCGATGCCATAGAAGCAGGGCCATTCCACCGGCGGCGACGAGATGCGCACGTGCACCTCGGCGGCACCGGCCTCACGCAGCATCCGCACCAGCTGGCGCTGGGTGTTGCCGCGCACGATGGAATCGTCCACGACCACCAGTCGCTTGCCGGCGATGACATCGCGCAGCGGGTTGAGCTTGAGCCGGATGCCCATCTTGCGCATCGTGTCGGACGGCTGGATGAACGTGCGGCCCACGTAGTTGTTCTTGACCAGGCCCTGGCCGAACGGGATGCCCGACTGTGCGGCATAACCGATCGCGGCGGGCGTGCCCGATTCCGGCACCGGGATGACCAGGTCGGCATCGGCGGGGGCCTCTTCGGCCAGGTACTTGCCCACCTTGACCCGCACGTTGTGGATGCGACGCCCGGCGATCACCGTGTCGGGCCGGGCCAGGTAGACGTATTCGAACAGGCAGCCCTTGGGGTTCGCCTTCGCAAACCGGCTGCTGCGCAGGCCCGCGGCATCGATCACCACCATCTCGCCCGGCTCGATCTCGCGGATGAAGCTCGCGCCGACGATGTCGAGGGCCGCGGTCTCGCTGGCGACGACCCAGCCCTGCTCGAGCCGGCCCAGCACCAGCGGGCGGATGCCCTGCGGGTCGCGGGCCGCGACCAGCACGTTCTCGCTCATCATGACCAGGCAGAACGCCCCCTGCAGGCGCGGCAGCACCTCGTGCGCGGCCTCGTCCAGCGGCAGGTCATAGGTCGACAGCAGCGCGGTGACCAGCGACGTGTCGTTGGTCGAGTCCATGGTCTGCTTGTGCGGCACGTCGACGGTGGCGTCGCGGTCGGTCAGCCACGCCTCGAGCTCGTCGGTGTTGGTGAGGTTGCCGTTGTGGGCCAGGGCGATGCCGCCGCGGGGCCCCGACCGGAACGTCGGCTGCGCGTTGTTCCAGATGGACGCGCCGGTGGTCGAGTAGCGCGTGTGGCCGATCGCCAGGTGGCCCTGCAGCGAGCTGAGCGTGCCCTCGTCGAAGACCTGGCTGACCAGGCCCATGTCTTTGAAGACCATGGTGCGCTTGCCGTTGCTCACGGCGATGCCGGCCGATTCCTGGCCGCGGTGCTGCAGCGCATACATGCCGAAGAAGGTCAGCCGCGCGACTTCTTCACCGGGGGCGTAGACGCCGAAGACACCGCAGGCATCCTGCGGGCCCTGGTCCTGTGGATCAATTTCCTGGGTCAGCCGACCATCACCGGGACGACGCGGAGTCACATGCACCCGGCACAGTTTACGCGTCAGGCGCGCCGACGGCGCCACTCGACCATCGTCGCCTCGACATCGAGCGGTGCCGTGAAGATCGGCACCTTCTCGACCTGGCGGGCATTCGCGTCGCGGATGCGGTCGTTGAGGTCGTCGATGAGCCGCTTCGCCAGGGTCGCGTCATGCACGTCAGCGAGAGTGTCCTGGATGTGCTGCTTCTCTTTGCGCAGCTGCAGGCTGGTCGGCAGGGCCGCCGTCAGGTCTTCGTTGGCAAGTTTGCGGCGTACCCACCACAGTTCGTCGTTGGGGTCGCCCAGGTCGACCGGTTTGCCGGCGCCGGGCAGGTTGTCGAACTCGCCGCGCTCGGTCGCCTCGCGCACCTGCCTGTCGATCCAGGTCTCGAAGACGGGTGGGCGCCAGCGCGGCGGTTCGTCGGTCATGAGCGTGCGTCTGTGACCAGGGTTCGTCGATTGTCAGCGCGCCAGTCGCTGCAACAGCAGCGCTTCGGCGAGCCCGGCCCTGCGCAGGTCGCCCAGGTCGAGCGACTCGTCGAGCCCGTGCATGCGCGAATCGGGGTCGGTCACGGCGGTGACCAGCACGCTTGCACCGGGGAAGGCCTGCTGGAAGTCGGCGACCATCGGGATCGACCCGCCGCAGCCCATGAACACCGGCTCGACACCGCCCCAGGCCTCGCGGTAGGCATCGCGGGCGGCCTCACAGGCCGGCCCCTCGAACGCGACGATGCCGGGCTGGCCGACCGATTCGGCACCGAAGCTGACGTGGGCGCCGTGCGGGGCATGGTTGAGCAGGTGGCGTTTCAGGGCGTCGAGTGCGCTGCGGGCGTCGTCCCCGGGCGCGACGCGCACGCTGACCTTGGCGCGTGCGCTGGGCTGCAGGGTGTTGGACGCGTCCGCGACGCTCGGCGCATCAATGGCCAGCACACTCACCGCCGGGGTTGACCACATGCGGTCAACCAGCGGCCCGGTGCCGGTCAGGGCCACACCGTCGAGCAGGCCCGCCTCGTCACGCAGCCGGTCCTCGGGGTAGTCAAGGTCATCGGCCTTGCCCCGGACCAGCCCCTCGATGGCGCAGGTACCGTCCGCGTCGGTGAGCGTGGCCAGCAGCGAGACCAGCGCACCGAGGGCGTCGGGCACGACGCCGCCGAACTGGCCCGAGTGCAACGGGTGCTTCAGCGTCGAGACCTCGACGACGACATCGGCCAGGCCACGCAGGGTGGTGGTGAACGCGGGCTCGCCCACCTGCCAGTTCACCGAGTCAGCGATGACGTAGACGTCGGCGGCCAGCAGGTCGGCATGACGCTCGAGGATGGTGGCGAGCGACGGCGAGCCGATCTCTTCTTCACCCTCGATGAACAGGGTCACCCCGACCGGGGGCTTGCCGTCGAAGGCGCGCAGCGCGGCCAGGTGTGCGGCGAACCCGCCCTTGTCATCGGCGGCACCACGGCCGTACAGCCGGCCATCGCGCACCTGCGGGGTGAAGGCCTCGGTCGTCCAGCCCTCGGCGGGGCCGGGCGGCTGCACGTCGTGGTGGGCGTACAGGCAGACCGTCGGCTGGCCCTCGGGCGCGGGGAACCGGGCGATGACGGCGGGCTGGCCGCCCTCGGCGACGATCCGCACATCGGGGCAGCCCAGGTCGGTGAGCAGGTTCACGATGGTGTCGGCGCTGGCCTGCACGATCTCGGCGTGGTCAGACCAGGCGCTCACCGACGGGATCGTGACGAGTCCCATGAGGTTGTCGAGGGTGGCGGCGAAGACATCATCGATGCGTGCGGCGAGGTCGGTCATGGGTTCAGCCTAGTGCGGGGTCCAGAACAGTGCGGGTGTGGGCCCGCCGGCGGCTGCTTCAGGCCCTGGCCCCTGCACGTCGTCCGAAAACCTGGCCCGCAGCCAGACCGGTGCCACCCGGGTAACCGCCGTAGTACAGCCCACCCATGAGCTCACCGGCGACGAACAGCCCGGCGATGGGCGCGCCGGACTCGTCCAGCACCCGGGCGTCGGCGTCTGAGGCGAGGCCGCCGTAGGTGAACGTGATGCCGCAGGTCACCGGGTAGCACCAGTACGGCGGGTGCGACAGCCCCACGGCCCAGTTGGACTTTGGCGGCTCGACATCAGCACGGCGACCATCGAGCACCGTGGGGTCGTAGGGGTGGGACTGGTCGACCGACGCGTTGAACTCGGCCACGGTGGCGGCGAGGCCCACCGGGTCGATGCCCGCTTTTTCGGCGAGCTGCTCAATGCTGTCGGCGGTGATGACGCTCGCCCCCGGCATGTCGTACTGGTCGACGCGCAGGTCAGGCCGCACGGAGTTGTCGAACAGCTGCCAGGCCCGGCCACCGGGCTGGGCCAGCACGTGGCGACCCATCTTGGAGTAGGTGTAGTTGCGAAAGTGGGCGCCCTCGTCGACGAAGCGGTGACCGTCGCTGTTGACCATGATCCCCACCGGGTAACTGAGCCGGGCAAGGGTGTTCGTCAGCTCGCGGTTGCTGGAGTTCTCGGGGTAGTCCGCATCGATCATGGTCGAGTGCGGCGACTCGAAGTCACCCTCGGTGACCGCGCCGATGGCCGTCGCCGCGACCAGCAGGTCACCGGTGCTCGACGGCGTGCCGCGCACCACCACGTCACGCCACTCCTCGCCGTAGTGTTCGGCGCGCAGGTCGGGGCTGGCATGGAACCCGCCTGCCGCCAGCACGACCGATTCGGCCGTGAGCTGCGTCGTCGAACCGTCAGGCGCCTCGATGACGACTCCGGTCACGGGTCCGTCGCCATCACGCAGCAGCGCAGTGACCCGCTGTTCGTAGCGGATCTCGACGCCCAGACGTTGCGCCACCGCCGTGTAGTCGCGCATCATGCCGACACCGGTGCCGACATTGCCGACGTGCAGCCCGCCCCAGAAGTGGATCGACCCGTCGGGCAGGAAGTGTGCCTGGCGTCCATAGAGCAGTTCGTACTTCATGCCCAGCGAGTGCAGCCAGACCAGGGCGTCGTGTGATTCCGTGACCAGCACCCGGGTGCGTTCTGGGTCGTTGCGCCCCTGCGAGAGCGTGGTGATGTCGTCGATGTATTCCTCAGCGGTGTACGTCGGCACCACGCTCACGGCATGGCGTTCGTCCGGTTCGAGGATCGCTGCCAGATCGTCGAGTCCGTCGTGGACGATGCGGGTCGCGCCGTGGGTGTAGTACGAATTGCCGCCCGCGAAGAGTTGCGGCGACTTCTCGAGCAGGACGACGCGGCGCCCGCGTTCGGCGGCGGCCAGCGCGGCGCAGAAGCCCGCGTTGCCGCCACCGACCACGATGACGTCGACCTGATCAGGTGTGCTTGTCTGGTTCATGCCAGCGCCGAATGTTCGGGCACGCTGAGCGCGGCGGCGGCGTTCAGTGCGGCGATCCGTCCGAAGGTGATCGAGCGCATCACCGACGTCGATCCGGCGTACATCTCGAAGTAGAGCCCGGTCAGTTCACCCGCCGCGTACAGGTTCGGGATCGGGTGGTCGTCCGAGGTCACCACGCGGGCCTCGAGATCGGTCTTGACCCCGCCAAAGGTGAACACGTTGGCACAGATCTGCGGGTAGGCGAAGAACGGACCCTGGTCGAGCGGACGCGCCCAGTTCGACTTGGCCGGCTGGCCCTCGGGCTGGGCCGCCGCGCCGTCGAGGCGCAGCGGGTCATAGCCGGAGCGGTCGTCCGGGCAGGCGGCGTTGTAGTCGGCCACAGTGCGCTGCAGCGCACCGTCCGGCATCCCGAGCACGGCCCCGAGTTCGGCGATCGTCCCGGCCTGGATCGGGGCGACGTCGGTGAGCACCGCATGCTCGTAGCCGGGGGTCGCAAGCACCTGCTGGTCAAAGACGGCATAGGCCAGCGAGTCGGGCTGCTTGAACAGCGCCCGGGCCACCCGCTCATAGGTCTGGTCGACGGTGTTGGCACCCTCGTCGATGAACCGATCGCCCTCGATGTTGACGACGATGCCGTAGGGGTAGGTCATCACGACGGCCTCGGCGACCTCGGAACGTGGGTCCTTCGGTTCAGCATGGAAGATGTCGAACTGCCCCGCGGTCGCACCGCCAACCTCGACGGCCATGCGCAGCCCGTCACCGCGGTTGTTGCGCCCGCCCTTCGAGATCGGGGGGATGCGGTAGGCGTTCTCGCCGACGTAGCGCGACATCATCTCGCCATTGGCCTGGAACCCACCGCAGGCCAGCACCACGGCACCGGCACCCAGCCGCACCAGGCGGCCCTCGCGGTTGCGGGCGACCAGCCCGGTGACGGCGCCCTCATCATCGGTGACGAGCCTCTCTGCCGAGGTCTCGTAGAGCACCTCGATGTCAGTCTGCTCAACCGCGCTGAACAGGGTCTCGACAATGTGTTCGCCGCCGCCGACGGGTGAGAACCGGGTGGCCGAGGCGGTCAGGAAGATCGTGGGCAGGGCCTCGAGTTGCACACCCTTGTCGACCATCCACCCGAAAGCTTCGGGCACCTTCTCGGCGAGGCGTTCGTAGTAGGCGCCGGACGCCTGGCCACGGGAGACCTTGACGCCGTACTCGGCCAGGTCGTCGACAGCGTGGGTGCGGTCCTTGAGCCGCAGGAACGCCCCGGACCAGCGGGTGTTGCCGCCGCGCAGGTCGGGCGTGGACCGCTCGAGCATGGCCACGCGGGCCGAGCCGTTGGCGGCGGTGAGCGCCTCGTGGGCATTCAGTGCCGCAGACAGGCCTGCGGCGCCGGCGCCCACGACGACGACGTCATAGGTGTGGTCGAACTGGTTCATGACTAGGACTCCTTCGTCCTCGTGGGTGTGTGCATGGGTGTCAGGGCTGGTGCGCGTCGAGCGACTGGGGAATCCCATAGAACTCCCGGGCAGCGCGCACCAGGTCGGGGTCGGGACGGGTGCCGAAGAACCCGGTGCGCCCCGGCTTCAGGCCCGAGCGCTGGTGCTCACGGGCGCGCAGTTCGGCCGTGGCCGCCAGGGTGCCGAGTGAGTCGACGACCGGCACACCGTCAACTTCGACGATTCCCCGGTCGGCCAGGAACACGTTCAGCGGTCCTTCACCGGGGACGATCACGGTCGCGCCGGCGGCGATGGCGCGGCGGGCCGCATCGGTGAACGCACCCAGCAGCGGCCCGGGGTCGGCATAGGCGGCCATGATGTCGGTGAACTCCGCGGCGACCTGCACGATCGGCCCCACCAGCCGGTCGAGACGGTAGTGCTCGAAGTTGCGCCGCAGCTGCGGCACCAGCGCCCCGATGAAGTTGACGATGCCGACGCAGTCGCCCAACTGGGCGGCGGCCAGCACCGAGGCCTGCCCGAAGGTCACGACGGGGATGTCGACGAGGCTGCGCACCTCTTCGAATGCCGTGTCTGGAATGGTGGCGATCATGAAGGCGTCATAGCCCTGCTGTTCGGCCTGCAGGGCAGCATGGACGAACTGTTCCTTGTGCAGGCCGAACAGGTAGGCATACCCGATGTGCGAACCCGGGTAGTCACTGGGATAGGTGCCCGGCGCCATGCCGTGCAGGTCGATGGTGGTGCGCGGGTCGCCCAGGGCCTGGACCAGGTGGCGCTGCAGGGCTGCATGGTAGTGCGGCACATCACCCAGCACGGTGAAGCTCTGGTGCCACAGCCGCAGCGGTGCACCCGGCGCGCGGGGGGCCTCAGCCGGCGAATTCATCAACAATCACCTCGTCCGCGGTGGTGACCTTGCCGAACAGGGGCATCAGCTTCTCGAACGAGAGGCGGTGCAGTTCGGGGTCGAACGAGGCGCACATGTCCTCGACGATGCGCACCTGAAAGCCCTTGTCGCAGGCAGTGCGGGCGGCCGATTCGACGACCAGGTTGGTGGCGACACCGCCCAGCACGACGGTGCGGATGCCGGCGCCGATGAGGATTTCGGTGAGCGCGGTGCCGATGAACGGATCGACCCCACCCTTCTGCACCACCGTCTCGTTGGCGGTCGGGGCGAGCGGCGCGGTGAAGGCCGCCTCGGGCGAGGTCGCCAGCATGGCGCGATTGTTCGGGTAGCCGTCGAAGCGCGGGTGCTGGTTGGTGCGCAGCCCGTAGGCGTCGTCGAAGGCGAGCCGTACATGGATGACCCGCGCGCCCGCCGCCCGCGCCGCAGCGAGTACCCGGCCGGCCGTCGCGATGACGCCCCGCTGCTCGACCTGGTCGATCAGGGGCGGCATCTTCGCGTGCGGGCCCTGCTCGGTCAGCGCCACCTCGTAGTCGAGCATCAGCAGGGCGGTGGTCGATGCGGTGGGTGCGGTCATGTCGGGTTTCTCCTTGGTCGGTTCTGCGGCGTTCGGGTCTGTGTGAAGGGTGCGAGGACGAGGTCTGCTGGTGGGATCACCAAGCCGACCAGCCCCCGTCGACATAGAGCACCTGGCCCGTCACGAATGACGAGGCAGGGGTGGACAGGAAGACGAGCGGGCCGGTGAAGTCGTGGTCCGGGTCGCCGTTGCGACCGAGCATCGTCCGGGCGGCGAACCACTCGAGGCGGTCCGGGGTTTCGTCGAGCGCGGCGGTCATGCCGGTCGGGTAGAAGACCCCGGGCGCCAGGCAGTTCACCCGCACGTCGTGGGGGCCGAGTTCCTGGGCGAGTGCCCGGGTGACGTTCACCACGCCTGCTTTCGAGGCGTAGTAGGCCGATTCGGGGATGGGCCCGACCCGCTCGGCATAGACGGTGCTCATCAGCACGATGCGGCCACCGCGGGCGGGCGGGGCCGCCAGCATCTGCACGCCCGCGGCGCGGGCCAACAGCCAGTTGCCCAGGGTGTTGACCCGCAGCAGGCGCTCGAAGTCCTCGACGGTGGTCTGGTCGAACTCCTTGCGCAGCATGGCCCCGGCGCAGTTGACGACCACGTCAAGGCCGCCGAACGTCGCGACCGCATGGGCCATGAGCGCGCTCACGTCGTCCTCGCTGGTGACATCGCAGGTGGCGGTGCTGCACGGGCCGGCCAGGGTGGCGGCGCTGGCGGCGAGGTCGTCGGCACGCCCGGGGTGGTCGGCGAGCACGACGTTGGCGCCGCGGCGCGACAGCTCCTGGGCGGCGCGGGCGCCGAGCCCGCCGATGCCTGCGCCGACGACGACAGCAGTCTCGCCGGTCAGGTCGAACATGTCAGGGGTCGCTTCAGACATGGGCCACCCGGCCCTTCACTGCGGCGGCCGCCACCTGGCCGGCCACTCGTCCGAAAATACCGGCCTTGCCGATGCTCGTGCCGGTCATGTAACCGCCGCCGTGGAACCCACCGATGATCTCACCCACCGCATGCAGCCCGTCGATCGTCTGCCCGAAGACATCGAGCACCCGCATCGAGGTATCGACACGCAGCCCGCAATAGGTGGCGAGCACGACGGTACCCGACAGGTGGGCATGGAACGGGGGCGCCACCAGGGGGAACAGTTCCCCCACCCGGCCGGACAGGTGCTCGCGGCCGAACTGGTCGGGCTCGCCAGCGGCGACGCGGCGGTTGTACTCGTCAACGGTCCCGACCAGGGCCTCGGCAGGCACATCCATCAGGGCGGCGAGTTCTTCGATGCTGTCGGCGCTGATGAGGATGCCGCAGTCGCGTCGCCCGGCAAAGTCGAAGATCGCGACTGAGGCGTCGGAGGCGGCCATCACCCGCTCGTCGAAGACCTGCCACGTCTCGCCGTCGGTCTGGGCCAGGTTGGCATCGCCGACCACCTTGTAGGGCAGGGACTCATCGACGAAGCGCATGCCCTGCTTGTTGACGGCGATGCCGCCCTTGTAGATGGCGTGGATACCGGTGCCGTGCTCCCCGGCGTGCGGGCGGGGGTGGACGCCGTAGGTGCCCTTGATCCAGGGGGTGTCGATGACGTCGGCGCCGAGCGCCCAGGCCATCTGCAGCCCCTCGCCGACGTTGCCCTGGCCCCCGGCCTGGTGGGCCAGTCGCATCTGCGGGGCGAACTTCTCGAGCATGTCGCGGTTGCGGGCAAAGCCGCCGGTCGCCAGCACCACGGCACCGGCCCGGATCTCGCGCCGCGCGCCGGTGGCGTCCTCGACCAGGGAGCCGACGACGCGGTCGTCCTCGCGCAGCAGCCGGCGGGCGGCGATGCCGGTGAACTGGCTCGCCCCAAGTTCGGCTGCCGCGGCCGTGAGCAGCGCGAGCATACGGGTGGTGTCGGTGGGGTGCGAACGTGGCACCGACTGGCCGGCGGCCGCGTGCAGGTGCCCGTAGCGCACCCCATGGCCCTTCAGCCAGCGGTAGGTGTCGCGCTGGTGACGGCAGTACAGGTCGACGAGTGCGGGGTCGCCCTTGCCGAAGCCTGTCGCGATGATGTCGTCGCGCAGCAGCTCATCCGAATCCTCGATGCCGGCCTCGGCCTGCTCGTCGGTGCCGGCGAATGCCGACAGGCCTGCCGAGAGCACCGTCGAGCCGCCGATGGCGTCCTGCTTTTCGAGCTGGACGACGTGGGCTCCGGCCTCGGCGGCGGCCAGTGCGGCGGCGGTGCCGGCCAGGCCACCGCCGAGCACCAGCACGTCACACACTTCAGGCAGGTCCTGCACGCTCATGCACGTTCTCCCCACGGCTGGTCATAGAAGGCCTCGGCCCGTGCCATGTCACTGAGGTTGACGAGTTCCTGGCGCGTCTGCCACGTGGCGATGCGGTCCTCGAACCCGGTGGTCTCGCCATTGCGGCGCAGGTAGCCGAGTGATTCCTGGGCCGCGTGGATCACCGAGCGCATCAAGAAGTTGGCGAACAGCACGAACGTGTAACCCATGTTCGCGTAATCCTCAACGGTGAGCTGGGGCGTCTTGCCGCCCTCGACGACGTTGACCACCAGCGGGATGCCGCGGAACTCATCGGCGACCTGCTGCAGTTCCTCGATCGTGCGGGGTGCCTCGATGAACAGGGCGTCAGCTCCGGCCTCCCGGTAGAGGTGGGCCCGTTCGATGGCGGCGTCGATCGATCCCTCGGCAGAGCGGGCGTCGGTGCGGGCGATGATGACCAGCTGGTCGTCGCGGCGGGCCTGGACTGCGGCGTCGATCTTGGCGGCCATGTGGCGGCCCGGGATCAGCGTGTGGTCGTCGAAGTGGCCACAACGCTTGGGCATCTCCTGGTCCTCGAACTGGATCCCCGCCACCCCGGCCCGTTCGAGCTGGGTGAGGGTGCGCATCGCGTTGAGCGGGCCACCGTGGCCGGTGTCGGCGTCGACAACGACGGGGATGTCGATGGCTGCGGTGATGCGCGAGACGTTCTCGACGACCTCGGCCAGCGAGACCAGACCGATGTCAGGCAGTCCGTACAGGGCATTCGACATGCCAGCACCGGTGACGTACATGGCCCCGAAGCCTGCGCGTTCGACGAGCCGGGCACCGAGTGCGTCGGTGACGCCGGGCACCACGAGCGGGCGGGTGCCGGCGAGGTCGGCGCGAAGCTGGCGGCGCAACTCGTGCGGGTCGCGGTTGCGCACGATGCCGGGCACAGGGGGTCGGGCGGTGGTGGTCATGCGGACTTCCTTGGGGTGGGGCCGCACCCCTGCGGGCGCGGCCGTCTCGAGCGGGCTCATGACTTGGCGCTCTTGGCCTTGGCCGTGATCTCGTCGACGTTGAAGTCGTTGAACTTCTCGACGAACTCGTTGGTGTAGAAGTCGTCGGGGTTCACCTTGGTCTTGGTGATGCCGTATTCGGCGGCGAACTCGGTCCAGGCCTTGGCCGATTCCGGGGTGAACTTGCCGAAGCTCCTGGTGCCCGCGGGGTCGCCGGCGATGGCCTTCTCGTTGCGGGCCTTGAAGATCGCCACCTGCTTGGTCAGCAGGGCGGGATCGTCCGAGGTCTTGGTCTGGGGGTACAGCTTCCACATCGTCTTGATCGCCTCTTCGGGGTTGGCGGTGGCCCAGACGGTGGCCTCGGCCCAGGCCTTGCCGAAGCCCGCGAGGGCGTCCTTCTTCGAGGCGATGCTCTCGTCGGTGGCGACGAACCCGGTCGAGAACAGCTGCTTGTAGCTGTCGGGCAGGATCGTGCGCAGCTTGGTGCCGGACTCCTCCATCAGCACGTACTCGGTGTCCCACAGCATCAAGGCATCGACGGCCGCGCGGTTGAGCGCATCCATGGCTGCGACGCCGACGCCGACGGCGACGAAGGTGACGTTGGCGGGGTCGATGTCGGCATCGCGCAGCGCGGCCTCGGCGAGCAGTTTGGCACCGGACGAGATCGTCTGCACGCCGATCTTCTTGCCGCGCATGTCAGCAAATGACTGCACCGGCGAGGCTTCGAGCACGGCCAGCGACTGCACGGCCTCACGCGACCAGTTGTAGAACATCCGGGCCTTCTGGCCGTTGGCCAGGGCCGAGAGGGCGGCTTCCGGGGTGGGGCCGCCGATGTCGACGCGGTTGGTGGCCAGCGCCTGCATGACATCGGCCGAGCCACCGGGGAACTGCAGTTCGATGCGGATGCCGGCGTCGGCGAAGTAGCCCTGTTCCTGGGCGACGGCGAACTGGGCCCAGTGGGCGGCCATGGCCGACGAGGGGGCGATCCGCAGCAGGGTCAGGTTGGTGTCCTGCTTGTTCTGGCCGGGCACGTCGGGGGCGCAGCCGGCGATGAGTCCGGCGCCCGCGAGTGCAGCTGAGACGGTGAAGAAGGTGCGCCTGCGCATGATGGTTCCTTAGGGATGGTGTGAGGCGGTGGGTTGGTGGTGGACGGCCCTCAGGCCTGCCAGAAGATCAGCCGACGGCGGGTCTGGCGCACGATCTGGTTGAGGGCGATGCCGATCAGCGCGAGGACGATCAGGATCGCGAAGACACCGGCGGTGTCGTAATTGGTCTTGAACTGCTGCAGCAGCACGCCAAGGCCGGCATTGGCACCGACGAACTCACCGGTGATGGCGCCGATGAACGAGTTGACGACGGCCACTTCGAGCCCCGCGAAGATGGACGGCAGGGCACTGGGCAGCAGCAGGCGGCTCCAGATCTGCCACTTCGAGGCCGACAGCGAATGGAACAGGTCGAGGCGCGAGGAGTCAGTCGACAGGATGCCGTTCATGGTGTTGACCAGCATCGGGAAGAACACCAGCATCACGACGACGAGGATCTTCGGGGTGTAGCCGAACCCGAACCAGATGATGAACAGCGGCGCCAGGGCGACCTTGGGCATCGATTGGAAGGCCACGATGAACGGGTAGAGCGCCCGGCGGGCGATGTCCCATTCAGCGAGCACGAAGCCGGTGCCGACGCCGGCGGCAATGCCGATCAGCAGGCCGATCATCGCCTCATAGAAGGTGACCTGGGTGTGCTGCCAGATCAGGGTGAGGGTGTTGGCATCGAACAGCTTGGCCAGCACCTCGCTGAGCGGGGGGAAGATGAAGCTCGGGGTGTTCAGCGCCCGCGGGATCACCTCCCAGGCCACCATCGCCACGATGATGCTGATGAACGGCACGAGACCGCCACCCACCTTCGAGGCGATTCGACGACCGGGGTTGGTGGTCTTGACCGGCAGCGCGGTGTCGCCACCGCCGGCCGGGGCGGCCGAGCCACGCTTCGGCGTGGTGGTCGTGGTGTCAGTCATGGTGGGTGCCTTCAGTTCAGTCACGGACACGGGTCGGGCCCTTCTCGGCGTCATCGGTGTCCTTGGCGAAATAGGACCGGACGTGGGCGGTGATGCGAGCGAACTCGGGGTCGTCCATCACCGCGGGGGTGCGTTCGGGGCCGAACGGCACCTCGATGTCATCGACGATGCGGCCGGGCCGCGAGCTCATCACGACCACCCGCTGGCCGAGCAGCACTGCCTCGGGGATCGAGTGGGTGATGAGCACGGTGGTGACCTTCTCGCGGCGCCAGATCGCGTTGAGGTCGAAGTTCATCTGTTCGCGGGTCATTGCGTCGAGGGCGCCGAACGGCTCGTCAAGCAGCAGCACCTCGGGGTTCTGGCCCAGCGCCCGCACGATCGAGACGCGCTGCTGCATGCCGCCCGAGAGTTCCGAGGGGTACTTGTCCTCGAAGCCGGCCAGACCGGCACGCTCGAGCAGTGCGCTGACGCGGTCCTTGTAGTCGGTGGTGACCTTGCCACGCAACTTCGCGGGGGCCAGGCAGTTCTGGTTCACGGTGAACCAGGGCAGCAGCGTGGGCGCCTGGAACATGAACGCAGTGCTGCGCCGCGGCTTGATGACGACATCGCCGCCCACACGGATCTCGCCGCCGGTCAGGGGCTGCAGGCCACCGATGGCTCGCAGGAGGGTCGTCTTTCCACAGCCCGAGGGGCCGACGATCGACACGAAGCCACCGGGCTCGATGTCGAGGTTGAGCGCCTTGAGTGCGGTCATGGGGGCCGCACCCTTGCGGGTGAAGGTGACCTCCGCCTCGCGGACGCTGATGTTCTCAGTCATGTGGGTTCTCCTAGGCTCTTGCTTCGTTGCTGTAAGCCCGCGCTCGGTGGCGCTTGAGTTCTAGCTTCACATGCCAACTGGCAACTGTCAACAGTTGGTAATCGGCAATCTTCGTTCCAGAAGGTCACCGGGGGGGCGAGGACGACGGCAGCCGACCACGCCACGCATGTGGGCCCGCGGTCCACTGGTTCACCCCCGCTGGTTCACCCCCGCTGGTTCACCCCCGCTGGTTCACCCCACCGCCCCACCGGTTCGCCCCACCGCCCCACCCCCACCTGGCTGGCGTTCTTCGACGTGGCTGGCGCTCTAGAGGCCAGCCAGGTCGAACAACGCCAGCTACGTGGGATGTGGCGGGCGGGCGTGGAGTGTGGCGGGGGTCATACCGGGCCGTCGCCGATGCCTCGTCCCCAGAGCGCCACCACCCCGGAACCAGAAGAACTTGCATGGCGGCGAGTTCTTCTGCCGTGACCGGTCTTCTCGACCAGAGAAAGTGGTCCTGGTGCGAATTCTTCTGGTCGGCGGGGTCGAGGACGACGGCAGCCCGACCACGCCACGCATGTGGGGCCGCGGTCCACTGGTTCACCCCACCGGTTCCCCCCACCACTGCCCCACCCCCACCTGGCTGGCGTTCTTCGACGTGGCTGGCGCTCTAGAGGCCAGCCAGGTCGAACAACGCCAGCTACGTGGGATGTGGCGGGCGGAAGTGGGATGTGGCGGGCGGAAGTGGGATGTGGCGGGCGGAGGCGGGATGTGGCGGGCGGGCGTGGGTGTGGCGGCGGGGAGCAGAAAGCGGCGGGCGCTCAGAGCGCCAGCTTGGCGTTCTTCAGCGAGTGGTAGAGGTGGGTCTCCATCAGGTCGCAGGCCAGCTCGGCGTCGCCGTCGACAACGGCCTGGGCGATGGCCCGGTGCTCCTGCAGCGCGGCAATGGCACGCTGGTGGTCACGCGCCGACCGGGCCCGCGCCAATTGGATGCGCGCCTGCACCTCGGTGGCGAACCGCGTGAGCGTCGCATTGTCAGCCATGGCGAACAGGGCCCGGTGAAAGTCGAGGTCTGGCGGGTAGGCCGCAGAATCGCCGGACTCCAGAGCAGCGGTGGTCTCGTCCAGCATCTTCGACAGTTCGCTTTTGTGCTCGGCGGCCAGGTCGCGCGCCACCAGCTTGACTGCCCGTCGTTCGAGGGCGATGCGCGCCTCGTACAACTCACCGAGTTCGGCATGGTCGACCAACGGCACGAAGGCGCCCTTGTTGCGCACCTGGTGCAACAGGCCCTCGCTGGCCAACCGCTGGATCGCCTCGCGCAGGGGTCCGCGGCTGATGCCCAGTTCTTCGGCAATCAGCACCTCATTGAGGCGCTCCCCCGGTTCGAGACGGCCCTCAAGGATCGCCTGGCGCAGGTGGTGCTCGGCGACATCGCGCGTGGTGGTGACCCCGAACCCGCCCCAGCCAAAGTGCGCGTTCGTCACGACTCCGTTGGTCACGGGGCTGGTCACGGGGCCTCCTCAATTTTGATCTGCGCCAGATGCTGCGTGCATCGTCCCCCGAATGATGCGCGAACAGGAAGAGACACACCAGAATGCACCATCTGTGTACTGTTGACAGTATCACAATTCAGAAGGGATCCCCATGGGCACCGCAGAGACCGCCATCGCCACCGCAGCCGCCTCGGGTACGTGGACAGCAGCCGTGACGCTGCACCGTGCCCGGGTCGCCATCACCGACACCCTGCCCGTGGTCATCGCGGGCGCTCCCCTGCCGCAGGCCGCCTGCGCAGCCGCCACCGTGTTCGCGACGGGCTCGTTCGACCTCGCGGCACGCGACTGGCTCGCTGACCGCATGCTGGCCGTGGACGACGCCGCGTTCGTGCTCGGCACCGCCGCGCACAGCCTCGACTGGGACGACTACCACCACCCCATGCACGGCCACTGCAGTTCGGTGCTGCTCGGCACCCTGCTGCCCCTGGCCGAGGCCCTCGACAGCACCGGTGCCGAGCTGGTACAGGCCTACCTCGCGGGCTACCAGGCCGACCACCTGACCTCACTGGCCCTGTCGCATGCCCACTACCGCCGCGGCTGGCACGCCACCAGCACGATCGGCACGATTGGTGCCGCGGCAGCCGCCAGCCGCCTGCTGCGCCTCGACACACAGCGCACGGCCACCGCGCTCGCCATCGCCGCCTCGGGTGCCGCCGGCATCC
This sequence comes from Aestuariimicrobium sp. G57, assembly GCF_050110855.1. NCBI lineage: Bacteria > Bacillati > Actinomycetota > Actinomycetes > Propionibacteriales > Propionibacteriaceae > Aestuariimicrobium > Aestuariimicrobium sp. G57. Next base: position 31,708 of record NZ_JBNINW010000004.1, on the reverse strand, counting down.
GCGCCAACTTCGGCACCATGACCAAGGCCTTCCATGCGGGCAACGCCGCCCGCGCCGGCATCCAGGCCGCACTCCTGGCCCGCGCAGGCGCGACCGCCAGCCCCGACTGGCTGCTCGGGCCCAGCGGCATGCTCGCCTGCTTCGGTGGCGAATTCGAAGCCCTCGAGGCCGAGCGCCAGGTGCGCGAGGGCGCCGAGCAGCCGCACGGCATCGAGAGCCGGTGGGGACTCATCCAGAAGCTGTACCCCTGCTGCGGGTCAGTGCACGGGGCGCTGGCGGCGGCCATCGATGCCGTGACCGATGCCGGCGTCCCGTCGTCCGACATCACCCAGGTGGTCGCCCACGTCGACCCCCTGGTCACCCAGATCATGCGCGTCGGGCGCCCGGTTGATGCCGAAGGTGCGCGCTATTCGCCCACGTGGCTGCTGGCGGCGGCGGTGGTCGACGGTGCCGTGGGGCCCGACCAGGTGGGTGACAAGGCGCTGGGTCGCCAGGACATCCATGACCTGCGCGCCCGGGTCGAGGTCATCACCGACCTGGGCGCCAACGACGACACCCGCTTCGGCGGTCGCGTCGACGTGCACCACACCGGCGGCACCTCGAGCGCCGTGGCCACCTACCCGCCGGGTCACCCCGCGGCACCCCTCACGCCAGCCCAGCTCGAGGCCAAGTCGCTGACCGCGTTGGGCACCGTCATGGACGAGGCCCGGGCGCGGCGCCTGCATGACGCGATCGCCGACCTGCACCACGCCCCGGTCCGGCACCTCACCGGACTCATCCGCGCATCGCTGGACGCCTAGTTCGCCCACCCCGCCGGGATGTAAGGGCACGTCGGGTCCGCGGCCAACGGGTCACCGGTGACCGCATGCGCGTGCGAGCGCGAGCCGCCGCACACCGTGTTGAACTCACACACCCCGCATTTGCCGCCGAACTCGTCGGGTCGACGCAGCTGGCGCATCATGTCGGCGTTGCGGTAGATGTCCCGGAACGATTCGCGGGTCACATTGCCGCACACATAGGGCAGGAACCCACTCGGGTAGACGTCGCCGATGTGGTCGATGAACGCGAACCCGTTGCCCGAGTTCACCGCCATCGGCGCGCGCGGCACGCGCGGCCTATCGGGCGCTGCCCCGAGCAGCCGGGTGGTCTCGGCGGTGAGCCAGTGCCACAGTTCGCCGCGTTGCGGCATGGGGACGCCGTCGCGGCGCCAGGCATCGCGCTGCAGCGCCACCCTCCGGTACTGGGGTGCCTCGGTGGTCTTGATGGCGATGCGGTCCGAGACATCGTGCAGCCAGTGCAGCACGTCCTCCTTCTCGTCCGGGTGCAGCGACGAGAGCTGGGCGCCACGGCCGGTCGGCACCAGGAAGAACAGGTACCACATCTTCGCGCCCATGCCGATGACGTCGGCGAGCAGCAGCGGCAACTCGCGCACGTTGTGACGGGTGATGGTGGTGTTGACCTGCAGCCTGAAGCCCTCGTCCATGATCATCGCCGCGGCCTCGACGGTGCGCGCGAACGTGCCGTCAATGCCCCGGAACGCATCGTGCGTGGCGGCCCTCGCGCCGTCGAGCGAGACCGACATGGCCTTGCCGCCGGCGTCGTGCAGCGCGGCGACGCGCTCGCGGGTCAGCTTGGGGGTGACCGACGGCGAGACCGACATCGCCAGGCCCAGGTTGGTGCCGTGGCGCACCAGGTCGGTGAGGTCGGCGCGTTCGAAGGGGTCTCCCCCGGTCAGCACGACGATGGGTTGTGGACGACCGAACGCCGCGATCTCGTCGAGCAGTTCGACGCCCTGCGCCGTGGTCAGCTGGTCGGGGTGGGCCCGGTGTTGCGCGTCGGCGCGGCAGTGTTTGCAGACGAGCGCGCAGGCGCGGGTGACCTCCCAGATGACGATGAACGGGCGGTCGTGCGGGTCGTAGTGGCCCATCCGCACGACGGGGGTGGTGCGCGTGGTGGTGGCCTGCTCAGTGGTGGACATGCTGCCTCGATTCGCTGGGTTCATGGAGTGCCGTGACCAGGTCGTCTGCCCGCGCCTCGCCCGAGGCAATGGCCGAGCTGACCCCGATGCCGTCGTACGGTGCGCCGGCCAGCACGACGGGCGGCAGGTCGGCGAGGGCATGGCGCACCGCGAGCAGCCGCTCGGCATGGCCGACCTCGAGTTGCGGCATCGCGCCCGGCCAACGCTCGACGTGCGCCTCCGCGTGCGCGGCAGGCAGCCCGGCGATGGTGTGCAGTTCGTGGACGACCCGGGCCACGAGGTCGTGGTCGTCGAGCGTGGCCAGACGGCCCTCGCCGACCCGCCCCACCGACGCGCGGATGATGCGCAGGTCGGGGTGGTGCATGTGGGGCCACTTGCGGTCGAGGTTCGTCATGGCCTTCACGAGGTGCCCGTCGCGGGCCCGCAGCAGCAGTCCGTTGGCATTGAGCAGCTCATCGTCGGTGCGGGGGTAGGCCAGCACCACGGTGGCGACGTCGGCGGTGCGGCCGACGCGCAGGGCCTCCGCAGCGGCGGCCGCGTGGGGGGCCAGAAGGTCGGCGGCCACGGCAGCCGGGCAGGCCAGGGCCAGGGCGTCGACGGTCAGGGTCTGGCCCGCGGTGTGGATGGTCCAGCCCGCAGCAGCCGGCGTGATGGCCCGGACGGGTTGACCCAGCCGCACCTCGAGCCCGCCGGCCAGGGCCCGGGCAAACTCGGTGAGGCCACCCGGCAGCGAGGCGAAGGCATGTCCCGGCTGCGTGCGTCCAGTGGGTGTGTGGGGACGAGGCAGACGCGGGCGCGGCAGCAATGAACGGCCCTCACGGGCTGCGGGCACGAGCTGGCGGGCCGTCGAGAGCAGCGAGAGCCGGTCGATGGCGCCGCCGTGCAGGTTGCCGAGCATCGGTTCGACGAACTGTTCGGCCACCTCGTCGCCGAACCGGGAGCGCACGAACCGCCCCACCGACACGTCGCCCTCGATGCGTTGCCACGGGGCCAGCAGCGGCTCGAGGCCTGCGCGCACCAGCCCGGCCGGGGACAGGATCCCCGAGCGCAGCACCGGCCCGATGCGCGTGGGCCCGACGGGGCCGACGCCGGCGGGCAGCGGTTTCAGTCCGCGGCGCGTGAGCAGCAGCGACGTCCCGGGGTTCGCGGGGACGACGCGCTCGCCCAGACCGAGCTGGTCGAACCAGCGCGCGACGGCCGGTGACGCCAGGTGCACGGCCTCGGCCCCGACGTCGACCGTTTGGCCCCACAGGTTGCGGGTGCGCACCTGGCCGCCCACCTGGTCAGCGGCTTCGATGACGATGGGCGTGATGTCGGCTTCACGCAGGCGCTGGGCCAGCACGAGCCCTGCGATCCCCGCCCCGACGACTGCGACCTGCACTGCATCCCTTCTCGGGCGGGGCAGATGCTCCGCCAGCACGAAGAGAGCCTAGGAGCCCGGGTCAGCCGTGATTCGGCGGGGGTGGGGTATTGGGCCCAGTGTGACCCCGCGATGGGCTTCATCGGGGGCGGCGGTGGGGGTACCGGCCCACAGTGGTGCCGAACCGTTCGAGTACCGACAGTTCGGCACCGCTGGAGCCCCCACACCTGCACAGGTGACACCAGAGTCACGTCCGCAGGCCAGAACGCCGAAACCACCCGCATTCGTGACACCAGCGCCACGTCTGCACCCCCAGGGCCACCATGGACGAGATCAGGAGCCGCCACCTGATGGATGCCCGAGCCCGACCCCGGCCCTCGTCAGCCCACCGTCACCAGCACGGTGCCCGACCGCACCCCGCCCGTGACGACCCACACCGCATGCCGTCCCGGGGCCAGTCCCGCGGGCAGCGTCGCCGTGATCCGCCGGTCGTCGACGGTCGTGAACGAGGCCTGCTTCGAACCAACCCACACCTCGGTCACCCGGGTGAACCCCGAGCCGCTGAGCGTCAGCGCCTGCCCGGACACTCCCGCCGAGGCCAACTGTGGCACCCGCGCGACCGCCGCCGCGGCGTCGAGGATCCCGGCGCCGCAGCCATCGCACGATGGTGCCCGACGAGCCGACTCGACCAGGATCGCCTCGAGCTGGGCCAGGGTCAGTCGCGGGTTCAGCGACAGCAGCAACGCCGCGACCCCTGCCACATGGGGGGCGGCCATCGACGTGCCGCTCATGCCCTCATAGGTGTAGCCGCCCTGGTTGGTATAGGTGTCGGCCAGGATGGTGCTGACGATGGGATTGCTGGTGCCGTCACCGCCGGGAGCCGCGAGGTTGACGGCAAGGCCGTAGTTTGAATAGCTGGCCCGCCCGGCGTCGCGGGTGTTGGACGCCACGGTGAACGCCCCCTGGCAATTGCCCGGCGAGAATGTCGAGGCATCTTTGCTGAAGTTGCCCGCAGCCACCACCGGCAGCGCCCCCAGGTTGCGCACGGCCCGCACGGCGATGCCCATCTCTGTGTAGCACCCGGCCTCGATCCCCAGCGACATGTTCAGCACCCGCGCCGGGTAGGGGTTGGGCGCCATGCCCGGCACCTTGCCACCGGCCGCCCACACCATCGCATCGATCAGGTCGGCCTCGCTGCCCTGGCAGCGCCCGAGCACCCGGATCGGCACGATCCTTGCCGTGGGGGCCACCCCCGCCACGCCGATGCCGTTGTTGCGTCGCGCCCCGACGATGCCCGCCACATGCGTACCGTGCCAGCTGGACACCTCACTCGTGTCCAGGCAGTAGTCACCCGGGTCCGTGGGGTCCCCGTCACGTCCGTTGCCGTCGCCCGCGTCGATGGCATCAGCGATGAAGTCGTAACCCCCGAGCCAGGCCCCGACCAGGTCGGGATGGTTCGTCCTGCCCGAGTCGAGCACCGCCACCCGCGCGCCCGCACCCAACGACCGGTCCCACGCGGGGCCGATGTTGATGCTGCCGGCAGAGGTGTCGGTGACGGGGTGCAACGACCACTGCTGCGGGTAGCGCGGATCGGTCGCAGTCGCCGCGCGCCGCACCTTGCCGTTGACCTGCGCATTCACCACCCCGGGGTCGGCGGCCAGCGCCGCGCTGAACGCCTTCGCGTCACCCGCGACCTGCACGAGGTGGGCACCCGTGGCCAGTTCGCGCTGCACCTGCGGGTTGGTCACCCCGGACGCCCGTGCGGCCCGCTGCAGTACCGCATCCCGGTCGGCCCCGGCCACGAACCGGACGATCACCTGGCCGCGGATGTGGTCGGTGGGCTCTGGCGTGGCGGGCTTGCTGGGCGCGGCCGACGTGCTGGGCGTGGCCGGCGTGCTCGGCTGGGCAGTCGGCCCGTCCGTCGGCGCAGCAGTCGTCCCAGCGGTCGTCGGCGTGGCCCCCGGCCGCTGGGTGCCGACCGGCCCCGGCAGCGCCGGCATCCCGTTCGGACCGAGCACCGGCCCCCACCAGACGGCCGACAGCATGATGGTCGTCACGACCATTTTCCAGTTGAACAGCCAGGGCATCTGCACCGCGGTCTCCGATCGTCGCCGACAGGCTACCGGCGATCAGAGCCACATTTTGGTCAGCCCAGCACCTTCGGAAGCACTCCCGACCACACCTCGCGCACCTTGTCGAGCGGCAGGCTGAACAGCGACGAGACCTCGATGCTGTCCTCGCCGGTCACCTCGCCGATGCGCTCCATCGGCACACCATGCTCGGCGCACAGCTGCTCGAAGCGCGGCATCGACGCACCCGACAGCGTGACCAGCGCGCGTCCAGCCGATTCGCTGAACAGCTTCAGCGTGTCATCGAGCGCGACCCCGTCAACCGCCGGCACCGAGTCGAGCGTCAGGGCGACGCCCTGGTGGTGGCGCAGCGCGCTCTCGACCAGGCCCATCAGCAGCCCGCCGTCGGACAGGTCATGGGCCGAACTCACCAGGCCCTCGCGCGACGCGGCGATCATCACCTTGGCCAGCGCCTGCTCGGCAGCCAGGTCAACCGTGGGCGGCATGCCACCGAGGTGGCCGTCGTGCACGGCATCGGCCCAGACTGAACCGGACAGGTCGTCCCCGGTGCGGCCCAGCAGCACCAGCGCATCGCCGGGATGCTGGAAGCCCATGGGATTGCGCTTGGCGACGTCGTCGATCACGCCGAGCATGCCCACGGTGGGCGTCGGCAGGATCGGCGTCGCACCGGTCTGGTTGTAGAAGCTGACGTTGCCGCCGGTCACGGGGGTGCCCAGCTGCCGGCAGCCGTCGACCAGGCCCATGATGGCCTCGAGGAACTGCCACATCACCTCGGGGTCCTCGGGCGAGCCGAAGTTGAGGCAGTCGGTGATGGCGACCGGTTCGGCACCGGTCACGGCGACGTTGCGGTAGCTCTCGGCCAGCGCCAGCTGCGCACCCAGGTAGGGGTTCAGGTAGCAGTAGCGGCCGTTGGCGTCGAGCGACAGGGCGATGCCCAGGCCGGTCTCTTCGTCGATGCGCAGCATGCCCGAGTCCTCGGGCTGGGCCAGCACCGAGTTGCCGCGCACGTAGCGGTCGTACTGGTTGGTCACCCACGACTTGTCGGCGCTCAGCGGCGACGAGATCACGGCCCAGGCCTGGTCGAGCAGGCCCTCGTCCGTGGTGGCGCGGGGCAGGTTGCTGGCCGAGTTGGCGTTGACCTCGTCGATCCAGGCCGGACGGGCCAGGGGTCGCTCATAGACCGGGCCCTCGTGGGCCACGGTCTTGGGGTCCACGTCCACGATGGTTTGGCCGTGCCAGTCGATGATCAGCCGGTCGCCCTCGGTGACCTCTCCGACGACGGTGGCCTGCACGTCCCACTTGGCGCAGATCTGCATGAAGCGCTCGACCTTGGCCGGTTCGACCACGGCCATCATCCGCTCCTGCGATTCCGACATCAGGATCTCTTCGGGCGACAGGGTGGGGTCACGCAGCGGCACGACATCAAGCTCGACGTGCATGCCGCCGTCGCCGGCGCTGGCCAGTTCGGACGTGGCGCACGAGATGCCCGCGGCACCGAAGTCCTGGATGCCGCTGATCAAGTCTTCGGCGAACAGCTCGAGCGTGCACTCGATCAGCAGCTTTTCCATGAACGGGTCGCCGACCTGCACGCTGGGGCGCTTGCTGGGCTTGGTGTCGTCGAACGTCTCGGACGCCAGGATCGACGCGCCACCGATGCCATCGCCTCCCGTGGCTGCGCCGTAGAGGATGACCTTGTTGCCGGTGCCCGAGGCGAAAGCGCGGTGCAGGTCCTCATGCTTGAGCAGGCCGACGCACAGCGCGTTGACCAGTGGGTTGCCGTAGTAGGACTCGTGGAAACTGACCTCGCCGCCGACGTTGGGCAGGCCGAGACAGTTGCCGTAGCCGCCGACACCGGACACGATGCCGGGCAGGGTACGGGCGGTGTCGGGGGCATCGAGTTCACCGAAGCGCAGCGAGTCCATGACGCCGATCGGGCGCGCGCCCATGGCCAGGATGTCGCGCACGATGCCGCCGACGCCGGTCGCCGCGCCCTGGTAGGGCTCGACATAGGACGGGTGGTTGTGCGACTCGGCCTTGAACGTGACCGCATAGCCCTGGCCGATGTCGACCACACCGGCGTTCTCGCCGATGCCGGCCAGCAGCGGCCCGCGCGGGGTGGTCTGCTCGAGCGCGCCGAAGCGCTTCAGGTGCACCTTCGAGCTCTTGTACGAGCAGTGCTCCGACCACATCACCGAGTACATCGCCAGCTCGGCGCTGGTGGGGCGCCGACCCAGGATCTCGCGGATGCGCTCGTACTCGTCCTGCTTCAGGCCGAGTTCTGCCCAGGGCTGCTCGGACTCGGGGGTGCTGCGTGCGTTCTCAACGGTATCGACCACGGGTCACAATCTACCGGGCTGGAGCGCCGGCCCCGGCCCCCTCTCAGAGGTACTCGAGATTGATCTCGGTCGCGGGGTCGAAGAAGTAGCTCTCACCGAAGCGGGGACGCGCCGAGAGCACATCATCGACGCGGAAGGTGCGGCGCTTGTCGGCCCGCACGACGACCCGTCCGCCGCGGATGCTGACGGTCGAATCGGCCGTCATGAGCGGCTCGCAGTACAGGTAGGCCTCAGAGCCCAGGTGCTCGACCAGGATCACCTTGAGCGGCACGGTGTCGGGCAGGCGGTCGCCGCCCACGCCCAGGATCTCCCAGGCCTCGGGGCGCACGCCGGTGATGACCCGGCCCGTGGTGGCCCTGGCCGCAAGCTCGCGCTCGATGCCGAGGTCGACGACGTGGCCCTCGCCCAGCACGGCGCGACCATCCTCAATGGCAACCCCGTCGATCAGGGTGATGGCGGGCGAGCCGATGAACCCGGCCACGAAGGTGTTGCCCGGGTGCTCGTACAGGTGGGTCGGGGTGTCGACCTGCTGCACGATGCCGTCCTTCAGCACGCAGACCCGGTCACCCATGGTCATGGCCTCGGTCTGGTCGTGGGTGACATAGACGGTGGTCACGCCCAGTTCACGCTGCAGCTGCGAGATCTGGCCGCGAGTGGCCACGCGCAGCTTGGCGTCGAGGTTCGACAGCGGTTCGTCCATGCAGAACACCTTGGGGTCGCGCACGATGGCGCGGCCCATGGCGATGCGCTGGCGCTGGCCGCCCGACATGTTGCCGGGGCGCACGTCGAGCAGCGGCTCGAGTTCGAGCATCTTCGCGGCGCGGGCCACCTTCTCGGCGATGGTGGCCCTGGGCACCTTCGCGTTCTCGAGCGCGAACGCCATGTTCTGGCGCGCGGTCATATTGGGGTACAGGGCGTAGCTCTGGAACACCATGGCCGTGTCGCGATCACGGGCCGGCACCTCGCTGACGTCGACGCCGTCGATGAAGATCGAGCCTTCATCGACCGGCTCGAGGCCGGCAAGCATGCGCAGCGTGGTCGACTTGCCGCACCCGGACGGCCCCACCAGCACCAGGAACTCGCCATCGTCGATGGTGAGGCTGACGCGGTTGACGGCCGGGGGCCGTGCGGGGTCATAGATGCGGGAAGCCTGCCGGAACTCGACAGTGGCCATGGTGTTCTCCGATCAGAGCAAAGGATCAGGGCTGAAGGTGGTGGTCAGGCTCACTTGATGAGCGGCTTGATGTCGCGCTCGTAGGCCTTCTGGGTCTCGCTGGACAGCTCGCTGAAGACCTTGTTGACGTCCTGGCCGCCGATGGTGATCTTGTCGAGGCCACCGCCGATCAGGGCGCCGCCGCCGGGCACGAACACGCGGGCGAAGTCCTGCGGCGCGGTGTTCTCGTTGAGCTGCTTGATGGCGGTCATCGCGTTCGGGTTCTTCTCGAGGAACGCCTTCTCGGACGGGTCGTCCACGGCGTCCTTGCGCACGGGCATGTAGCCGGTGGCCTGGGTGAACTCGATGGTGTTCTTGGTGTTGGTGAGGAAGTCGACGAACTTGACGGCGTTCTTCTTGCGCTCATCCGAGATGCCGTTCGGGATGGCGAGGCCGGCACCGCCGGTGGTGGCACCGGGCTTCGGGCCGGGCAGGTAGGTGGTGATGAACGGGAACTTCGCGGCCTTGGTCAGGCCGGTCAGCGAACCGGTCGACTGCAGCAGCGCCGCGGCGCCGCCGATGCCGAAGGTGTTGTTGGCGTCCTTGGCGATGGCGATGTGGCCCTGCTTGAACTGGTCGGCCAGGAACTTGCCGGCCTCGATCGACTCAGCCTTGGTGAAGGTGGGCTCCCACTCGTTGGAGTAGGCGCCACCGAAGGTCCAGATCATGCCCTGGAAGTACCAGTCGAGGTAGCTGGTGCCGTCGGGGATGATCAGCGCCGGCTTGCCGTCCGCAGCGGCCTTCAGCTTGGGTGCCCACTGCGCGAACTCGTCCCAGGTCTGGGGGCCCTTGGTCGGGTCGAGGTCGGCCTTCTTCATCACGTCGGTGTTGAAGTACATCAGCGTGGTCGAGCGGGCGTAGGGCATGCCGTAGTGCTTGCCGTCATACGCGTAGTCCTCACGCAGCGTGTCGACGTAGCTGTTCGCGTCGATGCCGTTGTCCTTCCACAGGTCATCGAGCGGGGTGGTGGCCTCGTTGAGGGCGAAGTTGAACCAGGTCACGTCCGAGGCGACGATCACGTCGGGCAGGTCACCACCGGCGAGGGCGGCGTTGAACTTCTGGCCGAGCTCTTCGTAGTTGGCGCCGCCGTCGACCAGAGTGGCCGGGGTGTCCGGGTTGGCCGTGTTCCAGGCCTGGATCATCTTCTGTTCGATCTCTTTGGACGAGCCCGGGTGGTTCGACCAGAACTGGATGGTGCCGTTGCCCTCCTGGCCGGCGTTGCCCGAGCCACAGGCGGCCAGGCTGCCCAGCGCCAGGGTGGCGGCACCGGCCCCGGCGACGCCGAGCAGGTTGCGACGATTCAGCATTTCGTTACCTTTCACTGTGGCCCGCGGGCGGACCTGGGGGGTGGGCTGGTCAGCCCTTGACGGCCCCGGCGGTGAGGCCCTTGATCATCTGCTTCTGAAGGATGATGAAGATGATCAGGATCGGGATGGTGGTGAGCACGGTGCCCGCCATGACGGGGCCCCAGTTGGTGAGGCCTTCGTTCTGCTGCAGTTGGGTCAGGCCGACCGGCAGCGGCGCGACCGATTCATCGCTGGCGATCAGGAACGGCCACAGGTACTGGTTCCATTCGGTCACGATCGTGATCAGGGCGAAGGCGACCACGGTGGGCCACGACATCGGCAGCACGACGCGGAACAGCGTCCGCATGAAGCTGGTGCCGTCCAGGCGGGCGGCCTCCATGATCTCGGAGGGCAGGCTGAGGAAGTGGTTGCGCATCAGGAAGGTGCCGAACGCGACACCGGCGAGCGGGATGATCACGCCCTGGAAGGTGTTGCGCCAGCCCAGGTTGGCCACCAGCGCGTAGTTGCTGATGATCGTGATCTGGTTGGGCACCATCAACGCGGCGATGACCAGCATGAACAGCAGGTTCTTGCCTGGAAAACGCAGGAAGGCGAAGGCATAGGCACTGAGCACGCCCAGCGCCACCTCGACCACCGTCAGGATCCCGGTGATGATGACCGAGTTGCGCAGGTAGGTGCCGAACGCCACGGTGTCGAACACGTAGGCATAGTTGCCGGGCTCGAACGGGTTCGGCCACCACGTGATCGGGTCGGAGTAGATGTCGGCATGCTGCTTCAACGAGGTGATCACGATGAAGTACAGCGGCACCACGATCATGGCCACGGCCACGAGCAGCGCGGCATAGCCGAATGCCTTGGCGGCAGGCCCGGACTCGCCGGGGTCGCGGTGGTGGCGACGCTTGACCACCTGGTCGCCGGAGCCCTGGTCGGCAGCGGCGAGCGGGGACGTCGTGACCGCCGGGATCGTCTCGGTCATCAGTGGGCTCCCTTGTCCTGCAGGCGCACCTGGACGACGGTGATGATCAGCACGACGGTGAACATGATCGTGGCGACCGCGGCACCGTAACCGGCACGGTTGTTGACGAAGGTCTCCTGGTACACCTGGAAGACCATGGTGGTGGTGCCGTTGCCCAGCGGGCCGCCCCCGGTCATGACGTTGATGATGTCGAAGACCTGGAACGAGTTGAGCAGCACCGTGATCAGCAGGAAGAACGTGGTGCCACGCACCTGCGGTAGTGTCACCTTCCACAGCCGGCGCCAGGCCGACGTGCCGTCGATCTCGGCGGCCTCGTCAAGGTCCTTGCGGCGGCCCTGCAGCGCGGCCAGGTAGATCACGAACACATAGCCGAGGTTCTTCCAGATGTAGGTGACCGTGATCATGAACAGGGCCCAGCCGGGCACCTGGTAGAAGTTCGGGCTGGTGACGCCGATGCGGTCGAGCAGGTCCTGGATGAGGCCGAAGCCCGGGTCGAACACGAACTGGAAGGCCACGCCGATGGCAGCCCCGGCGATCACGTAGGGCGCGAAGACCAGCGACCGGACGAAGCCGCGACCGCGCAGCTTCTGGTCGAGCAGCAGCGCCAGCGCCAGGCCGAGGATCATCGAGCCGGCCACCGCGGCAACGGTGAACACCACGGTGTTCCACACGATGCGGGGGGTGTCCTCGGCGGTGAACCACTCGATGTAGTTGTCGAGGCCGATGAAGCGCATGCGGCTCGACGAGATGTTCCAGTGGTAGAACGAGATGCGGATGTTGTCGAGCAGCGGCCGATACGTGAACACGATCAGCAGGATCAGGTTCGGCAGGATCAGCGCGGCTGCCAGGCCGATCTCGCGCCAGGACACCCGCTGGTGGTGTCGCGGCGGTTCAACGGCCGGGTCGTGGCGCACGACCCCGGGGATGCTGTGAGTGGTCACGAGCGACGAAATTATGCGGCGTCGATGACCTGCCGGAGTCGCTCACACGAACACAAAACGAGAGAAAAGTAACAAGATCATGAATAGTGACGCGCGCCAGTGTTCGCCGCCTGCACCCGCAGCTGCCGTTCGGCTGCGTCAAGCGCCTCGATGACCAGCCGCCGCAGCGCCTGTGGAGCATCGTTTCCGGCCGCCAACCACGCGTGCGCCCGGCTGACCGTCTCTGGGGTGGCCGGCGGGAACAGCCCCCCGACCAGCCGCTCGGCGATCTCGATGGAATGCTCGCGCCACAAGGTCGTCAGCCGGTGGAAGTATTGCGCGTCGGCATCGGCCAGCAGGTGGCGCGACAGGGGTTGACGCAGACCGACCAGGGCGGCATCCACCTCGGCATTCGAGACCACACCGGGGGTGATGATGCGGGCCAGCACCTCGTCCTTGATGCGCACCTCGGGGCGCGAGGCGCGGGCAGAGAGGTGTTCGAGGCGTCCGTCCAGGGTTTCGTCGCGCGCCAGTTCGGCGGCCAGCGCCTGGTCGTCCAGGTCGCCGGTCGCGGCGCAGGCCCGGACGAGGGCCCAGCGCAGGTCGACACCAAGCCCACCGAGGCCAGGATCTTCAAGGCCGGCCGGGGGCTGCGCGATGAACCGCTGCACGCGGGCCGAGCAGCCCGGCACGACCGAGGCATGGGCGGCCATCGCCCGGGCCAGCACCAGTTGGCTGTCGGAGCCGGCCGCGGCACCGGCCAGCAGCGCCTCGAGCGCGGCCAGGTGGGCCTCGCGGGCCGCGGGCCGGGCCGCCGGCGGCAGGAACCCCTCAATGGCGGCGTGGGCATTGGCCAGCAGGGTGGTCAGCGTCGCCGCGTCGGACTCGGCTGCCGCGTGCCGCTCGACGGCCTCGACGTAGTGGGCCACCGGCATGAGCCCGTCGCGGACCATGATCCAGAACTGGCTCCAGAGCAGCGCGCGGGCCAGCGGGTCGTCGAGGGTGGACAGGTGCTCGCGGGCGGTGGCAAGCGAACGCTGGTCGAGGATGACCTTGGCATAGGTCCAGTCGTCGTCGTTGACGAGCATCAGCGCCGGGGCGGGCTGGCCGGCCAGCTGTGCCAGCTCGATGCCGGCACCGCTGAGCTCGACGGGCATGAGGGCGCCGCGCCGCTGCAATCGTCCATCGACACGGTCGTACAGGCCGACCGCGAGGGTGTGCGGGCGCCCGACCACGGCGCCGGTGCGCCGGTCGGTCGACTGCTGGTCGATGACGGCGCGGGTGATCGTGCCGGCGTCGTCGACCTCGAGCACCCCCGTGAGCGTGTCGGGCCCGGCGGTCTCGAGCCACGCCCGCGCCCACTCGGTGAGGTCTCGTCCCGAGGCCTGCTGCAGCGCCTCGATCAGGTCGGTGAACGTCGTGGACGAGAACGCGTGCTGCCGGAAATAGCGCCGCGAGCCCTCGAAGAACGCCTCGACACCGACGTGGTGCACCAACTGCTTGAGCACTGAGGCGCCCTTGGCATAGGTGATGCCGTCGAAGTTCTGCTTGGCGGCCTCGATGTCGGGGATGTCCGCGGCGATGGGATGGGTGGTGGGCAGCTCGTCCTGGGCATAGGCCCAGGCCTTGCGGCGGCCCGCGAACCCGACCCAGCCTTCAGGAAAGCCCGCGGCCTCGACGTTCGCGTGGCCGCCCATGTACTCGGCAAAGCTCTCCTTGAGCCACAGTTCGTCCCACCAGCGCGGGGTGACCAGGTCGCCGAACCACATGTGCGACATCTCGTGCTGGATGGTGTTCGAGCGTCCGGCGAACTGCGCGCGCGTTGCCGCGGAGCGGAACAGGTACTGCTCGGTGAACGTGACGCAGCCCGGGTTCTCCATGGCGCCGAGGTTGTATTCGGGCACGAAGACCTGGTCGTACTTGCCCCAGGGGTAGGGATAGTCGAAGTTCTCGTGGAAGAACGTCAGCCCGGCCTTGGTCACCCTGAACAGTTCCTCAGTGTCGAGGGTCTCGGAGCGGGTGGCCCGGCACCACAGGCCCAGCGGGATGGTCAGGGAGCCGTCGGGCGAGGTCCAGGTGTCGGTGACGCCGTGGTAGGGGCCGGCGACGATGACGGTGATGTAGGTCGACAGCGGCGGGGTCTCGGCGAAGTCGTGCTGGGTGCCGGTGCCGGTGGTGGCGGCCTGGTTCGAGACCTCGGGCTGGTTCGACAGCACCGTCCAGCCCTCGGGGGCGGTGACGTGGAACGTGTGCCGGGCCTTCAGGTCGGGCTGGTCGAACTGGGCATGGACGCGCCGCGAGTCCGAGGGTTCGTACTGGGTGTAGCAGAACGTCTGGCCGTCGGCCGGGTCGATGAAGCGGTGCAGGCCCTCGCCCGAACGGGAATACCGGGCGCGACCGGACACGGTCACCTCGTTGGTGGTGGTGCCGTCGTCATGCAGCCCGGTGACGGTGACCGTGGCGCCGTCGTGGTCGACCGCGACCGGGGTGCCGTTGACGCTGACCTCGTCGACCTCACCGTCGAGGAAGTCGATGCCGATCATGGGCACGGTCGAGGTGAACCGCAGGGTCGAACGCGAGTCGAAGAACGGCTGGTCGGCGTCGGGCGCATTCGTGATGTCGAGCCAGACCTCAATGGTGTCGAGGACGATGGCCTCGCTGCGGTGACGGGCAGTGTCGCGGCTGAGGTTGGCGGTCATCGGGCCAGCCTATTCCGGCAGGAGCAGTTGTCCGGCTGCGGCGAGCAGTTGTTCGAGGCTGCCGGCCGCGAACGGCGCGGGCATGCCGTAGTAGCGGTGCGCGTCGACCACCTCGTAGCCGCCATGCTGGTACTCGTCGCGGGGTGGCAGGTAGCCCGGCACGCCGTCGCTGTAGCCCAGCACCAGCGTCGGGCCCTGCTGCGACCCACGCAGCGCCCGCAGTGTGTCGGCCGCGGTCAGGAAGGGTTCGCCCGGCAGTGTGACGATGCGGGCCCCGCCTATGCTGACCACCACGACCCGGCCGGACCATGAGGTGGGCAGCACCGGTTGGGCGAGCATCTGCTGTGCCCACGCCAGCCACAGGTGCAGCAGCGGGGCCAGCTCGGGTTCGGTGGTCAGGCGCTGTCGCCACGAGGCGACGTCGGCGGTGACGGCCGCACGGTCGAAGGACTCGAAGGCCAGCACCACCGGGTGGTGGGCGGCTGCGGCCCGGTCGTCACCCAGGATGGGTTCGAGTGGGGCATCGAGGGCCGCGGCGCCCAGCGCTCGTCCGATGCGTTCGGCATCATCGAAGGACCGCGCGCCGGCCCCCGTCGCGGTGAACGAGGCCTCGGCGGGTGGCCGTCGTTGACGTCGCCTGCGGCGCCGGTCATGAAGATGCAGGTGCTGCCCGGGTGGGCCGCTTCGACCTGGTCACGCAGGGCGGCCACGAAGTCGGCGCTGACAAGGGTGTTCGACGCGTCGAGCACGACCGGGTGGCACGGGTGGGTCACCAGCGTGGCAATGCGCCGATCACTCGCGTCGTCGAACGCGAGCACCTGCACGGGTGGGTCGATGGGACGGTCAAGGTGGCGGCGGTTGTGGGCGATGCCGGCACCGTGCTGCTCGCCGTGGCTCGCCCGTGCAGGCACCACGCCGCCGGCGGCCATCAGGACGGCACGAATCGCGGTGCGGCCGGCGGCAGTGCGCACCTCGGGGGATTCCCGACCGAGGCGTCCGGGAGTGATGCAGGCACCGGCATGGGTGTGGGTGGCGGCCACGACGACCTCGTCGACCACGCCGTCGTCGAGCAGCCGGGTGCGGATGGACTCACAGGTGCGCTCGTGCAGGGCACAACAGTCGACGGCCACCAGGGCGACCCGGTCGACGACCAGGGCGCGCACGGTCATGGGGTCGGCGGTGCCGGTGCTGGGCGAGGTGCGGGCGGCATAGCCCGACATCGGGGTGCCGATGGGTACCGGCACGTCGAGGCTGGCAGCGCCGACGAGTCCGCGCCAGGGGGTGGGGGCTGGGCCAGACATGTTCCCAGCATGGCGGCTGGCACGCGCGCACAACAGGGGTTCACCCGCTTGTGACACGACCGTTCGCAGGTCGACACGTGCCTTGTCGACGTTCCCCCTTGACGCAACGCTGGCGCCAGAAGTGCAACCTGCGGGTGCCGACACCAGCCGCTGGGCGCCACGCGAGCGTCCACGGCTGACCCCGGACGGTCCTCGCCCCGAAATCCTTGCTCCTGTGCAAGGACTTGGCCCGGATCAGCCCCACCCGCCCGAAATCCTTGCCCCTGTGCAAACTCTTCGCCCAGACCCGCCCCAGCAGAGCGCCCCGAACCGGTCGATCGAGCCGCACACGTGACACCCACGCCAGAAGTGCAACTTGCGGACCGCGAGACCCCAGCCGCCACACGCCACGCGGGCGTCCACGACCACCCCGGATAGTGTGGGCGAATGCTGGCCTACGAATACCGCCATCCGAGCGCCACCACCGCTGAGCCCGTCCTGGCACTCGTCGAACGGCCCGACCCCGTGGCCGACGAGGGCGAATTGCTGATCGACGTCGCCGCCTCGGGCATCTGCGGCACCGACCTCAAGATCGCCCGCGGCCAGCACCGGCTGTACCCGCCGGGCACGGTGCGGGTGCCGGGCCATGAGGCCGTCGGCATCGTGGCCCAGAACCGCAGCGGTGATGCCCGTTTCGACCCCGGCACCCGGGTGGCCGTGGCACCGAACATCGCCTGCGGGCAGTGCCGTCCGTGCCGGCGGGGTCTGGGCAACCTGTGCGAGAACTACGCATCGGTGGGGCTGACGTTCGACGGTGGCTTCGCGGAAAAGGTGCGCATTCCAGCCGCTGGCGTGGCTGCGGGCAATGTGCAGGTCGTGCCCGAGCATCTCGACCTGCGGACGGCGGCCCTGGCCGAGCCGATCGCGGCGGTGGTGCGGGGCCTTCGTCCCTTGCAGGTCACCCGCGATGACAGCCTGCTGATCTGCGGCGCCGGACCCATCGGGCTGATCGCGCTGCTGGTCGCCAAGCACCGCGGGGTCGGCAGGGTGCTGGTGAGCCAGACCTCGGCCCACCGCCGCCGGATTGCGGGGCAGTTGGGTGCAGACGTGACCCTCGACCCCCGCGATGGTGACCTGGCCGACCAGGTCAGGGCCCACACCGATGGGGCGGGTGCCGATGCGGTGGTGGTGGCGACACCCATCGGCGAAGTGTTCGCGGACGCCCTGCGGTGCGCGGCCAAGGGTGCCCGCATCAACTTCTTCGCCGGGCTGCCCTCGGGTGCCGGGGTGGTGGGGCTGGACGCGAACCTGGTGCACTACGGCGAACTGGTCGTGACCGGGTCGACGGCCAACACCAATGCCGACTTCGCCGAGGCGCTCGACCTGCTGGCCGGAGCACCGGAGCTGTTCGCGCCGCTCGTGACGGGGGCGTTCCCCCTGGCCCGGGCCGATGAGGCATTCGCCGCGGCCCGGGCAGGGGAACAGTTGAAGGTGCTGCTCGAACCCTGAGTTTCAGGCGTCCTTGTGGGTTCAGGTGTGCTCGATGCCGTCGGCGATCGTTGCCAGCAGGATCGCCACCGAGATGGAGCCGGGGTCGCGGTGACCGCGGGCCCGCTCCCCCAGCGACTTGGCCCGCCCGAACGCGGCCACCATGTCGGTGGTGGCTACCGAGCCCCGTTCGGCGGCCTCGGCCGCTGCCCTGGCTGCCGCCTCGAGCCCATCCCCGGCCGAGGCACGGGCGGCCTGCGCCGCGGGGATGAGGGCGTCGAGCATCGTCTTGTCGCCGGCCGCGGCCTTGCCCCTCGTCCCGATCTGGTCGGCGGCGGCCTCGAGCGCCGAGGCGTAACCCTCGGCGTCGAGCTGGTCACCGGTCAGCACCTTCGCCGGTGCGCGGAACATGGTGCCGAAGATCACCCCGGACGCCCCGCCGCTGGCGGCGAGGACGGCCGATCCGATGGTCTTGAAGGCCTCGCCGACAGTGGCGAGCTCGGCCTGCTGCAGCGCCTGTTGCCCGGCCCCGAAGCCCCTGGCCATGCCCTCGCCGTGGTCACCGTCACCGGTGGCACGGTCGGCATCGCCGAGTTCTTCACGGGCGTCGATGATGGCCTGGCAGGCAGCCAGCAGCACGGTGCGGGTCTGGTCGATGGTGAGAGTTGCTGCCATCGTTCAGGCCTGGGTGAAGGGCACCGACTCGCACGGCGCGGCAATGAGTTCGGCGATCTCGTCGGTGAGCTTGAGCAGCGTGAGCGAGAAGCCGGCCATGTCCTGCGAGGTGAACGGTGCGCCGATGTCGGTGCGGTCGACGGTGATGCCCTTTTCTTCCAGCAACTGGGCGATGCGGCGGTAGACGATGAGCAGTTCCATCTGGGTGGTGGCACCCAGGTTGTTCATCAGCACCGCGACATGGTCGCCGGATTCGAAGGGCAGGTCGACCAGGATGCGGTTCAGCATGTTCTCGGCGATGTCGTCCGCGCTCTGCAGCTTGGTGCGCTCGACGCCCACCTCGCCGTGCACGCCCAGACCGATCTCGATCTCGTCATCACCCAGCTCGAACGTGCGCTTGCCGGTGTCGGGCAGCACACCGGCGCGCAGGGCGATGCCGATGGTGCGGGTGTTGAACTCGACACGCTCGGTCACCGCGGCGGCCTCGTCGAGTGACAGGCCCTTGGCGCAGGCGGCACCGGCGGCCTTGACGACATAGAAGGCGCCGCCGATGCCGCGGCGTCCGTCACGGTCAGGGGTGGCGACGTCGTCGCGCACGAGCACGGTCTTCGAGACGACACCGTTGTCGGCGGCATCCTCGGCACCCAGGTCGAAGTTCAGGATGTCACCGGCGTAGTTGCCATAGACGACCAGCACACCGGCGCCGGCGTCGGCAGCCTCGATGGCCTCTTGCACATGCTGCGGGGCGGGCGCGGCGAAGATGTTGCCCGACACGCTGGCGTTCGCCAGGCCGGGGCCCACGAAGGCGCCGTACATCGGCTCGTGCCCGGATCCGCCGCCGACCACCAGGCCGACCTTGCCCTGTTCAATCTTCGTGCTGCGCACCACGCGCGAGCCGGGGTCGCGGGTGAGCAAGCCCCGCGAGATGGCGACCAGCCCGTCGAGGGTCTCGTCGACGAGATCCTCGGGCTTGTTCATGATCTTCTTTGCCTGTGCCATGACTACCTCTTCGTGGTCAGAGGGCGCGCATCATTGCGTGCCTGTGGACCACGCTACAGGTGGGTCTGGAGGGAGTGCTGGGGTACCCGGACGTCGGAGTGCGCGGGGGTGGATTTTGCTCAGACGAGCGGTCCTGGACGAGCCCTGATCATGCACTTGTGACGCTGGTGCCGCGAATGCAGCCCGAACCGGCTCGGCGAGCTGCACAGGTGACGCTGGCGCCAGAAGTGCAGCATTTGGGCCGGGCGACCCGGGCCGCCACGCGCCATGCGATCGTCCGGACGACCCGGACGAGCCCCGCACCTGCATTCGTGACACTGGAGCCAGAAGTGCAGCCCGAACCGGCTCGGCGAGCTGCACAAGTGACGCCGGTGCCAGAAGTGCAACATTTGGGCCGGTCACACCCTGGCCGCCACGCGCCACGGGGGCGTCCACAGCAAACCCAGGACCAGAAGAACTCCCCAAGGACGAGCCCCGCACCTGCATTCGTGACGCTGACGCCGGAAGTGCAGCCCGAACCAGCTCCGCGAGCTGCACAAGTGACGCCGGCGCCAGAAGTGCAACATTCAGGCCGGTCACACCCGAGCCGCCACGCGCCATGCGTTCGTCCGAACGACCCCGGACGAGCCCCGCACCTGCATTCGTGACGCTGGCGCCGGAAGTACAACCCGAACCAGCTCCGCGAGCTGCACAGGTGACGCCGGCGCCAAAAGCGCAACATTTGGGCCGGTCACACCCCGGCCGCCACGCGCCACGGGGGCGTCCACAGACCAACCGGACGACCCCCGCACCTGCATTTCCCGCGCCGGTGCACGACATGCAGCCCGAGCCGCCTCCGCGGGCTGCAATTCCCACGCCGACGCGCGAAATGCACCCACGAGCCGGTCAACCCGACCGCGTCAGGCCCTCACACCCTGGCCAGGAACCGCTGCACCGAGCTGAAGAACGGGCGTCCGTCCAGGCTGGGGCTGGTCAGCTCTTCCATGTTGTGCTCGGGGTGCGGCATCAGGCCCACGACGTTGCCACGCTCGTTCGTCACGCCGGCGATGTCGTTGCGCGAGCCGTTCGGGTTGTCCAGGTAGCGGAAGACGACCTGGTTGTTGCCCTCGAGCACCTTCAGCGTCTCGTCGTCGGCGATGTAGTTGCCCTCGCCGTTCTTGAGCACGATCGTGATCTCCTGCCCCTGCTCGAAGTCGCAGGTCCAGGTGGTGTCGACCGACTCGACGCGCAGGCGCTGGTCGCGGCAGATGAACTGGCGCGACTCGTTGCGGATCATCGCCCCCGGCAGCAGGTGCGACTCACACAGGATCTGGAAACCATTGCAGATGCCCAGCACCGGCATGCCCTTGTTGGCCGCGTCGATCACCGAATCCATGACGGGGCTGAACCGGCTGATGGCCCCGCACCGCAGGTAGTCGCCGTACGAGAACCCGCCGGGAAGCACGACGGCGTCCACACCCGTCAGGTCGTCAGAGGCATGCCACAGCGGCACCGCCTCGGCACCCGACAGCGTCACGGCCCGCAGCGCGTCGTGGTCGTCCAGCGAGCCCGGGAAGGTGACGACACCAATGCGGGTCACTGGGCCGACCCCTCAACCCGCACCGTGAACTGCTCGATCACGGTGTTGGCGAGCAGCTTCTCGGCAGCGTCGGCAACCTGGGCGAGCACCTCATCGGTCACCTCGCCGTCGACCTCGATCTCGAATCGCTTGCCCTGGCGCACGGTCAGGCCGTCGTAACCGAGGCGTGCGAGCGCACCGGTGACGGCCTTGCCCTGCGGGTCAAGGATCTCGGGCTTGGGCATGACATCGACAACAACGGTGGCCATGGGGGCGATCCTATCGGTGTTGGCCGTCGGCACGAATGCCGTCCCGACCAGACGGGCATATGCGTCGAGGTAGCGCTGGCGCGTCGCGTCGACAATGTGTGGCGGCAGCGGCGGCGGGGTGGTGTCCCAGGCCTTGTCCCAGCCCGATTCGTGAACGAGCCAGTCGCGCAGGAACTGCTTGTCGAAGCTGTCGAGGCGTTCGCCCGGCTGCCAGGTGGTCGCGTCCCAGAACCGGGACGAATCAGGCGTGAGCACTTCATCACCGAGCACCAGGGTGCCGTCGGGGCGTCGACCGAACTCGACCTTGGTGTCGGCGAGCAGGATGCCCCGCTCGCGGGCGACCTGTTCGGCGTGGCGGTAGATCTCGATGCTGACGTCACGCAGCTGCGCGCCCAGCTCGGGGCCGGTGGTCTCGAGCATCTGCTCATAGGTGATGTTCTCGTCGTGCTCGCCGAGTTCGGCCTTGGTCGCCGGGGTGAAGATCGGCTCGGGCAGCCGGTCGCCGTCGCGCAGGCCCTCGGGCAACGCGATGCCGCAGACGGTGCGCGACTGCTGGTACTCGGCCCATCCCGACCCGGTCAGGTAACCCCGGACGACGCATTCGACCGGCACCATCGCCAGCTTCTCGACCACGACTGACCGCCCCGCGACCCTGGCACGGTCGGCGGCCGGCACCTCGTCGGGCACGTCGGTGGTGAGCACGTGGTTGTCGACGATGTCGCCGAGCTGGTCGAACCACCACTGCGACAACTGGGTGAGCACAGCGCCCTTGTCGGGGATGCCCGGGCTCAGCACGTGGTCATAGGCGCTGATGGCGTCGGTGGCCACCATCAGCATGCGTTCGCGTCCGGTCTGCGGGTCTGGGCTCAGCTCATAGAGCTCGCGCACCTTGCCGGCGTGGATCAGGGGCAGGTCAAGCATCGGCACCTGTACAGGGTAATCGCGCGGGCACCCGGAGCGTTGTCAGCGCGTAAATCCGGACGGGTGTAG
Organism: Aestuariimicrobium sp. G57; assembly: GCF_050110855.1. Taxonomy (NCBI): domain Bacteria; kingdom Bacillati; phylum Actinomycetota; class Actinomycetes; order Propionibacteriales; family Propionibacteriaceae; genus Aestuariimicrobium; species Aestuariimicrobium sp. G57. The sequence goes on along the minus strand of NZ_JBNINW010000004.1, from coordinate 9,570 downwards.
GAATGGGGCATGGAGTATCGCTTTCTTGGCTCGTCGGGCATGCAGGTCACCGAGATCACGTACGGAAACTGGCTGACGCACGGGTCACAGGTCGAGAACGAGACCGCCACGGCCTGCGTGCACGCGGCGCTCGACGCCGGCATCACCAGCTTCGACACCGCCGACGTCTACGCCAACACCGTCGCCGAGAGCGTGCTCGGCGAGGCGTTGAAGGGCCAGCGGCGCGAATCGCTCGAGATCTTCACGAAGGTGCACGGCGCCATCGGCCCCAAGGGCCCCAACGACCGCGGCCTGTCACGCAAGCACATCCTCGAGGCGATCGACGGCTCGCTGACCCGGCTGCAGGTCGACTATGTCGACCTGTACCAGGCCCATCGCTACGACCACTCCACCCCGCTGGAAGAAACAATCCAGGCGTTCGCGGACGTCGTGCGCGCCGGCAAGGCGATCTACATCGGCGTCAGTGAGTGGACGGCAGACCAGCTGCGGGCCGGCCAGGAACTGGCGACACAGGCCGGGTTCCGCATCGTGTCGAACCAGCCGGAATACAACATGGTGAGCCGCATCATCGAGACCGAGGTCGTGCCCGAGTCGCTGGAGCTCGGCATCGGCCAGATCGTCTGGTCGCCGGTGGCCCAGGGCGTGCTCACCGGCAAGTACCTGCCCGGCCAGCCCACCCCTGAGGGGTCGCGGGCGACTGATGCCAAGGGTGGCAACCGCATGGTCGAGGGCTGGCTGTCGAACCCGGGCCTGCTCGAGGCAGTGCAGAACCTGCGCCCAATCGCCGCCGACATGGGGCTGTCGATGGCCCAGCTGGCCGTGGCGTGGGTGCTGCAGAACCGCAATGTCTCGAGCGCGATCATCGGCGCGAGCCGACCCGAGCAGATCGCCGAGAACGCCAAGGCATCAGGCGTCGACCTGCCCGAAGAACTGATGGTCCGCATCGACGAGGTGCTCGCCGACCACGTCGTCACCGACCCCTCGCTGACCGCGCCGCGCAGCCCCGCGAGCCTGCGCAGCTGGTAGTCAGCCAGGTCAGCTGAGCTCTTCGGGGTTGGTCTCGGTGTGGTCCGCGATCGCCTCGGAGGCCTCGTGCGGGTGGGCCGCGCCTTCGGGGATCTCGGAGACCCCCGCGTTGCCGTGCTCGTCGGGGCCGCTGGCCGCAGCAGCCTCTTCGTCAGCGCGGCTGGGCGGCAGCCATGCCTGGGCGGGCTTCCAGCGCAGTCCCGGATAGGATCCCTCCCCCGGTTCCTCTTCTTCGGCGGGGTGCACGAACCCGGCGCCCTCGAGGTCCTGGCCCAGTTCTTCGACCAGTGCGTGGTCGGACTGCCAGATGCCCAGCCGGTAGGCGGTGCGCGAGACCATGTGGGCCGAGACCGGCGCGGTGAGCACCTGGAAGATCGCGATCAGGATGGCGAGCAGGGTGACCTGCCAGGTCCACATGCGCAGCGCCACCCCCACCAGGATCAGGATGAGTCCGAACACCTGCGGTTTGGTCGCCGCGTGCAGCCGGGTGATCACGTCGGGAAAGCGGACGATGCCGACCGCGGCCGAGAGGCAGAAGAACGCACCGGCGCACACGAACAGCGCTGCGACCAGGTCGATGACCTCAGTCATGGTGGCCACCGTCCTCGTGGTGGCGCCGCGCCTCGTGCAGCGTGCGCACCTGGTCGGACCGGTTCGAGATCAGCCGGGCCATACCGACCGCCGCCGTGAACCCCAGCAGCGACAGCACGACCAGCACCGGCATGCCGAAGGCGTTGCCCGAGGTGACCGTGTAGAGCCCGGTGGCAGCGATGAGCACCGCGATGATGACGTCGCTCGCCACCGACCGGTCGAGGCTGGTCGGCCCATGGGCCATCCGGTACAGGGCAAACCCCGCCGCGGCGACCAGCAGCACCATGGCGATGCCGTGGATGATGGTGATCGCGATGCTCATACCCGACCCCCTGCCTTCAGCCGGGCCGCCTCGATCTCGGCGTTCGAGGCGAACGCGCCCAGGATGCGCCGCTCGGCGGCCAACGAGGCCTCCCGCTCGGCATCGAGCCGATCAGGTGAGGTCGGGAAGATGTGCAGGTAGAGCGTGCGGGTCTTGCGGCGGGCATCGACGACGACCGAGCCCGGCACCACCGACAGGATGCTGCCCGTGCCGACCTGGTAGAGGTCGGCATCGGAGTTCAGCCGCACGGCGATGATGGCCGTGTCGGGCAAGGGCCCACGAGAGAAGGCGTACCGCGACAGCCGCACCGAGGCTGTGGCCAGGTCGTACAGCAGGCGCACCACCAGGTACGCCAGCCCCAGCGGACGCAGCCGCCCACCCCACTGGATGCTGGGCAACGGGAAGACCCACGAGATCAACACCGCCAGCAGCAGGCCGCTGGCGACGGTCAGCAGCGACGCATTGCCGCTGAGCAGCACCCAGGTGATGGTCAGCACCACCAGGTTCATCCACTGGCCGCGGATGCTGAACTTTCGACGCCGCACATGGTCGAGGTGCTCGTCGTGATCGTGGTTGTGCTCTGAACCATGGGTCGTCATGACCGGCCCTCCATCACCGCACGCACATAATCGCCATCGGTCAAGGCGATCGCCGCCTGCTGGCAGTAGTCGTAGAGCCACCCGGCACCGAACGTCAGCGCCAGGGTGAGCGCGATCATGCCGACGGTGGCACCCACCATCGACCGCGGCATGGTGCCGGGCTCACCGCTGCCCTCGGTGACCAGTTCGGGCTCACCCCAGAAGGCGCGGTTCCACGCCTTGGCGATGGCATAGAGCGTCAGCAGGCTCGTCAGCAGGGCGACGGTCACCATCGTCCAGCCCCACACCCCGCCGAAGTCGAGCGAGGCCTGCAGCAGCCCGATCTTGCCGATGAAGCCGCTGAAGGGTGGGATGCCCGACAGGTTCATGGCCGGCACGAAGAACAGCGTGGCCAGCAGGGGCGAAACCGCGACCAGGCCCGAGATGCGTTCCAGCGACGTCGAGCCGGCCACACGCCCGACCAGCCCCACCACCAGGAACAGGGTGGTCTGGATGGTGATGTGGTGGCTGGTGTAGTAGATGGTGGCCGTGAGGCCGTCCACGGACCCCAGCGCGATGCCCAGCAGCATGTAGCCGATGTGGCTGACCAGGGTGAACGACAACATACGTTTGAGCTCCGACTGCGCGATGGCGCCCATGATGCCGACCAGCATGCTGAGCGCGGCCAGCACCAGCAACACCTCGGTGAGCGGGCGGTGCGGGAACAGCACTGTCTGGGTGCGCAGGATCGCGTAGATGCCGACCTTCGTGAGCAGGCCCGCGAACACCGCCGTGACGGGCGCAGGCGCGGTGGGATAGGAGTCGGGCAGCCACGCCGACAGCGGGAAGATGGCCGCCTTGAGTCCGAAGATCGTCAGCATCAGCGCCTGGATCATCACCTGCACGTCGTCGGGCAGCGCAGGGATGCGTTGGGCCAGCTGGGCCAGGTTGACCGTGCCGACCGCCGAATAGACGGTGCCGAGCAGGATCAGGAAGAGGGCGGACGAGACCAGGTTGACCACGACATAGATCGACGCGGCGCGGATGCGGGGACGGGTCGCGCCCATGGTCAGCAGCACGTACGAGGCGAACAGCAGGATCTCGAAACCGACGAACAGGTTGAACAGGTCGCCCGCCAGGAACGCGTTCGAGACGCCCGAGCACAACAACAGGAACGTCGGGTGGAAGATCGAGACCGGGGTCTCTTTGCTGAGCTCTTCCGAATCAGGGCCACCCGAATAGATGAGCACCCCGAGGGTGACCAGCGAGGCCACCAGCAGCATCAGCGCAGACAGCCGGTCGGCGACCAGCGCGATGCCGGCCGTCCCCGGCCAGGCGCCGAACCACAGCGTCTGGACGCCCTGGCGGTGCGCGGTGATGGCCAACCAGGCCACGACGGCCACCACCGCGACGAGCACGGCGATCGAGATGGCCCTCTGCACGCGCGGACGGCGTCCGACGATGAGGGTGATCGCGGCCCCGAACATGGGCAGCAGCACGGGCAGCGGCAACAGGTTGTTCATTCGCTCACCACGTTCTCACCGGTGTCCTGGAATCGGCCTTCCTCATACGTTGACGAGACCCTGTCCTTCTCGGCGAGGGCGCGGATGCGGGCGTCCTCACGGTCGTCCTGCACCTCGTCATGGCCGAACAGCTGGAAGCTGCGGTAGGCCATCGTCATGACGAACGCGCCCACAGCCATGTTGATGACGATGGCGGTCAGCACCATCGCCTGCGGCAGCGGGTCGGTCATCAGAAACTTGTCCCCACTGCCGAGGATCGCCGGGATGCCCGCGGGGCCGGCGGCGACGAGGAACAGCACGTTGACGCCGTTGCCCAGCACGATCACGCCCATCAGGATGCGGGACAGTGAGCGTTCGGTCAGCAGGTAGACCCCGCACGCCACCAGACACCCGGCGACCAGGGCCAGGGTGATGTTCGGGCTCATCGCAGTTCACCTGCCTTGAGGGTGACGGTCGAGCGGGGCGCCGGGATGGGCGCACGGTGCTCGCTGGCCTGGATGTCGATGCCCGACCCGAGGCTGCGCGCGAAGTCGAGCAGCACGCCGATGACGATCAGGAAGACACCGACGTCGAAGACCACGGACGACACCAGGTGCACATCGCCCAGGAAGGGCAGTCGGCCGATCGGGGTCTCGATGAACTCGGGGCCAAGGTTGATGTAGATGTCGTAGCTCTGCAGCACCCGACCACCAAAGGCGACGGGCACCAGGGCGCTGATTACCGAGAGCACCAGCCCCGAACCCAGCAGCCGGCCGGCGTCGAAGGGCGCGGCCTCGTTGAGCTCGTCACGCCCGCCGGCCAGGTAGCGCAGCATGAACGCCATGCCGATCACCAGGCCACCGGTGAAGCCGCCGCCGGGCTCGTTGTGGCCGCGCAGCAGCAGCCAGGCACCCACCATGACCGTCAGCCCGAAGATGATGCGGGTGACCACTTCGAAGATCAGGCTGCGCGCGGCCGGGTCGAGGCTGGTCGAACCGCGCAGCCAGGCGCGTTCCTGGGCGGCGTCGCTGTGGCGGGGGCGGCGACGCGGGTTCTGGGCCCGGGACTGCAGGAAGATCAGCGATGCCACGCCGGTGCCGGCGATGGCGAGCACCGAGACCTCGCCGAGGGTGTCCCAGGCGCGGGTGTCGACGAGGATGACGTTGACGATGTTGTTGCCGTAGCCGAATTCCTTGGCCGTGGTGAACAGCGGCAGCGATGCCGGCAGGTCAATGCGGGCACCCGAGGCGACGATCGTGAGCATCACGGTGACCGCGCCGACCGAGAGCGACAGCAGCACCCGCCACCAGCGGCTCGCGGCCAGCGGGCGGTTGGTGAAGTAGCGCGGCATGCGGCGCAGCAGCAGCAGGAAGACCAGCACGGTGACGGTCTCGACGAGCACCTGGGTCAGCGCCAGGTCGGGGGCCCCGTGCAGCATGAACAGCAGGGCGGTGCCGTAGCCGGTCACCCCGACGAGCAGCACGGCGCGGATGCGGCCACGCGACATCGCCGCGAGCAGTCCGGCGGTGATCATGATGCCGCCGACGGCCACCTGGCCCGGTGAGTCGTACCAGCGCACGCTGCTGGGCCAGCTCGAGGTGAGCAGCAGCGGGGTGCCGACGCCGAGCAGGAACACCACGAAGATGCTGGACAGGTAGACGATCAGCGAACCCTGCTGGGTGCGTGAGGTCAGTTCGACGCCCGCCTTGTCGACCAGCCGCATGATCTGCAGGTAGCGGTCGTGGGCGGTGACGGTCGTCGGGAACGTCTCTTGCAGGTGGCTGACCCGTTCGCGCTGCCAGGCCATCAGTGATCCGCCGACGATGATCAGCACCGAGAGCCCCAGCGGGATCGTGAACCCGTGCCACAGGGCCAGTCCATGCGGGTGTGCACCCTCGGGCACCGACTCGGCATAGGGCATCAGCAGACGCGTGATCTGCGGCCCCAGGAAGCCGAGCACGAGCGAGAGCACACCCAGCAGCCCGGGGCCGAGCGACATGCCCCAGGTCTGGCGGCGCACCTCGCACAGCGGAATGCCGGGCTTGTCGGCGAACGTGCCCCAGATGAAGCGGTACGAATAGGCCAGCGTCAGCATCGACCCGAGGACGATGGCCGCCGTCAGCGTCACGGACAATGCGGCGGGCATGGTGGTGCCGTCGCCGCCGAAGGTGAGGTTGACCAGGCCTTCGAGTGCCGATTCCTTGGCGATGAAGCCCAGGGTGGGTGGCAGGCCCGACATTGAGGCCGCCGCCATGACAGCGAAGGCCGCCAGCCACGGCAGCTGTCGTCCAACCCCCGACAGGATCGTGAGGTCACGGGTGCCGGTGGACTTGTCGACGATGCCGACGACGAGGAACAGCGCCGCCTTGAACAGGGCGTGGGTGACGAGCCAGGCCAGGCCCGCGAGCGCGGTCGACTGGGTGCCCATGCCGGTGAGCACCACCAGGAAGCCCAGCTGGCTCACGGTGCCGTAGGCGAGCAGCAGCTTGATGTCGTCCTGTCGCAGGGCGCGCCACCCACCGAGCAGCATGGTGATGGCGCCGAGCACCGAGATGGTGAGTCGCCAGTAGGGTGAATCGGCGAACACTGGCGCCATGACCAGCACCAGGTAGACACCGGCCTTGACCATGGCCGCCGCGTGCAGGTAGGCGCTGATGGGGGTGGCCGCCGCCATCGCGCCGGGCAGCCAGAAGTGGAACGGGAACAACGCCGACTTGCTGAGCGCGCCGACGAGCAGCAGCAACATCGAGGCAGCGGCGATGGGCCCCGACGGCGGCTGGTCGATGATGGCGGCCATGCTGTAGGTGTCGGTGACCACGCCCAGCGCGACGATGCCGGCCAGCATCGCCAGGCCACCGAAGGTGGTGACGATCAGTGCGGTCAGCGCGGCGCCACGGTTGGCCTTGCGGGTGAAGTCGTTGCCGATCAGCAGGTAGCTGAAGATCGTCGTGATCTCCCAGAACACGTACAGCAGCACCAGGTTGTCGGCGCTGACCAGGCCCAGCATGGTGCCCGCGAAGGCGGTCAGCAGGCCAAGACACCTGGTCGCGGTAGCCGTGGCCCCGAAGTACCACCGGCAATAGACCAGCACCACGGCACCGATGGCCGTGACGACCAGGCCCAGCACCCACTGCACCAGTCCCATGCGGAACGTGATGTCGATGTTGAGCACGGCGATCCACTGGTAGGTCTCGGTGATGACCTGACCCGAGGTGATCTGCGGGGCCTTGCCCAGCAGCAGCCCGAAGGCCACGGCCGGCACCAATGCCGCCACGAAGTACGCCCGTCGTCCCAGCCACTTCGCCAAGATGGGCGCACTGGCCCCCACCGCGAAGTGCGCGAGAATGAGGGCAAGAAGCACGGGCGTGTCGTCCTATCGGCCGGTGAAGGCATCGGTGGGGCGGTGATTGCCACCTTATCGGACGGTGCCGACATTCCGCGTCGGGTTGGCCGGGGTGGACGCCGTTGGCCTTGTCGGCTCGCGATTCAGCTCGTGATGCATCGTGCGGCTTCCAGCTTGGCGGCAGCATCGTTGACGAAGGGATGCACAGTGTTCCAGCCGGTTTCGACCACGCGGCCGCCGCGCCTCGGGTTCGCGGGCCTGCTGGGGCCTGCGTTCGTGGCCGCGGTGGCCTATGTCGACCCCGGTAACTTCGCCGCGAACTTCTCGGCGGGCGCCGACCACGGCTATGCCCTGTTGTGGGTGCTGGTGCTGGTCAACCTGATGGCATGCTGCGTGCAGTACCTCGCTGCCAAGGTGGGTTTCGTCACGGGCCGCTCGCTGTCAGAGCTCGTCGCCGACCACCTGCCCGGACGCCGCCTGCGTGGCCTGCGACTGGCCTATTGGGCGCAGGCCACCGGGGTGGTCATCGCCACCGACATCGCCGAGGTGATCGGCGGCGCGGTGGGGTTGTACCTGCTGTTCGGGGTGCCGCTGGTGGCGGGCGGGGTGATCACGGGACTGGGCTCGCTGGCGTTGTTGGCGGTGCATTCGCGGTGGGGGCAGAAGAGCTTCGAACGGGTGATCCTGGGATTGTTGCTGCTGATCCCGATGGGGTTCTTCGCGGGGCTGGTGGCGCGTCCACCAGCAGGTGGCGAGGTGGTGGCCGGGCTGGTGCCGCGGCTCACGTCGTCCGAGCAGTTGTACCTGGCGGTCGCGATGATGGGTGCGACCGTGATGCCGCACGTCATCTACCTGCACACGACGCTGTCGCGCGACCGGCATGGACGAGCGCTGGACGTCGACGTGCCGCGGCTGGTGAGGGCGACCAGGGTCGATGTGGGGCTGGCCATGGCGCTGGCGGGCTCGATCAACATCTCGATGCTGGTGCTCTCGGCCACAGCCATGCGCCACCACCCCCGGGCGGGGGACTTCGTCGGCATCCACGACGGGCTGGCGGCCTCGATCGGCGGCTGGGTGGCCACGTTGTTCGCGGCGGGGTTGCTGATCTCGGGGCTGGCGTCGACGGCGGTCGGCGGGCAGGCGGGCTCGTCGGTGATGGACGGGCTGGTGAGCCGCGACCTCTCGGTGGCGTGGCGGCGGCTGATCGTCATTGTGCCGGCGGTGGTGCTGCTGGCGCTGGTGCCGGACGTGACCGGCCTGCTGGTGCTCTCACAAGCGGTGTTGTCGTTCGGCATCCCATTCGCGTTGTTGCCGCTGGTGTGGTTCGGGTCGCGGCGACAGGTCATGGGTCGGTGGGTGATCAGCCGGTGGTTCGCGGTGTTGATGTGGGGCCTGGGGGTGCTGATCGTGGTGGTGTGCCTGGCGTTGGTGGCGGCGAGCGCGGTGGGCTGAGGGGGTGCGGACAACCGACGGACCAGGCATGCGCCAGGCCAGCAGAACCAGAGAAACTCGCGCTCGAGCAAGTTTTTCGGGCCGCGGGGCCCGATCCGGGCGAAGAACTTGTTGTGGCGCGAGTTTCTCTGGTTGGGGCCCCGGACGAAGCATGCGCCGAGCCCCTTCACCAACCCCACGCTCGTCCACGAACCTGCGGAACTGACACCCATGCCCCGTCTGCACCCCGAACCAGCCGAACCGCATGCACCAGCGCCACCAGTGCCACTAGTGCAGGTTCGACACGGCCCAACCGACGGACCAGGCATGAGCCATGCCCACCAGAACCAGAGAAACTCGCGCTCGAGCAAATTTTTCGGGCCGAGGGGCCCGATCCGGGCGAAGAACTTGTTGTGGCGCGAGTTTCTCTGGTGGCGGCGAGGACGAGGCATGGGCTGGGCCAGTTGACCAGCCCGCGCTCGTCCACGAACCTGCGGAAGTGACACCACAGCCCCGTCCGCAGCCCGGTTCGGCCGAACCGCATGCACCAGCGCCACCAGTGCCACTAGTGCAGGTTCGGCACGGGCCAACCGCTGGACGAAGCATGCGCCAGGCCCGCAGAACCAGAGAAACTCGCGCTCGAGCAAGTTTTTCGGGCCGCGGGGCCCGATCCGGGCGAAGAACTTGTTGTGGCGCGAGTTTCTCTGGTTGGGGCCCCGGACGAAGCATGCGCCGAGCCCCTTCACCAACCCCACGCTCGTCCACGAACCTGCGGAA
>NZ_JBNINW010000003.1:301441-644475 GCF_050110855.1 Aestuariimicrobium sp. G57 | reverse complement strand
GGACGTGTCAGATGGTCTGTGTAAGTGAGGGTCTCCCTACTTGAAGGAGATTGACTGTGACCATGACCAATCCGAAGAAGGATTCCGGGGTTGAGCCGGAGGCTCGGAAGCTGCGGCGGGAGCTGTTCGACGACGACATGCTCGACAAGTTGATGGCCGCGACGGACGAGCGTGGCGTTGCGCTGACCGGTGAGGGCGGTTTCCTGCCGGAGATGATCAAGGCCGTCCTCGAGCGCGGGATGGACGCCGAGTTGAGCGACCATCTCGGGTACGAGAGGGGCGACCGGGCCGGGCACGGGTCGGGCAACTCGCGCAACGGGACCACGCCCAAGACCGTCGGGTCGGAGATCGGCGACATCGCCCTGGACCAGCCGCGGGACCGCAACTCCACGTTCGCCCCGAAGCTGGTCCCCAAGGGCAGCCGGCGGCTGGGCGGGCTGGAGGACATGATCATCTCCCTGTATGCCGGCGGGATGACGATCCGTGACATCCAGCACCACCTCGAGGCGACGCTGGGCACCGAGCTGTCGCACGAGACGATCAGCAAGGTCACCGACGCCGTGGCCGAGGAGGTCACCGCGTGGCAGACCCGCCCGCTGGAGGGGTTCTACCCGGTGATCTACCTCGACGCGCTGGTGGTCAAGATCCGCGACGGCGCGCACGTGGCCAACCGTGCCGCGCACATCGGCGTCGGTGTCGACATGGACGGGGTCAAGCACGTCCTGGGCATCTGGGTCCAGGCCTCCGAGGGTGCGAGGTTCTGGGCGAGCGTGTGCGCCGAGCTCGCCAACCGCGGCCTCAAGGACGTCCTGATCGTCTGCTGCGACGGACTGACCGGTTTCCCCGAGGCGATCGAGGCGACCTGGTCCGGGGCGCTGGTCCAGACCTGCGTGGTCCACCTGATCCGGGCCTCGATGCGGTTCGTGTCCTACAGCGACCGCAAGGCCGTCGCGGCGATGCTGCGCCCGATCTACACCGCTGCCAACGAGGACGCCGCGCTGATGGCGCTGACCACGTTCGCCGACTCCAACCTGGGCAAGAAGTACCCGGCCGCGGTCCGCTCCTGGGAAGACGCCTGGGACCGGTTCACCCCGTTCCTCGCGTTCGGGCCCGCGCTGCGCAAGGTCATCTACACCACCAACAGCATCGAGTCGCTGAACTACCAGCTACGCAAGATCATCAAGAACCGCGGCCACTTCCCCAACGACGCCGCCGCGATCAAGCTGCTCTGGCTCGCGATCCGCAACATCGAGGACAAGAGGGCCCGGCAACGCGCCAAGGAAGCAGGCCTGCCCCCCACCAAACGCAAGGCCCCAGGCAAGCTCGTCGAAGGCCAACTCGTCACCGGCTGGAAAGCAGCCCTCGGCGAGCTCGCCCTCGTCTACCCCGACCGCATCAACGCCCACCTCTAAACCCAACCCGACCCACAACACTTACACAGACATCTTGACAAGCTCGATGGGCTCGGAGCTGCTCCGCCACTGGCTGGTGCTGCGGCGCCTCGCCGGGGCCGCCAGCCACACCACTGCCCCGATGAGTGTGGAGTGTCGCCTGTTGGGGGTGCGGTCGACGACCGCGTCGAAGCAGCGCCACCTGCTCCACCAGGCCGGGCTGGTGCAGCTCCACCAGCGCCACGGTGACACCACCGTGGTGTGGCTGCACTCCGGCGACCTCACCGATCAGCACCCTGCACCGTCGGTCGCGGCACAGCCTCCGGTCGAGGCGCCGGCGCCCGTCGAGGCCCCGGTAATCGACGAGCCGTCGGAACAGCTGCTTTCGGTGGCTACGGAGGCCCCGGAGCGACCCGATGCGGGGGCTGAAACGGCCACCGAGAGGCCTGTGGACAACGTCGGAAGCGGTGCCTCTGGTGTCTACAACCCCCCGACTCTGGTGTCTACAACACCGACGCCTCTGGTGTCTCCGAGTATTAGACACGCTTCTTCTAGACAGACTTTCAGACGGTCCGGTGCGAGCGAAGCGAGCACCGCACCTACGTTGAGGGGCGGCTGGGCGGCGGCGTCGCAAGCGACACCGGCAACAACCCGAACCGCACATCCCAAGCCCGCCAGCACGGACGCTGCCGCCAAGGCGGCCGCCGAAATCGTGAAGGGCCATCGCCTGCTGGCCACGGCCAGCCCTCAGATGCGGGGGATGGTCCGACAGAGGTTGGCCTGGTGGCTGCGCAGGTTGCCGGCCACGACAGCGTTGGGGCCGACCCGCGCGGTGGTGGCGGAGCGGCTGCGCTGCCAGAACACGCTCGACGAGCACTACATCCGCCACGTCGACGAGACGATCCGCAGCCTGTGGGCCGACCTGAAAGCAGCCCCCGACCGGGAGGTAACGCCCACCACCCGGGTGGCCTCCATCGCCGCCGTTTCGACCGCCCCGGCGCCCCGCCGCGAAACCCTCCACGACCTCGCTCACGACGACACCGACGCCGCCACCGACATGGGCCGCTGGGTCGCCGGCAGGATCGCGGCCCAGATCCTCGCCGCTCCCGACCGGGACCAGCACCACGTCCTCGACGTGGCGCACCGCTGGTGGCGCAAGAACCTGGCCAGAGCCCGCGGGTTGGACTACGCCGGTCTCGCCTACGCCACCGCCGTGGTCGAACGAGCCATCGCCGCATCAGGCACCCAAGCCGCAGCCGCGGGGGCTGCTGGTGACCTCGAGCTCGACGCGGCCGGGGTGCCTCGGTGATGGACAGAAACCGTGGCCGGCACAGGTGCGGAGCTCGTCACCGGCGTGACCTCACAGCGAGGCACGATCGCTCCACACCCTCGACGGACGGGCAGCACCGATGAGCAACGACGACCAGCCCGACGTCGACCAGCGGTTCCGCGACATCATCAGCGACTTCGTCGACGCCCACCCCCAGCTCGTCACCGGACGCATCGAGGGCCTCATGCTGCCGGCGGCCGACCCCACCCTCCAACACGCCGATGCCGGCGTCGCTGGCTCCCTGAAGCAACGCATCGACCACACCCACGGGCACAGAAGGACGATCCTCATGACCCCGGATGCGGGCTCAGTCGCACGAGGCAGGCATCTGGGGCTTGGCCGCGGCGACGTCGTAACCCGGACTGCCCAGGTTGGCCGTCACGTCATGCGTCCAGCTGCCGCTCTGCATGTAGGAGTTCAGCGCCTCGGCGACAGCTTGGCACAGTTCGGGCTTGGTCTTGGCGACCCCGATGGCATAGGTCGAGGCTGACGTGGGCCGACCGAGACCACAGGGGCCAGGTGCACACCTCGTCGTATTGCGCGGCCAGCACGGGGTCGGTGCGGAACCAGGCCACCATCAAGTTCTCGAACTTCGTCCCACGCTCCACGTTCGACGGGGCCTGCCGGAACAACTCGATGACATCATGGATCGTCTCGCGGGTGGCCATGAGCGCATCATGCCGCACCTGTTCAGTGTGATGGCCTACCGCGCCGACAGTCATGCCGTGGCGCGGGCGGACGGGGCGGCGTCCCCCTGGGGCCGGGTGTCCTGTGAGGATGCTCGACGAACCGTTTGCTCGAGGAATCACGGTTCGCATGGCCGGTCATGTGAGCAGCCCTGGGCCGGGTGGTGTGGCCGACCAGGGGTGGGACCCTGGCCGGCCCGGACCGGATCAGCGGGTCTTGCGTTCCAGCATGTCGTTGGTGAGTGGCGTGTATTCGGCGTCGATCAGGGCCTTGAACTGTTTCATCAGGTCCTGCCCGTGGTGCGCGGCGGTGACGGTCGTGTCCAGTACAAGGGGCCTGGAGTATGCGGTCGCGTCGCGGCGGCGAAGCACCTCCTTGCTCGGCTGGAAGCGGTGGCCGCTCACCTGGATGGTCTGCTGCTGCTGAAAGTAGTCGAGGATGGCGCGACTGTAGTAGCGGCGCGACCCCATCATCAGGGAGTTGCGGGCCCAGTCACGAGGGACCAACAACACCGGCCGCCCGTTGGCGACGGGCAGCTCGATGTCGTGTTCCACCCAGCCACCCGAACCATCCCACGCCCGTCGGGGTGCGCGCTGTGTGCGGCGGGCGAGTTGCGGGTAGTGATCCATCATGTCGGCCGTGAACCCGGCCAAGGAGTCGTACACGATCCGGGTGGTGAGGTCAGAGGTGATGTCCTCGGCGACGCCGGTCACGAACGTGGAGATGTCCTCGACCTGGCGCAGGACCCCGATCCGGAAGAACGCATCCGCGTTGGTGTTACCGCAGACTGAAAGGCAACACTCGAAGCGTGTGAGGTTCTCAGAGAGGCAGCGAGGTCGAGCATGGCGCTGGTGTTGCGGCCCAGCCGGTCGAGGGTGCAGACCACCCGGGTGTCGCCCGGTTCGAGGGCGGCCATCGCACGATCCAGTTCGGGGCGGCGGGCGAGGGCACCGCTGGCGCCGTGGTCTACGTACAGGTCGTCGCGCCGGACGCCGGCGGCCAGCAGGTCGGCGACCTGCCGGTCGGTTCCCTGGCCGCGGGTGGAGACCCGTGCATACCCGATCAACTTCGCGGCCATCACGCTTCCCATCTGTCTCGCAACGCGTCGGACGTACAGGATTCTGGCCAGCAGTTGCGGACGCTGTTGTGAGACAGACCCGCAAGCGTGTGGATCGCGCCGTTATTGGTCGCGACTTTCGCGGCGGTCTGTGACCGGTGGCCCGCCTTGAGGGTCTGCGGGTGGGGAGCTGGCTAGTTGTTGGTGCAGGTGATGAACGTGGCGATGGATGTCGTCGCGAACGAGTCGCATGCGTTCCACGCCTTCGATGCCTCGGTGAGAGGGTTCATCGGTGTCCCAGGTTTCTATGGTGCCTCGCAGTTCGGGTGGTGGGGTGATGGCCGCTTCTGTTCCGAGGATGATGATCCTGTCGGCGGTGCGGAGCAGGTCAGGGTCGATGGGCTTGGGGTGTTCGCCGTTCATGGTGGCGCCGATCTCTTCGATCACCTGACGGGAGAGCGCGTTGAGTTCGCGTCGGGGGTGGGTGCCTGCGCTGTGAACTGCGATGCTGTCGCCGGCATCGTGTCGCATCAGGGCCGCCGCCATCTGTGACTTCCCGCCGTTCTTCACGCAGATGAACAGCACGACCGGGGTGCTGGTGCTCATTGGCCGACCGGCGTGATGCCGAGTTCGTCGAGCAGGGCCAGGACTCGGACTTTGATGTCGTCGCGGATGGGGCGGACCGCCTCGATGCCCTGGCCGGCGGGGTCGTCGAGTTGCCAGTCCTCGTAGCGGGTGCCCGGGAAGAACGGGCAGGTGTCACCGCAGCCCATGGTGATCACCACGTCGGAGGCTTGCACTGCCTCGGCGGTGATGATCTTGGGTTTCTCGGCGGAGATGTCGATGCCCTCTTCGAGCATTGCCTCGCGCACTGCCGGGTTGATGGTGTCCGCGGGTGCCGAGCCGGCGGAGCGGACCTCGACGGTGCCGCCGGACAGGTGGGTGGTGTATGCGGCGGCCATCTGTGATCGGCCGGCGTTGTGGACGCAGACGAACATCACTGCGGGTTGGGTGGTGGGCGCGTTCATGGGTGTCCCTGTCGAGTGGTGGGGTGTTTGGTGCGGTCAGTTCAGGATCTGGCGGAGCAAGGTGGTGACGCGGGCTTGGATGTCGTCGCGGATGTCACGCACGACCTCGATGGGTTGTCCTGCGGGGTCGGGGACGTCCCAGTCTTCGTAGCGTTTGCCGGGGAAGTAGGGACAGGTGTCGCCGCAGCCCATGGTGATGATGACGTCGGCGGCTTTGACGACGCTGTCGGTGAGGGGTTTGGGGTAGGCGATGGTCAGGCCGATGCCGCGCTCTTTGAGGACTTCGATCACGGCCGGGTTGACTTGGTCGACGGGCTGGGATCCGGCGGATCGGACGTGGACCCGCCGCGCCGACAGGTGTTCGGCCAGGGCGGCGGCCATCTGGCTGCGTCCGGCGTTGTGTACGCAGACGAACAGCAGCTCGGGTACGGGTTTGGCGATGGTGCCCTCGGCCTGAGCCTTGGCCATCAGTTGTTCGCGGGCTTGGCGGGCGACCAGTACGGGGAGGTACTGGGTGATAGTGGCCGTGGAGCCAAGCTGGTCGCGTGCGGCGGTGACGACCTCGCGCACCACCTCGGGGTTGAAGACCCCTTCGTAGCTGTAGCTGAGGTCCTCGATGATGGCCTGGTAGGGGTCTGGGGTCATGGGGTGCTCCTGTCGGGGGGCAGGGTCTGGGACAGCTGGCTGACGCGGGCGTGCAGGTTCTCGCTGGAGTGTTGGAAGGCGTCTCGGGTACCTGCCGGGACGGGGTCGGGAATGGCCCAGTGAAGGTGGGAGGAGCGCTCCGGGAGGAGTTCGTGGGCGTGGTCGCAGACGGCCACCACCAGGTCGCCGGGCTGCACGGTGGTGGCGACTTGGTGCATCGTCGGATCGATCCTCAGTCCGTGGCCGGCGGCGATCTCGACAGCAAGTGGGTGCGGGGCCGGCGCCGGGTGGGTGCCTGCGTCGAGGGCGGGGATCTCGCTGAGCTCGCGCCACCAGGCGGCCGCCAGTTTCGAGCGTGCCGAGTTGCGGGTACACACGAACACCACCCGGGTGGGCAGTGCAGCGTCGCGCGCCAGTCCCAACGCCACCATCGCCACGACCTGCGGGTCGCTGCGCCGCAGAGTCAGGTACCAGCGCCTCCCGTCGTGCTCGCTGCGCGTCCGGGCCGCTATCCCCGAAGCGACCAGGCACTTCACGTGGTGGGCGACCAAGCTGGTCGACAATCCCCAGCGTTGACCGATCTCACTTGGCGACAGGTCACCTTGGAGCAGCGACTCGGCCATCTGCAGGCGCAGGGGATCTGCCAAGCCTTGGTGCGCAGCCACCACATCCATCACAAGTCCCTCAACTTTCGTTGAGTCAATTCTGCGAGCCTTGAGCCGTTCGGGTCAACCCACCCGACGAATTGACAGCCATCAATGCGAGTGACAAGGTCATATCGAGAACCATCAATGCGACGTGGTCGTGTGGCGAAGGAGTTGTTGATGAAGGTAGTTCGGGTGTTCGAGGGGCCGCTGTGCTGCAACACGGGGGTGTGTGGGCCAGACGTCGATCAGCAGTTGGTCGACTTCACAGCCGATGCTCACTGGGCGAGCAGTCACGGGGCTGAGGTCGTTCGGGCGAACGTGGCGCAGGATCCGCAGGCGTTCTCCCAGCACCCCATGGCGATGCAGTTCGTGCAGGCCGCCGGCCTGGAGGGGTTGCCGTTGGTGCTGGTCGATGAGGTCACGGTGCTGACCGGTCGGTACCCGACCAGGGTCGAGCTGGCCAGGTTCGCCGGGCTGGAGGCGGCGGGTGCAACGATGCTGCCCACTGTGGAGAGCGGGTCCTGCTGTGGCGCCGATCCCGGGACGCAGGCTCCCGCGGCGTCCGGGTGCTGTGGTGGACGGTGAAGTGAAGATGATCAACCTGGTTGATGAGACCCCGCGGTTCGTGTTCTTCACCGGCAAGGGGGGTGTGGGCAAGACCAGCTTGGCGTGCGCCACGGCAGTGCACCTGGCCGATCAGGGTCGCCGGGTGCTGCTGGTCTCGACCGATCCGGCCTCCAACGTGGGCCAGGTGTTCGGCGTCACGATCGGCAATCACATCACCGCGATCGGTGACGTGCCGGGACTGGATGCTTTGGAGATGGACCCCGAGGAGGCCGCCCAGGCCTACCGGGACCGGACTTTGGCGCCGGTGAGGGATCTGCTGTCGCCCGCCGACTTGGCGGCTGTGACTGAACAGCTGTCCGGGTCGTGCACCACCGAGATTGCCTCGTTCAACGAGTTCACTGCCTTGTTGGCCGATGAGTCGGCCACCGATGGCTACGACCACGTTGTGTTCGACACCGCACCGACCGGGCACACTGTCCGGTTGCTGCAACTGCCCGGTGAGTGGACCCAGTTCCTCGATGACGGGCTCGGCGATGCGTCGTGTCTGGGCCCGATGTCGGGGCTGGAGAAGACCCGCGGCAACTACGCAGCGGCCCTGGCAGCCCTGGGCGATCCGACTCGGACGCGGCTGGTGCTGGTGGCTCGGCCTCAGCCCTCCAGTCTGGCCGAGGCCGCGCGCACCAGCGAAGAGCTGGCCCAGACCGGTATCGCAGCCACTCATCTGGTGATCAATGGAGTGCTGCCCGATGAGCAGAAGCTCGACGGGTTGGCCGACGCCGTCCGCGAACGCGAGCAGGCGGCGATCGCCGCGCTGCCCGGCGAACTGGCGGCGTTGGCCCAGGATCAGTTCGACCTCGCGGGACACGCGATGGTCGGAGTTGAGGCGTTGCGGGGTTTGCTGTCCACAAACAAGGCCTCGGGTATCCCGACACCAGAGCCGGCTGCAGCGCCACGGTCGCTGCCCGATCTCTCAGCGTTGATCGAGGAACTGGCGGTCAACGAGCATGGATTGATCATGTGCATGGGCAAGGGTGGGGTGGGCAAGACCACCATCGCCGCAGCCATCGCGACCGCCCTGGCGGACCGGGGCAAGGATGTCCTGCTGACCACCACCGACCCGGCCGCGCACTTGGCCGACACCCTCGCCGAGGATGCCCAGGGCCTGGACGTGTCGCGCATTGATCCCGACGAGGCGACTCGGCAGTACCGCGACCGGGTCATGGCCACCAAGGGTGCTTCGTTGGATGATCAGGGACGCGCGGCGCTCGCGGAGGACCTCCGCTCACCCTGCACCGAAGAGGTTGCCGTGTTCCAGGCGTTCTCCCGGGCCGTCTCCGAAGCCAGCCGCAGGTTTGTGGTGATGGACACCGCACCCACGGGCCATACCCTGCTACTGATGGACGCGACCGGCTCCTACCACCGCGACGTGACCCGCAACCTGGCCCAGGGCGTGAACTTCACCACGCCGATGATGCGGCTGCAGGACCCTGACCACACCAAGATCGTCATCGTCACCCTGCCCGAAACCACCCCGGTCCTGGAGGCTCAGCAGCTGCAGGACGACCTGCGCCGAGCCGACATTGAACCGTGGGCCTGGGTAGTCAACCAGGCCCTCACCGACAGTGGAACGACCAGCCCCCTGTTGCGCCTGCGGGCCAGCAACGAGGCCACCCACCTCGAGACCGTGACCGGCACCAGCGAGCGGGTCGCTCTGGTGCCACTGCAGCAGCAGGCACCAATCGGCCGACAGGGATTGCTCACACTCACCCAAGGGCCGGCGCAGCTGGTGAGTACCCGATGACCGAGCTCGGGCACGCCGGGCCCACGATGCAGACGACCGAGCTCGACCTTGACCCCTGCCACGGGCCCAGCGGGCCTGCCCTGATGAGCCACGATGAAGCAGCCGCTCTGGCAACCCTGCTGAAAGCGATGGCCGACCCCACCAGGGTCCGGCTGCTCCATCACCTCTCCGGCGTGCCCGGGGGCACCGCATGCGCGTGCCACCTCCCCGGGGAGCTGGGCATCAGCCAACCCACCCTCAGCCACCACCTGAAGACGCTGGTTGAGGCCGACCTGCTGACCCGTCAACAACAGGGCCGCTGGGCGCACTACACCGTCCGGGCCGAAGCGTTGGCACCGCTGACAGGGCTCATCGCATCCCTCGCCCAGGAACCGTGAACCCAACCTCGCCCGCGCTGAGGTGAGTGCCGCCGTCGGTGTCGCACAGACGACCGCCTGTGAGACACCGACGGGCAGGCAGCCGCTGTGTGGCTTCGTTCGCTTGGTGGCGGGGTTTTTGCAGCGCTCCGTGGCGGTCTTGTTGCCGCGATCACGCAGGACTGGCTGCAGGTAGGTGTCGCGGTCTGAACCGAGAGGGGTGCGCCCGGTCGGGGCCGTTTGGATCGCTGCCGCTACGTCAGAGTCCGAAGGCTCCGCCGCTGACGAGGATCACGATGCCGAGGCCGATGAGAACGATGGGGAAGAGGATGTGCTCCCAGCGTTCGAGCACTTCGGCGATCGGGGGGCGGGTGGCGACGAACTTTGCCAGGGCCACCAGGACCGCGACGAGCGCGAGGAAGATGATGCAGTAGGCGACTACTGCGAGAGGTTCCACGCTGAGGAAGACAGGGGTGTAGACGCCGATGTTGTCGCCGCCGTTGGCAAGGGTGACGCCTGCGACTGTCCACACGCCGACCTTCTTGCCGGCAACCTTGACCTCGTCGTCATCGTCGTCATCGTCTCCGCGCCAGGCCTGCCATGCGGCCCAGAGGCCGAGGCCCAGAGGGATGAGACCGAAGTACGGGATGGCTGCCGAGGGCAGGAATGCTCCGGCACCGATAGTCACCAGGACCGCGGCACCGAGGATGCCGGCGAATCCGAGGTACTGGCCGGCCAGAATGCGGGCGGTAGTGCCGCGCTGGCCTGCCCCTCGCGCGAAGAAGAGGGAGAGCACGATGATGTCGTCGATGTTGGTCGCTGCGAACAGGCCCATCGCCTGCAAGACCGAGGTGAGGATCATGCGCCCTCCCCAGCTGCGTCGCATCCGGGAAGCGAGCAGGCGGGATCGATGCACGGGGCGTCTTCGTCCACTGCCAGGGTGGCATCGACCAGTGCCGTCAGCGCCTGCGCCAGGTGCGAATCGGCGATCTCATATCGTGTCCGACGACCCTCGGGCTCGGAGACGACGATCCCGCAATCGCGCAGGCATGCCAGGTGGTTGGACACGTTCGGGCGTGTCAGGTCCAGATCTCGGGCCAGTTCCGCCGGGTAAGCGGGATGGTCGAGCAGGGTCAAGATGATCCGGGATCGAGTGGGGTCGGCCAGTGCACGACCCAGGCGGTTCATCACGTCGAGACGCGAAGCAATAGTCAGCATGGACTGAACTATACAGCGCGCACTGAACACTCGGTCACAGGCGTCAGCCCAGATCGCATGCCCGTAAGGGGAACCCTCACCGGACACCACCGCTACTTATCGAGAGGAACGATGTGACTCCCGGCGGAAGTTGGCGGGCTCCTGCCGGGACTAAGTGGCGGTGGGCTGGCCGGGCGTTCGATCCGCTGACCAGCTGGCCGTGGGTGCCGTCGTCGCGGTGAACGGACCTGACGGGCAGGAGTGGGGCGACGGAGCCACGACGGTGTCCGGCGCCACTGTTACCCAGCGCCTTGGCGATGGCCTCCCGGCCGGGGACTTCCAGGTCGCTTGCGCTCCGTGTCCGGTGACGGCCACCCTGTCGACGGGACCTTCCGCTTCACCGTTGAGGCGGCGCCTGAAAGCGCGAGCACATCTGAGCCGTCGCCCGAGCGTGCCGACGAAGGGGCGACACCGACCTGGCCGCCTACAACGCGATGCTCGCACGCCTGGCCCGGCGCGCCGATGCCACCGCCCCTGGGCGCACCCAGCAACCAGGGGCCCCCCAAGCGCTCGGCGGAGGTGTCGAGGGACTGAGCGGCTACCAGATCAGGTCTGAGCACTCGTGCTGCTGCTGGGCCGTCTCCACCTGGAGCGTGGCGTGGGCGATGCCGAAGCGATCCCGCAGGATGTCCCGCGCGGCGGTCAGGACCGCGGCGTGATCCGATCCGCTGCTCGCGACGAGGTGAGCGGTGGCGACGTTCATCCCGGAGGTCAGCACCCACAGGTGCAGGTCGTGGATGGCGCTCACGCCGGGCACGGCGCTCAGCTCTCGGCTGACGGCCTCCGGGTCGATGCCGGCGGGTGCGTGCTGGCCGAGTACCGCGACGACCTGCCGCCCCAGGGTGACGGCACGCACGATGACGAAGATGGCGATCGCCAGGGCGACGACGAGGTCCCAGACCGGTCGCCCGGTGGCGATGATCAGAACACCGGCGACCATGACACCGACGGAGCCGGCAGCGTCGGCCACCACTTCGAAGTAGGCGCCCCGGACGTTGAGGCTGTCCTTGGACCCGCTGCGCAGCAGCAGCATGGAGACAAGGTTGATCACCAGGCCCACGAAACCGACCGCGAGCATCACGCCCGAGGGTAGGGACGGGTCCTCGCCGATCCGGCTGAGCGCCTCGACCACCACGTACACCCCGACGCCGAGCATGATCAGCACGGTCAGGCCGGAAGCGAAGACTTCCGCGCGGTACGAGCCGTAGGTTCTTCTTCCGGTGGGGTCGGGGCGGGTGGCGATCCGGGTGGCGAGCAGGGACGCCCCCAGGGCCACGACGTCGGCGGCCATGTGCCCGGCGTCGGAGATCAGCGCGAGCGAGCCGGAGATCAGCCCCGCTGCCAGCTCGACGGCGAAGAACGTCGCGGTCAGGAAGAACGCTGCGGCGAGGCGGCGGCGGTAGCGCCCGCCGGCGTGCTCAGCGACGGGGGCGTGAGCGTGCCCGGCGCCCATCAGCGGATCCCTTCGTGTCCGGTGTGCTCGCGGCACACGTCCAGCAGCATCCGCACGTGGGTATCGGCCAACCGGTAGTACACCCGGCGGCCCTCTCGCCGGTTGCCCACCACCCCCGAGGCCCGCAGTAGACGCATCGTCTGGGACACCGACGCCTCTGGGACCTGCACCGCTGCGGAGATGTCGCACACGCACAGCTCACCGGCCTCCAGCAGCGCGTAGAGGATCTTGGTGCGCCGTACGTCACCGAGCAACCGGAACAGCTCGGCCAGCGTCCCTGCCTCGGCGTCGTCCGGGACGCTGGCGCGGACCAGCGCCACGCGCTGCGACAGGGGATCATCACCGACGCAGCCGTCCAACGGCAGGACCCGACCCATGGGCATCTCCTCATCTACGCGGATCTTCAGATAACGTCACCCTAGCGCTGCGATCGCCGTGGGGTCGCAACCGGTCGATCGGTCTTCAGACCCATGTCGCTGTCAGGGACGCAGGCGGGGAGGAACGTATGCAGGACGACCCGGGCGTTACGGGGCCGGTGTGGCTGCCGACCGCACCGGCGTCCCTGGAGACGATGCTGGCACCGACGCTGCAGCCCGTGCCGGTCCTTCCGGTGCTGGCGGTGGTGCTGCTGGTGCTGTACCTGGCGGGCGCGTGCCGGCTGTGGCTGCGGGGTCGGCGCTGGTCGATCGGTGCGACCATCTCGTTCACGGTGGGCTGTGTGGTGCTGGCGCTGGTGACCGGTGCGGGCATCGAGGGGTACGGGTTGCGGCTGTTCTCGGCGTTCATGTTCCAGCAGCTGACGTTGATGATGCTCGTCCCACCGCTGCTGGTGCTGGGGCGGCCCGGCACGTTGCTGCTGCGCGCGACCCCGCACCGGGGGGTGGGCACGGTGGTGCTGGTCACGGCGCGGCGGGCCCTGCGCAGCCGGGTCAGTCGGGTGGTGCTGCACCCGGCGGTGATGGTGCCGTTGTTCCTGCTGGCGTTCTACGGGCTGTACCTGGCCGAGCTCGCCGACCCGCTGCTGCGCACCTGGACCGGGCACCTCGCCCTGGAGGTGGGGTTCCTGGTGGCCGGTCTGCTGTTCACCGTGCCGGTGCTGTCCACCGACCCGTTGCCTATCCGGCAGACCCATCACGGCCGGGCACTGGACCTGCTGCTGGAGATGCCCCTGCACGCGTTCTTCGGGGTGATCGTGATGATGGCCACCGCGCCGATGGTCCCGCTGTTCGCCGCGCCGCCGGCCGGCTGGGGGATCGATCCCCTGCGCGACCAGCAGCTGGCCGGTGGGCTGGCCTGGTCCTACGGGGAGGCGCCGGGACTGCTGATGCTCCTGCTGATCGCCAGCAGGTGGCAGCGCAACGACACCGAGCGCTCCACCGCCCGAGACCGGCAGATCGACCGCGACGGTGGCGCCGACGCCGAGCTCGAGCAGTACAACGCCTACCTCGCGCGCTTGAACGGCTCGCGGCCCTCGGGGGCGCCACCTGCACAACCGTGATGGTCGAGCCTCACGGGACCGCAGCATCGGACGTTGTCGACACCGCGGTGGTGGTCTTCTCGACGATGTCCTGGCCGAGCCGTATCCCGGTGTAGGCCGCGACGGCCATCAGCACGAGGAACCCGACGATCAGGCGCCACTCCAGCCACGAGGGCCACACGCGGGTGACCCACACCCGGCCCGGCACCCGCAGGGCTCGCACCCGCTGGGCCCGCACCCGCAGCGTCGGGGCGTGGTCGTCGGCCGCGCGGAGCCGCCGCGGGAAGGGGCGGCGGCTGCGGTCGCGGCCGGGTCGTCGACTGCCTGCCAGCGCACCGCTGACGTGGGCGACCGGCTTGGTGACCCCTGCGAGCAGGTTGATCACGTTGACGACGCAATAGAACAGGATGATGATCCCGGCGATCGGCATCAGCGAATAGACCTGGCCGACGGTCACGGGAAGGGTGGCGCTGTGCTGGTTCCATGCGTTCTGCGACAGCAGCGCGCCGCCGTAGACGAAGGACGAGCCGATGAAGAAGGCCACGATGGCCTCGATGAGCACGCTCAGCCACATCTGGGGGGCCTTGGGCAGCTTCTCGAGCAGCATCTCGACCGCAATGTGGCCTCGCTCCGAAAAGACATAGGCCGCCGAGAACATGGCCAGCAGGATGAAGGCGTAGCGGGCGGCCTCCTCGGTCCACGGTGCCGAGTTGTGCAGCACCTGGCGGGTGAACACCTGCCACGTCACGATCACGACGAGTGCCACGAACACGACCAGGCAGATGGTGGCGATGACGTTGTCGACGACCTTCTGCACCTTGCGGACGGCCGTGACCAGACCGGCCCAGCGCACCGGCTGGGGGGTCGAATCTTGAGTCTCTTGAGTACTCACGTGAGCCTCTCTTGGTTGGTGGTGCCTCACACAAGCGCCGGTTGCCGCCGACCTCAGGACGGGGCAACCGGCGCTTGAGTGTCAGGAGCCGTGGCTCACTTGGTGGCCTTGATCTTCTCGAGCAGGGCCTTCTGGGGCTCGGTCTTCAGGAACTCGTTCTGCAGCGGCTCCAGCGCCTTGGCGTAGGCGTCGACGTCGACTTCCTGGAACTTCGCGCCGCCGTCGGTGGCAGTCTTGATGGCCTTCTCGGTGTCGGTCTTCCACAGCTCGGTGTGCTGCTTCCAGGTCGCGTCCCAGCCCTTGTCGAAGGCCGCGCGGTCTTCGGACGACATCTTGTTCAGGGTCTTGGTGTTGATGATCAGGAAGTCGGCACCGATCAGGTGGCGCGAGTAGGAGAAGTACTTGGCCACCTCGTAGTGCTTCTGGGTGGCGTAGCTGATCTCGTTGTTCTCGGCACCGTCGATGACACCTGACTGCAGGCCGGTGTAGACCTCGGAGTAGGCCATCGGCGTGGGCGAGGCGCCCAGTGCCTTGACCATGCTCAGGAAGACGGGGCTTTCCTGCACGCGGATCTTCTTGCCGGCGAGGTCGGCCGGGGTGTTGGCGATCTTGTCCTTGGTGTAGACGCTGCGTGCGCCCTGGGTCAGGCCGCCGACGACGGTGATGTTGTTGCTGGTCTCGAGCGACTTGTAGACGTCACCGACGACGTTCTTGTCCGAGAGCACCTTCATCTGGTGGTCGATGGAATCGAAGACCTTCGGCAGGCTGAAAATCACGAAATCCTTGTTGAGGTTCTCGAGCTGGGGGGCCGAGACGACGGCCATGTCGTACACGCCGGTGCTGACCGACTGCAGGTACTCCTTCTGGTCGCCCAGCTGCGAGTTCGGGTAGACCTGCAGGTTCCAGCGGCCGCCCGTGTCCTCCTTCAGCTTCTTGGCGAACGAGTCGAGAGCGATGAACGACGGGTGCGTCTCGGTCTGGTTGAGCGCGACCTTGATGGTGTAGCTCTCACCGCTGGCGCCGGCGCCGCCGCCGTTGCCGCAACCGGCGAGCACCAGGCTCGCGATGGCGGTCGCAGCGACCGCTGCGACACGGAACTTCTTCCACATGATGTCTCCCTGGGTTGGGCCCCGTCCGCATGTCGTGGCTTCCTTGCCATGCTGGTTCGGGTGGTCTGGCGGCAACTCTCCGCACGCAAATACTCCCCAGTGGGGCCGCCGCAATGGCAGGTGTTGCCATGTGTTGCATGGCTCACACGAGTATCCCGGACGAGGCGCACGCGCGTCGGCACATGCAAAAGGCCCCCGGGATCACCGGGGGCCAGCAGCGGAGGATACGGGATTTGAACCCGTGAGGGCGTGAACCCAACCCGCTTTCCAAGCGAGCGCCATAGGCCTCTAGGCGAATCCTCCGTCGGGCAGCTTATCCGAACGGCGCGCCGCTAGGCGAACCGGGGTGCGAACCTGGGAGGCGTTCAGCCGACCAGCACCTTGCCCATCGCCTGCACCGCGCCGCGCAACAGCCACCCGGTGGCCCGGTACAGCTGGGTCTGGGCCCCGGTGATCACGTGTTCGCACCAGTCGGGCACCCACACCAGCAGGTGCTCGGCCGTGAACCGGCGCATGCCGTCGAGCAGCATCGTCTGGCCGACGACATCGCCGTCCTCGCTCGCCCTGAGTGCGGCCACCGCCAACTCGCCGACGAAAGCCAGCTCGAGGCCCAGGTGGTCGTCCGGCTCTTTGTGCAGGGCCGGCGCCTCGAGCCCGAACTCGGCATAGGCGTGGCGCACGTTCATCGTCTCTTCCTGGAACATCAACCCCTCAGGGTCGCGGTGCACCGATTCCCAGGGCGGGGCGAGCATCGTGCCGGGGCCGACAAACAGCCGCCGGTAGTCCTCTTCGAGCACGTCGGCCGCCACGGGTTCAGCGATGGCCGCCCCCAGGTGGTCGAGCCCCTGCGCGGTGGCCGCGTTCGTGCCCGCGAACGGCCAGTGGACGACGTCGTCGTGGGTGAGGTTGGCCACCACGGCGGCGCCGGCCTCGGGTCGCAGCAGCAGGTTGGCCAGGAAGGCGCAGGCGCCGGCGATGCGGTCCAGGTCGTCCTCGCTGGGCACCCGGGTCGGGGTGCCCAGCTCGATCGCGGCCACTCAGAACCCGCCCGAGCTGACCATCGAGGCATAGAACAGCTGACGGCCGAAGAACTCGCCGACGAAGACCAGCGCGAATGCCACGACTGCCAGGGCCGGCAGCAACCCCTTCACTTCGGCGCCGCGGGCCAGCCGGTACAGCAGCACCACCATCGCCATGACGCCCAGGAACACCAGGATGTTCTGCGCGGCCGAGAACCCTGAATAGGTGTCGGTCAGCACCGACAACGAGGCCTGTGCCGACGGGTCGGCGTGGTTGGCCAGATAGCCGAAATAGGCCGGTTGGGCCACGTACTTGGCGCCCATCAGTGCCACGCTGCCCACGGCGATGCCTTCGAGCACGCGACGCACCAGCCCACGCTCGTCCTCGTTGTAGGCCACGTTGCGCCGGGTGCGTACGTAGCTGGCGATGACGACCGCGGCGGCGACTGCGAGCCCACCCAGCAGCCCTGCCGTGATGAAGAACCGCAGCGGGGTGTAGGCGGTGGCCCATGCCGGCACCGAGCGCAGCGAATAGACCTGGCTGATGGTCCAGACGAGCAGCACACCGACCGCAGCGGTGACGATGGCCAGCACCTGCCGCAGCCGGTGGTTGAACCACTTGAACCACTGCAGCACGGCAAAGGCGGCACCCAGGCCCAGGAACGCGATGCCGAAGACGATTTCGCGGCTGAGCGCCGAGGCGGGGAAGTGTCGGATCGCGTTCACCGCCCGCAACGGCGAGCCCAGGTGGAACATCGACGCTCCCAGCCCCAGCACCAGCAGCGGGCCGATGGCGTACAGCGCCGGGTCGGTCACCTTGTCCATGACCTTCTCGGGCACCCTGACCCCGAAGACGTGGACGAGCCCCAGCACGATGAACGAGCCGGCCGACATCGAGGCGAAGATGGTGAAGATCACCAGTGGCATCTCGTGCAGCATGTCAGATCTCCTCGGGGTTGCCGACCTTGCCGGCGGTCGAACCCGCAGGCTTGGCCTTGGGGTGGGGCACGACGACCAGGTTCGGGTGGGTGATGTCGGGGTCGGGCAGTGGGGCGACGTTGGCCCCGTTGCCGGTCTTGCGCAGGTCGACGATCTCGCCGAACCCGAGCGCCCGGGTCGGGCACGAGGCGACACAGGCCGGTTCGCCGCCCTCGGCGACGCGGTCCATGCAGAAGTCGCACTTGGTCATGACGCCGGCCTCGGCATCGAACTGGGGGGCCGAATAGGGGCAGGCCATGGCGCAGTACTTGCAGCCGATGCAGACGTCGGCATCCACATAGACGATGCCGTTGTCGCCGCGGCGCATGGCCGTCGACGGGCACACCTCCATGCAGATGGCGTCCTCGCAGTGGTTGCACGAGATCGAGGTGTAGTAGCTGTAGACGTCCTGGCTGGCCGAGCCGTCAGCATGCGTCGTCCAACCACCGCCGGTGTACTCGGCCACGCGGCGCCAGGTGACGCCGACGGGCAGGTCGTTCTTGTCTTTGCAGGCGATCTGGCAGGCCTTGCAGCCGGTGCACTTGCTCTGGTCGAACGAGAAGCCGAGTTGTTTGTACTTTGCCATGGTCAGGCCTTCCTGATCTCGACGAGTGCGGAATGCTGGCCGTTGCCCTTGGCGTAGGCCGTGAGGTCGTGCGCCGTGAGGGTGTTCACTGAGCCGCCGACATCGACACCGCCGGGCTTCTCGGGGGTGTACCAGGCACCCTGCGGCACCGAGACCACACCCGGGATGATCCGGTTGGTCACATAGGCCGGCAGCTTGATCTCGCCGCGATCGTTGTGGACGACCACCTGGTCGCCGTTGGCGACTCCGCGCCGCTTGGCGTCGGCCTCGTTGATCCACACCATCTGCGGGTGCGCCTCTTTCAGCCACGGGCTGTTGCCGTACGAGCTGTGGGTGCGCTGCTTGTAGTGGTGGCCGATGCACTGCAGCGGGTACTTCTGCTGCAGCGGGTCACCGGGCATCTCGCGGGTCTGGCGATAGATCGGCAGCGGGTCGATGGGGTGGCCCTCGGCCTGCGGCCAGTCCTGGCTCATCAGGTGCAGGTTCGACGACCAGATCTCGATCTTGCCCGACGGGGTGCCGAGCTTGTTCGCGACGGGGTCATCACGGAAGTCCTTGAGCGCGATGACCGGGTCGAGCTTCTTCTTCCAGATGCCGAGCTTGCGCAGCTCGTCGAAGCCCGGCAGGTCGGGGATGTTCTTCTGGGACTCGGCGACGAGCCAGCGCACCCAGTCCTCCTGGGTGCGGCCCTCGGTGAACTTGTCCTTGACGCCGAGCTTCTCGGCGATGCCGGTGAGTTGCTCATAGACGGGCACGCAGTCGTACAGCGGCTCGATCGCCTTGTCGGCGAAGATCGTGTAGCCGAGGTTGCCGGCGCTGCCCTGGGCGGCCAGGTCGACCTGTTCCGAGGTGGTGACGTCAGGCAGCACGATGTCGGCGTAGCGGGCCGAGACGGTCATCTGGTTGTCGATCACCACGATCATCTCGACCAGCGACTCGTCGCTGAGGATCTCGATGGTCTTGTTGATGTCGCCGTGCTGGTTGATCAGCGCGTTCGAGCCGTAGTTCCAGATGAACTTGATGTTGGAGTTCAGCACCACGTCGTGCTTGACGTTGGCGTTGCCATTGAGGTTCTCGGCGTTGCGCACGCCGTCCTTGTAGGTCATGCCCTTGCCGCGCACGATCGCATCGGGCCACATGTAGAACGAGATCTGGGGCTTGACCGGGTTGGTCAGCGTCGGGAACGCCGTCATGCCCAGGTTGGCCGATCCCTCGCGGCAGCCGGTGCCGCCACCGGGGATGCCCACCTGGCCGATCAGGTTCGACAGCAGCATGGGTGCGCGCGAGGCCGATTCTCCGTTCGAGTGGCGCTGGATGCCCCAGCCCGCGTTCACGGCGCAGGGCTTGGTGGTGGCGATCTCGCGGGCCAGCCTGGTGATCGTCTCGGCGGGGATGCCGGTGATCCGGGCGGCCCACTGCGGGGTCTTCTCGATGCCGTCCTCACCCTTGCCCTCGATGTAGGCGCGGTACGACGCGTTGGCCGGTGCGCCCGCGGGCAGGTGGCCCTCGTCGAAGCCGCTGCAGTACTTGTCGAGGAACGCCTGGTCGTGCAGGTTCTCGGTAATCATCACGTGGGCCATGCCGGCCACCAGCGCAGCGTCGGTGCCCGGACGGATCGGCACCCACTCGTCGGCCAGGTTCATCACCGTGTCCGACATGCGGGGGTCGATGATGATGACCCGGTGCCCCGATTGCTGCTTGGCCTTCTGGGTGACGAAGATCTCGCCGCCGCCGCTCATGCGGGTCTCGTGCGGGTTGTTGCCGAACATCACCACGAGCTTGGAGTTGCGGGTGTCGTCGTTGGAGTTGGACGTGGCCCAGCCGCCGTAGTGGAAGTCGACGGCCGCCTCGATGTTGCCGGCGGAGTAGTCGTTGTAGTGGTTGAGGAACCCGCCGACGCAGTTCATCAGCCGCGCCACCGCAGTGCCGCCGGGCGGCCACGAGGTGGCCACGGTGGCGCCCAGCACGCCGGTGCCGTAGTTGAGGTAGATCGACTCGTTGCCGTGGCTGGCGATCAGGGCCTTGATCTTGTCGGCGATGGTCGTGTAGGCCTCGTCCCAGCTGATCTCTTCCCACTTCTCTTCGCCGCGCTTGCCCACCCGCTTGAGCGGCTTCTTGAGGCGCTCGGCCGAATAGATGCGCTGCCTGATCGAGCGGCCACGCACGCAGGCGCGGATCTGCTGGCTGCCGAGTTCGTCGTCGCCGGTCTCTTCGGGGTCGACGCGGATGATCTGGCCGTCCTTGACCGCCAGCAGCAGCGGGCAGCGGCTGCCGCAGTTCACGGTGCACGAGCTCATCACCCGGCGGTCCTCTGGGTAGGCGTCACCGCTGGCAGCGTCCTTCTTCTGCAGGCCGCAACCGCCCAGGCCCAGGACGCCCGCGGTGCCGCCGGCGATGCCACTCCAGGCCAGGAACCGCCGCCTCGTCGGGCTTGGACCTGTTTCTTGCGTGATCGTCACGGGGGATCCTCCTGAGGAAGAAGAAATGGCAACAAACGATGCGGACATCCTACGAATCGGGGGTGACAGGTTTTGAGGCGGGGCGCACAATTGCGACATTGATTACGACAGTTTTGTGTTGCCAAATTCTGGTTGCGCGGGTGCATGGCCGTATCGCTCCAGGCGCATGGGCAGGTGCCAGACTGGTGGTTGACCAACTCGAGGGGGAGTGCGGCATGGAACAGGTGGAGACTGAACGCAAGTACGTGCTGGGCGACGATGCCGATGGGGTGGCGGCGCCCGTGCCGGACCTCATCACCCTGCCACCCGGCTATCGCTGGGGTGCGTCCCGCGACCTTGACCTCGTCGCCGACTACGTCGACACCCCCGACCTGGCCCTGCTGCGGTCGGGTCACACCCTGCGCCGACGCGAGGGCGGGGACGACGCCGGCTGGCACCTGAAGCTGCCCAAGCACGGCGACAGCCGGGTCGAGGTGCGCGCGCCGCTCGAGGACGGCCGCAGCGCGTCGCTGGTGCCGCCGCAATTGCGTGCGCGGGTTGATGACGTGGTCGACCGCGCACCCCTGGTGGGGGTCGCACGGCTGGTGACCCACCGCGTCGAGAGCGAGGTCGTGCGGGCCGGTCCGGACGCGCAGGTGGTCGCCCTCGTCGCCGACGACCGGGTGCGGTCCGAGGCGCCGCTGGCGAGGCGCAGCACCGCGTGGCACGAGGTCGAAGTCGAGTTGGTCGAGGGCACCCCGGACGACCTCGCGGAGCTCGACCAGGCCCTGCTGGCGGCCGGGCTGACGGCGGCCGGGGGTGGGCCCAAACTCGCCCATGCGCTGGGGGTCGGCACAGATGACGCCCCGCGTGACCGGCGGGCGAAACAAGGCAGCGGCGCCGAGGTGGTGCTGGCCCACCTGGGCCGCCAGGTCGGCATGCTGCAGGCGTTGGCACCGGGTGTGCGTGAGGATGCGCCGGACACCGTGCACAAGTCACGCGTCGCCACCCGGCGGCTGCGCAGCACCTTGGGCTCGTTCGGCAAAGTCGTGGACGCCTCGGCAACACAGGCGCTGCGCGACGAGGTGCGCTGGTGGGGGCAGGTGCTCGGCGCCCCACGTGATGCCGAGGTGTTGCAGGCCAGGCTCGTCCCGGCGCTCGACGCCTTGCCCGACGACCAGATCGCCGGCGACGTGCGCGAACGGTTGTCGCGGCAGCTGGCCGAGCGGCATGGGGCCGCGCATGCCGAACTGGTCGAGGCCATGGACGGGGAGCGCGCCGCGGCCCTGATGGAGGCCCTCGTCGACCTGCTTGTGCACCCCCCGCTCGGCCCGCAGGCCAAGCACAGCGCCCAGAAGGTGCACCGACGGGTCGGCAAGAAGGTGCGTCGGCGCGTCGAAAAGGCGAGGCGTGAAGCAGCGGCGGCGTCCGGCGCGGAGCGGCTCGAACGGCTGCACGACGTGCGCAAACGCGCGAAGGCCGCCCGCTATGCCCACGAGGCGTTCGGCGACCTGGAACATGCCGGGGCGAAGCAGCATGCGCAACTGTGGGAAGGGGTCACCGAATCGCTCGGTGACTGGCAGGACACGGTGGTCGCCGAGGTGGCGCTGCGGCAACTGGCCGCCGAGGCGGCCGCGGCGGGGCAGCCCACCGCGACCCACGACGTGTTGATCGCGGACGAACAGCAGCGTGGCCGACTGGCGCTGGTGAAGGCGACCCGGCAGCTCGAAGAGCTGGCGCCGGTGGACGGGGAGTGACAGGGATCGGGGGGCACAAACCCGGGCTGCACAAACATGTGGGGTGACGAAATACCCCCGCAGGTGACCAGACATAATGCAATCTGTGGGCGACGGGTAATTCAAGGATCAACCACCTCGGGTGTCAGCCACGTGTGGCAACAAATGCGCCAGAACAGGACGACCAATGGACGAAGCGGCACTGCACCGGTGGCAGTTGGTGCTCGGCTGGCTCGGTGAGAACCCCGGCCGGGACGTCCTGGTGTGCTGCACCCACGCCACCCCGCTGCCCACCGGTCGCACCCCGGCACGCACGCCCGAGGTGCTCGAGGCGGTGCACCCGGTCATCGTGCGGCTGGAAGGGTGTGCGAACGACGTGCCGCCGTGGGCGCTGGTCGACCTGGCGATCGCCGGCGGGGCCACGGTGCTCGTCGACACCGGCACCTGCATGGCCCCGGATGTCGCGGCACTGGAACGGCTCGAGACGCTCACCGGTGCGAGGGTGCGCCGGGGTGCCATCGGCGCTGAACCCCCTGCGGTCACGCTGAGCCTGGCGCACCCACCGGTGAGCCGCCGCGCGTTGCTGCGCCGCCATGACGAGACCGGCGTCCCGGTCGCTGTCGCGCATGTCGTGGACGACCCGGCCCAGCGGTTGGTCGAGTCGCTGCGGGCGCTGGGTGCCGGTGGTGGTGCAGGCGGAGCCGCCGGGCTGTCCCGGCAGGCCTCGCCGGCCACCCGCCTCGAGGTGAGTGGCTGTATCGCCTGCGGTGTCTGCGTGCGCGCCTGCCCCCACGATGCGCTCGAGCTGCGCACCGCCTCGGGGACGTCCACGCTGGTGCAGCACCCCGACAGGTGCCAGGGCGACCTGGCCTGTGTGACGCACTGCCCGAGCGACGCGGTCACCGCCGCCGGGACGCTCGACTGGGGGGTGGTGCTGGCCGGACGGCCGCTGCCGCTGGCCAGGCTCGCCACGACAGCATGCAGCCGTTGCGGCGACCGGATCCCGGACGGCAGGACGTTGTGTGAGGCGTGTGCCCGGCGCGAGGCCGAGCCGTTCGGCTGGCATGTGCCCGAGCACCTGCGCGACAAGCTGTCCCCGGAATGGCAGCGCAAGCTGCGTGGTCGGGCCGGGATGAACTGAGTTGGGACAACCACAAGGAGGAGCACGAACCATGGCCGAGGATCGCAGTGGCTGGCGCCCGTTCATCGAGCGGGCAGCAGGGGCGGTGGGCATCGACCCCGCCCTCGTCGACGAAGACCTGGTGCTGGGGCTGACCGCGGCGATCGCCCACGAGGGGGAGCGGCCGATGGCGCCGGTCGGGGCCTTCATCCTGGGCATCGCGGTCGGGCGGGGCGGTGACGCGCAGCAGCTGCGCGGCGAGATCGA
The DNA here is from genome assembly GCF_050110855.1 of Aestuariimicrobium sp. G57. Classification (NCBI taxonomy): domain Bacteria; kingdom Bacillati; phylum Actinomycetota; class Actinomycetes; order Propionibacteriales; family Propionibacteriaceae; genus Aestuariimicrobium; species Aestuariimicrobium sp. G57. Next base: position 620,634 of record NZ_JBNINW010000003.1, on the reverse strand, counting down.
GAAGGTCATCAGCGTCGACTGAGGTGCTCGTGGGCAGGGCGCCCGGGTGGTTGTCCACAGGGCATTCGTGTGTCGTGGCCTCATCCACTACACTTCTTGGAAGGTCCCTCGTGCGGCGTTACCTCGCCCAACTCCCCCAGGGTCGGAAGACAGCAAGGGTAAGTGAGCTCTGTCGGGTGCACGGGGGACCCCTTTGATTTTCCGGCGCCGTCGGCGTGTGTGCGCAGCTGGCAAACATGTCGGACCCCCTCTCTAGAGTGGACACCGTGGACGACGACTACGACAACGACGACGCGCTCTGGGACGAACAGGACGAGGGCCTGTTCGATGCCCCGCAGCAGGACGGCCCCGGCCTCTTCGAGGACGAGCCTGTTGCTGACGTGCCTGTCGAGGACGAGCCGGTGGCGGTGGACGAACCCGTTGCTGCGCAGCCCCCGGCAGAACCCGCCGCGGGCCTCGCTGCGCCCGCGTCCGCCCCGCGCCCGGCGCGTCCCGAGGTGCCTGAAGCCCCACTGGCGTTGTACCGCCGCTACCGACCCGACACCTTCGACGAGGTCATCGGGCAGGAACACGTCACCGAACCGCTCAAGCGTGCGCTCATCAACAACAAGGTCAACCACGCCTACCTGTTCAGCGGGCCGCGCGGCTGCGGCAAGACGACGAGTGCGCGCATCCTGGCCCGGTCGCTGAACTGCGAGCAGGGCCCCACCCCGACCCCGTGCGGTGAGTGCCGGTCGTGCCGCGACCTGGCCCGCGGCGGCCCGGGCTCGATCGACGTCATCGAGATGGACGCCGCGTCGAACGGTGGCGTCGACGATGCCCGCGACCTGCGCGAGCGGGCCTTCTTCGCGCCGGTGCAGAGCCGCTACAAGATCTACATCGTCGACGAGGCGCACATGGTCACCAGCGCGGGCTTCAACGCGCTGCTGAAGCTGGTCGAAGAGCCGCCGCCGCATGTGAAGTTCATCTTCGCGACGACTGAGCCCGAGAAGGTCATCGGCACGATCCGCTCGCGCACCCACCACTACCCGTTCCGGCTGGTGCCGCCGAAGGTGCTGATCGGCTACCTGGGCACCCTGTGCGAGAAAGAGGGCGTGCAGGTCGAGCCCGAGGTGCTGCCGTTGGTGGTGCGCGCCGGTGCGGGGTCGGTGCGTGACTCGCTGTCGGTGCTCGACCAGTTGCTGGGTTCGGCTGGGGACCACGGGGTCGAGTACACCTCGGCGGCCGCGCTGCTGGGCTACACGCCCGAAACGCTGCTCGACGAGATCGTGGACGCGTTCGGAGCCGGCGATGGCCAGGGTGTGTTCGCGACCATCGACAAGGTCATCGAGGTGGGGCAGGACCCGCGCCGCTTCGCCGAAGACCTGCTGCGCCGCCTGCGCGACCTGGTGATCGTGGCCGCGGTGCCCGATGCGGTCTCGTCCGGGTTGATCGACGTGGCGGGTGACCAGGCCGACCGGCTGTCGCTGCAGGCCTCGACCATGGGCTCGGGCGAGTTGACCCGCGCCGCCGAGGTGATCGCCAAGGGGCTCACCGACATGCGCGGCACGACCGCGCCGCGGCTCTACCTCGAACTGATGTGCTCCCGGGTGCTGCTGCCCGGGGCCGATGTCGACGAGCGGGGCGTGCATGCCCGGCTCGACCGCCTCGAGCGGCGGCTGGCTGATGGCGGGGTTCCGGTCGGACGCCCTGCGGCGGAGCAACCGCCGGTGGCGGGGGGTGGCGAGCCCGGGGTACGGGATGCTGGGCCGAGCGCACCCGAGGCCCCGTCCGCCGAACAGCCCGCCCCGGAACCCCGGCAGCCGCAACCGCGTGCACCTGAACCGCCGGTCCGCGACGAGCAGCCCAGGTCGCTGCAGGACCGACAGCGCACTGCCGGCCCGCGACAGCGCCCGCACCAGCCCGGACCGGTCGAGGGCGTGACGCCTGTGGGTGATGACCCAGCCGCCGGCAAGGTGGTGCCGCTGCGTCCGCAGGCGCCTGCTGCGGCGACCGGGCGACCGGGCGACATCGACACGGCCCGCCTGCGCCAGGAATGGCCGCGGGTGCTCGAAGAGGTGCGCAACCGACGCAAGTTCAGCTTCATCCTGCTGAGCAAGAACGCGCACGTGGGTGAGGTCACTGACGCCAGCTTCACGCTGGTGTTCAGCAGCACCGGGGCCAAGGAGAGCTTCACCAGCGGCGGCACCAACGACGTGCTGCGCGATGCGATCGTCGAGACACTCGGTGCCGACCTGCGCATCGTGCCGGTGGTCGAAGACCCGCGCGGTGGCCCGGGTGGAGGTTCGGGTGGTGGTGGCGGCGGCCAGCGCGGCGGCGCCCCGTCCGGTGGTCCGTCGGCTGGCTCGCGCCAGCCCGCACCGACCCGCGACCAGGGCAGCGCCAGGCCGGCGGCACCCGAGCACCAGGTGCCACCCGCCGAGGACGAGCCGCCGCCCCCACCCGACGACCCCTGGGATGTGGCGCCGGACCCCACACCGGCTGAGCGTGCCCGCGCGGCGGAGCCGTCCGCACCGCCGCAGCCCAACGAGCAGCCGATGGCGGCGGAACATCGCGACGACGAGGTGCTCGATGACTCGGGTGCATCGGCGGCCGAGCTGGTCATGCGTGAGCTCGGCGGCGAAGTGATCGACGAGCGCGAGCGCTGAGCTCGTCCGTGGGGGCAGCGCCCCCGCAGCAGCACCTACGATTGAGGCAGCACCCTCGCGACCGAAAGGACACGGATGTTCCCCGAAGGCATGGACATGAACGCCCTGCTCGAACAGGCCCAGGCGATGCAGGCGCAGCTGGCCCGCACCCAGGAGGAACTCGCCGCGGCCGAGTTCACCGGCTCGGCGTCGGGCGACCTCGTCGTCGCGACCGTCTCGGGCACGGGTGAGCTGAAGGGCCTGGTGATCAAGCCCGAGGCGGCCGATCCCGAGGACACGGAGACCTTGGCCGACCTGGTCGTCGCCGCGGTGCGCGATGCCACGGCCCAGGCACAGGCGAAGGCGGCAGCCTCGATGCCGCAGATGCCGAACCTGGGTTTCTGATCCACCCAGCACACCCAGTGCGTCCCGGCCCGGCCCGGGGCGCCTGCGGGGGACTGTCACACACCCGGACTAGGATGGACCCGCTCGCCCGGCGTCCGTCCGGTGCGGGTGTGAGCAGGAGTTGACCCACGTGTACGAAGGACCGATCCAGGACCTCATCGATGCCCTCGGGCGGCTGCCCGGCATCGGCCCGAAAAGCGCCCAGCGGATCGCCTTCCACCTGCTCGATGCCCCCGCTGAAGATGTCGAGCAGTTGGCCGCGGCGCTGCTCGAGATGAAGTCGAAGGCGAAGTTCTGCGACGTCTGCTTCAACGTCTCCGAGGACGAGCGCTGCCGCATCTGTCGTGACCCGCGCCGCGACCAGAGTTCAATCTGCGTGGTCGAGGAGTCGAAGGACGTCATGGCCGTGGAGCGTACGCGTGAGTTCCGTGGGCTGTACCACGTGCTCGGCGGGTCGATCTCGCCCATCGATGGCCGGGGTCCGGCCGACCTGCACATCCGTGAGCTGTGCATGCGGCTGGGTGATGGCACGGTGGAAGAGGTCATCCTGGCCACCGACCCGAACGTCGAGGGCGAGGCCACGGCCGCCTACCTCAGCAGGCTGCTGCTGCCAATGGGGGTGAAGGTCTCGCGCCTGGCCAGTGGCCTGCCTGTGGGCGGCGACCTGGAATACGCCGACGAGGTCACCCTGGGCCGGGCCCTGGACGGCCGCCGGTTCCTGACGGTCTGAGGGCTGCACCCACTACCCGCGTTTGCCTTTGGTGATGAAGGGCAATTGCGGGATGGGTTCACGGAGCTGAGCCCTGTGCCATTTCCCGGTCAGGTGCACGCCGCACCCCCGCAGGCGCACGCCGCACCCTTTGCGTGCACGGTGCCCCCGTAGGCGCCGTACCCCACGGGAGCGCGGCGCGCCGATTGGGAGCGTCATGCCCTTTCAGGGGAGCGCGACCGCGCCCACGCGCACGCCGACACCCTTGGATGCACCTCGACACCCGTCGACAGGTGTCAGCGCGCACACAAGGGTGTCGACGTGTACATGTGGGCGGGTTCGAGGCAAACGCGGATGGACCGCCGGTCGAGGATAAACCGGCGGCCGCGGATCAACCCTCAGATCAGCCCCAGCACATCGTTGAAGCCCTCGGTCACGCTCGGGTGGGTATAGATCGCATCGCGCAGTTCGTCAGCCGTGACCCCGTGGCGCATCGCCAGCGCGACCACGTTGATGACCTCCTGGGCCTCGACCACCATCAGCGTCGCCCCCAACACCTGCCGGCTGCCCCGATCGACCACGAACCGCATGAACCCGCGCGGGTCGCCCACGATCTTCGGCCGCGGCATCATGGCCATGTCGGCGACATTCTTGTCGGCCACCACCACGTCGTGACCAGCCTCGCGTGCCGCCTTCTCGGTGAGCCCGACACTGGCCAGCGGCGGGGTCAGGAACGTCGTCTGCGGCACCGCGACCCGGTCGGTGTTCGAACGCTTGCCCGATCCCCAGCGGTGGTCGAGCACGATGCGGTGGTCGTCCAGTGAGACATAGGTGAACTGCGGCCCGCCGTTCACATCGCCCAGCGCATAGATGTGCGGCTGGCTCGTCTGCAGGAATTCATTCACCACCACCTCACCGCGCGCCCCGACCTCAACCCCGGCCGCCGCCAGGTTCAACCCCTCGGTCGCCGGCTTGCGTCCGGTCGAGGCCAGCACGATGTCGGCGGGCGCCTCGGCCGTGGTGCCGTCGGCCAGCTCATAGTGCACCACCGTGGCATCGTCCGCATCGACCACCCGCGTCACCTTCGCCCCGGTGTGAATCACCGTGCCCGCATTCTGCAGCACCTCGCGCACCGTGTCCCTGACGCGGTCATCCTCACGCGGCAGGAACTCCCCGGCCTCGAGCACCGTCACCTGCGAGCCGAGCTCGCGGTACATCGAGGCGAACTCCAACCCGATGTAGCCACCACCGATGATCACCAGCCGCTGCGGGAACACGTCATGGCGCAGCAGCTCGGCATTGGTCGCCAGCCGCGACGACCCCGCCAACCCCTCGATGGGCACGATCACCGGCACCGCGCCGGTATTGACCAGGATCACCTCGGCGCTGACCAGCAGCCGGTCGTCACCGGCCACCACCTCGACAGTGTGGTCGTCCACAAAACTCGCCCGCCCCGTCACCACCGTGGCGGTGTCGACGGTGTCGAGCATGTCGAAGTTCTTCTGGCGCATCGCCGCCGTGAGCTTCTGCACCGCACCGATGGCGTCGTGGTACCACACGACGGGCTCGTCCGAGTCGCGGCGCTCGTCGGCATGGTGCACCAGCGCCTTGGTCGGCACGCAGCCGATGTTGATGCAGGTGCCGCCGTACATCTGGTCGGACTGTTCGACCATCACCACCCGGTCACCCGCCCTGGCCCGCACGCCTGCCAGCGTCTTGCCGCCCTTGCCCCAACCGATCACCAGCACATCTGCCGTGAGGTCTGCCATCGAAATCCTCCTGACCCGGCGCGGGCGGGGGTCGTCCACGCGACGAGCCCACGCTACTCGCGTCAGTTGGGCGCTGCGTACGGTTGCGGTCCGAGCCGGGCCGCGCTCGTCTGCCACCGTGGACGACCGCTGCTCGGACCATGGTCGCGGGCCGGTGGAGCGGCCTTGATCCACGGCAGCCGTGGCTAGGCTGGATGCCGTCACTCGAACCGGGAAGGAATGCTGTGGCCGTTGACGAGCCGGTGCTGCCTGACCACCTGTTCCGCGACTCCGCATCGTCGCCGCGCACGGCAGACCCCACCCACATGTTGGCGGCGACAGCGCTGAACCCGCTGCCCGCGGCTGATGCCGCCCCCGAGACGATCACCACCCTGGTCGACGGCGAACCGGTGACGCTGCCGCTCGTGGCCGACGGCACCCCGAACCGTCCTCGCGTCGGTCGTCCGTCTGCCGGCCAACCCGACGAACCGCCCACGCTCAAGGGCGCCCGCAGCCGCTCGTCGGTGCGCAAATTCCGCCGACTCGTCACCCAGATCTGGTCAGAGAACCGTGAGATGACCGGCACCGCGATGCTGTCGACCGACGAGGTTGACCTGCGCCACGGCAGGGCCGTGGTCGACCTGGCCGCGCGTGTCGCCGCGGCGGCCCTGGGTGCCGGCGCAGCAGCTGCAGACTCGACTGCATTGCTGTTGCGGGTGACCCAGCACTACAAGCTGACAGTGCATGCCGACGTGACAATGTCGTCGGTGACGATCAGCTACTTCCGCAGCCTCGAGGGTGACCCCATCAGCGTGCTGCGCACCGTCGCCGCCAAGACCACCGACTACCGCAAGCTGCAGGCGGTTGAAGAATTGGTCGAGCGGATCACCACCGACAGCATCGGCCTGACCCAGGCCCGCCACGAGATCGCCGGCATCGCGAAGATGCCGCGCACCTATCGCCGGTGGGTGCAGAGCCTGGCCAAGGGCATCCTGGGGTTCTGGGTCGCAGCCCTGTTCGGTGGCGACCTCATCGAGGCGCTGGTCGCCGGGTTCGCGACCACCGCCGTCGACGGTGTGATGCGGGTGCTGGCGCGCATCAAGGCGCCCACGTTCTTCGGGCAGGTGGCCGGGGCCTCGACGGTCGGCATCGTGGCCCTGCTGGTGATGTGGGCCAGGTCGGCCACGACGTGGGCGGTCGACATCTCGCCGTCATTGATCGTGGCCGCCGGCATGATCTCGATGCTGGCGGGCCTCTCGCTCACCACCGCCGTCCGTGATGCCATCGACGGCTATTTCGTCACCGCCTCGGCCCGACTGGTCGAGGTGGCCACGCTCACCGGCGGCATCGTGCTGGGACTGACCCTCACCCTGTGGGTGGGGCTCGAACTGGGCGTGCCCGCCTATCTGTCGCCCAGCACCGGCGTGAAACCGGTGTGGTGGCTGCAGGTGATCGCCTCGGCCCTGATCGCGGTCGCGTTCGCCATCAACAACCACCTGCCGCCCCGCACCTGGGCGTTGACTGCCTGTTTCGGCCTGCTGGCGTGGCTGATCGGCACCGGCGCGGGCAGCCGCATCGCCACCAACGCCGCACTGGCCGGTGCCGCGGCCTTCGCGTGCGGGTTGCTCGCCGCAGCCCTCGCCAGGGCGGCACGGGTGCCCTCGATCGCGCTCGTCAACGCCGGTGTGGTCTCGCTCGTGCCCGGTATGGCCCTGTACCGCGGCCTGCTGGGCCTGGTGCAGATCAGCCAGGGTGCCGAGGTTTCGTACAACTCGTTTGACCTGCTGTTCCAGGCGCTGATGATCGCAGTGATGCTCGCCGCCGGGGCCAGCCTGGGCACCATCGTCGGACGACCGCTGAGCATGCCGCAGGACTGGCAGACCCGTCTGGCCCTGGGCAGGGCCTGGGAGCGCGGACGGGGCCAGCGCGACGTCTGAAGCTGCTGCCACGCCCCAGTGGGCGTCCCGGCACAACTCCGGCCCGGGGCTCGTCCACGGTGTCAGACTGGGGCCATGCCGATCGACATTCGCCCGGCGACGGTCTTCGACGATGTGGCCGCCGTCATCGGCCCCAAGCGGCCCGATGCCAACGTGTGCTGGTGCCTGAGCTACCGCCTGGGCTCGAAGCAGAACCAGCAGTTGCACGGCCTCGAACGGGGCGAGCGTGTCCGCGAACTCGTGGCGGACGACCCGCCGCCCGGGGTGCGCCGGCGGTCGAGGGCTACCCGGTCGACAACCGGGGCCAGAAGGTCGACCTGACGATGGCCTATGTGGGTGCACGGTCGACCTTCGAACGGGCCGGGTTCACCCTGGGCGGCGGACACTGGCTCGGTGCTCAACGGCTTTCCGCGCGTGCTGATGCGGCTGGCGTTCTGACCCCCCGTCGGGGTCAGGCCAGCATCAGGAACAGCTTCTCGAGCTCCTCAGTGGTCAGGCCCTCCTGCTGTTCCACACCCTCGGGATCGGCCAGGCAGTCCTTCATCGCGGTCGACACGATGGCGAAGCCCGCCTTGTCGAGTGCGCTGCCCACGGCAGCCAGCTGGGTGACCACCTCACGGCAGGGGGCACCGCCCTCGACGGCATTGATCACGGCGTCCAACTGGCCGCGCGCCCGGCGCAGCCGGTTCAGGACGCGCCGCTGCGCGGCGGGGTCATGTTCGTTCATGGTTCCCAGTTTCTCAGGTGCTGCAGGCTCAACGGTTGACGAGCTTCGAGAACCAGTTCACTGCGGGTGCCTGGGGGTGTCCCGGGCACTGCTGCGCCTTCGGGATGCCCTTCATGACCTCGTCGACATGCTGGCCACAGCCAGCCCAGGTGGTCTTTCCGCACTGCTTGCAGGTGACGGCTCGGCACATGATGTTCTCCTTGCTGGTGTGGTGATGCGTGGGTGTGGTGATGCGTGGGTGTGGTGGTCAGTGGATGAGCATGTCGTCGGCCTTCGAACCCAGACTCGCCCGCAGCGTGAGCATGCCGCCCGACAGCGATGCCGAGTCGAACCCGGCCTGGGCCAGCACCCGGTGTGCGATCGCCGAGCGGACGCCCGAGACACACAGCACCCGGACGGCTCGCCCAGCGGCCGCGGCGTGCACCTCGTCGAGTCTTCCACGCAGTTCGGTGTGCGGGATGTTCACCGACCCGGGCAGGTGCCCCGTTGCGAACTCGGCGCGGCTGCGGGCATCGAGCACCAGGGCGTCCTGGCGCACCTGCTCGAGGTCGTCGGCATACCAGAGCGTCAGGGTGTCGTTCAGCACGTTCTCGGCGACCATGCCGATGAAGTTCACCGGGTCTTTGGCCGAGCCGTAGGGCGGGGCATAGGACAGGTCGAGGTCGATCAGGTCGCGCACGTCCATGCCCGCCCGCATCGCGGTGGCCAGCACGTCGATGCGCTTGTCGACGCCCTCGGTGCCGACGGCCTGGGCGCCGAGCAGGCGTCCCTCGGGGCTGACATGCACGACCAGATGCACCTGGGCCGCTCCCGGGAAGTAGCCGGCGTGCTGGTTTGGGTGCAGGTGCAGCGTGCGGAACTCGACGCCGGCGGCCTGCAGCGATTCGCGGTTCGCGCCGGTGAGCGCCGCGGTGAGCGAGCCGACGCGCACGATGGCGGTGCCCAGCGGTGCGGGCAGCGGGCGGGCCCGGTCGGGGCGCAGCATGGCGTCGGCGACGAGGCGTCCGGCGCGGTTCGCGGGGCCCGCCAGCGCCACCGTACGACGTGCGCCGGTGACGGGGTTGGTGCTCGCGGTCGCGTCACCCACAGCCCAGACCCCCTCGAGGTTGGTGCGGCCGTGCTCGTCGGTGACGATGGCGCCGCGCTCACAGGCGACGCCGGCCCGTTCGAACACCGCCGTGTCGGGGCGCACGCCCACCGACAGCACGACCAGATCTGCCGGCAGCCGGGTGCCGTCGGCCAGCACGACCACGTCATGGTCGGGGCCGGGCTCGATGGCGGTGGCGGCGACGCCGGTGTGGGTGGTGATGCCCAGGGCGTCGAGTTCGGCGGTGACCAGCGCGGCGAGTTCGCTCTCGAGGGGCGGTAGCACGTGCGGGGCCAGTTCGACCAGCTGGGTGTCGAGCCCGGCCTGTGCGAGTGCCTCGGCCGCCTCGAGCCCGATGAACCCGGCGCCGAGCACGACGGCGCTGGTGGCGCCGGCGATGACCTCACCGCGCAGGGACAGCGCGTCGTCCACGGTGCGCAGGGTGCGCACCCGCGACGAGTCGAGCCCCGGGATACCCGGCCGCACGGCGGCGGCGCCGGGGGAGAGCACCAGTTGGTCGTAGTCGATGACCTCTTCGCCCTGCTCGGTGCGCACAGTGACCGTCTTCGCGGCAGGGTCGAGGCCGATGACGTCGTGGCCGGTGCGCACGTCGAGGTTGAGCGAGGCCTTCAGCGAGGCGGGGGTTTGCAGCAGCAGTGCCCGGGGGTCGGTGATCTCGCCGCCCACGTAATAAGGCAGGCCACAGTTGGCGAACGAGACGTGCTGGCCGCGGTCAAGCACGACGATCGCAGCGGTCTCGTCGAGGCGTCGGGCGCGTGCGGCGAAGCTCATGCCGCCGGCGACTCCGCCGACGACGACGATGCGGGTGGGGGTGGTGGGTGCTGGGCTCACGTCTGGAAATATACCCCCGGGGGTATTGATCACAAAACCGGGTGCCCTGCAGGCGGCGTCTGGCCCAGCAGTGTGCATCGACTGGCGCAAAACAGCTGATTGGCCCCGAATCGGCCCGGTCGATGCACGCTGCTGGGAAGCGTTGTGCCCACGCGCGTGAAGCGGGGGTGGGTGGACCGCACCGCCACCCACCCCCCTGGCGCCCGGGCCGGAGCACCCCTGCACAACCCGGGCAGTCTGTGCTGCTCGCCAGACCTCACGCACCGCCGATGATCGTCGGTGTCTGGCTGGGGGCGAGCGTCACCTGCAGCGGCGGCCCTGCCACCACGGTGACTGCGCGCACCTGTTCGACGTTGCCGGCCTGGTCGACCGAGCGGTACTCCACGAGCACCCGCGGTGCCCGCCGCACCCCGAACGGTGCCGCATAGGCCTGCCACTCGCCGCCGTCGACGCGGTACTCGGTGCGGGCGACGCCGGCGCGGTCATCCTTGGCATCCAGCGTCACCACCACCTTGGCGTCGCCGCTGAAGCTCGCCGTGGTCGCCGGCGCCACCCGCTCAGGCGTGTAGCGGTAAACCTTCGTGAGGTCGGCGAAGAAGAACCGGCCGTCGCCGACCGGGTCGGCGGTCGCATAGCTGCCCTCGGTGATGATGCGCACCTGGCCCGTCGAGATCGTGACCGTGAAGACCTGGCCGGCCGCATTGCCCAGCAGGGTGTCGGCGTCGAGCACCTGCAGCTTGGGCGCCCCCCACGAGCCCGCTGAACGTGGCTCGCCGAACAGGTCGACGACCTTGCGGGTGGTCAGGGTGAACGGGTTGGCGGTGTCATAGGAATGGGTCGCCGTCACCTCGTGGATCGAGGAGTCGCTGACCAGCGCCCACACCCGGCCGTCGGGCAATTCGACCAACTGGTTGATGTTCTCGGCCACCGCCGACGGCGTGGTCACGGCATGGGTGGTGCCGGCCAGCAGGTCGAGGACGAACAGCTTGGCGCTCCTGTCGGTCGGTTCGACACCCAGCTGCACACTCGACGTGCCGCCGATCATCACCGCCTTCGGCCCGACGCGCCGGAACAGCAGCGCCGACACCGAGTGTTCGGGCACCGGCGTGAGGCTGTGCACGACCGCTCCCGTGTCGGGGTTGACGATCGTCAGCGCGCCGTTCGGGTCGCCCTTGTCGGCGAGCGTGCCGATGGCGACATTGGTGCTGGCATTGGCCACCACCAGCACCCTTTCCTGGCGGCGGTCGTCCAGTCGCACCACGCGGCGCGGGTTGGTGCCCCACTGCCAGGCCTTCGTCTCGTCCAACTGCCAGATGGCGGCATCGATATAGGTGCCGAGGTACAGGTGGGTGCCGCTGCGCGAGGTGACACTGCCGATGAACTCGGCTTGCTGGGGGCCGGTCATCTGTGATTTGGCCAGGGTGTCCGGGTCGATCCTGGCGGCCCGGCCAGGCGTCAGGAACCCCGAGACGTACAACTGGCGACCGGGCGAGAAGCCCATGGCGGCGATCTTCAGGGCCCCGCCGAGGGCCTGCGACGACAGGGTGCGGAACTGGCCCGTCACGGGGTTCCAGTGCCACATGCTGCCGGTCAGCCCGATGCCGATCACGCTGGTCCCGGGCCATGCCGGGTCGCCCAGGTCTGCCTGGCCGAGGCCCCGGGCAAGGGTCGAGGTCAGCCGGCCGGTGGTCGTCCGCTGGGTCAGGGCACCGGTCGCGACCTCGTAGCCGTACAGGTTGCCGTCGCGGCCCACCAGGTAGACCTGCCCGTCGATGACCTCGGCGGGCACCAGGGCGGCCATGTCGGTCAGCGAGGTGCGCCACTGCCCGGTTGCCGGGTCGTAGATGCCCCAGGCATAGGCCGGGCTGAAGAAGGCGAACACCAGCCCGCCGCGCTCGTACATCTCGTTGACATACGACTGGTTGCCCGCATACTCGGGCGGCAGCGCGATCTCGCGCTTGGCCCGGGTGGCCAGGTCAACCTCGAAGAACCGCGCATTGGTGCCGGTGCCGACGAACAGCTTGTCGCCCACCACCGCCATGCAGCGGGCGTACTGCTCGCCCTCGGCGATCGGTCCCCAGTCCTCGAACCCACGGTCGGGGTGGTAGGTCGCGACATGGCCGTTGGGGAACGTGCCGGTGTACAGCGTGCCGTCCGGGCCGAACGACGCGATGCGGTTGATGTTGCTCTCGCCCGGCACCGGGTTGCCCAGGTTGGTGAAGGCGCCGGTCGCCGTCTCGTAGCGGAACAGCGCCGCGCCCGGGGTGGTGCCGACGATATATGCGTACGACTGGTCGGGGGCCACGCCGGTATAGATCGCGGTGGTCTTGCCCGTGAGCTCGTGGCCAGAGATCAACGAGCCGTCGCGGGCATCGACGACGCTCATCACGGCCGGTTCGCCGAACGATGGCACATAGAGCACGGGTCGTCCGTCGGGCAGCACCCCGGACGACGCGCTGCGGATGTTGCGCTCGACGATGGGGGCGCCCAGGGCCTCGATCATGCCGCCCGGGGCCGGTGTGGCCGGGTCGCCCGGCTGGGGCAGGGTCGCGGCGAAGGCGGTCGGCGCCAGTGCCGGCATCGCCGACAGAAGCGGCGCGGCGGCACCTGCGGCGACAAATGTTCTGCGGGTGAGAGGGGACATGTTTCCTCCAGCGTCCTCGATGGGGTTTGCGGCGAGTATGCGCACCACCGTGATCGAACCGCAATGCCCTAATACGAATAACCTTTATCAGGTCACGAATCGGCAACATCCCTACAGCAAGCGCTATCCGAGGGGTTGACGATTCAGTCATGCGCATGATCTATTGGCGCTATTGCACAACCGGCGCCGGGGCATCGATGCCCGGCTCGCGACGGCCAACGGTGGCCGCCAGCACCAGAAACCACGCACCAGAAACCAAGCACCAGCGAGAGGTGGGCAGCATGAATCGTCGTCCGACGCAGGCAGACGTGGCCCGGATGGCCGGGGTCAGCCAGGCCACGGTCTCACTCGTGCTCAACGGGCCCTCGAATGCCCGTGCCCGGGTCGGCGAACAGAGCCGCCGTCGCGTGCTCGACGCCATCCGCGAGACCGGTTATGTCGCCAACCCTCTGGCCCAGGGGCTGGCCCGGGGCCGCAACCGCATCGTGGGCGTGTTCACCTATGAGTCGGTCTTCCCCAGCGACGGCTCGAACTTCTACCACCCCTTCCTGGTCGGCATGGAGGCCGAGGCCGTCGACGTCGGCGTCGACCTGCTGTTGTTCACCAGCGCGCCGGTCGCCGCCGGCAAGCGCCGCCTCACCGATTCAGGCTGGAACCGCCTCGACATCGCCGACGGCTGCATCCTCATCGGTCGCGTCGGCAACGACCGCGAACTGCACGAACTGCGCGAACGCCGCTACCCGGTCGTCTACATCGGCCGCCGCGACCCCAGCGACGTCGACGGGCACGTGCCCTATGTCGGTGCCGACTATGCCGCCGCCACCGCTGAGATCACCCGCCGCATGCTGCAACTCGGCCACCGGCGCATCGTGTTCCTGGGTGACTTGAGCGCGGTGCCCTCGGCCCGCGACCGCGTGCTCGGCTACCGCCGCGCGATGGACGAGGCACGCCACCGCCCGATCCTGCTCGACGGCGGCGCGTTCACCCCGGCCGAGGCCGTCCAGGTGATCCGCGACCACGGCGCCACCGCCGCACTGCTCGGGCCCAATGTCGATGTCGTGGCAGTGCGCGCGGCGGCCATCACGGCGGGGGTGCAGGTGCCGGCAGACCTGTCACTCGCCCTGCTGGGTGAGCCCGAGAACGAGCCCTATCCCGAAGGATTCGCCGGCTTCCGCATTCCTCGCGTCGAGATGGGCGCCCGGGCGCTGCGGCTGCTCGCCTCGGTCATCGAAGGTGACGACGCCCTCGACCCGGCCCAACTGCTCGCCTGTCGCGTCGAGGTCGGGCACACGCTCACCTCGGCGCCGTCAGCACCCACCAGCCCCACCGTCCCCGTCAAGGAGCCCTCATGACCGAATTGCACGCGCCCATCCTCGTCGTCGGCGGGGGGTTGGGCGGCGTCGCCGCCGCGCTCGCCGCGCTCGAGGCGGGGCAGCGCGTCGTGCTCACCGAGGAGTTCGCCTGGCTCGGTGGCCAGTCGACCTCACAGGCGGTGCCCTTCGACGAGCACCCCTGGGTCGAGCAGTTCGGCATCACCGCCCGCTACCGCGCCCTGCGTGACGGGGTGCGCCAGCACTACCGCGACCACTACCCACTGACCGCTGCCGCCCGTGGCTGGGCAGAACTCAACCCCGGCGCCGGCTGGGTGAGCAAGCTGTGCCACGAACCCCGGGCCGCCGTCACCGTGATCGAGAACATGCTCGCCCCCTGGATCGCGAAGGGCCAGCTCATCGTCGTCCAGCCCGCTCGCCCGACCAGCGCGACCACTGACGCCGACCGGGTCACCTCGGTGACCTTCACCCGGTTGGACGACGCGAGCCTGGTCACGGTGAGCGCCGACTACGTCATCGAGGCCACCGAGACCGGCGAGGTGCTGGCCCTGACCGGTACCGAGTACGCCATCGGCGCCGAGGCCCGCAGCGAGTTCGACGAACCGAGCGCACCCGAGGCGGCCCAGCCCGACAACCACCAGGCCGTGAGCATCTGTTTCGCGCTCGACCATGTCGACGGCAACCACGTGATCGACAAGCCCGCGATGTATGACTTCTGGGCCGGCTACCAGCCGGACTTCTGGGGGGCGCCGCTGCTGTCGTGGACCTCGCCCGACCCGCGTACGCTGGCCACGACGACCCGGTTCTTCGAACCCAACCCCGGCGACGACGCGCTGGCCGTTGACGCCGACCAGTCAGTCACCCCGGGCGACGGCAACCTGTGGACGTTCCGGCGCATCCTGGCCCGTGACCTGTTCGAGCCCGGCGCATTCGCCTCGGACATCACGCTGGTCAACTGGCCCCAGATCGACTACTTCACCCATCCCATCATCGACGCCCCCGATGCCGACCTGCGCCTCGACGAGGCCCGCCAGCTGTCGCTGTCGTTCCTGTACTGGATGCAGACCGAGGCGCCGCGCCCCGATGGCGGCACCGGTTGGCCGGGGCTCAGGCTTCGTCCAGATGTGACAGGCACCGACGACGGCCTGGCCATGGCGCCCTACTGGCGCGAGGCACGCCGCATCAAGGCGGTCACGACCGTCACCGAGACCGATGTCTGGATGCGCCATCCCGACGACCGTGCCCGGACCTACCGCGACTCGATCGGTGTGGGCATGTACCGCATCGACCTTCACCCCTCCACGGGGGGAGACAACTACATCGACGTCCCCGCCAGCCCGTTCCAACTGCCGCTCGGGTTCCTGATCCCCCGCCGGGTCACGAACCTGCTCGCGTCAGCGAAAACGGTCGGCACGACGCACATCACCAATGGCTGCTACCGCCTGCACCCGGTCGAGTGGAACACCGGCGAGGCGGCAGGAGCACTGGCAGCCCACTGCCTGGCGCAGGGGCTGACACCGCACCAGGTCCAGGCGAGCGACCAGCTCACCGCGGACTTCCAGAAGACCCTTGTCCAGCAGGGTGTCGAACTCGAATGGCCCGGCCACGTCCGCGGCTATTGACCAATGGGAGAAAGACCATGACCAGCAACCCCTTCCAGCATCGCCTGCCCCGTCGTTCCGCCCTCATGATCGCGGGCGGTGTCGCGGGCGGCATGGCACTGACTGCCTGTGGCTCTGACAGCGGCAGCGATGTGCCCGCCAGCACGAGCGACCCGTCGACGTTGTCGGGATCGATCACCGTCTGGTACCCGCCGATCGGCGGCGACATCGAGCGCCCCTACTGGGACGCCCAGATCAAGAAGTTCAACGCGGCCTACCCCAACGTCAAGGTCAGCGTCGAGATCATTCCCTGGGACTCCCGCGGTGAGCGCATGAGCACCGCCATCAAGGGCAAGACCACGCCCGACCTGACCTATGCGCTGCCGGCCGACATCTACAACTGGGGCTCGGGCGGACTGCTCGTGCCGCTCGATGACGTGCTGGCCGACAAGGACAAGTACCTGCCGAACGCGCTGTCGACCATGACCTATGACGGCAAGCTCTACGGCGCGCCGACCGTGATGGGCCTGACCACCACCCTGCACGTCAAGCCGGTGTGGGACGCCATGGGCATCGACGCCGCGAACTACCCCAAGACCTTTGACGAGGTCAAAGAGCTGGCCCCGAAGCTGAAAGAGAAGGGCTACTACATCACCCAGTACGACGCCGCCCCGACGATGACGCTGAACGGCTCGTTCTACCCGCTGCTGTGGAGCGCGGGTGGCACCGTGCTCAACGAAGAGGGCACCAAGGCCACGCTGAATGGTTCCGAGGGCCTGCGTGCCCTGGAGTTCGCCAAGTGGCTGGTCGACGGCGGCCACACGCCCAAGGACGCCCTGACGCAGCAGCTGCCGGTCGAGACCAGCCCCATCGCGCAGAAGAAGGTCGCGATGCTGTTCTCGCGCTCGACCGCCTCGCTGCTGCTCAACGGCCTGAAGCTGGACGAACTCGTCGTCGCCGAACCGCTCGCCGATGCGAAGTCCGCCGGCTACGGCAACGTCGGCGCCTGGGTGATCTTCAACGAGTCGAAGAACAAGCAGGCGGCTGCGGCCTGGTTCAACTTCCAGAACACCCCCGAGAACCTCAAGGAGTTCCTGCCGCCGCGCAACCAGCAGTCGCCGCGCAGCGACGTGACCGGCCTGTACAAGGAAGGCACGCCCGAGGCGGTGCTGTCGACCATGATGGACAAGGGCGTCACCGAGCCCAAGTCGCCCAAGGCGACCGAGATCATGGGCATCATCAAGCCTGAGGTGCAGGCCGCCCTGCTGGGCCAGAAGGAGCCCCAGAAGGCCCTCGACGACGCCGCTGCCAAGATCGACGCGGCATTGGCCAAGAAGTAAGAGGCCATGTCAATTCCTTCATCTGTCATCGAGCCGGCGGGGGCGCCCAGCAAGCGCTCCCGCCGGCCCGGGGCGCGCCAGGCGGCCATCCTTGGCCTGGTCTTCGTGCTGCCCTATGTCCTGCTGTTCCTGCTCTTCCGTGCCGGGCCCGCGGTCGGCGGCATCATCTTGTCGTTCATGACTCAGAACCTTGCCGGTGACTTCTCGTGGGTCGGCGTCGAGAACTACCAGACGCTGTTCGACGACCCCGTGTTCTGGAATGCCCTGCGCGTGACGCTGGTGTATTCGCTGATCGCGGTGCCGCTGGTGGTCATCGTCTCGCTGGCGATGGCCTCGATGGCCGCCAGGTCGGTGCGCGGCATCAAGATCTATCGCGCCGCGTTCTTTCTGCCCGTGATCACCTCGCTGGTGACCACCGGCGTCATCTGGACCTGGATCTACTCGTCCAATGGTCCACTGAACTGGTTCTTCGGGCTGTTCGGCATCGGTCCCATCGACTGGATCTCGAGCAGCACGCTGGTGCTGCCGTCGCTGGCAGTGGTGGCCGTGTGGAGCCGGTTCGGCTACGACATGCTCATCCTGATGGCGGGCATCCTCGACATTCCCCGTGACCACTACGAGGCCGCCGAACTGGACGGGGCGAATGTCTGGCAGCGGTTCACCAACATCACGCTGCCGGGCCTGAAACGGCCGCTGTTCTTCGTGCTCGTGCTCGAGATCGTGGCCTCGTTCCAGGTCTTCGACCTGATCTATGTGATGACCGGCGGCGGACCGGTGAACGCCAGCTACTCACTCGTCTACATGATCTATGACCAGGGCTTCAAGTACGGCTACTTCGGCTATGCCTCGGCCGCTGGCGTCGTGCTGTTCATCATCACGGTCGTGATCACCATCATCCAGCGACGATTCTTCCGGGAGGACGACTGATGGCCACCCGCTCAACACGACGCAAGGTCTGGAGCGCCGTCGGGGCGCACCTGCCGCTGGCCCTGGTGGCGGTGGTCACCTGCTTCCCGTTCTTCGTGATGCTGGTGCTGTCGGTGCAGCCGGGCAAGCCGTTCAGCCTGCCGGGTTCACTGCTGCCCACGAGCATCGACCTGTCGGAATACACCCGACTGCTGGGCCGCGGCGAGATGGTGCAATGGATGCTCAACACGACCATCTATTCCGTGCTCGGCGTGGTGCTGGTGCTGGCCCTGGCCTCGCTGGCCGCCTATGCCTTCGCCAAGGTCGACTTCCCTGGTCGTGGGCTGATGTTCTGGCTGATCATCGCGATGATGATGATTCCCTACCACCTGACGCTGATCCCGAAGTTCCTGCTGGTCAGCGAACTGGGTGGCCTCGACACCTACTGGGGCCTGGTGCTGCCGACGGTGGCCAATGTGCAGGCGCTGTTCCTGATGCGGCAGTTCATCGCCGGCATCCCGAATGAGCTGATCGAGGCGGCCAAGGTCGACGGTGCGGGTGAACTGCGCATCTTCTGGTCGATCATCCTGCCCCAGCTCAAGCCGATCATGGCCACGCTCGCGGTCTTCGTGTTCCTGTGGCACTGGAATGACTTCCTGTGGCCGCTCGTGGCGCTGCAGTCGGGGGACATGTACACGCTGACGGTGGGCCTGGCCTCGCTGAATGCCGAAGAGACGTCGCTGGCCACCGTGATGACCGGCTCGGTGATCACCCTGGTGCCGATCTTCATCATCTTCCTGTTTGCGCAGAACTGGTTCGTGCGGGGTGTCACGATGAGTGGCATCAAATGAGAGGAACCCCATGAAGTTCACCCTGATCGGTGGCGCCGGCAGCGTGGGCGGCTGGTTGACCGAGAACCTGCGCCGCCGGGGCCACCAGGTGCTGGTGGCTGACGCCGCCGTCACCGACGAATCGCCCGACCAGACCCGCATCGATGCGCTGTCACCTGCCGATGTGGCCAGGGTCGTCGAGGGCGCCGACCTGGTCGTCCACCTGGCCGCGATCGTGCCGCAGGCCGACGAGCCGCCCGCACGCACGGGGCTGGCCTATGCCGTGAACGTCGGCTCGGTCGTCGAATGCCTGCGCGCATGCCGCGATGCCGTCGTCCCGATGGTGCACATCTCGTCGATGTCGGTCTTCGAGCAGTATTTGCGGGTGCCGGTCGACCCGCGGGGGCGTGGTGACAACACCGACACCTATGGGTTCAGCAAGCGGCTGGCCGAGTTTGCCTGCCACGAGTTCGCGGGGCAGTTCGACATGCGGGTGACGTCGCTGCGCTTGGCGTTCCCGACATCGGACGAGGCCTGGCCGCTGTGGGAACGGCCGCGGGGGCTTGGCCGCACGGAGCGGTTCATGGATGACGGCACGCCGGTGCCGGCGCTGGCGGCGAGCCAATTGGCCGACGTGGTCGAGGAGTGCCTGCAGATGCCGTTCGGGCACCGGGCGCTGGCGGTGACGGGGGCACCGGTGACACTGATCGAGGGCTGAGGGCAGGTGGTGGGGGCTGGGCGTCCACGGCCCACCCCTGCTGCCCGCGCCCGCTGACCGGGCCGATAGTGTGCAGATGTCGTGCCGAGAACCGGGTGTGATTCCCGGGCTGACCCGCAACCGTGACCTGCCATTCCCGTGCGAACGGGGCTGGCGGGCGAGCCGGACCAACGCCGACGTCCACACCATCGCCCGCGAGGACATCGGGACGGCGGCCACAGCCGGCTACCCCTTTCGAGAACCCTTCGCGGGCTCTTCGAAAGGGATACATCGTGCGTATTCGACGTTCACTGCTGGCGGTCGGGGCCGCTGCCAGCCTGCTGCTCGGGCTGGCCATGCCGGCCGGGGCGTCCGTGCCCGCGGCGTCCGTGCCCGCGGCGTCCGAGGTGGTGCCGGCGGTCGTCCCGGCGGCGGTCACCGTCAAGCCGGGATCGTTGCCCGAGGCTGATTGCCTGGCCGCGAACTACGTCTGGGTGCTGGTGGTCAATGACAAGAACGAGCAGAGTGCTGGCTGCGCCACCGAGTTCGGCACCGGCCTGACGGCACTGGCCAGTGCCGGGTTCGCCGTGGGCCAGCGGTCGGGCTTCATCAACACCCTCGACGGCTACCCCGACCCCATCCCGGCGGGCTTCTTCTGGTCGTACTGGTCAGGGGCCGTGTCTGGCGCTGAGGTGGGCTGGACGTTCTATTCGGTCGGCGCGGCCTCGTCCAAGCCCAAGCCGGGCACCGTCGAGGCATGGCACTACGTGAGCTGGCAGACGGGCCCGGCGCAGCCGCCGGTCTGGCAGCCCACGCCCAAGGCGCCCGCGCAGGTGGCGACCCCGGTCACCGGTGTCAAGGGTGACCAGAACGGTGACAAGGTCGCCGATGTCTACGCCGTCGACCAGGACGGCGTGCTGATGGTCTTCACCGGCTCGACGACCCGCGAACTGACCTGGCAGGGCCGTGTGGGAACTGGCTGGGACGGCATGACCCACATCACCCAGATCGCGGACATCGATGGTGACAAGCGCAGTGACCTGCTGGCCCGTCGCGGCGACGACAACTCGCTGTGGCTGTTCCGGGGCGTGGGCAATGGCTACCTGACCGGCTGGAAGAAGGCCGGCCAGAACTGGGGCGGCATGGACATGATCGTGCCGGTCGGCTCGCTCGACGGCGGCCCGACCCAGTACGTGGTGGCCCGTCGTGCTGCTGACGGTGCGCTGTTCAGGTACACGCTGACCCCGCAGGGGCTGACGGGCATCAAGCACATCGGCCAGAACTGGGGCGGCATGCGCCAGCTGCTGAGCGTGGGTGACTTCTCGGGTGACGGCCTCAGCGACCTGCTGGCGATTCGCGAGGACGGCACGCTGTGGTCCTACCGCGGCACCGCCACCGGAGGCATCTCGTGGGGCCAGCAGGTCGGTCGGGGTTGGACCGGGTTCACGCTCGCCTTCAGCCCCGGTGACCTGTCGGGCGACGGCCGCGGCGACCTGGTCGGCCAGCGTGATGACGGCGCGGTCTTCGCCTACACCAACCGCGTCGGCAGCTGGAGCGGTGCACGTCAGATCCTGACCGGTGCGCAGGGTTATGTGCTGATGGCGTGATGCCCTGCTGAGGGCTTGAGGCCGCTCGAGGCCTGACACCAGACCCGGCCGGTGGACGATGGGCTCGTCCACCGGCCGGGTTGCTGTCGGGGGCGGCAGCCAGCCCGCCGCCACCCGGCCGGGCGTGACCAGATTCCGGCAGTCTCGGGCCGGATCGCCACGTCATGTGCCCATTCAGCCCGCTCCTGCCCGATTCTGGTCCGCGGCTTCATCAGGTCGGGCGCGCACAGGGGTGGGTGGCCCTGGAGGGGTGGGCAGTGCCGGCGGTCGAGGTGTTGGGCCGTGGTGGGGGCCCTCGTACGATGTTTGCCCCCTGGAGGCAAGCTTCCCTCAGCCCAGCCCGGATCGCCGTCCCAGATCCGTGACCCAGCTCGTGACCGGATTCCGGCAGGACTGGCCCGAGTCGCGCCTTTGATTGCTCATCCGGCACACTCCTGCTGGTTTCTGGTCACGCCGCTCTCGCGCTGCCCCCAGGCCGTCGGACGAAGCATCGGCCGAGCCCAGGTCGTCCCCTCGCCCAGCGCGCATCAGCTCGTGACCGGATTCCGGCAGGCCTGGCTCGAATCACCGCTTGAGGTGTCCCATCGGTCCGGTCCGGCCGGATTCTGGTCACGCGGCTCGGCTGGACCCTGGTCGCGCAGGCAAGGGGGCGGGTTGGTGGCTCTGAAGAAGTGGCAGTGCCGGCGGTCGAGCAGGTGTTGGGCCGTGGTGGAGGCCCTGGCGCGATGTTTGCCCCCTGGAAGCAAGCTTGCCTCTCGGCGGGAACTTTGCCGCGCGGCGCCGCACGGCAAACTTCCCGCCGGCAGGCAATGTTCCCGCCGGCAGGCAATCCACCCGCCGCGCACCAACCACCCCCGACCAGCCGTTTGGCCGCGCAGCCCGGCCGTCCTACACTTGGCAGCGTCCGCAAGGCATCGATGGGGCCATCACCCCGGAGCTGCCGGAAGAACAGGCCGCCACCCGCGGCCCCACTAGACCCGGCCGCGGCGAGCAAGAGTGGGGGCATCACCCAGCCGAAAGGCCGGACCAGGCCCCAACGAAGGGTGGTACCGCGGGGCCGAGGCCTCGTCCCTTCAACCCCGTCAGAGTGTTCACAGCACCCGCGTGTTGAAGGATCCAAGCCACATGACCACCCAGCAGCAGCCCAGCCCCGGGACCGCCGGCAGCTACAACGCCGTGCCCGCGCATGTCTCGTTCCCCGACCTCGACCACGAGGTGCTGACGTTCTGGGACGAGCACAAGACCTTCGAGGCCTCGCTCGAACGCACCCGCGGCGCTGAACCCTGGACCTTCTACGAGGGCCCGCCCACCGCCAACGGCCAGCCCGGCACCCACCACGTCGAGGCGCGTGTCTTCAAGGACGTCTTCCCCCGGTTCCGCACGATGCAGGGTTACCACGTCGAGCGCAAGGCCGGCTGGGACTGCCACGGCCTGCCCGTCGAACTCGCCGTTGAGAAAGAACTCGGCTTCAACGGCAAGCCCGACATCGAGGCGTATGGCGTCGAGGCGTTCAACGCCCGCTGCCGTGAGTCCGTGACCCGCCACGTTGACTCCTTCACCGAGCTGACGACCCGCATGGGCTACTGGGTCAACATGGACGAGGCCTACTGGACCATGAACTCGTCCTATGTCGAGTCGGTCTGGTGGGCACTCAAGCAGATCTTCGACAAGGGCCTGCTCACCGAGGATTACCGCGTCGCGCCCTATTGCCCGCGCTGCGGCACCACCCTGAGCGACCACGAGCTGGCCCAGGGCTACGAAGACGTCGTCGACCCGTCGGTCTATGTGCGCATGCCGCTGACCAGTGGCCCGCTGGCCGGCAAGGCCTCGCTGCTGGTCTGGACGACCACTCCCTGGACCCTGGTCTCGAACACGGCCGTCGCCGTGCACCCCGAGGTCACCTATGCCGTCGCCACCTTCGGGGACGAGACCCTGGTGGTGGCTGAACCCCTCGTTGACAAGGTGTTCGGCGCTGCCGCCGAGGGCCAGTCGCCATGGCGGACCGTCCAGACCTTCACCGGCCGTGACCTCGAGTTCTGGACCTACCAGCGCCCCTTCGAACTGGTCGAGTTCCCCGAGGCCCAGGACCGTCCGGAAACCGGCACCCGCTCGCACTACGTCGTGCTGGCCGACTACGTCACCACCGAGGACGGCACCGGCCTGGTGCACCAGGCGCCCGCGTTCGGTGCCGATGACATGGCCGTGTGCCGCCGCTACGGCCTGCCGATGGTCAACCCGGTGCGGCCCGACGGCACGTTCGAGGCCGACCTCGACCTGGTCGGTGGCCAGTTCTTCAAGACCGCCGACAAGGCCCTGGTCGCTGACCTCACGCAGCGTGGCCTGCTGTTCCGCAAGACCGACTACGAGCACAGCTACCCGCACTGCTGGCGCTGCCACACCCCGTTGCTCTACTACGCGCAGCCGTCGTGGTACATCCGCACGACCCGCATCAAGGACGAGTTGCTGCGCGAGAACGAGGCCACCACCTGGTACCCCGAGAACATCAAGCACGGCCGCTACGGCGACTGGCTCGACAACAACATCGACTGGGCGTTGTCGCGCACCCGCTACTGGGGCACGCCGCTGCCGATCTGGCGCAACGACGAGGACCCCTCGAAGATGGTCTGTGTGGGTTCGCTGGCCGAGCTCAGTGAGCTGACCGGCGCCGACCAGTCGGGCCTCGACCCGCACCGCCCGTTCGTCGATGACGTGACGTTCACGCTGCCCGGCGAGTCCGGCACCTACCGACGCGTCGAGCATGTCATCGACGCCTGGTTCGACTCGGGGTCGATGCCGTTCGCGCAGTGGGGCTTCCCGCACGCGACCGGTTCGGTCGAGGCATTCCAGAAGGCCTACCCGGCCGACTTCATCTGTGAGGCGATCGACCAGACCCGCGGCTGGTTCTACACCCTCATGGCGGTCGGCACGCTGGTTTTCGACCAGAGCTCGTACAAGAACGTGCTGTGCCTGGGCCACATCCTGGCCGAGGACGGCCGCAAGATGAGCAAGCACCTGGGCAACATCCTGCTGCCGATCCCGCTCATGGACACCCACGGCGCCGACGCGGTGCGCTGGTTCATGGCCGCCGCCGGATCGCCGTGGAGCGCCCGTCGTGTCGGTGACACCGCGCTCACCGAACTGGTGCGCAAGGTGATGCTCACCTACTGGAACACCGTGAGCTTCCACGCGCTGTATGCCCGCGCCAATGACTGGTCGCCGTCGTCCGGGCTCGTCGCACCCACCCACGTGCTCGACCGTTGGCTGACTTCGGCCACCCAACGGCTGGTCACCCGGGTGACCGCGGCGCTCGAGGCGTTCGACACGCAGCAGGCCGGCGCGCTGCTCAGTGAGTTCATCGACCACCTGTCGAACTGGTACGTGCGCCGCAGCCGCCGCCGCTTCTGGGACGGCGACCAGGGCGCACTGTCGACGCTGCACCGCACGCTGGTGCTGCTGACCCAGCTGATGGCCCCGATGGCGCCGTTCGTCACCGAACGCGTCTGGCAAGACCTGGTCGTGCCGACGGACGAGTCCGCCCCGGAGTCGGTGCACCTGTCGACGTGGCCGGTGGCCGATGAAGCGCTGGTCGACGCCGGGCTCGAGTCGTCCATGGACGTCACGCGGCGCCTGGTCGAACTCGGCCGTTCGGCGCGCGCCGAGTCGAAGATGAAGACCCGCCAGCCGTTGGCGCGGTTGCTCGTTCCCTCGCAGGCGCTCGCCCAGTTGGACGACGACCTGGTCGAGGAGCTGAAGCAGGAACTCAACGTCGCCGAGGTCGGCTCCTTCGCGTCGGCAGGTGACCTGGTCGACTATTCGGCGAAGGGCAACTTCAGGGCGCTGGGCAAGCGGTTCGGCAAGCAGACGCCGCTGGTCGCGCAGGCGATCGCCGACGCCGATGCCGCAGCCCTGGCCGCATCGCTAGCCGCGACCGGCAGCGTCACCGTCGACTACGACGGTGGGGTCGAGCTGGGTGGGGACGAGATCATCCTGAGCGAACGGCCCCGCGAGGGCTGGTCGGTGGTCAACGAGCAGGGCGAGACGGTGGCGCTCGACCTGGAGCTGACCTCCGAGCTCGTCTCGGCCGGCCTCGCCCGTGAGGTCGTCCGGGCCGTGCAGGATGCCCGCAAGAAGGCCGGTCTCGAGGTCACCGACCGGGTGGCGCTGGACTGGGCCGCGGACGGCGACCTGGCTGAGGCCCTGGTCGCGCATTCGGCGTCCATCGCCGATGAGGTGCTGGCGACGTCGGTGACGCGTGCCGAGCAGGCTGATGGCGAGGGCTGGGCGGTCGACGACGAGCTCGGGCTGTCGGTGCGGGTGACGAAGGCCGGCTGAGGTCGGAAGGCGACCCATGTGGACCCTGCCGAGCCGGATCGGTGACACCCCGGACTGGCACGGCGGGCGTCGGCATGCGCTGGTCTGGGCGGTGTTGCTGGACGAGCCCGCGCACCAGTTGACCGCGGCCGCACGAGGCCGGTTGGGCGGGGTGGTGCTGCCGCGCTATGCCCGCCAACCGCATGTGACGGTGCGCTATGCCGGGTTGGCGGGCGAGCCGGGGCTGCCGGGCTATGGTCTCGAGCAGTTGCGGCGCGACCTGGCGGGGCTGGATGCGTTGGTGCCCGGGGCACCGCCGCAGGTGCGGGCGACGGGCTGGTCAAGCTTTCCGATGGTGCCCTACCTGGGCATGCAGTGTGCGTGGCTGGACGACGCACACCGTGCGCTGGCCGCGCCCGACGACGACCCCGGCGCGCCGTACCGGCCACACCTGACGGTGGGGCAGTACGCCGTCCGAATGCCCGTTGACAAGGTGTTGGAGCGGCTGGCCGACTGCCCGGCACAGGGGGAGTGGGCGGTGGGCGAGCTGGCGCTGCTGCGCTATGAGACCCACGACATCTCGGGGCCGCTGGCGGTCGAGGGCACTGTGGACCTGGCGACGGGGCGATGGGCGTGGGCCGGGGCTGCGGTGTTGCGCCCGCATCGGGGCTGACCCCGCAAAAACCTACATTGGAACCATGAAACCCACCGGATTCGAGCATGCCTTCGACTCCGTCGCCTCGGTCGTCGAACAGGCAGCAGCCCTGCCCGACCACCGCGAGCGACGCGTTGACTCCCCGACCGTGACCAAGGTTTCCGACGGCGGCCACGTGCACGTGACGGTCACCGATGCCAAGGTTTCGTCCATGTGGCTGGACGAGAACTGGCTCATCGACACACCCGCCGACGAGGTCGCAGACCTGGTGACGAGCACGACGAATGCCGCGCTCGAGGAGTGGAATGCCCTGCAGCTCGAGGCGATCCAGAACGTCACCCCGGACATGAAGCAGCTGTATGCGGCCATCAGCACGGCGCGCTCCGAACTGAACGATGCGTGGGTCGCCACCCTGGCAGAGGCGAAGACCCCGTGAGCGGCCAGATGAAGATCAACTTCAGGTCGTGGCAAGTCGCCTCCGGTGCGTTTTCGGACGCAGCCACGGGGGCATCCACCACGCTGTCGCAGGTCGTGTCGTCAACCACGAACCCCGCTGCCTGTGGTGCCGCGGGCGGGCTGGCAACCGTCGACGGGGCCGTGTCGATCATGCTCAGTGTCTTCGGCGAGGTGATGCAGAATTCCGTCGTGACCAGCCTGCAGACGGGGCTGTCGGGCGAGGCCGAGGCACTGACCAGTACCGGCAAGGCCCTCGAGTCGATGGAGGATGCGAACACGGCCGAGGCCACCACCATCGAGGGGGCATGGTGAAGTTCAACCTCTTCGGCCTGGAGGTCGACGTCGAGCTGCCGGCGGACCCCATCGGGTTCGTCAAGGCCAAGGTCATCGAGATCCTGAACTACATGGGCTACGAGTGGCCCACCACCGATGCGGGCACGTTGGACGCCTGGGGTGACCAGTGGGACGGTTTGGCGGGGCAGCTGGAGGCCTACATCAGTGACCTCGAGGCCGGTGTCTCGCACCTGGTCTCGAACAACGAAGGCGATGTGCCGACGGCGGTCGCGGCCTACATGAACGGCGGCGACTCGAACTTGCACTCGCTGAGGACGGTGGCCGAGGCCGCACCCCTGGCGGCCACGGCATATCACGGCGCCTCGACGCTCATCACGGGCTTGAAGGCGTATGTGATCGGCCAGATCATCCTGGACGCGGTCTCGATTGCTGCGGCGATCCTGTCCGGCGGCGCGTCGGCAGCGGTGTCGTTCCTCGCCAAGAAGGGTGCGACGCTGCTCATCAACCTGGCCATCGACCAGGCCATCAACGAGCTGATGGGGGCCTGAGCATGGCGCGCAAGGTTCCGTCCGGCACCAGCAAACTGGTCAAGGCCATCGCCAGCAAGATCGACCTGGGTGGCAAGGCGCCCACGGTGAAGCCCTGGGAGGTCGGCCAGTACGGCCCCATGAAGGCGCGGCCCGGTCGCGGGGGCATGGACATGGACCACATCCCCTCGAAGGCGGCCTTGTTGAAGCGTGCTGAGGCCCGCAAGGGCAAGCCACTGACCAAGGCCGAAGCTGACAAGGTGATCAACGAGGGCTCGGCGATGGCAGTGCCCCGCAAGTCGCACCAGCAGAAGAGCCGCACCTATGGTGGCCGCAACAACAAGGACCAGGTCGCCCACGACGCCAACAACCCGGCCAAGGCGACTGAGCTGGACTTCAACCGGTACCGTCAGGACATGAAGGACCAGGGGTTCAGCGACAAGGCCATTGAGGACGCGCTCGCCAGGCTCCGAGCACAGAACAAGGGGATCAAGTGAGCGGGACCACCTACGGCGAGATCGACCGTTACCTGGCGACCGTGGGCACGCGTCCTGCGGACAACGAGCAGGCCTTCGACGAGCTGCTGACCTCGCTCGCCGAGGTGCCCGAGGTGACACCGTTCGACCGCGGCGACAATAAGCAGTCGACCTATTGGGGCTACCACAGCCATGGCGTCGAGCTGCTCTGGTCGGACAAGCGGCTCGTCTCGGTGACGATCTTCGTGACCCCCGATGCCGACCAGGGTTACGCGGCCCACCCCCGCCCCCTTTTCGACAACCTGCCCGCCCACCCGACGCGTGCGCAGGTCGAGGGCGAGTTCGGTGGGCCCGACCAGCAGGGGGAGTGGGAAGGCGTCTGGATTCGCTACGACAACCTGCCCGGGGACGACGGCCGCCACCAGCTGCGCTTCGAGTTCGCGGACGACGGCGAGTTGATCACGGTGGGGGTCACGGCCGCGGATTTCTGAGGGCCAGGGTCCGGGGCCGCCGGGCGGTCATCATGGACGAGGTCACGGCGCCACCAGCGCCATCACCACCAGCCCCGTCGCCTGGGTGACCTCGATGATCGAGCCGAACGTGTCACCGGTGAGGCCCCCCAACCGTCGGCGCAGGTAGCGCTGCCACAGCCGGCCCACCACCAGCGGCACAACCACGCCCCCGGCGAGCGCGACCGCCTGCCCGGGGCCGGCGATCCACCAGCCGGAGCCCACGGCACCCGCCGCCAGCAGGATCGTCCACGCCGCAGCCGGCACTGGGCTGCCGGCCCCTTCGAACAACGACCCGAACCCCCCGGGACGGGCGCTGGGGCGCCCCGGTGCGGTGGCGAACACCACCGCGAGGCGTCCGGTGGCGGCGGCGAGCACCAGGGCGACGGCCCCCAGCCAGCCATCGACGCCCGCCAATGACACCAGCGCCGCGATGTCGAGCAGCACCACGAACACGAGCGCGAGCACGCCCATGGGTCCGATGTCCGAGCGCTTCATGATCACCAGCGCCTCATCGGCCGGACGACGCGACCCCAGCCCATCGGCGGTGTCGGCGACGCCGTCCAGGTGCAGGCCGCCGGTCGCCAGCGCCAGCACGCCCACGGCCGCGACTGCCCCCAGCAGCGGCATCGACAGCCAGCTGACAAGGCCGAACACCGCCCCTGCCAGCACACCCAACAGCAACCCCACCGCCGGGAACCAGCTCATCGCCCGTCTCGCAGTCGCCTTGTCGATCCGCGCCAGGGCGGGCGCGGGCAGCGTGGTGAACAGCCCGAGCGCGGCCATGAAGCCCCGCATTCAGCGCACCTGCAGCGGGATGCCCGCCACGCACAGCACCACCCGCTCGCATTCGGCGGCCACGCGCGTGTTCAGCCGGCCGAGCTCATCGCGGAACATCCGCACCTCGGGGGTGTCCGGCACCACGCCCCAGCCCACCTCGTTGCTGACCATGATCACCTCACGGTTCGTGCCGGCAACGGCCCCGACAAGGGCATCGGTCGCCCGGTCGAGGCCGTCCCGCCACTGCGGCGGCGGGGTCGTCCACGCGTCGAGGCCGTCCAGGGTGCGGGTGAGCCACAGCGTCAGACAGTCAATCAGCACCGGTGTGGACGAGGCAGTGCCGAGCACCCCCACAAGGTCGAGCGTCTCAAGGGTGCGCCAGCCGTCAGGGCGGCGGGCGCGGTGCAGGGTCACCCGGTCACTCCATTCGGGGTCGTCGGGGTAGCTGGCGCTGGTGGCGACATAGTCGACATCGGCGCGCTCAGAGAACTGCTGCTCGGCCCAGTGTGACTTGCCGGAGCGAGCACCGCCGAGCACGAGGGTGCGCAGTGCGCCGGCAGGGGTCTGCGGCGTATTCATCGGCCGCTCACCCCGGCCGAGCTGAACGTCGACATCTCGTGCATCACGGCCGCTGCCGCGCGCACCATCGGCAGCGCCAGCACCGCCCCGGTGCCCTCGCCCAGCCGCAGGCCCAGGTCAACCAGCGGCGTCAGGCCCAGGTGGTGCATCGCCGCAGCGATGCCTGGCTCGTCCCCGGCATGGCCGGCCACCAGGTAACCGGACGCAGCAGGCGCCAGCGCCACGGCGACCAGTGCGGCCGAACATGCGATGACGCCGTCGAGCAGCACGGGCACGCGATGGGCGGCGGCACCCAGCACCAGACCCGCCAGTGCGGCGTGCTCGAGCCCGCCGACGGCCGCGAGTACGGCGAGGGGGTCGGCCGGGTCGGGGCGATGCAGGGCCAGGGCGTCGGAAATGACGGCGCGCTTGGTGGTGAGCATGGCGTCGTCGGCACCAGCGCCTCGTCCGGTGACCTCGTGCACGTCGGCGCCGGTGAACACCGCCACGAGTGCGGCGCTGGGGGTGGTGTTGCCGATGCCCATCTCTCCGGTGAGCAGAATCTGGGCACCGTCGGCCACGGCCTGCTCAGCAACGTCGATGCCGACCTCGATCGCGGCCACCGCTTCGGCCGGCGTCATGGCAGTCCCGGTGGTGAAGTCGGCGGTGCCGCGTCGGACGGTGCGCCGGGCGATGGCGGGGTGGTCGGGATGCTCACCCGCGACGCCGATGTCGGTGAGCACCAATTCGGCCCCTGCGCGGCGGGCGAGCACGTTGACCGCAGCGCCGCCGTTTGCCATGTTCATCAACATCTGCACCGTGACCTGCTGGGGCCAGGGCGTCACCCCCCGGGCGACGACCCCGTGGTCGGCGGCGAAGACGGCGACGGTAGCCTGCTCGGGGATCGGCGGGGGACACTGCCCCGACATACCGGCCAGCCGGATGCCGAGGTCTTCGAGGGCGCCGAGGCTGCCGGGCGGCTTGGTGAGGTCGGCCTGCAGTTGCCGGGCCGCCTGCATCGCCTGCTCATCGATCGGGGTGATGCGTGCGATGAGGTGGGCGAGGCGTGCAGATGTCATGCCGTCGAGCCTTTCATGCCCGGGTTGGGCTCAGGCGCGCAGGTCTTCGTACTCGGGATGCTTCTTCATGTACCGGTCGAGGAACGGACAAGTCGGCTGCACCTTCAGGCCGCGCTCGCGGGCATCGTCGAACGCGAACTTCGCCAGGGCCATCCCATAGCCGCGCCCGCCGAATGCCTCGTCCACGATGGTGTGCGGCATCTCGCTGACGCCATCGCGTTCGTGGAACTCGATGTAGCCGGCCTCGACGCCGTCTGCGCTGAGGATGTAGCGGTGGCGGTCATCGACCCGGGCGATCGAGACGTCGTGGTCGGTGTTGGTCCTGGGCACGTGCGGCTTGGGCGCGTCAGTCATGGGCCCAGTATGGCGCGCGGTCCAGATTCCGGCAGGAGTCGCGCAGATGCGGTCGTGGTTGGCCTGTGCGGGCCAAGCCTGCCGGTTTCTGGACAGTGGCGGGTCGGGCGGGCGCGGGCCGACCCGTGGACGGGGCCAGGTGAGCCGGGGCTGGGCTTGTCGGGGTGCCGGAACGTGCACACGTGGCACCAGCGCCACTTGTGCAGTTCGTATGGCCGGGATCGGTTGCACACGTGGCACCAGCGCCACGTGTGCAAGGTCCCCGTCGTCCACGCCGGTGCCCCGCGACCCCCAGCGGTGACCACAGCCGCCGGACGAGCACTCCGACACCCTTGTGAACACGTCGACACCTGTACAAGGGTGTCGAGGTGCACCCAAAGGTGTCGGCGTGCAGCTGAGCGACCGGTGGTGCATGGCCGACCCGTGGAAGGGGCGAGGTGAGCCGGGGCTGGGCTTGTCCGGGTCCACCCCACACACGACAGTGGCGGGCACCCCCATGGGGGCACCCGCCACTGCGTCTGAACCGCGTCAGGCCTGGTGAACGACAATCAGCGCTTCGGGTTCACCTTCACGTTCGGGTCAACCTGGATCTGCTTCAGGTTCGGGTCGACCGTGCCGCTGCCGATCGTGAACGACGGGCTGGTCCAGGTCTGGACATCGTTGGGGCCGCCCAGCGCCTTGATGGCCCGCAGTTCGAGCACGTACGTGCCGGCCGGGGCGTTCAGCACATTCTTGCCCTGGCTGTAGGTGCCATCCCAGGCCAGCGCCGTGAACAGGTCATCACGGCCTGCGTAACCCGTGCTCAGCACGGGCTTGCTGCTGAGCTGGGTCTTCGAGCCGTCGGCATTCACCTTGTAGGCGAACACCTGCAGGTCGGTGACCGGGTATTCCACGTGGAAGATCAGGAACGGCACGTCGTCGCCCTGCATGGTGAAGTTGCCACCATCGACAGGGCTGAGGTCACCGCCGTCGAGCCTGGCGAGCCACGGGAACCCGAGGCCGAAGCTGTCCTGCAGCGGGTTCAGCGCCTGGTAGTCACCGGCCATGCCGGCGTAGGGCACCCGAAGGGTCTCACCGTTCGAGCCGGTGAGCACGACCCAGCCGCCGTAGATGTAGCCATCGGGGGCATCGGCCGGGGCCGAGATGGTCACCTTGACCTTGGCAGTCTTGCCGGCCCGCACCACGACCGAGGCCGGGGCGCTGACATTGTTCGGCGAGTCGAAGAAGGTCGGGTCCGAAGGCCCGAACGCCCCC
The DNA here is from genome assembly GCF_050110855.1 of Aestuariimicrobium sp. G57. Classification (NCBI taxonomy): domain Bacteria; kingdom Bacillati; phylum Actinomycetota; class Actinomycetes; order Propionibacteriales; family Propionibacteriaceae; genus Aestuariimicrobium; species Aestuariimicrobium sp. G57. The sequence goes on along the minus strand of NZ_JBNINW010000003.1, from coordinate 588,333 downwards.
ACACCGTCCACATTGCTGATGGCATAGGTGACGTCCGTCGTGCCCGTGTTCTTGATCTCGAGCGTGGTGGTCTTCGCCTTCTTGCCACCTTCGCCCAGGGCGATCTTGCCCGGGGTGACCGACTGCTTGGTGGTGGCAGCGCGGGCGATGTCGATCATGCCGGCACCCTGGCGGGCGACCATGTCGAGGTAACCCGCGCCGGGCGCGAAGCTGAAGTCCGCGGGCTTCGAGGTGTTCTGCAACAGCTCGCGCACGGCCAGCGCCTTGCCCTTGAGGTCGGGACGAGCCTCGAGCAGCAGTGCCACAGCGCCAGCCACATGCGGGGCCGACATCGAGGTGCCCGACTTCGCGCCGTACGAGTTCTGCTCGACCGGCACAGTCGACCAGATGTTGCCGCCGGGGGCACCCAGGTCAGGCTTCAGGTCGAGGTCGGCCGCCAGGCCCCAGCTCGAGAACGACGACAGCAGGCCGCCCTGCGGATCGGGGGTCTGCACCGTGCCGGGGGTCCAGGTGATGGTGACCTCACCGGCGGCGGCTGCAGCCGCGAGGGCCTCGCCGTCAGCCTGCGTGATCATTCCCACCGGGATGGTGATCGCGGGGGTGCCGGCCACCGTGGGGCTGATCATGCCGGCGACGTTGTTGTACAGGATCACGGCGTCGGCACCGGCCGTCTGACCCGCCAGCGCCTTCTCATGGAACGTGCAGCCGCCGCGCTGGATCAGGTACACCGTGCCGGGCCCAACAGCCGGCAGCGGCCCATTGGCCACACAACCATCGGTCGGTGCCACGGCCACCTTCAGCGTGCCCGACGTGGGCGGCAGCGGTGCGCCGCTGGCGGGGACGTAGCCGATGCTGGTGCCGAGCGAGGTGGTGAACGAGTTCAGCCGGATCGAGGCGTTGTCGAAGCTCGCGACACCGATGGCGGTCTTGGCCACACCCGGGGCACCGCCCGAGAACAGGCCATTGGTGCCTTCGTTGCCGGCCGAGGCCACCACGATCGTGCCCTTCTTCGACAGCCGGTCGGTGGCCTGCGCGGTCGGGTACTGCGGCCAGCTCATGAAGCTGTCGCCCAGTGACATGTTGACGACGTCCATCTTGTCCTGCCCGGCACGCTCGAGTGCGGCAAGGATGACGTCGGTGTCGGCCGAGCCCTCACAGCCGAACACGCGGTAGGCGCCGAGGGTGGCCTTGGGGGCCACGCCGCGCACACCCTCAGCGGACGGGTTGCCATCGGCGGCGGCAATGCCGGCGACGTGGGTGCCGTGGCCCTCGCAGTCGTCGGGGTTGTTGTCGGGCACCGGGCGCGAGCCGGGGATTTCGGCGTTGTAGTCGTCACCGACGAAGTCGTAGCCGTAGGCCACCTTCGTGGTGGGGAACGGGGTCGAGCCCGGGGTGCCGTTGCCGCCCAGGTCGGGGTGGTCGATGTCGATGCCGGTGTCGATGATGCCGATCTTGATGTTCTTGCCCGACAGGCCGAGCTCATTCTGGGCGATGGACGCACCGGTCATGTTGATGGCCGAGGCCATGTCGGGCGTGGCGGACGATGTCGCGTTGATCACGGGGCGCTTGACCTCGACGACCGGGAACACCTTTTCGACACCGGGGATGGCCAGCAGTTCTGCCACCGAGGAGTCGCTGGTGGTGACCGTCATGCCGTTGAACGAGGTGGTGAACGACCGGGTGACCTCGACCTTCAGGCCACGGCTGCGGGCATTCTTGAGCACGGTGTCCTGGGTCGACTTTGCCTGGGCGGCGCTGCCGCCGTCATCAGTCGGGGCGCCCGAGACCTGGACGAACCACTTGTTCGGCACGGCAGCGGTGCCGGCCTGCTTCTTGACGGTGGTGACATAGTCGGACAGCCGGCCGAGATCGGCATCGGCTGAGGCGGGCAGTTGCGCGAGGCCGGTGCACACCAGCGACACTGCTGCAACGCCTGCAGCCAGCCGGGCGGCTGGGCGCGGACGAGCGTTGTTCATGCTTCTCCTCACAGAATTCTCCCCACAGGAGTGAGGTGTACGAATGCGGTAGAAGCTACGCGTCCAGGTGGGCCGGTCGGGGCGAATCTGTGAAAATCATGAGCTTCGCCGAGATATCGTTCGCCGGCCGTGACCTGATCGACACAGGTTCGGGTCCGGCTCAGTCGATCGGGTCGTCTGAATCCGCCGCCGGCACACCCAGTTCGTCCAGCGCCTGCTGCAGTTGTCGCATCACCTCGAGGGTGTCGTCGAGCGGCATGACCGGGCTCTCGGTGAGCCCCGCGCGCACGCACCGGTTCACCTCGATGAACTCGGCCGCGTACCCCCTGCCGAGCACGGTGGGTGCCAGTTCGCGTGACTCGCCCTCCAGGGGGTGGACGAGCACGCTGGCGGGATGGTGGAACCGTGGCGGCACCTCGGCCCAACCCTTCGTGCCGAGCACCACCATGCGGCCGGGGCCGGGGGTCCTGAAGGCCGCGGCCAGTGTGGCGAATCGTCCATCGGCATAGGTCAACAGCATGCCGACCTCGGCATCTGCGCCGTTCTCGTAGTGGGTGCCGTGCACAGCCATCGAGATGGCATTGCCCAGGAAGTCCTGGGCGAAGCTGAGGGGGTAGACACCCAGGTCGAGCACCGCCCCACCACCTTCGGCAATGTTGAACAGCCGGTCGTCCACGTCATAGGCGCGGAACGCGCACAGGTCGCCCTGCACCGAACGGACCTCGCCGAGTTCGCCCGAGGCGACCACCTCATGCAGCGCCTGGACGGCGGGCTGGAAGCGGGTCCACATCGCCTCCATGGCGAAGACGCCGGCGGTGCGGGCGGCATCGACGACCTGCTGGGCCCCGGCATGGGTGGCGGTGAAGGCCTTCTCGACGAGGATGGGCTTGCCGGCCGCGATCGCGGCCAGGGCGATGGCCTTGTGGCGGGGGTGGGTCGTGGCGATGTAGAGGGCGTCGACATCGGGGTCGTCGACCAAGGCCTGGTACGAGCCGTGGGCGGTGGCGATGCCGTGCTGGGCGGCGTACTCGGTGGCCCGCTCGAGTGAGCGCGAGCCGACGGCCTGCAGGGTGACCTCGTCGGGGATCAGGGCGAGGTCGGCCAGCACGGTGTCGACGATGCGACCGGTGCCGGCGATGCCCCAGCGCAGGGGAGTGGTCACCACAGTTCCTTTCGTTGCTGTTGCTGTTGTTCGAGGCGCAGCCTCTCGGCTGCCTGGTGGCGGCGTTTGGCCGTCTCGGCGATCCCATTCAGCAGGCCCGAGACCAGGAACCCCGGGAAGATGGCCCACCACATGCCCAGCGTGAACGCCAGAATGAACCCGGCCGGTACGGCCAGCCAGCCGATGATGCGCAGCACATTGATCGAGATGGGCTCGTCCGCCGGCAGGTCGAGGCCACTACCCCCGTGGTGGTGCTCGAGCTGTTGCCGGGTGGTGTCGGTGGCGGGGGCCACGAGGGCAGCGGGCTGGTCGACGGCCTCGTCCCCGGCGCGGGGCAGGTCGGCGAACAGCGGTGCGAGGTCATCGCGGGTTTTCGCCTGCAGCGCAGCCTCCATGCGCTCCTCGAACTCCTCGGCGGTGAGGCGGCCCTCGGCGTGGTGGCGCTGCAGCGCCTCGACAGCCGCGTCGCGCTCGGCGAACCCGATGCGCTGCGGCGGGCGGGGCGGCTCTGTCATGGCGTCATGCTACCCAGAAGGGTGAAGCGGGGCAGGTGTCCATTTTCCGGCGGTCGTGCCCCCTGTGACAGGTCAGTGCGGTCAGACCCGGCGAGCCTGCCGGGAAATGGACAGTGGGGAGCCCCCGAACCACGCGCTGATTGCCCGCCGCGTCGCGCCCCACGCCGCCGCCGCGCCGGATTTACTACACTCGTGGGGTGCCTCGCCGCCCGGCGGGGCATCGGGGCCCAGCGCCCTGCAGTGGAAGAAGGTGAAGATGGCCCGGATCGTGATGAAGTTCGGCGGCTCGTCAGTGGCCGATGCCGAGTCGATCAAGCGTGTCGCCCGGCGTGTGCTGCGTGCCAAGCAGGACGGCCACGAGGTGGTCATCGTCATTTCAGCCATGGGCGACACGACCGACGAACTCATGGACCTCGCCCTGCAGGTCTCGCCCCAGCCCGCCCCGCGTGAGCTCGACATGCTGCTCACCACCGGCGAGCGCCAGTCGGCGGCCCTGCTCGCGATGGCCCTGGCCGACCTGGGCGCCGAGGCCCGCAGCTACACCGGCTCGCAGGCCGGCGTGATCACCACCAGCTCGCACGGCAATGCCCGCATCATCGACATCACGCCCGGCCGCATCGTCTCGGCGCTGACCGAGGGTAACATCGTCATCGTGGCCGGCTTCCAGGGCGTGTCGCAGGACACCAAGGACGTCACCACGCTGGGACGCGGCGCGTCCGACACGACCGCCGTCGCCCTGGCCGATGCCATGGATGCCGACTACTGCGAGATCTACTCCGACGTCGACGGCGTGTTCACCGCCGACCCGCGGATCGTCCCCGGTGCGCGCCGCATCCCCGAGATCTCGTACGAAGAGATGCTTGAGATGGCGGCCAACGGCGCCAAGATCCTGCACCTGCGCTGTGTCGAGTACGCGCGCCGCGAGAACGTGCCCGTGCACGTGCGCTCCAGCTTCAGTGACAAGCCCGGTACCTGGGTCAAGGACATCAACGACATGGAAGGAACGGCCATGGAAGAGGCCATCATCTCGGGCGTCGCCCACGACCGTGGCGAGGCGAAGATCACCGTGGTCGGTGTGCCCGACCGCGTCGGTGTCGCCTCGAAGATCTTCCTGGCGATCGCCGAGGCCGAGATCAATGTCGACATGATCGTGCAGAACGTCTCGCATGTCAGCGACAACCGCACCGACATCTCGTTCACCCTGCCGATGTCGGATGGCCGCAAGGCCATCGAGTCGCTGCGGGCCATCCAGCCCGAGGTCGACTTCGAGGACGTGCTCTATGACGACCAGGTCGGCAAGGTCTCGGTGATCGGCGTCGGCATGCGTTCGCACCCCGGCGTCACCGCCACGTTCTTCAACGCCCTGGCCCAGGCCGGCATCAACATCGGCATGATCTCGACCTCCGAGATCCGCATCTCGGTTGTCGTCTCGGCCGACCAGGTGGACGACGCCGTGCGCGCCGCCCACAGCGCCTTCGGCCTCGACGCCGAGGGCGAGGCCGTGGTCTACGCGGGCACCGGCCGCTGACGCGATGAGCGAGCATCCGCGTCGTCCGCGACGCGCCGTCCGGGGGCCCGCTGACGGCGGGCCACCCGAACGTGGGCTGCCGGACGACGTGAGCCCTTCGAGCAGGGGAGTGCCCGAGGGACTGTTCCGCGACGACAAGTCCGGGGCCTCGGGCCGCGACGAGTCGTGGGGCCGGCCGACCGGGGCGATGCCGTCGGGCCTGTTCCGGGACGAGCCGGCAGCGGCCACGCCGCCCCCGGTGGTCGGGCCGTCTGCGACCACACCACCGGCCGCCGCGCCACGGCGAGCCTCCGGCGAGCAGCCCCCGCATCGCTTCGTACCGCCGGTCCAGGCCGAGTGGCAGGACTGGGACCAGACCTCGGTCGACAGCACGCTGTACGTCAGCCTGAATGACTTCTTCGGCGGTTCGCTGAACAAGTACGACCCGGTGCTCGATGACTGGCGCGGCACCGAACCTGAGCACCCCGAGCACCCCGAGCATTCGGAGCACCCCGAGTCGGCAGCAGCACCGGCACCCACCGCCGATGCCGGATGGCGGGCCCCGGTCGACCCCGATGCCCTCACCAGCACTGTGCCCCGGCCGCCGCTGACCGATGCCGACCTCGCCGCAGAAGAGGTGCGCCGCGCGGGTGGCCTCGGCCCGGCCACACCCCAGCAGCCCTCGTCCGACACTGACGGTGAACCCACCGCCGTGCCCGACGTCGCCGCCACCGGTGAGGCCACCGCCGTGGCCCGCAACTCGGCGCTGATGGCCTCGGGAACGCTGGTCTCGCGCGTGCTCGGCATGGTGCGCACGGCGCTGCTGGCGGCCGCGTTCGGCGTCACCGTGATGGGTGACGCGTTCCAGGTGGCGAACACGCTGCCCAACTACGTCTACATCCTGCTGTCGGCCGGCGTGCTGAATGCCGTGCTCATCCCGCAGATCACGAAGGCCATGAAGCGTGCCGACGGCGGCCAGGCGTTCGTCGACCGGCTGCTGACGGTCTCGCTCGGGCTGGTCTTCGTCGTCGCGCTGCTCGCGACAGTGGCCGCGCCGTTGCTGGTCAGGATCACGTCGAACCTGCCACCAGATGCCTACCAGGGGGCGGTGTTCTACGCCTATCTGTGCCTGCCGCAGATCGCCTTCTATGGGCTCTACGCCGTGTTGGGCCAGGTGCTCAATGCCCGTGGCCAGTTCGCGGAGTTCATGTGGGCCCCTGCCCTCGCGAACGTCGTCCAGATCGCGGGGTTGATCTGGTTCCTGGTCGCCTATGGCGAGCAGCGGCCCGGCGACGTCTTCACCGCGCCGATGATGTGGCTGCTGGGCCTGTCGGCGACCCTCGGCATCGTGCTGCAGGGCCTGTCGCTGATCTGGCCGCTGTACCGGGGCGGGTTCCGGTTCACGCCGCGCTTCGACATTCGCGGCCACGGACTGGGCAGCGCCTCGAAGATCCTCGGCTGGACGTTCACGGCCCTGGTCATCGCCCAGGTCGGCGGGTTCGCGGTGCAGCAGGTGATGACCACGATCCGCGGCGACGACGAGCGCGTGCCCTCGGTGCTGGCCCATTCGCAGGCGTTCCAGATCTTCATCCTGCCGCACAGTTTCGTGACGGTGTCGATCCTGACCGCGCTGTTCCCGTCGATGAGTCGCGCCCACCAGGACGGTGACAGCGGCCGCATGCGTGAGCTGCTGACGCGTTCGCTGCGCATGCCGGCGGTGGCGGTCATCCCCATGAGTGCGGCGATGATCGCGCTGGCCTACCCGATCATCCGGGTGCTGCTGCCCGGCGGGGGTACCGACCATGTGGCGGTTGCCTGGATCCTCGCGGCGATGTCGATCGGCACCATGGCCTTCGGCATCACCACGTTGCAGCAGCGCTACTGCTTCGCCCGTGAGGACGGTCGCACCAACCTGTACCTGCAGGTGTTGTTGACCGTCGTCCAGATCAGCATCGCCCTGTTCGCCTTCGCGGTGCCGCAGCGCTGGGGGGTGTTCACGATCGGGCTGGGCCAGTCGATCGCCAACATCGTCGCGGCGGCTGCGTTCCTGTGGGTGGCGCAGCGCCAGTTGGGCGGGTGGGCGTTGCGTCCGGTGGCGGGGCTCTATGGACGGCTCGTCGCCGGTTCAGTCGCCGCCGGTGTGGTCGCGTTCGGGTTGTCGTGGGCGATTGGCCAGCTGGGGTCGGGCGTGGGCGTGGCGCTGGTGCAGCTGGTGGTCGGTGGGGGGGCATTCCTGGCCGTGGCGTATGTGGCGCTGAAGAAGCTGGGTGTGGATGAGCTCGACGAGGTGCTGGCCCCGGTGCTGAGGCGGCTCAAGCGTTCGTGAGGCTCGGGCGTTCGTGAGGCCGGCGGTGGTGCGTGGGCCCCGCTGACCAGAATCCGGCCGTCTTGCGCCAGATGGCTGCTCAGAGGGGCGATTCGGGCCATGCCTGCCGGGATCTGGTCATGGCCGGCGCGAGCACTGCGTCGGGGGTAGGCGTCTGCCTGGTGGCGGGTGGGCTTGCGGGGAGGACCACCTGATCGAGGGTCGCTGATCTTGCACAAGTGGCACCAGTGCCTCGTCCGCAGCCTGATCAGCCAGAACCAGGCGCACACGTGGCACCTGTGTCACTTTCGCAGGTTCTGGGGGGCGCCGAGCCGGGGCCAGGGCCTGCCCGGCGGCGGGTGTGGTGGCAGAGCCAGTGACGAGGGGGGCTCGAGCAGGCGTGGGCCTCTGTGATCTTGCACAAGTGGCAGCAGTGCCTCGTCCGCAGCCTGATCAGCCAGAACCAGGCGCACACGTGGCACCTGTGTCACTTTCGCAGGTTCTGGGCGGCCGCCGAGCCGGGGCCAGGGCCTGCAGGTGCACCAGCGTGCCGGTGGCGGGCGGCGCGGGTGACCAGACCCCGAGAACCGGCGCCAGCACTGGGATGTCCGAATGCGCATGACCAGAATCCGGCCGTCTTGCGCCAGATGGCTGCTCAGAGGGGCGATCCAAGCCACTCCTGCCGGGATCTGGTCATGGCCGGCGCCAGCACTGCGTCGGGGTCGGGGCCCGCCTGGCCGGTGTGGTGGCGGGTCGGTCACGAGGGGGCTCGACCTGGCCGAGCGCCCTGATCTTGCACAAGTGGCACCAGTGCCTCGTCCGCAGCCTGATCAGCCAGAACCAGCTGCATTCGTGGCGCCAGTGTCACGTGTGCAGGTTTCGGGCGTGCGCTGGCCCGCCCGCCGGCGCATGGAGCCCCGACCGGGGTGTCCAGATCCCGGCAGGAGTGGCTTGGATCGGCAATCTGGGCAGAGATGCAGCCCATGTCTGCCGGATTCTGGACAGCCCCTAACGGTTCTGCGGCAGCAACGCGATCTTCTGCCAGATCTTGCGCGACATGCCCGTCGTCAGGTCTTCGATGCCCTCAATGGCCGCCAGCACGGTCGAGTCACTCGTCTGCTCGCCATAGAGCGCCGAGATCTTGCTCACCACCGACAACAGCTCCGAGCAGTAGTCCAGGTAGTACGACAGCTGCGCCGCGGTGAGATCCTCCGCAATGCTCGCTGCGGTCGGCTGGAAGTCCGGCCGCAGCCGTTCGGGGTCCTTCGTCAGCTGGTGCATGTCGATCACGTGCGCGATCGAGCGCAGCCGGTGCAGGGCCCGCAGCGTGCCGCTGCGAAAAATCCGCTGCGGCCATGCCCACGTGAAATAGATCGCGATGCTGGCGAAGACCAGGTCGTTGATCAGGCTCTCGAAGAATGACGGCCATGTCGAGGCCCCGCCGATGCCGTCGCGGGCGCCCTGCACCAGCAGCCAGATGGCCACCACCCCGGCCACCACCAGCGCCACGATCACGACCAGCGATGCCATCCGCGCCCACTTCATGCGCCGGTGCTGCTGGTCGAGATCGGCCAAAGTCTCGTCCACGAGCACGACCAGGTCTTGCGCGACCGCACGCAGGTTGCGTCGCGGGAACCGGGCGGCGATGCGCTGCTCGAGCCGCACCGTGATCTCTTTCAGGTACACGGCCTCGAGCTGGCGGCGGCTGGGCTGGGTCTGCGGCTCCGGCGGGTCCGGCGTCGCGTCGTCCGGGGTCATGGCGCCACAGTAGCGGCGCGGTGTGCCACACTTTCGCCATGATCGAACCCGGCAGCACGTCGACGATGACCTACACGGTGCCCGTGCAGCGCACGGTGCCCCACCTCTACCCCGAGTCGGACGAGTTCCAGACCGTGCCCGAGGTGTTCGCCACCGGCTACATGGTCGGGCTGCTCGAATGGGCTTGCATGCGCCACCTTGACGAGACGGGCCATGTCACCGATGAGCAGATCTCGGTCGGCACCGACATTCGCGTCAACCACACCGCCGCCACCCTGCCGGGCCAGGTGGTGACCGTCGAGGTGACCTGCACCTCGGTCGATGGACGCGTGGTCAACTGGGACGTCACCGCCCGCGACGAGCGCGACGTCATCACGGCCGGCACCCACCAGCGCGCGGTGCTGGACAGGGCACGCTTCCTGGGCGGGCTGCACAAGAAGGCGACCGAGGTCGGGGTCGACCCGATCAGCTGAACGGCTGCTGGCGTCGGCGCCAGTCGGCGAAGGCCGTCAGCACGAACTGCACGTCGGGGTGCGGCACCCAGCTGCCGTCACCAGCCCGCTGCGGTGGCTGGCCCAGGCGCAGCACGACCAGGTGCCGGCCGCTGTGCAGGGCCAGCACGAACCGCCGGCCTGTCATCGCAGCCTCGGGGGCTTTCACCGCCGCCACCTCGGCCCAGGGCGTCGTCCGGTCGACGAACCACGGCTGCCTCACCTGCAGGCCATCAACATGCACGGCCACCGAGGCCCGGGTCGTCTGCCGAATGCCGACCAGCGCCAGCAGGATCACGGCGACGCTGAGCACCACCAGCCCCACGCACATCACCATCAGCATGTCATTGCCCAGCTCGCGCGCAAGCCGCAACAGGTACAGCGCCAACCCGAGCGGCACCAGGCCCAACGCGGCCGAGACCCACATCAGCTTCACATGCGTGCTGCCCGCGCGGGTGGCGGGGTAGTCGCCCAACCACGCCAGTTGTGGGCCGAGACGCAGGCTCGGGTCACCGGGGTGCTGCGGTCGTCTCATCATGTCGTGCCGGCCGGCCTCAGCGGCTCGCCCAGTACTGGTCCATCGTGTCGCCACGCATCGCCGCCGCGATCGCGGCCAGCTTCGGCTGGTCGACCGCCGCGTACCACTGGCCGTCGCTGCTGGTGCCGAAGTGTGAATAGGGCGCCATCATCGAGCGCACGTCATTGCCCGTGGTGATGCGCATCTGGGTGCCCAGCTCGATGATCTTCTGGTTCGTGAACGCCGTGTCGACGGTGAAGTTCGGGCCCAGCGTGGTGACCGAGTCGCGGAACTTGACCGGGTCGGTCAGCACCCCGCGCGAGGCGAGCTTGTCGAGCACCGCCTTGATCACGTCACGCTGGCGTTCGTTGCGGTCGAAGTCGCCATTGGGCAGGTCGTAGCGGTTGCGGACGAACATCAGTGCCTTCGCACCGTCGAGTTGGACGAAGCCCTCGGGAAACACCTGTCCATCGATCTTCGAGGCGTGCCGGTTGTAGACCTGGATGCCGCCGACGGCGTCGATGACCTTCGTGAAGCCGTCGAAGTCGATCAGCGCCGTGTGGTCGACCCTGATGTTCAGCAGCTGCTCGACGGTCTGCACGGTCAGTTGCGGCCCGCCCCACGAATAGGCGGCGTTGATCTTGGCGGTGCCATGGCCGGGGATCGGCACCCAGTAGTCACGCGGCAGCGAGATCAGGTAGGCATTCTTGCGGTCACCCGAGATGTGCAACACCATCAGCACATCGGATCGGCCACGCTCAGCGGTCGACCGGCGGTCCGAACCCATCAGCACGATGTTCATGGGTGCGTACTTTGCTCCCGGCTTGGTCGGCGCGGGCGTCGGGCGTCCCTCGTAGTCGACGACGGTGAGTTCGGGGTCACGCTTGACCTGGTTGAGTCCGTCGAGGGTGGCCTTGCCGTACCAACCCACGACCACGGCCACACCCACGAGGATCGCGCCCAGCACCACGAACACGGTCAGCAGCAGCCACCGGTCACGCAGCCGCTTCTTGCCCCGCCGGGGTGCTGCCGCAGCGGCAGCGGCCGCCTCGGTGTCGGCTGCGCCGGCGTCGGCACCCGATGGGGTGGCGTCGTCGAACAGCGAGACCCGCTCGTCGTCGGTGTTGCTCATCATGTCCTCCGTGTGGCCAGCCTGCCAATCGCCCCCAGTATGGCATTGAGGTGGGAATCGATCTGTTGCGAGGCGGCCCGGGCGGCCTCGGGCCCGCGCCCGTAGGGGTCGGGCACGGCGTCGCCTGGTTGGGACGAACGGTGCTGCCACAGGTGTGGGGCCATGTCGGCGAGACCGGCCCCCGACATGGTGAGGCCATCGAGTTCACGGGCCACCTGGCCGATCAGGAACGTGCGCGGGGCCAGCGCCGGCCACTCGTCCATGATGTAGCGGCGGTGGCGGTCGGACATGGCGATGATCAGGTCGGCCGAGGTGGCGATGTCGCGGGTCAGTTGCCGGGCGACATGCCCCGAGGGGTCGACACCACGCGGCACGAGCCTGGCCATGGGCGGGTCGATGCGGGCACCGACGACGGCATGGGTGCCGGCCGAGGTGAACTCGACGCCGTCGATCGGGGCAGCGGCGGCCACCACCTGGGCGTAGGCGGACCGGCAGATGTTGCCGGTGCAGACGAACAGCACGCGATAGGGCTTGAGGTCGTGGGGTCCCGGCATGTCCTGGGAATCGTCGTCCTCACCCGAGGGCACCACGGCTCGTCTGGGTGCGCCCTGCTCGACGATGCCGTTCGCGGCCAGTTCGTCCACAAAGCCGCGCACCGTCGTCGCGATGTCGTCCGACTCATCGCCCCACCGCGCCACCGCCTCGGTGACCGGGTCGAGCCCGTCGGCGATGTCGGCGAAGATGACGCCCGCGACGCCCTGCAGTGCGATGGGTGAGCCCCCGGGCAGCCGCATCACCGCGATCAACTGGCCCACCTCGTCCTCGACCCAGGCCACCTGCGAGTGCACCCGCCAGGTCATCGGCCACCCCCGAAGCGCTCCCGCAGGGCCCTGCGCAGCCGCTCCCGGCGCTTGGCGGCGATCTCTTCGCGGGTGGGTTCGCGGCCCAGGTCAAGACGCATGCGGTCGGTGTTCACCTGCAGTGCCCGCACCATGACCGACGCCGCCTGCCACGGCGTGCGGGCGGCCCGCAGCCGGGCACGCCACTCGTCGGTGCGGCTGTGGGCCTCCGGGCCGCTGAACTGCTTCCACAGCGCATATTCGGGGTGGTGCCGGTAGTCGTCGAGTTCGCCGATCGCGGCTGCGAGCGCCACGGTGGCGTCCAGGTCTTCGGCAAGGCTGCGCACCCGTTCGCGGTCGACTTCGCCGGCACGTCCCCACACCTGGTCGACGTCCAGCTGTTTGGTGCCCTCGGACCGGGCGGCGTGCAGCAGCAACAGCAGCCGCTGGTCGTCGACGTGGGGCACGGCACAGGCCCAGTGGGCGAGCGTGACCTCGTGGCGGCGCGACCACAGGGTCTCGAACGCCGTGGCAGGTCGCAGACCGATGCCGGGAAAGTGCCGGTGGATGTCCGCGTGACCCAGCTCGTCATGCCAAATATTGGCGGCGTGCTCGAACGGCGACCCCGACCGGTAGCGGGTGCGCTGGTGGCAGCCATGCTCACGCAGCCGCGACAGCAGCCGCTCGGCGTCGGCGGGACGCACCAGCACGTCGGCGTCGGTCGAATGCCGGGGCATCGGCTCGCCATGCGCACCGCGCTGCAACAGGCTCACGTCGAGCGCCGGGCCCTTGACGTGCAACAGGTCGATGCCGGCCTCGTCGGCGACCGACTGCAGGAAGGCGTGCATCAATTCGACCCGCACGCCCATGGGCAGGTCCACCGACGGCTGCGCCCCGGCCGCACTCATGATGCCTCGCCCTGCAGGTCGGTCTCGACCAGCACCCCGGCCGCCACCAGGTCGGCCAGCTGTTCGCCGACCCGCCCAGCCAGTCCGCCACCCGGGGGCTCGCCGAACAGGTCGCGGCAGGTCGCGGCCAGGTCGTCCAGCGGGGTAGGCTCGGCGCACTGCGCAACCAGCACCGCCGCGATCGGCCCCACCCGCACCAGCTGCTGCCGGGTCAGCACCAGGGCGTCGTCCCCATCGACCAGCAGGTCGGTGAACTGTGGTGAGACGACGTAGTGGGCCATGGTGCCGGATTCTGTCATCGCGCCGACCCCAGCGCCGCATCGGCGACAGCGCGCAGGTCGGTGTGGTCGCCGTAGGTCCAGCGTTCGGCGCCGCCGGTGGCCGCGAGCAGGTCGGCAACCACGTGCAGCGCCCCCGGCAGGTGGCCGAGTGAGGACGTCTCAGGGCCCAGCGCCTCGATCGCGTCCAGCGTGCCCAGGTGTTCGACGTCCAGTCCTTCGACCCCGTGCACCCGGCGCAGCAGCACCAGCTTGCGCAGCCGCGGTGTGGTGTGGGCGGGCTGCAGCCCCAGGTCATCGGGACTGACCTCATGCTTGACGGGCCCGTCCCCGCGCAACGACAGCGGCTTGGGGTAGGCCACGATGCTGCCGTCGGCACGCATGCCGATGGTTTCGTCGCTCAGGTAGCCGTAGTGCGTGCCCAGCGCCTTGGCCAGCGTCGATTTGCCCGTGCCGCCCGGTGCCACGAACACGAGGCTGTCGCCGGTGACGGGGTGTGACACCCCGCCCGCATGCACCATGAACAAGCGCCCCACCTGCTGGGTGATCAGGGCATGGGTGACAGCCTGCGTCAGGTGCGTGAGCACCACGGCGATGTCATGGTCACTGCCCAGCTCGGACGACTTCGTGAGCCCGGTGGTGACCACCTCGTCGACCCCGCCCGGGTCGGCCACCAGACAGCGCGACCATGCCCGCTCGAACCGTGCCCACAAGGTGGCGTCCACCTCGGGGCCCCGGGCGCCGTCGGCAAGCTCGACCCGCACAAGTCGGTCGAGCCCCCCCAGCACGGCACTCCTCGTCAACGCATCTTCCCCTGTGCGGGCGCGTGGGCAGCCAGCCAGTCGACGAGCCGCGCGTCGGCATCCGGTGGCGTGAAGCCGGTCGCGATGATCCTGCCCAGCGCCAGCCCGCTGTGGGCCGGGCGTGGCGCGAGCAGCTTGCCGGCGGCGTAGTCGGCGGTGCTCACCGGGGTCACATCGGACGCGTCGCGGCCGCACAGTTCGAAGACCCGTGCGGCGACCTGGGCCCACGAGACCTCCGGCCCCGAGTTGCTGAGGTTGTAGGTGCCCGGCGCCGCGCCCGACGACAACAGGTGCACGATGCCGGCCGCGAGGTCGTCCGCGAAGGTCAACCGGCCGAACTGGTCGTCGACGACCGACGGCGAAGCCCCCTTCGCTGCCAGCGCCGCCATCGTGGCGACGAAGTTGCGGCCCTCGCCCACCACCCAGCTGGTGCGCACGATCCAGTGCTGCGGCACGCCGGCGGCGGCCAGGTCGCCTGCGGCCTTTGTCTGGCCATAGACGCCGAGCGGCGCGAAGGGTTCGTGTTCGTCGTGCTCGGGCTGGGTGCCGTCGAAGACGTAGTCGGACGAGATGTGCACCAGCCGCAGCCGGTGTGCCCGCGCGGCCTCGGCCAGGAGGGCGACGCCGGTGGCGTTCAGCTGCCAGGCCATCCGTCGTCCATCGGCAGTTTCGGCGGCGTCGACCGAGGTGAACGCGGCGGTGTTGATGATCGTGTCGAAACCGCTGAAGTCGAAGCCCGCGACCTGATCGGGTGAGGTGAGGTCGAGCGTGCCGCTGCCGGCCACCACGGCATCGGGCAGCAGCCGCTGCAGTGCCCGCGAGACCTGGCCACCGGCGCCGACGATCAGGGTGCGGCGGGGCTTCATGGGCGTGACGTCGGCCAGCATCGGGTGGTTCTGGTCAGCCTCGGACAGTTCGGCCTGGTCGCGGGGGATCGGCCAGTCGATGCCCAGCGCGGGGTCGTAGACGTTGGCATAGGTGTAGTGCTGCTTGGCGGCGGCACTCCAGTGCTGGTTGACCAGGTAGGTGTAGGTGGTGGCGTCCTGCAGCGACTGGTAGCTGTTGCCGACCCCCCGGGGCACGAAGACGGCCTTGTCAGGGCCGATGTCGACGGTGACGACGGTGCCGAAGCCGGGGCCCTCGCGCAAGTCGACCCAGCCGCCCAGGATGTGGCCGGTGACCACGGAGACGAGTTTGTCCCAGGGTTCGGCGTGCACACCGCGGGTGGTGCCGCGCGCGGCATTGAACGAAATGTTGTGCTGCACGGGGCCGAAGTCGGGCAGGCCCAGTTCAGTCATCTTCGCGCGCTGCCAGTTCTCTTTGAACCAGCCGCGGGAGTCGCCGTGCACGGGCAGGTGCAGCACCAACAGGCCCTCGATCGCGGTCGTCTCGATGCGCAAGTCGCTCATGTCACCGGCCCTTCCAACTCACTGGCCCTTCGCCGCGTACTTTGCCTCGGTCTGCTGTTTCATGGGTCGCCACCATGCCTCATTGTCCCTGTACCAGTCGATGGTTGCTGCCAACCCTGCCCGGAAATCGATGTACTGGGGCGCCCAGCCGAGCTCTTCGCGCAGCCTGGTCGAGTCGATGGCATAGCGCAGGTCGTGGCCTGCCCGGTCGGTGACGCGGTCGTAGGCGTCACGCGGCCGGCCCATCAGTTCGAGGATGAGTTCGACCACGGCCTTGTTGTTCATCTCGCCGTCGGCGCCGATCAGGTAGGTCTGCCCGGGGCGGCCGGCCTCGATGATGCGCTGCACCGCGGCGTTGTGATCGTCCACGTGGATCCAGTCGCGCACGTTGAGCCCGGCGCCATAGAGCTTGGGACGCACCCCGTCGAGCACATTGGTGATCTGGCGGGGGATGAACTTCTCGACATGCTGGCGCGGGCCGTAGTTGTTCGAGCAGTTCGAGATGGTCGCCGTGATGCCGAATGAGCGCACCCATGCCCGCACCAGGTGGTCCGAACCCGCCTTGCTGGCCGAATAGGGGCTCGACGGGTTGTAGGGCGTCGTCGGGGTGAACCTGGTGGGGTCGTCGAGTTCGAGGTCTCCGTAGACCTCGTCGGTCGAGATGTGGTGCAGCCGCTTGCCGTGCCGGCGCACCGCTTCAAGGATGGTGAATGTGCCGACCAGGTTCGTCCGGATGAAAGGGGACGGGTCATTGAGCGAGTTGTCGTTGTGGCTTTCAGCCGCGAAATGGACGACGACATCGTGGGTGGCCACCAGCTCATCGACGAGCGCGGCATCAGCGACATCACCCTGCACCAGCCGGAACCTGTCGGCGGGCAGGCCGTCCAGCGAACTGGGCTGGGCGGCATAGGTGAGCGCGTCGAGCACCGTCACCGTCGCGTCGGTGGTCGCGAGCAGGCGGTGGACGTAGTTGGAGCCGATGAACCCGGCCCCGCCGGTGCACAGGACGGCAGTCACGAGCCCCATGCTAGTGGGGTTGGGCAGGGTGGGGTAACGATGTCACGGTTGCTCGGGGCCATCGGTGCGGCGGCGGTGCGGGTGTGTCATGCTGTCGGCATGCGCGGAATCATTCTGGCTGGCGGCACCGGTTCGCGGCTGCACCCGATCACGCTCGGGGTCAGCAAGCAGTTGGTGCCCGTCTATGACAAGCCGATGATCTACTACCCGTTGTCGACGTTGATCTTTGCGGGTATTCGCGACGTGCTGGTGATCACCACCCCGCACGAGGCGGCGGGTTTTCAGCACTTGCTGGGCGACGGGTCGGCCTACGGTATTTCGATCAGCTATGCGGTGCAGCCCGAACCCAAGGGTCTGGCGCAGGCATTCACGATTGGCGCCGATTTCATCGGTGGTGAGCGAGTGTGCCTGGTGCTCGGCGACAACCTGTTCTACGGCCAGGGGCTGGGCACGCAGCTGGCGACGTTGTCCGAGGTTGATGGTGCCGCGATCTTCGGGTACTGGGTCGCTGATCCGACGGCGTACGGCGTGGTCGAGGTGGCCGAGGACGGGCGCGCTCTCTCGATTGAGGAGAAGCCCAGGGCACCGCGATCTCATTACGCGGTGCCGGGCCTGTATTTCTATGACAACGAGGTCGTCGCGGTCGCGCGCGGGTTGACGCCGTCGGCACGGGGAGAGTTGGAGATCACGGATGTCAATCGGCATTACCTCGAGGCGGGGCGGTTGCAGGTGAAGCTGCTGCCGCGGGGCACGGCATGGCTCGACACGGGCACCTTCGATTCGTTGAATGATGCGACCAACTTCGTGCGCACGATCCAGGCCAGGCAGGGACTGGTGGTGGGCAGCCCCGAAGAGGCGGCCTGGCGCCAGGGGTTCTTGAGCGATGAGCAACTGCTCGAGCGGGCGGGCCGGTATGCGAAGTCCGGGTACGGGGCGTACCTGGAGCAGCTGGTGGGGTTCGGGAGGCACGGGTGAATCTCGCCAGGTTGTTCGTCGAGAAGCTGCCCGGGCTGCGCTACCGCCGCTCGCAGCTGTTCATGCCCGTGCTGCGCCGGGCCTTTGCCCACATCGGGCGCGGGACGGTCATCGTCGACCCGCTCACGCTGGCCGGCACCGACCGGATCCGCATTGGTGACAACACGATCATTCGCGATGGCGTGTGGTTGGCGGCCGAGGGTGAGCAGGCCTCGCTCACGGTGGGGGACAACAACTACGTCGGCCACCACTGCCACCTGCACTCGATCGACCCGGTCAGCATCGGCTCGGGATGCGTGTTCGCCGACAACGTGCTGGTCACCAGCACCGACCACCAACGCGGCAATCGGCATGGCGTCACGGGCACCGGACCGATCGTGATCGGTGACGGCGTGTTCCTGGGCCAGAACGTGGTGGTGCTGGGCGGGGTGACCATCGGCGACGGGGCCACCGTGGCAGCCAACGCCGTGGTGACCAGGGACGTGGCTGCCGGTGCCCTGGTGGGTGGGGTGCCCGCGAAACCGATCGGAGGGTCATGAGCCCCCGCAGGTTACTGCTGGTCAGCCCCACGTTCCACGGCTACTGGCGCTCGATCGAGGCCGCCTTCCGTGCATTGGGGTATGACGCCAGCACCTACTGCTACGACGCTGCCCCGAAGGCCGAGAAACTGTGGAACAAGGTGCGCCACGAACTGCCTGCGCGGGTCAGGGGCCAACAGGGGCACCTGTCGCCCGACCTGGTCAGCGCCCGCGCCGCCCACGCCGTCCGTGAGGCACGCCCTGACATCGTGCTCGTCGTGCGCGGCGACGTGCTGACGCCTGCGTTCTGGGGCGAGGTGCGCGAGGTCGGCGCGGTGCCGGCGATGTGGCTCTATGACGAGATCCGCCGCATGCGCTACGACATCAACACGATCGGCGACCTGGGCGCGATCGCCACCTACAGCTCAGTCGATGCCGCTGCGCTGAATGCCAAGGGGGTGCAGGCGCTGCACGTGCCGCTGGCCTTCGACCCCGCGGTCGTGCCGTCGCCAATGGCGCCGATGGGCGAGTTCAACTTCATCGGGGCCCGCTATGGTCGCCGCGAGGAATACCTGCAGGCAATGGTGGCTGCAGGGATCCCGGTGCGTGCCCACGGTCGCGACTGGTCGTCACACCCCGTGGATCGGGCCCGCACGTTCCGGCTCGAGGCGCCGCCTGTGCCCGCCGGTCGCGACCTGGCCCTGCCCGATGCCTACGGGGTGATGCGCGCCGGACTGGGAACCCTGAACGTGCACGGCGACCAGGACGGGTTCACGATGCGCACGTTCGAGGCGGCCGGCGTGGGGGCGGTGCAGTTGGTCGACCGGCCGGATGTGGAGCACTACTACGACCCCGGGCGCGAGGTGTTGGTCTTCACCGACCCTGACGAACTGGTGCGCCAGTGCCGCAACGTGATGGCCTCGGCTGATCGCATGGCGGCCCTGCGTGAGGCGGCCGCTGCGCGCACGCGGGCCGAGCACACGTTCGTCCACCGGGCGCGGTCACTCGAGGCGCTGTGGCAGTGACCACCCACGGCGGCCGTCAAGCAGCAGCTGTTGGCATCGCCGTGGGGCTGGGCGGCGCGGGGCTGGCTGTGTTCGCCCTCGCGTCGGCCTTCGGTACCGAAGTCATGCCGGATGGTCCTTTCGGGCTGTGGACCCCATTTCGTTCCGGTGGAGGGCACCGGGCGGTCGAGTTGGCGGCGACGGCGCGCATGCTCGGCGTTGTGTTGCTGGTTGGTGCGTGGTTTGCGCTGCGTCACCAGCCACGTCGGACGCAGGCATGGGCCCTGTTGGTGTGGTCGCTCGTGCTGCTGGTCATTCCCCCGGGCAGGGGCGATGTCTACAACTACGTGGAGCAGGGGTGGCTCGTGCTGCAGGGCCTCGACCCCACCGTGGTTCCGTCCGGCAGCGTTGCGGGGCCATATGCCGGCTGGGGTGGGGCGTGGACCGGCACGACGGTCGCCTATCCGCCCGTGGGACTGGCGCTGCAGGCCGCCGTCGTGTGGGCCTCGGCGGGAAGCGCATGGCTGGCCCTGGTGCTGATGCGGCTTCTCTGCGTGGTCGCAGTGGTTGGCCTCTGGCTCGCGCTGCCACGGCTGGCCGACCTGTTCGGCGTGTCCGGCAGGCAGGCGGGCTGGGCGGTGGGGCTGAACCCGATGATCTGGGTGCACGGCGTCGCGGGCATTCATCTCGACATGGTGGCGGTCACCCTCGCGGCTGCAGCGCTCTGCTTGCTCGTCCCTGTGGCGATTCGCCTCGGTGGTGCGACCCGCCATGGGAGTGTCGCGGGACTGGTGCGACAGGCGGTCCTGGGCACGCTGCTGGCCCTGATGGCGGTGGGCATCAAGCCGCAGGCAGCCCTGGCGTTGTGTTTTGTGGTGCCGTTCGCGCTCACGCGTGGACGCAGCTGGCGACTGCGGCAGCTGGCGCAGGCCGTGGCGAGCGCGCTGGTGGTAGCGGTGCTCGTGGGCGCGGTGGCGGCACTGTCAAGGGTCAGCCCCTTCGGGGCGCGCTGGACCAGCGCCACGGGTGATCCGTCGTGGGCGTCCTCGTCGTGGTGGTCGATCTGGGCCGACGTGGCAGGCCGCGCAGGTGGCGCGCCGGCAATGCTGCACGAGGCGCTTGCGCCCCAGGCACTGCTCTGGTGCAGCCTCGCCGCTGTGATGGTGCTGCTCGTGGTGGTGCTCTCGGTACGGCTGCCGGAAGCTGCGATGTTCGGGGCTTTGACGCTGCTCGTGGTCTGCACGATCGGGCCGGCTGGCAGGCCTTGGTACCTGCTGCCGGCTGTGCTCGGGCTGGGCCTGCTGCGCTGGGCACCCACCCGGCAGGCGATCGTCACCGTGCTCGTGCTGGTCGCCTTCTCGGGCGAGATGTTCGGCACGATGAGTTACCTGGGCCGGCAGGCGTGGTCGTGGGGGCTGGCAGCGTCGCTGGCGGTGACGATCGCGTCGGTCTGCGCCACTCGGCGAGACGTTGACGCAGACCTCCAGGCGATCGACGCAGCGACGGGCGCGTGGCAGGACCGTGATGACGATGGAGCCGCCTATGTTGAGCGACTCCGTTCCGGGCGCCTGGACGAGGCGTCCGCGCCGTCCAGTAGAAGCGGGGCTGGCATGCGGCCCAGCCACCGAAAGAGGAAGTGACCCTCGAACTCCCCGAGAGTCATGCCCGCGCTACGCGCACGGCGGATCTTGTCGGATTCCGAGCTGCGCCACAGGTCGATCGGGAGTCTCGACCACGTGCGTGCGAGTGCGAGGACCGAGTACCGGAAGCTCATGACATCCCCCAAGTGTGCGCGGTGCCGCACTCGAAGCATGATGTTGCCTCGGCCCCAATTGCGGTGCTGGCGGAAAGTGGCCATGCCGCCGGCGCGGTGCCGCACACGGACGACCGCGGGGTCGCGAGTGAGCGTGAGCCCACCTTGCTGCGCGCGCCAACCGAAATCGATGTCCTCGACCCCGTAGCGGTAACTCTCGTCGAAGCCACCGATGGCGAGTGCCGCATTGCGTTCCAGTGCCACGTTTGCAGAATCGATACTGGGCAGGTAGCCCGCAATAATCCCGAGCTCTTTTTCCACCCCGCCTGCCAATGCAGGCGGGTTCAGCGGTCCGAAATCATCCCACCCCACGACAATCCCACCGGGTTTCACGAACTTCGCCATGGCTGCTACCCAATCGTCCGCCACTACGTCATCGGCATCACAGAACGCCACCACGCGTCCGCGGGCGGCAAGAATGCCGACGTTGCGGGCGTGGCTCGCCCCCCGTCGCGTACTCGCGTGGAGCAGGCGCAGGTTCGGTAGCCGTTCGGTGTACCCCTTGACGACCGCTCGCGTGCCATCGGTGCTGCCGTTGTCGCACACCAGCACTTCGAATGCCGGTGCGTCGTGCTGGCGCACCAGGGCATCCAACTGCTCGCCAATGGTATCTGCCCCGTTGAACACGGGGATGACCACGCTGACCTCGGGGGCGACGGCCGGGTCACTCATGCGCGTGCCCGTCGCCAGTTGGTCCAGCGGATGCGCACTGTCTGGGGTGCACGGCGCAACTTGTTGCGCCATACCCATGCCCGGCGTGCCGCCTCACCCTCGAGCTTCTGTCGGTGGGTGGTGCGCCGTCCCTGCACCACCTGGGTGATGCCATCGAGCAGGATCGCCGCGTAGTCCTCGTGGGTCGCCACCGGGATGTCGAGCAGGCTGGCCAATTTGGGGTTGTCGTCCGCGATCTCGACGTCGCACCCACAGGCGCGCCCCTCGAGGACGGCGCGTTCGCCGCCGCCCTGCAGCACGCACGGCACCAGCACCGACGTCGACCGGCTGTACAAGGTTGCCAGCTCCGCCTGGGTGACGTGGTCAACGAGCGTGATGCCGGCGTCGGTGAAGGGCTGCCGCCGGGCCTCATCGGCCGATGAGAGGTCACCGACGATGACGCGCGTGCCGGCCTTGTCGAGCAAGCGTTCGGGCCGCTTGAAGTCGGCCAGCCGACCCACGAACAGCCAGTCGATGTCGCGCGGCTGATGCGTGTCGTGCATGACCCGGGTGTCCACGCCGATGCCCTGCAGCGCGAAGGGGTGTTGTCGGACGAATTGTGCGTACCACGGCGTCTCGTAGAAGAGCACGTCATAGCGCAGTGACTGCCTGAGCGACTGTGGCTGGCTCGACCCGGCGATCAGCAGGCCGCATGAGGCGTTGGTGCGTGCCAACGCGGACGCTGCCAGTGCATCCGGGTACCAACCCCAGTCACTGCGCACCAACACGAAGTCGGCGTCGGTCTTGCCGATGCTTGCCCGCTGGACTGCGGCGTCACTGTTGTAGGGGTGGACGTTGATCCATTCGACCTCATGCTTCTGGGCGATCACGTCCATGGCCGCAGAGAAGCCGTCGAAGTCCTGGCCGTAGGCTGACGAGATGGTCGGGATCGCGTGAACGACTGCAATCTTCACGGGATCAATACGCCCCGTTCGGCCTGAGCACGGCCCAGACGGTGCGCATCAGGATCGTGATGTCCTGCAGGAATGACCAGTTGTCGACGTAGTAGAGGTCAAGGCGCACCGCGTCCTCCCAGCTCAGGTCGGAGCGACCCGATACCTGCCACAGGCCCGTGATGCCGGGGCGCACGTCGAGGCGGCGCAGCACGTGGCGTTGGTACATGTCGACCTCGGCGCCCAGGGCGGGGCGGGGGCCGACCAGGCTCATGTCGCCGCGCAGCACGTTGACCAGCTGCGGCAGTTCGTCGATCGAGTAGCGGCGGATGAATCGACCCACCGCAGTGATGCGCGGGTCGTCCTTCATCTTGAACATGACCCCGTTGCCCTGGTCGCTCGCCGCCAATTTCTGCTTCAGCTGTTCGGCGTCGGGCACCATGCTGCGGAACTTCAGGCAATGGAAGACCACACCGCCGCGACCCACGCGGCGCTGGCGAAAGATCACAGGACCCCCGTCCTCGAGCTTGACCAGCAGGGCCGTCACCAGCATCAGTGGGCTGAGCAGCAGCAGCGCCAACAGTGTCGCGGTGATGTCGAAGCCGCGCTTCAGCCCTCGTCCGGCGCGTTCGGCCTGCGGTTTGGCGACGGTCATCAGGGGCACGCCGGCGATCGTCTGCAGGTCGACCCGCTGGGATGAGATCTCGGTCAGCGACGGGACGACGATCAGCGTGGCCTGCTCACGCTCGAGCTCCCTGGCGAGTTCGTTGAAATGGTTGGCACCGCGCAGCGAGCCCTCGACGAATACCACTGCCGATGCCCCCGTCGAGCGCACCGCCTGCAACACGTCGTTGGGGTTGCCCAGCACGGCGATGCCGGACGCGGGCTGGGCCTCGCCGGGGTGCACGAGGGCACCCACGAGGTCATAGCCGATCCATGGTTCACGGTCGAGCATCGCGGCGAAATGGTCGATGGCCCCCGGGTGGCCTGCGATCACCATGGGCGAGCGGAACAGGCCTCGACGCCGGGCACCGTGCAGCAGGCGCCGCATGGTGTAGCGAAGCACCAGCAGCAGTGGCAGGCCGATGATGAAGCTCAGGAAGTAGAAGGCGCGCGAGAGCGGGTAGTTCAGCAGGTAGGCGCCGATGCCGATGATCGCGGCTGTGACCAGCGTGGCGTTCAGCACGGTGCGGTACTCGCCGGTGCCGGCACCCAGGTGCTTCTGGCGGTGGGCCCCCATGAGCACCAGGGTGGCCAGCCAGACGACGATGAACAGGCCCATGGCGGGCCGCACCAGTTCATTGACATCGCTGGTGGGGCCGAAGATCGGAAAGCTGGTGCGCAGCACCAGGGCCAGCAGGGTCGAGATGCCGATTGCGAGTGTGTCCACTGCCACGAGGGCAACCTGCACGACGCGCAGACCGCGGCTGTCCGCGACCGGGCGCACCATGCGCAGCTGTCGCGACAGCTGACTGGTTGCTGATGGGGATTGGGACCGCACTGTCTTGCCACCTACACTCGAAGTCACGCACCAAGGCGGTGCGTAACAGTGTTTTGAAGTATGGCATGATCAACGGGGTCGCCATAACCCCCGCCAGCAACTTGACAGGAATCCCAGATGACTTTGTTGGATGTCGTGCGGCTGCTCCGCAAGAACATCGTCATCCTGCTCGTGGGTGCCCTGGTCGGGGTCGCGCTGGCAGCGGCCTACACGCTGACGCGCCCGAGCATCTACCAGGCACAGGCCACCGGGCTGGTCGTCGTTGCCGATACCGGATCGGTCGGGGCCGCCACCGCGGGCGACCTGCTGGCACAGCAACGCGCCGAGTCCTATGTCAACCTGGTGGGCACTCGCGCGGTGGCCGCTCGGGTCAACCAGACCGTGACCGGAAAGGGCCAGCCTGTCGGCAGCTACTGGGCCTCGAACGTGAAGGGCACATCGTTCATCCGTGTCTCGGGTTCGGGGACGACCGCAGCCTCGGCCCAGGCCACGGCTGACGCGGCGCTGGCCGCCCTGGTGGCCGAGGCGTTGCGCATGGAAACCTACGGCCAGGTGCAGACGATGGCCACCCCGCCGGCGGATGCCCAACTGCGCAGGCTCACCGGCATCCACATCCTTCCGTACGAGTCGGCCGCCCTGCCCGGGGCCCCAGCGCGCCCCAACCTGGTGCGCAACGTGCTGATCGGGCTCGTCGCCGGGCTGGTGCTGGGCGTGGCCTGGGCGTTCACCCGCCGCAAGCTCGACGTGCGGGTGCGCACGCAGCAGGACGTCGAGAACATCACGGGGCATTCGGTGCTCGGTGTCATCCCGGACGGCAAGGACCTGCGCAAGCAGCGCAAGGGCGGCGTGGAAGCGCTGTCCGGGCAGTCGGGGGAATCGCTGCGCAAGCTGCGCACCAACCTGCGTTTCGTCAATGTCGATGACCCGCTCAAGTCGTTCGTGGTCACCAGCGCCAACCCCGGTGAGGGCAAGTCGACGATCGCCTCAAACCTGGCCCGGCTCATGGCACTGTCGGGGCAGCCCGTCGTGCTGCTCGACTGTGACCTGCGCCGACCCATGCAGGCGACGGCCTTCGGCATTGATTCGACCGTGGGACTGTCGCAGGTGTTGGCCGGTGACGTCAGCGTCACCGACGCGCTCGTCAGCACCGACGTACCCGGCCTGCGGGTGCTGCCCGCAGGTCGCATCCCCCCGAACCCGAGCGAACTCGTGGGTTCGCGCAAGATGGCCGAACTCATCGCCGAATTGTCGCGCAATGCCCTGGTGATCATCGATGCGCCACCGATGCTCGCCGTCACCGACGCCTCGTTGCTCGCCCGGGCGAGTGGCGGTGCCCTGTTCGTCACGTTGACGGGCAAGACCCCGAAGGACCAGATCGCCCACTGCATGAAGCAGCTCGAGCTGGTCGGGGCGAAGATGCTCGGCACCGTGCTGAACCGCGTGCCGAAGCGCGCCATGGGCGAACTCGTCTACGGCCACAGCTACGGCTACGCCGCCAAGAGCGAGGTCTACTACGTCGACGGGGCCGGCACGTCGACGTCGAACGAGGTCATCCCGGCTGCGCCTATGTCGGTGAAGCAGGGCACGTCTGCCAAGGCTTTCGCGAAGCAGCCCCACGGTGCCAACGGTGCGACCCACGCCGGGCTGCGCGCCCGCCGCGGCGTGGTGGTCGATGACACCACCATCCACGACGCGCCGCACAACTGAGCGGTGGTGCGGTGACGTGATGCGCAGGGACTACTGATGCGGGGCGACGAGGCCGCTGCCCTGCCGACACTGCAACCGGCACGGGTGAACTCCGGGGACGAACCGACCGAGTCGTGGGGACGCTGGCTGGCCAGTGTCGTGGTCATCGACTTCCTGATCGGCTTCGCCCTGCTGTGGGACCGCTATGAACTGCCGGTGATCGGGCAACCGGCGGGCGTGCCCATCATGGCGCTCGCCGTGGGCGTGGGCGCCGCGCGACGTCCGCTGCACCGGGTGCGACGCCTCGGGTGGGTCCTGGGGGCTTTTGCCTTCATGCTCGTGTGGGCGATCGTCGTGTCGCACCTGAACGGGCTCGACTGGCTGCAGCGCAGCACCAAGATGGTGGTGCTGTTGGCCTTTGCGTTGACCATCGCTGTGGGCCGGTTGCACCTGCGCAGCCTGCTGCAGGGCCTGACCATCGCGATGGTGCTCAACATCCCCCTGTTCTATGCGGGCCTGACCCCCAACAACTACCCACCGTTCCTGACCGGCTTCTTCGGCGACAAGAACATCGCGGGCATGATGTACGCGGTCATCGGCGTGCTGGGCCTGCTGCTGCACAGGCACTGGCCCGCGAAGATTGCCCATGTGCTCGTCTTCGGGGCCGCCCTGACCTTGACGGGTTCGCGAACGTCGATGGCAGCCTTCGCGGTGGGGTTGTTGTGGTTGTGGGTGCGCAATGCGGCGCCGCTGGTCATCCGCGCAGGGGTGGCGGTCGGGGTTGTCGCGTTGTTGACCACCATCGAAGAGCAGTTCGCCCGCATCTGGTTCTTTCGCGACCGCGATGGCACCGACTGGTTCCGCGAACAGATCGACATCGCGACCGCGGCGAAGCTCGAGCTGTCGCCATGGTTCGGCAACGGTCTGAACACCGCGTTCGTGCAGATGGGGCAGCGGTTCATGTATTTCCACGACTCCTACGCCTCACTGCGCGTCGAGGGTGGGTGGGTGATGGTCGTCGTCGTGCTGGGCCTGTTCGTGCTGGTGGGCATGCACGCCCTCAACCCACGTCGCGCGACCGCCGAACAGGTGGTGACTGAAGCTGCGATCGCCGTCGTGCTCGTGTGTGCATGGAAGCTCGGTGAGGTGTTCTTCACCACCCCAGCGTTCCTGGTGCTCGGCGTTGCGATGCTGGTGCACCAGACCACGCGCATCCCGGTCAATGATCCGTTCGCGGCGTGGCGCGTCATCGACCCGGTCGTCGGGTCGCAGCGGTTGTCGCACGAAGGGTTGGCTGTATGAGGGTGCTCATCACTGGCGGGGCGGGGTTCATCGGCCAGCACCTGGCCCGTGCCCTGGTGGCTGCCGGCCACGAGTTGACGGCACTCGACAGCCTGTTGCCGCAGGTGCACGCCGATCCCGCCGCTGACCGGGACCGGTTTCCCGGTGAGGTGGTCGAGGGCGATGTGGCCGATCCAGCGGCATGGCGGTCGTTGGGGCACCACGACGCCGTCGTCCATCTCGCCGCCGAGACCGGCACTGCGCAGTCGATGTACGAACAGGAGCGCTACCGCCGGGTCAACATCGAGGGCACCCGGCTGGCGGGTGGGGCGGCCCGGCGTTGGGGTGCGCCGCTGGTGTCATTGAGTTCGCGTGCTGTCTATGGCGAGGGACGCTACCGGGAGCCCGACGGTACCACCGCGTTCGGGGCCCGCGGCGATGCCGTGGCCCAGCCTGAACCGTCCCGCGAGGACGACGACCTGATGCCGATCTCGGTATACGGCGAGACCAAGGCCGAGGCCGAAGCAGTGCTGGTCGAGGCGGCCCGCGAGGTGCCCGTAACCATCCTGCGCCCCCAGAACGTGGTCGGCCACGGGCAGGCGCTGCACAACCCCTACACCGGGGTGCTCGCCGCGTTCCTGGCCCGGCTGCGTGAGGGCAAGCCGCTGCAGGTCTACGGCGACGGCCACGAGACCCGCGACTTCGTCCACGTCAGCGACGTCGCCGCCGTCATCGCCTGGGCACTTGGACGCACCGAGGTGGGGCAACCGTTGGTGCTGAACGTCGGCACAGGGCAGCGGACGACGCTGGTCGACATTGCCCGCCACGCCATCGCCGCCAGCCCCACGGGTGGCAGCTTCGAGCATGTCGAGGTCAAGCGCGCCGGAGACATCGAGCATGCCTGCGCCGACCTGACCCGGCTGCGGGCCGTCGGTGCCCCCGAGCCGCAGGTGTCGAGCGCCGACGCGATCGCCGACTTCATCACCCGGTCGTGGGCCGAGCCCGGCGCCGATTCCACGGCCTGGGACGAGGCCCTGGCCGAACTGCGGCAGCGGGGGCTCACCCAGTGACGGCACAAGTCTGGTGCGTGACCCCTGCCTCGTCCGGCGGGTGGGGACCGGTGACGGCGTTGGCCCACTTGGTGGCCCGGTTGTGGGAAACCACCCTGGTCGAGATCCACCCGACCAGGGACTACGGGGTGCCCACCAAACTCGCCTCGATGCTGCCGCGGCTGCGCGGCCGACGCGGCCCGTTGCTTGTCATAGCGGCCCATCCCGGTGACCTGTTGGCGCTGGCCGATGCCCGCGTGCTGCTCGGCCGGTTCGACCAGGTCGGGGCGTGGGTCATCGACTCGTTCTGGGACGAGCGGATCCCGCGGTTCGCGCGTGAGCGGCGCACGATCAACCGGGTGTGGGTCACCGATGCTGAGTTGGTCGACCGCTATGCGTCGGCGATGCGCGTGCCGGCGGGGTGGGCCCCGTGGGGCTCGGACGCATTGGGGTGGCCAGGGTCGTCCGGGCGTGATGTCGACGTGTTGCGGCTCGGCCGCCAACCACAGGCCTGGGGCGATGACGATGCCAACCGGGCGCTGTTCGCCGAGCGGGGGCTCAGCTACCAGGGCACGTTCACCGGCAGCCAGACCGATGGGTTGGTGAACCAGCGTGAGGTGGTGCGCCAGCTGTCGCGCGCCAAGGTCGTGCTCGCCTCGAGCAACCTCGTCAGCCCGTCCGACTACACGCACCCGACCCGTGACTACATCACGGCACGGTTCACCGACGCGGTGACGTGCGGCACGCGGATTGCAGGGCAGTTTCCGCAGGTGCGGGCGGCCTCGCTGATTCCCGCAGCGGCCCGTGTCGAGATCGACGTCAGTTCGCGCGAGGCCGGCATTGATGCCATCGCCACCGCGGTGGCGGCGTGGACGGAGGGCGCATCCCAGCGGCTCCATTCCCATGCCTTGGCCGAGCTGGACTGGCGGCATCGCATCCGCGAGATTTCGGAGGCGCTCGACGTGACGACCCCGACCCTGACGGCAGAGCTGGCGGCCCTCGATGCGGCGATCGCCCCCGATGAAGGGGTCCCGGCATGAGGCAGGACATCCAGTTCCTGTGGGGCACGTTTGCCCGGCCGGACCAGGTCAAGCTCATCATCCTCGCGGCGGCCCAGTTTGTGCTGGCCCTGTTCGACTTGATCGGACTGGCGGCGGTGCTGCCGCTGATGCAGGTGATGCTCGGGGCTGACCTCGAGTCCGGCTACATCGGCGTGATCTACCGGGCCGTGGGCGAGCCCACGCGCACGGCGTTTGTGCTGCTGATGGCGGGCCTGATGGTGGCGGCGTTCGCACTGAAGGCCGCAGCGAGCCTGCTGTTCCAGTGGTGGAGTTCAGGGGTGATCCTGAGACTGCAGATCCAGACCTCGACCCGTCTGCTCGATGCCTACTTGAGCGAGGACTACATCTCACACCGTCGCCGGACAACAGCAGAGATGCTGCGCACCCTCGATGCCGCTGTCGCAGCGGCCCACGGCCAGGTGCTCGGCAGCCTGCTGGGGCTGCTCTCGTCCGGGCTGTCGATCCTGCTGATCCTGGGCCTGCTGCTGGCCATCACCCCCACCATCACCATCGCCGCGCTGGTCTACTTCGGGGTGGCGGTCTACCTGATCCAGCGGGTGCTGGCCCGGCGCAACACCCAGGCCGGGGAGCAGGCCGTGATGTCGTCGTGGGCCAAGAGCCTCGCGCTCATCAACGCGATCAGTGGCTTCCGCGAGGTGCGGATGCATGACGCGAAGGACGAATTCCTGACCCGGTTCCGCGAGGCCAGCGAGGTGAACGCTGCGGCCGGACGCCGGGCCCTGGTCTACAGCAGCATCCCCAAGCAAGTGCTTGAACTCACCAGCATCACCGGCATCGCGCTCATCCTGGCGCTGGTGCTGCTCTTCTACGACCCCTCCCAGATGGTGCCAACGCTGACGGTGTTCGTCGCGGCCACGGTTCGGCTGCTTCCTGTCATGAGCGGGCTCACCACGACATTGGGCACCATCCGCAGCGGTCGCGCGGGCCTGCGGTTGGCGGTCGGTGAACTGCAGCGACTGCCCGAGCAGCAATCGGCTGTCACCGGGTCCGCACACCGGGCGCTGGGTGGGCAGGCATCCGCGACGCCCAGCACCCTCGAGGTGCAGGCGGTGTCCTTCCGCTACCCCGATGGCAACCACGACGTGCTGCGCGACATCAACCTGGTGGTGCCGCCGGGAACGTCGCTGGCGCTGTGTGGGTCGAGCGGGTCGGGCAAGACCACCTTGGTCGACATCATGCTCGGCCTCATCCCGATCACGCGCGGCACCGTCACCTACGGCGGTGAGTCGATTGACGACCTGGACGCGGAGTGGCGCGCGCAGGTGGCGTATGTGCCGCAGGATGTCTTCGTCATCAATGACACCCTGGCCGCCAACATCGCGTTCGGGGAATCGCCGCAGCACCGCGATGAGGCCCGGATTCGCGACTGCCTCGAACGCGCCCGATTGGGCGACGTGCTCGCTGACCTGCCTGAGGGCCTCGACTCACTGCTCGGTGAGCGCGGTTCACGGCTGTCGGGTGGCCAGCGGCAGCGGATTGGTATCGCCCGGGCGCTGTACCGCAGGCCCAGCGTCATCGTGCTGGACGAGGCCACCTCGGCCCTCGACAACGAAACCGAAGACCAGATATCGCGCACGATCCACGACCTCAATGGCCAGATCACGGCCATCATCGTGGCCCACCGGCTCTCCACCGTGCGGCACGTCGATCAACTGGCCTTCCTCGAGGACGGCCGGGTGACGGGGCTGGGCACGTTCACTGAGGTCCGGGACGCGAACGCCTCGTTTGCCCGGATGGTCGAACTGGGGCGTCTGGACGATGATGCCGTGCCGAGCGGGACACCTGCCGCATGATCCCTGACTGGCCAGCAGGGGTTCGCCGAGTGGTGTTTGTGGCCCCACGGGTGCCTGAGACCAGCGGCGGTGCCACGTGGGTCGAGAACATGTCGGTGGCGCTGGTCTCGCGCGGCATCGCCGTGGAGCACATCTCGCTGGTGCCGGGTACTCGTCAGCCGGGGTTCTCGACATTCGTCGCGAACCCCCGTGAGCAGTTGCATTCGGGGCCTGCGCTGCGCTCGCGTGCCGACGAAGGCTCACGCCGGTGGTGGCGGGTTCCCGCCGCGGTGCCGGTGGTGATGTTCAAGCGCGGTGACCGGTGGTGGCTGCGCCGTCGGTTGCGGCGTCAACTCGACGGTTACGGTGGCGACACCGTACTGGTGTTCACCCATGTCAAACCGAAGAAGGTGGTCGACGAGTGCGGTTGGCGCCCGGGTGCCGACGGTCCGATTCTCGTCGGCATGCACCACTCACAGTTCGAGGCGATCGACATCGAGGCCTGGTTGCGTCCCGCGATCGTGCGCCACTATGCCGACCTCGACGGTTTCGTCGCACTGACAGTCGAGGACGCCGACAAGTTCGCTCCGCTGCTGCCACAGGTGCGCTGCGTCGGCATCGGCAACCCCTATGGCCCGACACACGTGGCGCCACGACGCCAGTCCGTGCGGCGATCCCGCACGGCCGTGGCCCTGGCCCGACTGTCGGGTGAGAAGCAACTCGACGTCATGGTGCGCTGCTTCGTCCAAGCGGTGCGGTCCGCACCCGAGTTGTCCGGGTGGCAGTTGCACATCCACGGCGAAGGGCCGGAACGGGAGGTGCTCGAGCACATGGTGGCCGATCTGGCTGCTGGGACGATCGTCCGCCTGCCCGGCCGTAGCGACGATGTTGACGCAGTGCTCGCTGATGCAGGGCTGCACCTGCTCAGCTCGGCATACGAGGGTTTCGGGATGTCGATCCTGGAAGCAGCCCGCGCAGGGGTTCCCACCGTGGCATTCGATGTGTCACCCGGAGTGCGGACGCTGGTCGGTGCCGGGGGGTGGCTTGTTCCCCCCGGTGACAAGGACGCTTACACATCCGCCCTTGTCCAGGCAATGCGTTCGGACGAGGATCGCGGCCCACGGGGTGACGAGGCGCAGGTGCAGGCGGACCGATTCTCTCCGGAGTCAATCCTCGCCGAGTGGGCGCAGTTCCTGGCGCTGCTCAGCGCCGTCTGAGTGTTGCGGCGACCCTGGTCAGCCGTGAGAGCACCGCCGGTTGCTTTCGTACTCCTAGGCGGATCAGCGCGGCCCGAAGCCGCAGGTTGGCCGCGTCCCGCCCCTGTGAGGCCGATTCAAGAGCGGCAAGCGCCACGTCAGTGTGCCGCCCCGAGGCCCACAACCGGATCGCCAATGGGGGCAACGCATGTCTCAGGTATGCATCGCCCTCGCTGCTCACGCCGAACTGCTTGGTCCAGATCCCCACCCGCGCCGCGAGGAAGTCAGGATCCTCATCGCGGAAGCGTGTGGAACCGAGGGACGTCGACAACTCGCGGAAAGACACCAACGGCTCATCGACGGCAACGAAGCGGTGCCCCGCAGCGAGGCGCAGCAGCAGGTCATAGTCCTCGAAGAACCACCGTTCGTCGTACCCGCCAACCTCGCGCACGAACGCCGTGTTCATCAGCAGCGACGCGGCCGGCAGCCAGTCCCTGCGCAGCAATTCGGTGTGCAGATGCCCTGACAACTGCTCGGGCCAGGCATGCATGGTGCGGTAGTCGGGGGTGAGCTCTGCGCCAAATTCATCGATGCGTGTGGCGTTCGAGTACACGACGGCTGCCTGCGAGCCGTCGCGCACCCATGCCTGCACCTGCTTTTCGAGCCGTCGCGGTGCCATGACGTCGTCCCCGGAGATGTAGGCATACAGCGGGGTCTGCACCGTGTTGAGCGCTTCGTTCAGGGTGCGGCACAGGCCGCGGTTCTGGACGTGGGCGATCAGTTCGAGGTCGGGACTGTGCGCGATTCGCCATGCCCGCACCTGGTCGGCGCAGCCGTCGGATGAGGCATCGTCCATCACCAGCACACGATGGGGCTGAAGGGTCTGGACGTGGATCGAATCGAGTGTTTCGGCCACGAAGGGCGCATGGTTGTAGGTGACAAGGATCACCGTGACTTCAGGAAGCGTTCCCATACTGACCCTTCCGCCCGAGGATCACGGCAATTCGATTGCCGAATGCTTCCGGCGAGAATTCCTCTGCCCGTCGTTGGCAACGTGCCGCGAGGGCGTCGCGCTGGTCTGCAGGCATGGAGATGATGCGCCGAGTCTCGCCCTCCAACTGCATCGTGGTGGTCCACCGTCCGGCCCCGTCGACCGGCAGCACCACCTCCCATGGGCCTGCGGTGTCGATGACCACAGGGATGGCACCTGCGCTCATGGCCTCGACAGTGGTGATGCCGAAATGTTCCTGGGTTTCGGGCCGGTCCTCGAGCGATTCCCCGTAACCCTGGGCATGCCAATAGATCTGTCCCGAGGAGTACAACTGTTGCAGGTTGTCGAATGGCAGGTTGGGGTGGAACGTGACCGGCGCCTTTCCCGCAGCGCGGCGCAGATCGTCCAGGTAGGCCTGGCTCGCGTCCGGGCATGCCCCGGCCACGTGCAGTTCCCAACCCTCGGCGTGCAGGTCGGTCATGGCGGCGAAGGTGTCGACCAGCACGTCCAGACGCTTGTTTGGCACGCCCGGGACGGGGGGCTCGAACCGGCCGACCGTCACGATGCGCCTCTGCTTCGGTACTCCCGGGACGAGCATCGAGGCACAAGGCGGCGGCACGATCACAGGCTCGACTCCCCAGCGCTTGCGGACATGGTCAGCGGTGAACTCGGAGTTGGCGACGACCTGGTCATAGGTGTCCAGGAAGGACGGCGCACGGGTCACCAGAACCCGCTGCAACCAACCCATGACGGACATGAACAAGCCCCGCGCAGCCGGGGTGTACCGGATGCGCAGAGGGTGTGGAAAATGGCACACGTAGACGTTCTGCCTGCTGCCAAGCCCGGGCAGTTCGGCCCGGTACAGGCAATTGACCATGACGCTCGGGTTCAGGTGCGCGACCGCATGTCGCCAGCCCAACAGCTCAACCAGGTCGAAAACCGATTGGGGCGCCCGGCGCAACCACCCTGGCGGTGTGGGCACATCAGCGACCTCGATACCGGTCATGTCGATGCCGAACTGGCGGGCAATCTCATCGCGGGTCGCGCCGTCGCTGGCGATCACGACCCGTGGATGGCCGAGGGCGCGCAGGGCTGCGGCGAGCCCGACGGCATACCGTTCGGCCCCGCCCCCACTGGCCAAGCCGGGCATGAAGATGACCATTGGTCCCGCGTGCGCGCCGGCGTTCACCTGTCCAGCCCTGCCCGGAACCCAGCCATCGCCCCAGCCTCGACCGACAGGGCCACCAGTTTGCGTCCCACTGGTCGTGGCAGAACTGGCAGCGCGGCGTCGACCAGCCCGGTGGTCGCGTCCAGCAGCGACGGCGTCAGTGCCCCGGCCCACCCCCGGACGAGGCGGTTCCAGGCCGAGTCGTCCGCCGGCACCGCGGCGCCACTCGAACCAGCCCCATGGATCCACTCGAACCTCGCCCGGGCGCTGCCGGAATCCCACGCCCGGCGGGCCCTGATGCGAGTCGTCACCGAGGCCATGTGGTGCCGCACGTTCGCGCCCTCCACCAGTTCGATGGGCACCCCCAGCTGGGCGAGCCGGTAGCCGAAGTCGAGGTCCTCCCAGCCATAGCCGCGGTACCGGTCGTCGTAGCCGCCGACCGCGTCGAAGTCGGCGCGGGTGCATGAGACATTGCCGCCCCACAGCCGCCAGCGGTCACCGGCGGGCGTCGTCCGGGCCGATTCGCGGCCGGTTTGGTCGGCCCACGTGCCGTAGGCGCGCATGTAGGCGTTGTCGGGTGCCACGTTGATCGGCAGCCCGACCACGCCGACCCGTCCCTGGGTATGGGGGGCGACGTGCGCGGCGATGTGGCCGGGCGCCAGTTCGAAGTCGTCGTCCGCACGAATCAGCACGTCACCGGACGCAGCCGCGAACCCGGTGTTCAGGGCCGTGACCCGGCCGCGGTTCTCGGGCAGCACGATGCAGCGCACGGGCAGGTGGTCGTACTCGGCCACGACCGCCTCGGAATTGTCGATGTCGCCGTCGATGACGACGATGGCCTCCCAGTCGGGGTGGGTCTGGGCTGCGAGCGAGTTGAGCAGCAGCGGCAACCGGGCTGCGCCGCCGCGCGTGGGGATGACGACGGAGGCCTTCATCGTCCGGGCACCTCCTCAACGTGCGGGACGGGGTCATCGGCGCCGACCCGGATGGGCTCACGCTCGTACCGGGCGCGCAGCAGTTCGAGTTCTGCGACGACGTGCGCCCAGCGGGTGACGACGTAGCGGGCCTTCGCGCGGTCCGCGGGCAGCCCGCCACCGCGCAGCGCCCTGGGGGTTTGGACGAGGGTCCGCACCGCCGCTCGCCAGCCGATCCGCCCCGCGAACCGTTGGGGGTGGCGGTGCCACATGATCGTCTCGGCCTTGCCAGAAAGGTAGACCTTGCGCAGCACCCGACGCAGCCCCGTGGTGCGGCGGAACCACAGGAGCATATCCTCGTCGCCGACGAACGTCAGTCCGGCGTCGTTGGCGCGCAGGGCGAACTCGCTGTCGTCGCAGCCGTACGGTGGCAGCGACTCGTCGAAGCCGCCGACGGCGAAGTATGCGTCGCGGTCGACCGCGAAATTGCAGCCGATGAACAGCACGGCCTGCCAGCCCCGGATGATGCCACCCGGGTTGATCTTCGGCGCGTCGGGGTCCTGCACGGGCTCCTGCAGCTCGCGGTTCAACCCGGCGACCACTTGACCCTCGGCACTGGCCGAGACGGCCGCCGACAACCAGCCCGGGCTGGCCAGGTCGTCGCAGTCACAGAACACCAGCAGTCGCCCGCGGGCGGCCAGCGCACCGGCGTTGCGGGCATGACAGATGCCGGCCCGGGCCGTGGCGTCGGCGATGCGTACGGGCACGTCGGTGCCCCGGGCGAACTCGCGGACGATGTCATTGGTGGCGTCGGTCGAACCATTGTCGGCGATCACGATCTCCCACGTGCCGGTGAAGTCCTGGGCGGCGAGGGCGTCGAGCTGCCCGCGGATCCACTCGGCACCGTTGCGCACCGGCATCACCACCGACGCGTCGAGCGTGCCCCGAGCGCCGGTCATGTGCTGCCCCCTGCGATCTGGTCGACGATGCCCCGAATACTGGCAGCGAAAGCCTCGGGTGTGAAGTGCTGCGCCTGGGCCAGCACCATGTTCCGGTCGAGGGGCAGGCGGGCGAGACGACGCACAGCGGCGGCGATGTCATCTGCCGTGGGGGCGTCGAAGAACCAACCGCTGACGCCCTCGACGACCGTGTCGAGGTAGCCACCGGCCCGCAGCGCCAGGGCCGGCACGCCGAAGCTGAACCCCTCGACGGGGGTCAGCCCGAAGTCCTCATGGCTGGGCGCGATCACGGCCCTGGCCCCGGCATAGGCGGTGCGCAGCTGGGCATCGGTGATGCCTTCGACCAACCGCACATTCACCGGCAGGTCGGCCGCCAGGCGGTCACGCAGTGGGCCGCTGCCCACCACCAGCAGCCGCTCGTCGGGCAGCTGGCGAAAGGCGTCGATCGCGGCGTCCACGTTCTTGTAGGGCAGCAGGCGGCTGACGAGCAAGTGGTGGTCGGGCCAACCG
Source organism: Aestuariimicrobium sp. G57 (assembly GCF_050110855.1). Classification (NCBI taxonomy): domain Bacteria; kingdom Bacillati; phylum Actinomycetota; class Actinomycetes; order Propionibacteriales; family Propionibacteriaceae; genus Aestuariimicrobium; species Aestuariimicrobium sp. G57. The sequence goes on along the minus strand of NZ_JBNINW010000003.1, from coordinate 551,693 downwards.
TCGAGGGCGGGCAAGGGCTCCTGGATTGCGGACGGGTCAAGGGCGGCGGGTGGTGGCACCACGGTTGCCTCGATGCCATAGACGTCGCGGATGCGCCGCTGCACCACCCTTGAATTGCACAGGTAGACCGCGGCCTGGTGAGCGGCGCGCTGGTCCCAGCGCACCAGCCACGGCCGCAGCGCCATCAGCCCCCAGCCGGTCGGGGTGCGCCACCAGTCGGTGCCCAAGTAGTCATCGACCAGGTACAGGAACCGGGCGGGGGAGTGGCAATAGACGACCTTCGGGGCACTGGTGGCGATGCCGTGGGCGAACCCGGTCGTCGAGACCACCACCACCTCCGTCGACGGGTCGACGGGCGCCCGGTCGAACGCGGCACCGAAGAACGGCAGCGCCCACCGGAAGGCGCGCCGGAACAGCCCGACGCGGTTCAGCGGCGAGGTGACCACTCGCACCCCCCTGAACTCGGGGTAGGTCTCGTCGGGGTCGTACAACGACGTGTACAGGTCGGCGCCGGGGAACACCTGGGTGAGCACGAGCGCCACCCGCTCGGCACCACCGCGCTGGGTCAGGTAGTCATGGGCGAGGGCGACGCGGGTCATGGCGTCATCGCCTCGGGATCGAGCAGACGCGGCTCGGACGGATATCGGCCCAGCCGGATCTCGCATGTGGCTACCAGTCGTCCCCACCGGGTGACGACTTCGCGCGCGATCCGCCGAGGGCTGCGCGATGGCCCCCGGAAGACATCGACTGGTAGCCGCAGCACTTGGCTGGCTGCCCAGTGCACACCGGTTCCTGCCGCCATCCGGGGATACCGGTGCCAGAGCACGGTCTCTGCCTTCGCGGACAGGAAGACCTTGCGGAGCAGGCGCCGATTTTGGGCGGGCAGACGGTAATGCACGAGCATTTGCTGCGAGCCGTTCAGCCGCAGCCCCCGTGCATGCAGACGGATGGCGAACTCGGTGTCCTCGAATCCATACGGAGGAAGGGACTCGTCGAACCCGCCGAGGGACAGGTAGTCGCTGCGCCAGATCGCGAAGTTGCTCGACATCAGTGTGCGCATGGTCGCGGCTTGGATGAATCCGTCCGGGTACAGGATCGGTGCATCGGGGTCCTGGGGAGTGCTGAGAGGCTTGAGAATTCCGGCAAGCACCTCGCACTGCTGAGCCTCCGCTGCCCCGGACACCCAGCCGCTGTCCACCCTGTCATCGCAGTCACAGAAGGCGAGCACGACCCCCGTTGAGGCGCGTGCGCCGACGTTGCGTGCATGAGATGCGCCCGCTCGCGCACTCGCGTCGACCAGGCGAACAGGCATGGCGGCGGTCCGGGCGAAGGCTTCAACAATTCTCCGTGTCGCGTCGGTCGACCCGTTGTCCGCGACCACCACCTCCCAGCTGCCGGAATACTCCTGGCGTGCCAGCGCCCGCAGCTGCTCTTGGATGGTGCCCGCCCCGTTGCGCACGGGCATGACCACGCTGACGCTCGCTTCGATCGGATTCATGAATGCACGCCCAGGGCAGAGTTCACGGCAGCGCCCACCCGGTCCCAGCTGAACTGTGCCGCGCGTTCCGGCCCCGCCGTCGCCAACCTGGCCCGCAGCCCCGCGTCGCCCAGCGCAGCCTCGATACCTGCCGTGATCGACGCGACGTCGTCCGGCACGACCGCCACTCCCGCGTCCGCGACCACCTCGGCCAGCGCCGTGGTGCCCGACGCGACCACCGGCACACCACACGCCATGCCCTCCAGCGCCGGCAGCCCGAACCCCTCATACAGTGACGGGATCGCCACCGCCGCCGCGCCGCGGTACCAGGCCGGCAGGTCGGCCTCGGGCACCCGGCCCAGGAACCGCAGCCGACCGGCGCTGCCCTGCCGTTCGGCCAATGCCAGCAATGCGTCGTCCGGGTCGCCCGTGAGCGCGAGGGTGACGTCGGGCACCCGCGACATCGCCAGCACCAGCCGGGTCAGGTTCTTGTGCGGTTTGTGGTTGCCGACATGCAGCACGTACGGGCCCCACGACGGCACGGCCGTGCGCCCATGGGGCGCATAGGCGGCATCGACGCCGTTGCCGACCACCGTGATCCGCTCCGCGGGGACGCCCGCCCACTCTGCGATGCGGTCGCGGCTGAACCGACTGACGGTCAGCACCGCGCCCGCCTCGCGCCGGACCGCGCGGCGCACGACCTGGTCGTAATAGTCCGACTTGGCGCGGGACTGCTCAGCGGGCACATCGAGGTGGATCAGGTCGTGAACCGTGAACGCATGGGTGCCGCGCCAGCTCAGGCAGGGCGTGAAGCCGGGGCTGAAGTACGTCACCCCGCGCTCCCGGCCACGAGCGGTCACGTGGGGCAGCACCTCGGACGCCGCCAGCCCCCGCAGCGACACCGGGTGGGCGCCCGCGACGTCAACGACCTGCCCCGGCAGGCGGCGGCGCACCTCTGCGGCGAACCTGCCGATGCCGTGCGGGCCGGCCCAACGCGTGTCGAAGACCAGCATCAGCCCAGCACCTGCGCGTACTTGGCCGTGATCCGGGCGCACATCTGCGCCACGGTCGGCACCGAGTCGGGCAGCGTCGGTCGCCGGTCGACCAGCTCCGCCTGCTCGATGGCGATCTCGGCGAAGCCCGGCACATCATCGAAGTCGGCGATGCAGCGTTCGGGCAGCATCTCGGGATTGCCACCGATCGGGCTGGCGGCGACCCCCAGGCCGTGGGCCATGGCATCGAGCAGTGTGTAGCTGAAGTTGTCACTCAGCGAGGGCTGCAACACGACGTCGTGGCTTGCCAGTGCCTCGTTGGCGTCGACGAACCCGGGAAAGCTCACGGCCTCGTCGATGCGCAGCGCTGCTGCCAGGCGCTTGAGCACCCATTGGTGGTCACCCGTGCCGGCGACGGTCAGCCGGGCTTGTGGCACGTCACGCACGATCCGTGAGAAGGCCCGCAGCGTCATTTCGATGTTCTTCTCGGGCGAGAGCCTCGCCAGCGACAGGAACCGGTAGCCGGGCTCGCGCCGTGGCGGGTTCGCCGGTCGGTCGACGCCGTTGTGGATCACCGTGACCTCGCGGCCGGGGCGCCAGTACGTCAGCATGTCCTGCTTCGTCGACTCGCTCACCGCGACCAGCCCGTGGAACCGTTTGAGCCGCCAGTGGTGGATGGTCTCCATGGTCTTGGCCCGTGCCCACGTCTTGTGGAACATGTACCGGTTCGGCGGGATGTGGTGCTCGGTCGAGACCAGCTTCGGGTGGGCGCCGGTCGCGGTGCCGGGCGCCGCCATCGCGGCCAGCAGGTCGGCGCGGGCGAGATGGGTGTGCACCAGCGTCGGTCGTACGTCGTGGACCGCGTGGCGCAGGGCGGCCACCGCCCGCCGCACCGGCACCCCAGGTTCGATCGCCAACGGGATCGGCGTCGCCCCGAGCGCACGCAGTTCGTCCAGCAACGGTCCTTCGGGGGCGGCGACGGTCAGGGTCCAGCCCGGCAGCCCGGCGTGGGCCACGTCGATGACATGCCTGGCCACCCCGGCCAGGTTCGAGACGGGGACGATCCACAGCGCATGCGGGCTCTCGCCGGTGTGGGGCCGCCGATGTGGCATCAGAACCACTTCTCCAAGCGGTCCAGTGCTGTCCAGAAGCCCTCGCCGTTGTTGGTGTGGCCCATCCAGATCTCGGGGATGAACCCGACACCGGGCGCCAACTCGTCCAGCTGGGTCGCGAGCACCGGCCAGTCGACCTCACCCTCGCCGATCTGCGGACCCTCGCCGTCGACACCCTCGGCGTCGACGATGTGCAGGTGCTCGGTGTGCGGGGCCAGCGCGGTGACGTATTCGCTGAACGGGCGCCGGTGGTAGTTCGCGGCCAGCTTCGAGTGCGAGACGTCCAGCGTCAGCCGCTGGCCATACTGCACGGCGAAGTCGATCGTGTCCTCAAGCCCCATGAACAGGTTGTGGTACTGCTGGCCGCCCATCAGCCAGGGGTAGGGCGGCAGCGTCTGGGCGGTGAGCCGCACCTCGCTGGTGTCGAGGCGCTCGAGCGCTGCGGCGATGCGCGCATACATCGCCGGGCGTTCGGCGGGGGCGATGAAACCGTCCGCGGTGAAGCCGCCCATGGTGGCAATGACGATCGGCGCTTCATCGATCGTGAAGTACGCCGTGAGGCGGCGGGTGATGTCGATGACCTTCTGGGTCTCGGCGATGGAGCGCTGCCAGACGGCGTCATCAGGGCTGGCGAGGTTGACGATGAAGTCCCCCGCGTACAGGTCGGGCAGGTGCACGGTGAACCCGAACGGCAGCCGCTCGCTGAACACCTCGTCGATGTCGAGTTCGACGTCCTTGTACGACATGTGGAACTCGATGAAGTCGGGGTTCGACTGCTCGACCAGCGCGGCGTAGTCGTGGTAGCGCACCGGCAGGCCCCATGGCCGGCGGAAGGTGTACGGACGGCCACGCGAGGCCTGGTCGGTCAGGTCGCGGGGATAGAAGAAGTCGCCGGACTCGACCACGCGCTGGGCCGTGCGGCCCACCAGTTCGTCCAGGTGGTTCGGCTGCAGCCCCCGACCCGGCGATTTCACGTCGACGTCGCCGCGCGTGATCACCTCGCCGACCTCGATACGGCGGGTGGCCACCAGCGACTTGGCCAGGTTCACCCGGTTCATCGACTCACCCGTCGAGACGGTGCGGGCCGTGCCGCTGCCCAGCGCCTCTTCGAGTTCGCGCACCCGGGCCACCATCTGGGCGAACTCATGCGGCAGCAGCGACACCTTGTGGTCATTGCCCTCGAGTGAGCGGTCGGTGGTGAAGTGCTTCTCGATGATGCGCGCACCCATCGCCACCGCAGCCAGCGGCACGTGGAACCCGCGCTCATGGCCCGAATAGCCCACGGGGGTGCCGGCGATCTCGGCCAGGCGGGGCAGGTAGCGCAGGTTGATGTCCTTGAACGGGGCGGGGTAGGTCGACTGGCAGTGCAGCATCGCGAACGGTGATCCCGAGGCGCGCAGCAGGTCGGCCGCCTGGATGATCTCGTCCTCGGTGCTCATGCCCGTCGAGACGATCATCGGCAGCCCGGTGGCGAACATTTCGGCGAGCAGGGTGTGGTTGGTCATGTCTGCCGAGGCGACCTTCAGCCCCGGCACCCCGTAGTCGGCCAGCACCTTGACGCTGGGGGCGTCCCACGGGGTGCACAGCACATCGAGGTCGAGCGAGCGGGCGTGGTCGAATACCGCGACCATCTTGTCGGCGGGCAGTGAGTACTTCGCCAGCAGGTTCAGCGTGTACTGCGCGCCCAGGTCTTCACCCGCCGACGCGGCACCGGCCTGCCGATAGGTGGCATCGAGGTCACGCAACTGGAACTTCACAATGTCGGCGCCCGCGTCGGCGGCAAGGTCGACGAGTTCTCTGGCGAAAGCCACGTCACCCTGGTGGTTGTTGCCGATTTCGGCGATCAGCAAGGTGGGGTCATCGGACGAAACCCGGTGGCGGCCGATCTGGAAGACCCGCCGGTCGTTGCTCGCGACCGCCACGACCCGGCCGGCGTCGTCCAGCAGGGGCACGTGGGTCACCGCGCCGCTGATGAGACGAGCGATGTCGGCGTGGTCGTCGGCCAACCGGGCGCGCACGGCGGCGGTGTTCGCGGCTCGGCCACACGGTGCATCGAGTGATGCGGACTCGGCCGCGATCAGCCAGCGCCGGATGTCGCCGTCGGACAGCGACCCGACCAGGTGGCCACGCCCGTCCACGACGAACGCGATGCGCGACTGGTTCGCATCAATGCGGCGCAGGGCAGCGAGGATTGGCTCGGTCTCGACGATCACGAACGGTGCCACATGACGATCGATGATCATGTCCAGCCACCTTTCCCGGGGGAGTGGTGACGACGTTATCGTGACCCCCTGACATTTTGTACTGCTGCAGGCAGGGGGATCAGTTCATCGTCAGCCCAGTCTCGCCATCACCGCCGTCGCCGTCTGCAGGTCGAACAGCGTGTCGATGTCGATGCCCTCGTCCTCGTCCATCACGAACAACCCGATCCGCCCACCCATGCGGTTGCCGAGTTCGCGGTACAACCCGCTGCGGGTCACATACACCGATCCCGTCTCGCGGTAGCGCAGGTCGCTGGGGGACATGTCCTGGCGGCGCCGGCGATGCTGCCAGTCCCAGTACGGTACGGCCGCTCCGTCCTGGTCCAGCCCCCACAGGAACGGCGGTGTCGGCACCACCCCGACCAGCGAGTCGAAGCCGCCTGCGATGAACTCGTCCAGTGCCCGCTGCAGCGTGCCCGGGCGGCGCACGGGTGAGGTCGCCTGCAGCAGCATTGTCACGTCGGGCTCGGTGCCCTGTTCGGCGGTCAACACGTCGAGGGCGTGCACGATCACGGGTTCAGTCGCGGTCGTGTCCTGGGCCAGGTCGTCGGGTCGCCGGACGACGTGCGCCCCCGCAGCCGCGGCCACGGCGGCGATCTCGTCGTCCTCGGTCGAGACGACCACCTGCAGGTCGGGCACGGCCAGCGCCTGTTCGATGGTCCAGACGATCAGCGGCTTGCCGTGCAGCAGTTGCAGGTTCTTGCGGGGGATGCCCTTCGACCCGCCGCGTGCCGGGATGATGGCGACTGCGCTCATGACGGTGCTCCTTCGTGGGCGACTTCGTGGGATTCTGGTTCCAGCAGCCAATACCGCTCCGTGGTGGGCAGGTGACCGGGCTTCGAGAGCCTGTTTTCGACGGGGTCCATCACATCGACCTGCGAGGCGTAGTGCTGAATGCGGGTGAACTTGTCGTCGACGTCGATGGGCAGCACGACTGCGGACGAACGGAGCCGGTGCCTCGCCAACAATTCGGCGACCGCGGCGTCGGCGGGCTCCGCCCACAGGTAGGGCAGGTCTTCGTACAGCGCGACGGCCGCGCGGTCGCCCCGCTGCCACCGCGCGGCGGCCAGGTGCAGCGCCAGGTCGCGCACCGCCAGGTGGTCATTGTTGACGGCCAACCCGCGCCGGCGGGCTGCGGCGCGGCGGCGCTGGTAGTCGGCGTGCATCAGTCGGCGGACGGTAGTTTTGCCGAAGGTGACAAGGCGTTTCGCCGGGTGCGGGGCTTCACGGGCAGGGCGCCCTGTGCGGGCTGCCTCGTCCGCTGCAGGTGGTTCGAGCAGGTCGGCATCACTGTGACGGCGCAGCCGTTCCCAGAATCCGGGCGCGACCCTGGCCCCTGCGCCGGCTGGCACGATCACCAGGCCCGCGGGGTGCTCGTCCCACCAGGCGCCCAGCACGGCAGCGAGCACCCCGAGGTCGGTTCGGCGTCGTCCGGGGTCGGAGTATGGCCCGTCCAGCAATGGCAGGTGCCGCACCGTGGCGTTCGTGCCCTCGAACGCGAGCAGGTCTTCTGTACGGCGGGCGGCGAGCGTCTCGTCCGAATCGGTGAAGCCGCATGCCCGGTCCCAGTCGGTCGTCACGGCAGGCTCCGGGGCGCCGGCGAACACGGTCCAGACCTCGACGGGGCGGGACTGCACGACCGCGGCGGCGCTGAACAGTACGTCGTCGAGGTGTGGTGACAGCGCAAGCACGTGCACATCGGGGTCGGTCAGTGCCACGTCGCGCATGGCGACATCCTAGGGTTGGTGTGGACAGGTGGAGGTGACATGGCTGCAGAGGCGACGCCGCAGATCTCCGTCGTGGTGCCCTGCTACAACGCCGCCCGCATCGTCGGGGTGCAACTCGAGGCGCTGGCCCGGCAGGTCGACGCGCCGGAGTTCGAGGTCGTGCTGGTCGACAACCGCTCCACCGACGACCTGGCTGCGGCCGCCAGCGAGTTCGCCGGCAGGCTCGACGTGCGCGTCGTCCGGGCCGACGACCTGGCCAACCCGGGCTACGCGCGCAACGTCGGGGTGGCCCATTCCCGGGCTGACAAGCTGGCCTTTTGTGATGCCGATGACCACGTCGGACGCACCTGGGTACGCGATGCCGCCGCGGCCCTCGAGGTGACCGAGGTGGTCAATGGGGGCGCGCAGCCGGTGGCGGCTGCGGACTTCGACCGCGGCCCCGAGCACCTCGATGCGCTGATCGGGCAGCCGCGGGATGTCGTGCAGGTGCGGGTGCCGAGCGCGCCGGAGCCCTACCCGATCCTTCTTGGTGGGTCGTGTGCGATGCGGCGCGAGGTTTATGTGGGGGTGGGGGGCTATGACGTCGCCGTGCGCTACGGCGTCGAGGACAACGACCTGGCGCTGCGACTGCAACGAGCGGGGTACCGGCTGGGACGCAGCAGCGGCATGGCGCTGGCCTACCGCACCCGCCCCGAGTCGGAACAGCCGTTGTCGCGGTCGTTCCGGGCGGGGGAACTGCATCTGCTGCTGGCGCACCGGCATGGGCTGTTCGGGCGTTCACCGAACCTGGGACGAGGCTGGTGGCTGGGGCTGGCCCGGTGTGGCGTGGCGGCCGGGAAGATGGCGCTGCGGCCCGACGACCGGGACTGGCGCGGGTTGGCGCGGCGGGCGGCGCTGCAGGCAGGGATGCTGGTCGGGCAGGTGCGCTACGGGGTGGCGGGCCGCTTGCCCGAGCCGAGACCGGGGGTCGGGTTGTGAGTGTGCCGGCCCGGGGCTGTTTTTGTCGGGGGCGGGTGCCAGACTGTGCGCATCGGCTGATCAAGGAGGATCGGGCATGAAGTTCGGGGTGCTGCTCGAAAAGGCGCCGGCGCTGCGCTATTACGCGTCGAAGCTGGTGATGCCGGTGGTGCGCTCGTCGTTCGGGCGGCTCGGCGAGGGCTCGGTGATTGTCAGCCCCCTGGCGGTGCGCGGCGTCGCCCAGATGTTCATCGGTCGCAACCTGCTGGTGCGCGAGCACGGCTGGCTGCAGACCGAGTTCGACTCGGTGCTGACCATCGGCAATGACGTGTTCATCGGCTACCGCTGCCACATCCACGCCGTCGACGACCTGACCATCGGTGACCACACCATGATCGCCAACGATGTCACGATCAGCTCGGGCGCCCACGGCGCCGAGAACCACCACGAGGTGCTCAAGGACGGCCCCATCACCATCGGCCGCAATGTCTTCATCGGTGAGCGGGTGCTGATCAAGGGCGGCATCACCATCGGCGACGAGGCGATCGTGGGCGCCGGGTCGGTGGTCACCAGGGACGTACCGGCGGGTGCGACGGTGGCCGGGGTGCCGGCGCGGGTGCTGTCGGACGGCTCCGGGCCCCGGTCGGGGACGTAGTCATGACAGGACTTCAGTTTCCCAGTGACCTGGCGGCGTGGCGCCGCTGGGCCGATGGCCGCGCGGGCGTACAGGGTGCCGTGCGCCGCGCGAAGGGGCGCGTCAGCGAGATGAGGCACCCGCCGGGCTCGGCCACGTTGTACCTGCCGGTGGGTGAGCCGACGTCGCTCATCGTGATGGACAATCTGTCGCCGAGTTGTCGACTCGTCATCCACGACCCGCTCAGGTACGCCGAACGGCTCGACCAGGTCGCGGTGCTCACTGGTGTGGCCGACCCGCAACTGCCGGGCGACGGGTGGACGGCGGTCGAGTTCATCGGGCCGGGCCAGATTCCCCGGACTGTCGAACAGGTGCTGTCACTGGGGGCATTCAACGCCCTGTCGGGTGTCGTCGAGCGCTGGGCGAAGACCCGCGACGTGCGGTTCGTGGTGGTGCAGCACGGTCTGATGACGCCGTGGGCGCCGCCGCTCAACGACGGTGACCACCTGCTGGCCTGGAGCGAGGCCGACGCCCACTTCTGGTCTGACGACCGGCCATCGATCACGTGGCAGGTGGTCGGCTCGCAGATGCTGTGGCAGGCAGGGCACGCGCCGAAGGTCGAGGTGCTTGATGACCGGCCACTGATGCTGGGGCAGCTGCACGGCATCGAACTGCCGAGGCTGCAGAAGCTGCGCGTCTATGAGCAGTTCTGCCTGGCCAACGACGCCGACTACCGACCGCACCCCGTCGAGACGGATGTGGCTTCACGGCTGGGCCACCAGTGGCTGCGTCGTCGTGGGGTGCCGTTCGAGACGAGTGGCGCGGCGCTGCCAGACCTCGGTCGTCCGGTGGTGTCGATCTTTTCGACGGGCACACTCGAGGCGGCCCAGCGGGGCCTGCCGGCATGGGTGCACCACCCCACTGCGCCGGAATGGGTGCATGACTTCTGGGCCCGCTACGGGCTGAGGCAGTTCGGGGACGACCCGACGCCGGCGTGGGAACTGGGGGACGAGGAACCGGCGGCGCTCATTGCGAAGGCGGTGGGGCTGTGACCTTGGCCGCACTGACCTGAGCTGGGTGGACCGGGGCTGCGCGGCGGTGCCGCCACCATCTGGTGGCCGCCACGAGACCTGCACCGATAAAGCCGCCAAGACCATTCGTGATCACGTCGACAACTTGCGCCGAGCGGTCGAGCGGAAAGTACAGCTGGGCGAGTTCCACCGCACCGCCGAGCACGGTGGCGGCAATCCCGATCACCCACCATGGCACCCGCGGAAGGGCGATCGCCGCACAGATCGCCAGCGGCACTGTCAGCGCGACGTTGAGTGCCGCCGCGACGACCCCAAGCGTGATCCACTCGTTGTTCGGCCAGCTGTAGATGCGCAGGCCCTCGTAGTAGACCCAGACGACAAACCGGTTCAGCTGCCACCCGATCGGCAGCAGGGTCAGCGCCAGTGCGCCAGCGGCACAGGCCACCAGTAGTACTGCTGCGGTCGTCCTGCTGCGAACTGCCATGGCTCGATCTTGCCCTGCCGTGCCAACTGGCATGATGTCGCGGGTGCGGTGCCGGTCCCTATGCTGATGCTGTGCTGGAAGCTTTCGGACTCGCCGCGCCACTGGTCATCGCCGCGGTGCTCGCCCTCAGCGCAGCCGCCAAGCTGCGCAGCCCGCAACCCGCGCGCGATTCGTTCACCTCACTGCGGCTGCCACGCTGGCTGACGAACTCTGCTGCGCCCGCGATGTTGCCGTGGGGCGAGTTGGTATTGGCTGTGGCGCTGCTGGTGTTGCCGGGCTGGTGGGGGGTGGCGGCCGCAGTGGCTGCACTCGTGCTGATGCTCGTCTATCTGGTGGTCATCGTGCGCGCCCTGGGGTTCGACGAACCGGTCGAGTGCGGGTGCTTCGGTGAGCTGGGCCTGGGTGAGGTCGACCGGCGGACCGCGTGGCGGAATGTGCTGCTCGTGGCCTTTTCGGCGGCTGCCCTCGTGACGGCCGTCACCGATGGCCGCGCGGTGGTCGTCCGCTGGTGGCAGGCAGGGGCGGATTCGTGGGGATGGTTGCTGGTCGCCATCTGTGTCGTGGCGCTCGTCGTGCTGGTCATCGGGGACGGGCGGCAGCTGCGTACTGCAGCAGCGCAGGTGCAGGGTGCGGACACCGGTGATGGTGAACCGCTGGACTACCTGCGCACCCCCATCCCCTTCGCCGAGGCGCTCGATGCCGAGGGACACCCGGTGCACCTGCGGGCGCTGGCCGCGCAACGGGCGCAGCTGTTGATCTTCCTCAGCACCACCTGCGCATCATGCCTGCGCATCACCGAGCAGCTGCCCGAATGGGTCGGCGTGCTCGAACCGTTCGTGCAGGTGCGCCCCGTCTTCGGGGGCAAGTCGAACCCGGACGAGCTGGGCGACCCTGGTCAGACACTGGCCCCGCTCGTGCCCACCGCGATTTTCGACCAGCCTGGTGTGCTGGCCAGAACCTTTCAGATGCCCTGGATGCCGAGTGCGGTGCTGCTTGGTGCAGATGGGATGCTCGCCGGCGGACCGGCCAACGGGGAGGCTGAGGTCGTGGAGTTGGTGGAGTCGGTGGCGGAGCAGATTTCCGAGGTGCGGGCGAGCGTGGCGAACCCTGCCGAGTGATCGCCCACACAAGCTGCAGATGCGCTTGAGATGACTCGACAACGTTATGAAACTCGCTTATTGTTTCTCGGGAGAGGGCCATCCCGGTCGGCTCCCGACCCAAGTGCTGTGGGGGACACATGTCAGAGAAGGTAGTATCGCGTCGCACCGTTGCGACTGGAATCGCCTGGTCGGTGCCCGCTGTGGCCGTTGCCAGTGCCGTGCCCGCGTACGCAGTGTCGGGCACGCCCCCGACCATCAAGGGAGGCAAGGCCTACAAGTGGCCGGGCAACAGCTGCCCCGGTACGCCCACGTTCACGGATGCCCAGAAGGCATACCTGTTCACCTTCCGGGTGACGAACACGTCCGACAAGACGATCTACCTGTACAGCGCGACGATCACCACCACGACGACTGGGTTGACCTTCAATGTGATCGGCGCAACCCCCGCGTTCGGGACGCCCATTCCCCCCGGCGGCACGGTTGATGTCGGCCTGTTCGCGAACGGCAGTGACAGCGGCAACCTCACCTTCACCGCGACGGCCAGCATCGAATGGGGCCACAACTACCCGGGGCCGGACCCGGACAACCACGCGCCGGTCACGCTCACGTGGCGGATCTGCGGCACACCCACCCTCCAGTCCGCTGGGTTCCCCGCCTGCACCAACCCCGGATACCAGGCACCGCAGGCTGACTGCGTCGTTCCCTGATCCGAGATCCACAGAGTTGAAACGGCGACCCCACGCGGGGTCGCCGTTTTGCGTGCTATGACGCGGCCGGGTCTCGAACTACTTCGGACTGGGGGCACCATGGGCCTCGTCCAATTGCGTATTCCTCACACATGCAGCCGCTTGCGCACCTCGTGCTGCACCTCGGCCCCGTGGAACACCTGCATCCACACCAGCATCAAGAACCCCATCGCCACCGAGATCCACGACGGCAGCGTCACCGTCACCCAGCCGAACGCCAGGAACAGCGCCGGCACGATGCTGAACAGCAGCGTCAGCCACGAATAGACCAGGTAGTCACCCGGCCGCATGCGGGCGATCCGCACCGCGACCAGCAGCGCGATGATCGAGGCGCCGCACAGTATCGGGATCACGAACGTCGTCGACCACGCCCGCCAGCCACTCAAGAAGTCGGCATAGACGCACAACCCCGCGAAGACCACCACCAGGTACACGATCGTCTTGGCGACGTGGTGGCCTTTGCGCACCGCGATCAGCGCCACCAGCCACAACGCCGCGAAACCGAGCACCATCAGCCGCACCCAGGGCTCCGGAATGAACACCATCGCCCCGAGCGTGCCCGCGATCACCACCAGCGACGCGCCGCCGACAATCCGCGCGATGGTGCGCCAGTTGTAGCGCACTGCCACGTCCGGCCAGGGCTGCGCCGCGGACGAGCCACTGCCCTCGTCGTGCCCGGCCCCGTCCAGGGCCACCCGGCACAGCGGGCATTGCGGCCACGCGCCGACCACCTCGGCGCCACAGGCTGGGCAGCGCGTCATGGCCGGCCACCGCTCGAAGCGCCCGACGCTGCCAGCTCGTCCTCGTTCACCTTGCTCGCAGCCACCCGCACGTCGACACCGCGCCCCGTCAGCCCCCGCACGAACGCCGCCTGATGTGCTGTCTCGACGAACGCCGAGGTGAAGCTGACCGTCAGCACGTCGCCATGGCTGATCATGCTGAACTGTGGGTGCGGGGTCGAGACGGCGATGAACACGGCCTGGACGTGCTGGTTGATGTCCTCGGCAAAGTCGAGCCGGCCGACGTTGGTCATGGCCACCGTCAGTTGTCGGCTGTTGAGCCAGTTCGCGACCCCGAGAATGACATCCTTCACCGGGCGCGGCAGCACCCGGGCGACCCACAGGTGCTCAAAGCCGATGAACTTGCGCAGCTTGGATTCCAGGGCGGCCGGTGTCGTCTGCAGCTTCAGCTGACCGGCGAGTGCGGTGCACATCTGGGCGAAGTCTGCCTCGTCCTCGTTGAACTCGAGCCGCGTGGTGGCGAAGAAGTTGCGCCCCGACTCAGAGGCGAACCGCTGGCGCAGGTCGACCGGCACAGAGATCGCCATCGTGTGCCCCTTCGCGGAATCGCCGTCGACCTCGCGCACCGCGTGCAGGAACAGCGCGGTCAGCAAGACCGTCAGTGAGACGCCGTGTTCGCGGGCGATCGGCAGCACCTGGCTGACCGGCATCGCCAGTTCGACGACCCGGTTGCGGTGGTCGGGGGTCAGGGTGCCGCGCACCCGGTGCACGCGGCGCTTTCGTGACCCGAACAGTTCGCGGGCCAGTCCCGGTGGACGACCACCGCCGGTGGCATCCTCGACCTGGTCCGAGGCCCCGAGCGGGGCCGCCTGGGCCGCCTCGGCGAACTGCTGCGGCAGCCGGGGGTGGAACTGGGTGAAGCTGTCGGGCACCAACCCCTGCTTGACCCCGGGTGGTTCGGCCGCGCGGCGTGCCTCGTCCGGGAACTTGAGTCGCAGGTATTCGGCCACCAGGTCTTGCAGCACCCAGCTGGCGCCGGTGCCGTCGGTGAGCACATGCAGCACCTCGAGGCTGAGGCGGGGGCCGTGGTACAGCACCCGGAACAGCAGGTCGCGGCGGTCGAAGCGGTACAGGTGGGCACACGGGGGCAGCGTCTCGGGCATCACCTGCGGGCGCAGGTCGCTCTCTTCGAGGTAGTACCAGAACACGCCGCGCCGCAGCACCGAGTGGTACAGCACGTACTGGTCGAAGACGACGTCGAGGGCCTGCTGCAACAGCTCGGGGTCGATGTCGTGGTCGAGCTGCGCGCTCAACCGGAACACCTTGGTGTCGACGCTGCTCATTGACGCGAGGAAGATGTTCGAGGCGTTGTCGAGGCGCACCCAGGCCCGGCGCTCGTTCATGGCAGCGGCTGGTCGAGGAACTCGGTGATCATGTCGTGCAGGCGTACGACGGGCCCGGCGAAGCGCGGCAGCGACAGGTAACCGTGCCAGGTGCTGGGCTGGCGCTCCAGGCGCACGCTGTTGCCGGCCTCGCGCAGCTTGTCGGCATAGGCCTCGCCCTCGTCGCGCAGCACGTCGAGTTCGGCGGTGACGACCAGCGCCGGTGGCTGACCGGTGAGGTCGTCGGCCAGCAGGGGAGCCACCCTCGGGTCGCGCCTGGCTGCGGCGTCGGGCACGTAGAGCGCCATGTAGTCCATGATGTCCTGCGCCTTGAGTGGGTATCCGGTGCCATAGAGCCGCACCGAGTCGAAGGGTGTGGTGGCGGGGTCGTGGTCGTACCAGGTGGCCGGGTAGAGCAGCACCTGCCGACTGGGCATTGGGCCACCGGACGACCTGAGCTGCTGGCAGACGACCGCCACGAGGTTGCCTCCCGCCGAATCACCCATCAGCGTGATGGCGCCGGCGTCGTCCAGATCGAGGACGTCGGGTTCATGCAGCAACACCTGGGTGACGCGCAGGCAGTCGTCAAACCCGGCGGGGAACGGGTGCTCGGGCGCGAGCCGGTAGTCGACTGACAGCAGCACGCGTCCGGTGGCATCGGCGAGGGCGGCGCACGAGGCGGTGTAGGTGTCGATGTTGCCGATCACCCAGCCGCCGCCGTGAAAGAACAGGATCACGTCGTCGTGGGTCTGCTGCTTGGGCAGGAACACCCGCACGGGGATCTCGTGGCCGTCATCGGCGACGATGGACCGGTCGAGGGCCTGGAATCGGCCGGTCGGCCCGGCGACGAGACGTTGGAGCAACCGCAGTCGCGGGTAGTTCTGCCGGATGTTCAGCCTGGGCGCCGAGACCAGCCCCAGCATGGCATTCAGCAGCGGGGGCGGCGTCGGGTTCTCGGTCCGTTCGGTGACCATGGACCTACTGTATGGGTGCGCGTGGAAGGGTTCGTCGCAGCGGTGCCGAACCGTTCGACTACCAACGGTTCGGCACCGCTGTGAGGGCTGAGGGGTGTGGACGGGGCCGGTGGCGGCGTTCGGCGGTCGGGAAGTTGCACAAGTGGCAGGGGTGCCAGAAGTGCAGCCTGTTTGGACGCCAGGAGGTGCACTGGTGGCGTGGGTGGCAGAAGTGCAACTTTGAGGGGGCGCGGCGGGCGGTTGGTTCGGGGTCGGTGTCCTGAACTCATCCGGGGGTGAGGCCCGGAACTTGCACAAGTGGCGTCGGTGCCAGGACTGCAGCTTTGGGGGTGCGGGGCCAGGGTCCCAGCCCGGGTTCAAGGCCCAATCCAGTCACAGCGGTGCCGAACCGTTCGTAGTCGAACGGTTCAGCACCGCTGTGCCCGATTGGGCTGGGTGGACGCACAAAACCCGGCCAGACAAGGTATTTCACCTTGTCGAACCGGGGTTCATTGTGCGCGAGAGAGGAGTTGAACCTCCACGTCCCAAGGGACACTGGCACCTGAAGCCAGCGCGTCTGCCATTCCGCCACTCGCGCGTTGCCGGATTTCTCCAGCCAGAAGAGATTAGCAGACCCCCGCCGCAGGATGCGAATCGAGCCCATCACCCATCTTCGCCCGGCCCCTGAACCTGCCGCTCGCCCAACTTGCGACGGTACGCCTGCATCGCGCTGGCGCGTCCGATCGAACGACCCCGCACCAACCCGAGGACGAACCCCACCACCAACGTGCCCACCGCGATCGAGGCCGCCAGCACCCACGTCGGACGCCTCAGCACCGACGGCGTCTGGGCCACCGGCGCCACCGTCACGGGCACGGGCGTCGGCGTCTGCGACAGGTCGACCGCAGCAATGGCCTCGCCGACCGCATCGAGTGTCGGCGCGATCGCCGCACCCGAATAGCCCAGATGGATCGGCCGGGTGCGGTCGATCTCGGCGGTCATCGTGGTTGAGCCCACCAGCATCTCGGCCATCGGCTGGGCGGCGTCACAGACCATGTCACCGGCCTGGCAGACCGAATAGGTCGAGGCATAGCTCTCGGGCGGGATCTCGTTGCCGGAGCTCGCCATGGCCTTGCGCACGTCGTCCATGCTGACCTTGCCCTCGTACATGTCGACGGTGGCCTGCAGCATCGACTCGACCGCGACCTGGCGGTTCGCGGACGTGGCACCCAACTGCCGCATCAGGTACAGGTAGCTGCCCAGCCCGATCGCCTCGGCGGTCGCCGACCCGGACAGTTCGCGGACATTCTGGCCGGGGTAGTGGTTCGGGTTGCCCAGCAGGATCGCCGCGACCAGCCGGTCACCCGGGTGGGTCAACGCCATCGCCCGGGTGATCACCTGGGCGCCCTGGCTGAACCCTGCCATCACCAGCCGCTCACCGGCGCAGCGGCGCAACGAGTCATTGACCACGGCCGCGAGCCGCGTGGCGCCGACGTCGGCCGAGTCGAAGTATTCCGTCGAGGGCATCGGCTTCTTGAACAGCAGGTCCTCGAAGTTCACCTTGCCCAGCGTTTGCGGGGCCACGGCGGGGTAGTCCAGCCAGACCTGGCGCACGGTGCCGGTGCGGTTCCAGCGCTCGACCAGCCCGTTGCGCACGCCCTTGACGGTGTCCCCGAACCCGTCCGGCTCGCCCGACCCACGCACGCCCACGAACAAGAAGTCGGCGCACTCCTGGCCACCCGCCTGGGTCGATTTCACCGGCTCGGACGACCACCCCTGGGCATGCGCGGCCGGGGCGGTGGCGACCAGCCCGGTCAGGGTGAGCGCGCCGACAAGCAGGGCAGAGATGATGCGGGTGAACTTCGTGGACAACCTCACGCGACCCATTCAACCCGGTCTGTGCGGGCGGCCCGAATCAGGCAGCCCAAACCCGTCAGCTGTTCGGGTTGGCGAACGTGGCGGTGAACGATGCCGAATCGAGTGCGGTGGCCAGCAGGGTGAACCGCACCTGCGCGCTCGTCGCGGTGTCGGGCACGTCGAGCTGGGCAGCCGGCAGCGCATAGACCGTGAACACATAGTGGTGGGCGGGTCCCGGCGGCGGGTACGGGCCGCCATAACCCACATAGCCGTAGTCGTTGACCCATTCACGTGCCGCCGCCGGCAGCGCGGCGCCCTCGTCCAACTGGGTCACCGTGGCGGGCAGGTCGATCGCCACCCAGTGCCACCAGCCCGAACCGGTGGGCGCGTCTGGGTCATAGACGGTGATGGCATACGACTGGGTGCCCTCGGGTGCCTCGGACCATGACAGGTCGGGCACGAGGTTCTGGCCACCGATGCCGCTCTCGGCGAAGCGGATGTCGATGCTGGCGTTGGGGGCGATGCCTTCGCTGTGCAGCTTCATTGCTGTCCTCTCCCTGGGGGTGCTTTCACCCTACTCGGGTGCTCTGACAATCGAGTCGAATCGATCGCCTCGCCCCGGTTCTTGTCGGTGGCCCCTACTAGGCTGGTCAACGACCCAGCTGGACCGCTGAACCGAATGACCGCTGAACCGAAAGAGGCCCCCGATGCCCGTTGCGCCACTGCCAGCACGCCAGCCGCTCGTCGGCGCGGAATTCCCCGAGGGGTTCGTGTTCGGCACCGCCACCGCGAGCTACCAGATCGAGGGCGCGGTGCACGAGGACGGTCGCGGCCCCAGCATCTGGGACACCTTCAGCCACACCCCCGGCAAGGTGGCCCGCGGCGAGACCGGTGATGTCGCCTGCGACCACTACCACCGCTGGCAGTCCGACCTGGACCTGATGGCCGACTATGGCGTGGATGCCTACCGGTTCAGCATCGCGTGGCCCCGCATCGTCCCCGGCGGCACCGGCGCGGTCAACCAGGCCGGCCTCGACTTCTATTCCCGGCTGGTCGACGGGCTGCTCGAGCGCGGCATCAAACCCGTCGCCACGCTCTATCACTGGGACCTGCCCCAGACCCTTGAGGACGACGGCGGCTGGCCGGCGCGCGGCACCGCCAACGCGTTCGCCAACTATGCCGAACTGGTCGGCGCGGCACTGGGCGACCGGGTGCACCAGTGGACGACCCTCAACGAACCGTGGTGCTCCGCCTACCTGGGTTATGCCTACGGCGTGCACGCGCCGGGCCGGGTCGACCAAGAGGCGTCGCTGCGTGCGGTGCACCACCTGAACCTGGCCCACGGCCTGGGCCTGCAGGCGCTGCGCGCGGCCGTGAGCAAGCCCGACGCGCTGTTCTCGATCACCAACAACCTCGAGACGCTTCGTCCGATCGACCCCGACTCAGAGGCCGACGTGATGGCGGTCGCCCGCACCCGCGCCATGCACAACGAGGTCTGGACCGGCCCGCAGCTGCTCGGTGAATACCCGCAGCTGGCCTTCGACGTCACCAGCCATGTCACCGACTGGTCGTTCGTGCTGGACGGCGACCTCGAGGCCATCCGCCAGCCGATCGACGTGTTCGGGCTCAACTGGTACACCCCGCAGTGGGTCGGCACCGGTGAGCGGCAGCCTGGTGATGCCGACGTGCGTTCGATGACTCCCGGTCTCGAGGGCAACCGGTACGCATTCCCCGGGAATGCTGAGTTCACGACCATGGACTGGGTGATCGATGACACCGGCCTGACCGAGATGCTGGTGTCGCTGTCGAAACTCGTGCCGGGCATGGCGCTGAGCGTCACCGAGAACGGGGCGTCGCAGGCAGACGTCGTCGACCGCGACGGCCAGGTGCACGACCCCGGCCGCGTCGACTACTTCATCAACCACCTGAGCGCCGTGCACCGGGCCATCGAGCAGGGCGCCAATGTCACGAGCTATTTCGCGTGGTCGCTGCTCGACAACTTCGAGTGGTCCTGGGGCTATGAACGCCGGTTCGGCATCACCCATGTCGACTACGAGACCCAGCTGCGCACCCCCAAGGACTCGGCGAAGTGGTACTCGAAGCTGGCCCGCACCAAGACCATTCCGTCTGCCGACCCGGCCACCTGGGCCTGAGTCGCGGGTGACCCGTGGCCGAGGACGACGACTGGCTGCAGATCGGTGAGCTGGCCCGGCGCACGGGGCTGACCACCCGCACGCTGCGCCACTACGACCACCTCGGTTTGTTGCAGCCGAGTGGCCGCTCGGCCGGTGACTACCGGCTGTATGGGCCCGATGACGTGCAACGGTTGTTGCAGATCCAGCACCTGAAGTCGTTGGGCTTGTCCTTGGACGAGGTGCGCGCGGCCCTCGACGACACAGCAGGGTTCGACGCCCCGGCCGCCCTCGAGCGGCACATCGCGGTGGTGCGGGCGCGATTGGCGGCCGAGGCCGAACTGCTCGATCGGCTGCTGGTGCTGCGGGGCGCGGCCGACGTCGGTTGGCAGCAGGTGCTCGACGTGATCGCCCTGACTGAGCGGCTGCGGCACCCCGATGCCGCGGTGCGGTTCGCGGCGACGCTCGAGGCCCGCGAAGCGGTGCCGCTGGCCGAGCTCATTGAGTTGTTGAAGTCCGACCCGGCGCCCGCGGTGCGTGAGGGCGCAACATGGGCGGTGGCCCACCACGGTGCGGCGGCCGTCGAGGCGGTGGTGGCCCTGCTGGGCGACCCCGACCCGGCCGTGCGCCTGCAGATGGCGCATGTGGCCTCGAAGCTGGCAGACCCTGCGGCCGTCCCCGGGTTGGTGGCGCTGCTCGACGACGAGGTGGCGGCGGTGCGGGCCAAGGCGGCCTTCGCGTTGGGACGGATCGCGGGTGACGAGCGGGCTCTGCGCGGCCTGGTGGGGGCACTGGGCGACCCCGACGAGGTGGTCGCGGGCAAGGTCGTCGAGGCGGTGTCGGGGTTCGGCGAGCCGGCGGTGGCGATGCTGGTGGCGGCGAGCGCTGATGACTCTGAACAGGTGCGTGAACGGGCTGCCGAGGCGCTGGGTGACGCCGGGGTTGCCGGTGCAGTGGCGCCGCTGGTGGGGTTGTTGGACGACGATTCGGCCGGGGTGCGGCTGGCGGCGGTGCTGGCGCTGGCGGGCATCGACGACGACGCGGCCAGCGAGGCAGTGGCCGCGGCCCGCCGCCACCACGATTCACGGGTGGCGGCGGTCGCGGCCAGGTTGGGCGGCTGAAGCCCGGGTCTTGTCAGGCTGGCAGGTGTCTCAGGCCTCCTGGGCCGCCCTGCGGCGCTGCTGCAGCCGGGTGGCGGCGTGGGCCACGTGGGCATCGGCGCTCTGCGCGGCCTTGGCGAGTGCCTCGTCCGCAACTTCGCTGAGCTGGCCCAGCGCAGTCGTGGCCACGATGCGCACGGTCTGGTCGGCGTCGGACGACGCGGCGGCCAGCGCGTCCAGCGCCGGGTCGGCCGCATCGCCCATGAACCCGAGCACCTCGGCGGCGTGGGCACGCACGGCGGCGTCCTCGCTCGCGAGGGCCTCGGTCAGCGCCGGCACGGCGTCGTCACCGAAGACGAGCAGGGCGTTGGTGAGCAGGTCGAGCTGCAGCTTGTCGCCCTGCCCCAGACGGGCCACGAGCACGGGGATCATCGCCGTGTTGCCCGTCGACGCCGCCGCGCGGTAGCCCTTGATGGCGACCCGCGGGTTCGGGTCGTTGACGATGGCGACCAGGGCGTCGGCGAACTCGGGGCGGCCCGCCTTGCTCAGCACGTGCGCGGCCTGGGTGCGGGTGGCATCGTCCTCGCTGGTCAGCGACTCGATGACACCCGGCAGGGCCTGGTCGATCACCTGCACGGTCGCCCAGGTGATGCGCTCGCGCACCTGGCAGTCGGTCTCAACCCCGAGCCGCCCGACCAGGGCGTCGGCGGCGTCGGTGACGCGGTACATGCCGATCGTGGACGCGGCATGGAACCGGTCGACCAGGTCATCGCTGTTCAGGGCGGTGATGATCTTGGTGGTGTCGATGGTCATGGTTCCTCCTTGGGGATCGTGGATCACGCTAGAGGTTGACGCCGCGTCAAGGTCAACTGGCGTTCGCTGTGGGCCTCAAACCCACGTAGCTGGCGGTCATCGACGTAGCTGGTCTCTAGAGCGCCAGCCATGTCGAACAACGCCAGCTACGTGGGGAGCTGGGATACGTGGGGAGCTGGGATACGTGGGGAGCTGGGAGGGCGCACTCAGTCCAGCCGCCCGAACGCCTTCGTCCGCATCACCAGCGCCTCGGCCTCGTCACTGGCATCCAGGTCGACCACCGCATGGACCTGCCAGTCGTGGTTGCCCTCGGGGTCACTGATGATCTGCCGCACCACCCACACCCGGGGGTTCGTCCGGTCGATCAGCAGCCGCGACGCCGACCGGGCATCGGCATCGAGCAGCATCTCGTCGTGCTCGTCCCAGTACTCGCCCAGCGCCTCGTCCCAGTCATCGCCCGTGAATGCCTTGTTGCCCGGTTCGAGCGCCTCGAGGGCGTCGACATTGTCGGCCGCCGCCAGCGACACCCGCTGCCACATCGCGTTCTTCACCATGACGGTGAACGTGCGCTCATTGCTGGTGAGCGTGTGCTCGGTCGGGGTCACCACCGGACGATCGGTGGTGCCGTCCCACTGCGTGAGGGCCTCCCACTCGTCCAGCAATGACGAGTCGGTCATGCGCACGACATCGCCCAACCAGTCCAGCAACACCTCGAATTCCGGCGTGCGCACCGACTCGGGCACCGTCTGGCGCAGTGCCCGGAACGCATCCGACAGGTAGCGCAGCAGCAGCCCCTCGACGCGTTCGAGCTTCAGCCACGCCACGTATTCACCGAACGTCATGGCCCGCTCGTACATGTCGCGCACGATTGACTTGGGCGACAGCGCCGCCTCGGCGATCCAGGGGTGGCGGGGCTGGAACAGCGAGAACGTGTGCTCGAGCAGTTCGGCCAATGGACGCGGCCACGACACGTCCTCGAGGGCCTGCATGCGTTCCTCGTAGTCCATGCCGTCGGCCTTCATCTCGGCCACGGCATTGCCTCGCTCGCGGTGCTGCTGGGCGAACAGCACGGGCCGCGGGTCTTCGAGGGTCGCCTCGATGACACTGACGATGTCGAGCACATGCGTGGGCGACTCGGGGTCGAGCACCTCGAGCACCTCGGTCGCGAACGCCGACAGCGGCTGGTTCAGCGCGAAATCGGCCTGCAGGTCGGGCGACAGGGCGAATCGGCGACCGCCGGGCGTGGGTTCAGTCAGGCGAATGACAGTCCCGGACGAGAGCAGCGACCGGCCCAGGGCCAACGCGCGGCGGTACAGGCGCCGCCGCACGGCCTGGTCGTCGGTGGAATGCTCGACCAGGTGCACCACTGCCTCGACGGTGTCCTGGTCGCGTTCGAGCAGGTTGAGCAGCGTCGCATGGGTGATGCGCATGCGCGCGTGCAGCGTCTCGGGCACCGAGTCCTGCAGCTTCGAGAAGGTGTCCTCGGACCAGTTCACGAAGCCCTCGGGGGCCTTCTTGCGCTGGAACTTGCGCAGCTTCTTGGGGTCGTCACCGATTTTGGCCAGCGCCCGCTCGTTCTCGATCACATGCTCGGGCGCCTGCGCCACCACATAGCCGATGGAATCGAACCCTGCCCGGCCCGCGCGCCCGGCAATCTGGTGGAACTCACGGCTGCGCAGCACCCGCAACCGGTGCCCGTCGAACTTGGTCAGCGCGTTGAACAGCACCGTGCGGATCGGCACGTTGATGCCGACGCCGAGGGTGTCGGTGCCGCAGATGGCCCGCAGCAACCCCTGCTGGGCAAGGGTCTCGACCACGCGGCGGTAGCGCGGCAGCATGCCGGCGTGGTGCACCCCGATCCCGGCCCGCACCATCGTCGACAGGGTCGTCCCGAACCCCTTGCCGAACCGGAACCCGCCGAGGGCCACGACAATGCGGGCACGCCCGTCCTTGTCGACCAGCGGTGTCGACATCAGCGCCTGCGCCCGCTGGAAAGCCAGCGACTGGGTGGCATGCACGATGTAGACCGGCGCCTGGTCGGCCTCGATGAGTTCATCGACGGTCTCGTTGATCGGCGTCATGGCCCAGCGGTAGGCGAGCGGCACCGGGCGCTGGGCCCCGCCCACCACCACCGACTCACGGCCGGTGAGTTCGGCCAGCTTCTTCGCCAGCCCCGTGACGTCGCCGAGGGTCGCCGACATGATCACGAACTGGGCACGCGGCAGTTCAGTCAACCCCACCTGCCACGCCCAGCCCCGGTCGGGGTCACCGATGAAGTGGAACTCGTCCATGACGACCTGGTCGATCGGTGCGTCAGGCCCCTGACGCAGCGCCATGTTGGCGACGATTTCGGCGGTGCAGCAGATGATCGGTGCCTCGGAGTTCACCGACGAGTCGCCCGTGACCATGCCGACGTTGGCCGCGCCGAAGACGTCGCACAGGGCAAAGAACTTCTCGCTGACAAGGGCTTTGATGGGGGCGGTGTACCAAGTGCGGCCACCCTGGGCCAGCGCCGCGGCGTGTGCGCCGATGGCGATGAGCGACTTGCCCGAGCCGGTGGGGGTGGTGATGATCGTGTTCGCGCCGGTGAGCGTGGCGAGGATCGCCTCTTCCTGGTGCGGGTACAAGCCCAGGCCGTCGGCGCCGGCCGCGTCGACGACCTGCTCGAACACGGCTTCGGGGGCGGACCCGCGCAGGGCCTCGGCATCAAGTCTCATCGGGGCCAACCTATCGGGTGACCAGATTCCGGCATGCCTGCGCGCATGGAAGGATGGGCGCCATGACCCGTCTGCCCCTGCCGGAGTGCATCACCGCCTCGCGCATGATCGTCCTTGTCGACCGTCGCTTCGACCCCGAGCAGAACGACGCCGACTGGCTCGCGACCGTGGTGCCGGTGCTCGAGGTCATGGTGCAAGAGGGCATGACCGTCTTCTCGTTGCCCCTGGCCGACATCGCGCTGCTGGCCGAACTGCGTGAAATGTTCATCGAACGGGCATGGTTCGGGGTGCACGACGTGCTCACGCTCGACGACACCGAACAGGCACTGGCACACGCCCCTGAATTCCTGCTGGCAGGCGGGGACGACCACGCCGTGGTCGAGCGGGCCGCCGTGCGGGGCGTGGTGGCCGTACCGGCCGCACTCACGCCCAACGAATTGCGGGCCGCCTGGCAGTCGGGGGCGGCGGCAGTGCAGGTGCTGCCGGCCGACCTGCTGGGCAGCAACTACCCCGAGGCCCTGGCGCGGCTGCTGCCCGGGGTGGGGCTGATCGCCCGCGGCAACCTGGGCGGCTGGTCGATGGGCCGCTGGTTCGAGCACGGGGCGGTGGCCTGTGTGGCCGACTCGCCGTTGACCGGTGATGCCTTCAACGGTGGCAACCTGAGCCACCTGCGCGACCGGTGCCGTACCTACCGGGATGTGGTGCCGGCAGCGCCCGACAAGGACGTCGACGCACAGGGCTGAGCGCCTGCCGTATCGCCGGGCGTTCCTGGCCCCGGCCTGTTCAGAGCCCCCGGCGTGCCCGGGGCGCGGTGTCCACCATGGCCACGTCGTCCACGCTCTCGGCATGGTCGGCGAAATCGCCCGTCACACCTGATGCCTGCGGCGCGCGCTGACGGCTGCGCCAGGTCACGAGCACGACCAACCCGCCAAGCAGAAGGACCCCGGTGACCCCGCCCACCAGCAGCAGGGTCGACCTGGTGTCGGGAAGCCATGGTCCCGGGCGGTTGGCCGTCGCCTGCACCGTGGTGCTGCTGGACGGCGACTCTGCGCCCCCGGCCACGCCCACCTCGCTCTGGTCGACGGTCGGCCGGTCGACGCCAGCCGACTGGCTGGCGCTCGCGCTGGGTGACGGTGTCGGGGTGGCCTGCACGTCGACGCTGAAGGCGACCTTGGCCGTGGCCAGCCCGCTGCCGCCCGCGAAGACGACGTCGAAGACCAGCGGGCCGACGGCGGCGTCCATGGGTACCTGCGCCATCGTCGAATACGTGCCGGCCGCAGTGGTGTGGTCGAACGTGTCGGCCGACTGTCCCCGCGGGGCCACCCGGATGGCTGCATTCACCACGGGCTGCCCGGCGGCAGTGGTCAGCGACCCGCTCACGGTGACCAGGTCGCCGGGCCAGACCTTCGGGGTCATGGTGGTGGCCGTCAGCACCGCGGCGGCCCCGGTGGTGGCGGGGGCGGTGGGGCCGACGGTCACCGGCTGACCCGTGGCAGGCGGTTTCGGTGGTTGCTGCGTGGCCGGCGGCTTCGGTGGCTGTTGTGTCGGCTGTTGGGTGGCCGTCGTCCGCGGCTGGTAGAGCACGGTGGCGCGGGCGACCGAGGCATCCAACTGCTTGTCGCCGGCGAACTGCGCCTGCACCGTGATCGTGCCCGCCGGCTGGCGTGCCGGGATCGGCAGCGACGCCGAGAACGTGCCCGAGCCGCTGGTGCGCACGACGCGGGTGGCGCCCAGGCCGACGATCGTCACTTGCCGACCGCCGGCCGGCTTGCCGTTGTGCTGCAGCAACTGGCCCCGCACGGCGACCGCACTGGTCTGCACGGACGCCGAGAGCGCCAGACGACTGCCCGCAGCGGCGGCGGTGGGTGAGGTGAAGCTGAGCGAAGCCAGCGCGACCACCAGACTCACTGAGAGCACGATGAAGACCCGGCTCAGGCTGCGCAGGTGGGTGCGCGGCGGGTCTTGCGGTGACATGCGCGCTCCTCTCAGAGGGGTTTGGGTCGCAGATGCTCGTCAGATCGGCGATCGGGATGAGTCTAGGCGGGCGGATGCGCTAGCGTCACCCCAGTAGCAACACGCAGTTTCCAAAAAATTCTCAGACAGCGTTTGGGTTTTCCTGAGAAAAAACCTAAGCTTCTCTCAGAGAACCGCGGTCCCAGACCGCAGACCCTAGCTGTGAGGCAGTATCCCCATGACCCAGTCCGGACGCCGATTTGCCGCCGAGACCCAGGACGACGCGCACGAGTACCGCGCCCCATCGCGCGGTGTCGTCGACGCAGCGCAGGTCCAAGAGCGGGCCGACGCCGAGCAGGCGACGCCGTTCTTCACCCGTCGTCGCTCCCGGCTCGCGATCGTCGCAGCGCCGCTGCTGGCCCTGAGCATCGCCGGCACCGCCTTTGCCGCGACCCGACCTGCAGATGTCCCGCTCGAAGCCGCTCCGGCGGCTGCCGCTGCTGCGCCCAGCATCACCCGTGATGCCAACACCACCAACCGTGACGCCAGCCGCCCGTCGCTGAGCACGTCGAGTGCACCCGTGACCAGCTCGGCGCCGGCGACCTCGGCGAAGCCGACCACGACCGCACCGAAGACCACCGCCGCCGCCAAGACCACCGCCGCGGCCACCACCAAGGCCACCGCCAAGGTCACCACCCAGGCCAAACCGGTCACCGCCGCGCTGGGTGAGGTCATCGGCACCCGCTACACCACGAGTGGCGTGAATGTGCGCGCCCAGGCCAGCACCTCGTCCGACGTCGTCGCCAGCCTCGCCGAGGGCTCGCAACTGAGCATCACCGCAAAGACGCTGAACGGGTTCACCCAGGTGCGTTACAACGGCAAGGCTGCCTACGTCAGCACCCAGTACCTGACCAGGACCAAGCCCGCCACGAAGACCACCAGCTCGTCCTCGTCCTCGACGTCGACCTCGGGCAGCGGCGGTTCGGGTGGCACCTCGAGCGGCGGCATCGACACCTCGGCCTGCGCCAAGGTCTCCGGCATCGAGAGCGGCCTGACCGCCAACGGTGTCAGGGTCGCCCGCGCCATCTGCAACAACTTCCCGGCTGTGTCGAGCTTCGGCGGCTACCGCGCCTCGGCCGACATGCACGGAGCCGGGCGCGCCGTCGACGCCATGATCTCGGGCGCCGCTGGCTGGGAAGTCGCCAACTGGGTGCGCGCCAACGCCTCTGCGCTCGGCGTGACCGAGGTCATCTATGCCCAGAAGATCTGGACGACCCAGCGCGCCGGCGAGGGCTGGCGGTCGATGTCGGACCGCGGCTCGACGACGGCCAACCACTACGACCACGTGCACGTGACGGTGGCCTGACACCAGCTCGCAGTCACCCGCCGTACCAGAACCTGCCCTCGATTTCGAGGGCAGGTTTGGTATTGCAGGCAAACGGCAGCGGTGGCGGCCCGAGTCACTAGGCTGGGCGCCATGACGACCCCGGTTGATGCAACGTCCACGGCGGCCTGGTCAGAGCTGACCACGCTGGCCCAGAACCTCAAGCCCGACCTGCGCACCTGGTTCGCGGACGACCCCGAGCGGGCCGGCCGCTTCACCATCGTCGCGGGCGACCTGTATGCCGACCTGTCCAAGAACTGGCTCACCGACGAGGTGCGCGCCGCGCTCGTCAAGCTCGCCGACGAGGTCGGCCTGCCCGGGCGCCGCGAGGCCATGTTCACCGGCGAAAAGATCAACGTCACCGAGAACCGTTCGGTGCTGCACACCGCGCTGCGCCTGCCCCGCGACGCCCAGTTGGTCGTCGACGGGCAGGATGTCGTCGCCGACGTGCACGCCATCCTCGACAAGGTCTATGCCTTCGCGAACAAGGTGCGCGACGGCGAATGGACCGGCGTCACCGGCAGGCGCATCACCCACGTGGTCAACATCGGCATCGGCGGCTCTGACCTCGGCCCCGTGATGGTCTACGAGGCGCTGCTGCCCTACAAGTCCGATGCCCTGCAGGCCCGCTTCGTCAGCAACATTGACCCCAACGACCTGGCCGAGAAGGTCGCCGACCTCGACCCCGAGACCACGCTGTTCATCGTCGCGTCGAAGACCTTCACCACGCTCGAGACGCTCACCAACGCCCGCATGGCGCGCACCTGGCTGCTCGACACGCTCAAGTCCAATGGCGCGGTCGACGGCTCCGAGGCCAAGAACTCCGAGGCCGTCGCCGCCCACTTCGTCGCCGTCTCGACCGCCCTCGACAAGGTCGCCGCGTTCGGCATCGACCCGCAGAATGCATTCGGCTTCTGGGACTGGGTCGGCGGCCGCTACTCGGTCGACTCGGCCGTGGGCACCGCGGTCGCGATCGCGATCGGTCCCGACAACTTCGCCGACCTGCTGGCCGGCTTCCACGCGATGGACGAGCACTTCCGCACGGCCGAGCCCGCGCAGAACCTGCCACTCATGATGGGCCTGCTCAACGTCTGGTACACGAACTTCCACGACGCCCACAGCCACGCCGTGCTGCCCTATGCCCAGTACCTGCACCGGTTCGCGGCCTACCTGCAGCAGCTCACCATGGAGTCCAACGGCAAGTCCGTGCGCTGGGACGGTACGCCGGTCACCACTGGCACCGGCGAGGTCTTCTGGGGCGAGCCCGGCACCAATGGGCAGCACGCGTTCTACCAGCTCATCCACCAGGGCACGCGCCTCATCCCCGCCGACTTCATCGCGGTCGCCACCCCGGCGCACGCGCTCAAGGACGGCGAGACCGACGTGCACGAGCTGTTCCTGTCGAACTTCTTCGCCCAGACGGCCGCGCTGGCATTCGGCAAGACCGCGGACGAGGTGCGCGCAGAGGGTACGGCCGAGGCGATCGTGCCGGCCCGTGTCTTCGCCGGCAACAAGCCGACCACCTCGATCATGGCCCCGGCCCTGACGCCGTCGGTGGTGGGCCAGCTGATCGCACTGTACGAGCACATCACGTTCGTGCAGGGCATTGTCTGGGGCATCGACTCGTTCGACCAGTGGGGCGTCGAGCTGGGCAAGAAGCTCGCGCTCGAGATCGCCCCGGCGGTGCAGGGCGACGACGCCGTGCTCGCGAACCAGGACAGCTCGACCCAGAACCTGGTGCGCTACTACCGCGAGAACCGCAGCTGAGTCGTTGAGCAGGTGTGGCGGGCGTCCCTTGGGGGCGCCCGCCATACTGGTGCGCATGGCGAAGCGACTGGTGCGGACGGTGATCCTCGGGCTCGTCGGCGTCGTTGCGCTGGCGGTCGTCGGCCCGAATGTGCTGGCGTGGTGGCTGAGCCGCGGGCAGGTGCATTCGTCCGTGGCCGCGACGCCCAGCTCGGACGTCACCATCGTTTTCGGCGCCGGACTCGACCAGAACGGACGCCCCGGGCGCTACCTCACAGCGCGGCTGAGCCTGGCCGCGGACCTGTACGAGGCCGGCAAGACCCGGGTGCTGCTGCTCTCGGGGGCGACAGCGTCCAACTACGACGAGCCGAAGGCCATGCGTCGCTACCTGGTTGAGACCCGCGGCATCCCGTCCGAGCGCATCGTGCTGGACGAGCATGGTGACGACACCTACAGCACCTGCGTGCGCGCCAAGAAGGTGTTCGGCGTCGACCACGCCATCGTCGTCACGCAGAGCTACCACCTGACCCGCACCGTGGCGACCTGCCAGCAGGCGGGCATCGAGGTGCAGGGGCTGGGCGACACGTCAGTGGGTACGGCTTCGGGCACGTGGCGCTTTGGCGTGGTGCGCGAATGGGGCGCGACGATGAAGATGGCGCGTGATTTCACCATGGGCCGAGACCCGGTGTTGGGGGCGCATGACCCGGCGGTCGAGGAGGCGCTGGCGAAGAAGTGAATCGGGGCGGACTCTTGACGGATAGAAATACCGGCTTGCGAGGTAACGACGTCGCCCCTGCTGGGCAACGATCAGTGGGTATGCCCTTGTGGGAGCGGGAATTGCAGTCAGAATACCCACGGCAGGTCACGATCTCGCAACGTTGCTTGCCGTAGGGGAGTCCGGCGACGGTCAGTAGATCATAATGAGCGTATTGGGTACCCGCGAGACCTGCATGGTTGTGCGCGGCTTCGGCAAGCATAGGTGCTCGCCGGGGTGGACTACTACCGAAGGGGGTCACGTGAGACCTTTTCCAATTGCGATTTGTTTGAACCTGGTGTTGCTTGTGTGCCTCGGAGTTCCTGCGTATGGAGATCCTGATGATCCCCTCCCGCCTGAATGGTCCAGGGGTGAAGTGCCGCGATCCGTACTTACCGCGCAATTTGGTCGGCGAGTCGAAGGTGTCGCGCAGACTGGTGCCGCGCGTCTTATCGACAAGATCGACGAGCACGCATTCGGCTCGGGGAAGTATGCTGGCCGCGAGTTTGAGGCCGATGGTTCATTGAGTGTCTACTGGAAGGGGTTTGCTCCCAGTGACCTTAAGAATGATATCGCGGCTGCGAAGGCCGACTTGAAGATCCAACTCTTCGAAGGTCGAGCATATTCACGATCGGATCTGCTTCTGCGCACGAATAGGCTTATAGCGAACACCGGACTCTGTCGGGAATTGGGTGTGGTGGGGACGTCGATCTCGACTGACGGGTTTGTAACGATTGCCTTCGAAGGGGCAGGCCCCTCTGCGGATTCCCTGGCTCGACTGCCAGATTTCCTTGACTTGCCCAACTCGCTAGTGAAGCATCGATTCAATGCGACACCTCCTGCGCCACTTGGCACCCGACAAGTTGATACCTCGCCCTGGTCGGGTGGCTCCAGAGTCGCGGTGTACAAGGGCGGAACCCGCGGCTGGGGGAGGTGTACTAGCGGTTTCGCGATGAAGGCAACTGATGGAACCGGATTCCTGTTGAGCGCCTATCACTGCCTGGACGGCGCGCCTTCACCGTCGTATTGGGGTGTTTATGTCGGCGACCACACAGCAATGATTGCCCCTGCGGCGAATGTGGCGGCTTCTCCGAACATTGACGTCATTCGGCTAGACCCTTCTGCTTCTCCGGCCACTCGTCCAGAAATCTACTGGGGTTCGTTTGGTGGCAGTACTTTGAAATCGACCGTCAAGAGCTGGGGCACTAATACCACGGGTGATACGATCCATCAGTCAGGTGCAACCTCGGGGGTGAGGACGGGAAAAATCGTCGATGACGCTGATCAAATCCCCGGGCTCCAGAATACGTACTTCATTAGGGCCAGAACAGCGCCGAATCCTGAGGGCCCAGCATGGTTGGGCGCTGAGGGGGATAGTGGGGGACCCGTGGTTGCCGGGGTGTCGGGCGGCAGCCAGGCCCGCGGGCTGCTTCTAGCTGGGGAGTTCACCACCACGTGTGGCCCAAAGAATCCAGATGCGTCCTCGGCGTGGTGCTATCGAGAGATACTGTATGTGCCAATCAGTGTGGTGCAGAATACTCTGGGTCTGGAGGTTGAAACGGCATGAATCGATCCATTCCTGCGATCTCGAACTGGCGCGCCCTGTCCGTCGCCGCGGTACTCCTGCTGGGTGCCTGCGCGGCGTCGGGGACGGATGCGGCCGGCACGCCGAGTGCGAGCAGTGCCAGCAGCGCTGTGACGTCGTCGGCACCATCGTCGTCGGCACCATCGTCGTCGGCACCATCGTCGTCCCAGCCCACGTCACCGGTGCCCACGTCGTCCAGCTCGCCCCAGGTCAGCTTCAGTGACCCACCCAACGAGTTCAATGCGCAGCTGGACCGGCGCGCGACCGCCACCGGAGCCCACGCCGGAACGGAGTGGCAGGGGCAGGTTGTCGCCGTGTGGTTCAAGGGTGACCCGGGTTCGGCCTTCCGCGACTGGGTGGCCGGCAAACCCTATGGGCAGACCATCGTGATCCATGCGGACGCCGCCTACACCAAGGTCGAGATGCTGGCGGCGATGAAGCGCATCACAGACGCCGGGCTGTTCGAGCGCGGCAAGCCGCCGATGCCGGAGTGGATGAACCCCGACCAGCACGGGCGTGGCATCATCATGGCGACTGACAACTACACCCCTGATGCGGCACTGCAGGCCGAGCTCGAGCGCGTGGCACGCATGCCGGTGATCATCCGGTTCGGCAAGGTGGTGCCGCTGGGGTCGTGAGCCTCAGTCCTGAGTCCTCGGACGACTAGGGCGTGAACAGCGAGAACTTGAACGAGTACAGGCTCGGCCGGTACAGGTGGCGCCCGATCTCAATGACCCTGCCCTCAGCGGTGCGTGCGACTCGGTGCATCGTCAGCAGGGGGGCCTGGGGCTCCTCGTCGAGCAGCTCGGCCTCTTCATCGGTGGCCATGCGCGCGCCGATCTCCTGCTCTGCGGCCGCCAGTTCGACCCCCTTGGCCTGCAGGCAGTGGTACAGGCCGTGCTGGCCGAGGTCGGTCCAGCTGGGGGCCAGGTCGATGGGGATCAGGTTGGTGAGCAGGGCGAGCGGGTGCTCATCGGCGTAGCGCAGCCGGCTGACGGCGAGGATGCCGTCACCCTTGTTGACGCCGAGCTCGGCGGCCTCGTCCGCGTCTGCCTCGCGCACCACGTACGTCAGCACCTTGGTGGTGGGGTTGAAGCCGGCCTTGCTGAGGTCTTCGTTCAGGGACGAGAGCTGCAGCTGGCGGTGCACATGTGGTGGCGTCACTCGCGTGCCGACACCGCGTCGGCGGGTGAGCAGGCCTTTGGTCGTCAGCTCCTGCAGGGCGCGGCGGGCGGTGGGGCGGGCGACGTCCAGGCGCTGGGCCATCGACACCTCGTCCTCGATCATGGCCCCCGCGGGCAGCTCGCCCGACAGGATCGCGGCCTCGATCGGCTTGGCGATCTGCTCGTACAGAGGGGTCAACGAATCGCGATCGAGCGTGATGTCGGGCGTATAGAGCTCGCTCATGGTCAACTCCTCGGGTGCTGGTGACGGGTTCGTCGGTAACACTCAACCATACATGCTGCCTCAGAAACGTGTGTGTGTGTCAGGACAAATACTCAGAGATCAGCTCTCGCTCAGGGTGCGCTGGTCGCAGGGTTTGCTCGGCCAACGTTGCCCGGAGTGTGGTCGTTGAGCCTTGAAGAACACGCCAAGACCAGTTATTGTTAGTACAAATGCTCGCCATGTCCGTGGCGATCCGAGGCGGTCGAAGGCGCTCGTCGAGGTGTTGACCGCACCTGTGGAAGGAACTGCAGCATGACCATCACGATCCCGCACTGGATCAACGGCGCTCCCTACGAGGGCTCGCCCACTCATCGCATCCCGGTCGAGAACCCGGCCACCGGCCAGGTCGAGGCCGAACTGCTGGCCGCCAGCGACCAGGACCTCGACCACGCAGTGGCCGTGGCCCGCGCGGCCCAGAAGAAGTGGGCCAAGGTGTCGCTGGCCAAGCGCACCGCCATCATGTTCAAGATGCGTGAACTGGTGCTCGCCAACCAGGACGAACTGGCCCGCAGCATCGTCGCCGAGCACGGCAAGGACTACAACGACGCCATCGGCGAGATCCAGCGGGGCCGTGAGACCCTCGACTTCGCCTGCGGCATCAACGCGGCCATGAAGGGCGAGTACTCCTACGACATCTCCAGCGGCGTCGACATCCACACCGTGCGCCAAGCAGTTGGCGTCGTGGCCGGTGTCTGCCCGTTCAACTTCCCGGTGATGGTGCCGATGTGGATGCACCCGATCGCGATCGCCACCGGCAACGCCTTCATCCTCAAGCCCGCCAGCCCGACCCCGACGGCGTCGATGATCATCGCGCGCCTGTACAAGGAAGCCGGCCTGCCTGATGGCGTCTTCAATGTGGTCGCGGGTGACCGTGAAGTGGTCTCGTCCATTCTTGACCACCCCGGCATCGACGCGGTCTCGTTCGTCGGATCGACGCCGGTCGCGCGCATCGTG
Source organism: Aestuariimicrobium sp. G57 (assembly GCF_050110855.1). NCBI lineage: Bacteria > Bacillati > Actinomycetota > Actinomycetes > Propionibacteriales > Propionibacteriaceae > Aestuariimicrobium > Aestuariimicrobium sp. G57. Next base: position 517,656 of record NZ_JBNINW010000003.1, on the reverse strand, counting down.
CAGGAACGGGGCACGACGTCGGGCAAGCGGGTGCAGGCGCTGGGCGGGGCGAACAACCACGCCATCGTCATGCCCGACAGCGACCTGGAGTTCGCGGCCCAGCACATCGCAGCTGCGGCCTTCGGTGCCGCCGGCGAGCGCTGCATGGCGCTGCCGGTCGTCGTGGCGGTCGGTGGCTGCGGTGAGAAGCTCGCCGAGCTGGTCAAGCAGAGTGGTGAGAAGATCAAGGTGGGCAACGGGCTGGACGAGGGTGTGCAGATGGGCCCGGTCATCAGCAAGAAGGCGCAGCAGCGCATTGTGGGGCTCATCGACGACGCTGAGCAGCGCGGGGCGCGCGTGGTGCTGGACGGCCGCGGCCTCGAGGTCGATGGCCACGAGGACGGATTCTGGGTCGGCCCGACGATCCTGGATGATGTCCCCCTGGACGCCCCGGCCTACCACCAGGAAATCTTCGGCCCGGTGCTGACCATCGTGCATGCCGACACGTATGCCGACGCCATCAAGATCGTGAACGATTCGCCGTTCGGCAACGGCTCGGCGATCTTCACCAATGACGGGGGAGTGGCCCGGCGCTTCACCCTCGACGTCGAGGCGGGCATGGTTGGCGTCAACGTGCCGATCCCGACGCCGGTGGCCTACTACTCCTTCGGTGGGTGGAAGGACTCGCTGCTCGGCGACCTGCACATCCATGGCCCCGAGGGCGTGCTGTTCAACACGCGGCTCAAGGCGATCACCTCGCGGTGGCCGTCAGAGCGGGGAACCTACAGCGCGACGATGTCGTTCATGCGCGAGGAGTGATCGGCTGCCAGCTGGATCATGACGCCGGGGCATGACGCGAGGGGGAGGGCTGCGGGCCCTCCCCCTTTGCCATGCGTGGGGCTGGTGGGATGCGCGGCGGTGCGTGCCGACCGTGTCCGTTTTCCGGCGGGACCGGGTGATGTGACGGCTTGGCAGGGGTTCTCGGCAGAAGCCGGCCGGGTTCTGGACACCTGGCCGAGCCGGACCCCACCCCTCCGCAGACAGAGACAGCATGCAGAAATACAGCCCGGAGGCTGTATTTCTGCATGCTGTCGGTGTGCGGGGGCTGTTCTCGGCAGGCGCCAAGCACGCCCCGACTCAGGGGGCCGGCATGATCACGTCACGCACCAGCGCATCCAGGTCGTTGTCGGCCTCCAGGAACCCGCGCAGGGTGCGGCGAGTGGCACCGAACGTGTCGAACTCTTCAGGCGTCATGCCGTCCGGCTCGTAGGCCCTGACGAACTCAGGGATCTGCAGCAGCGTGTTCATGATCTTCGGGTCGACCGGCTCGTCGATCTTGCTGACTGGCTTGTAGTCCGACGCGTTGATGCGCTGCTGCCACTTGAACGGCGGCGAGACGACGAGGTCGCCGCCCTGCAGCTCCGACCACTGCAGCACATTGCGGAACGCGGCGTTGAGGATGCGCGCCCGCAGGCCGCGGCTCTGGAACTCCTGGTACGCCCGCTTGATCGCAGCAATGCCGGCCCACTCGAGGTGCCCGGGGTCCAGGAACAACTGGTCTCGCTCGGCGACGATCTTGAGCCAGTCATCCAGGCGCCCGGCCATCAGGGTCACCACTGGGCCCATGGTCGAGACGTCCATGCCCTCGGCCTCGCGGCGCTTCAGGCCACGCTCGATGGCCTCGCCGGTGGCGACGACCTGCGGCACCGAGAACGAGACCGTGACGTTCATCGAGACACCGCGGTACGTGGCCTCTTCGATGGCCTTGACGCCAACGCTGGTGGCAGGGGCCTTGACCACGATGTTGGGGGCCAGCTGCGAGAACTCCACGGCCTGCTGCACCAGGGCGTCGGCGCTGCGGGCCAGCCGCGGGTCGGTCTGGATGGACAGCCGTCCGTTGCGTCCCTTGTGCTCCTCGAAGATCGGCTCGAGCAGCTGGGCCGCCTCGACCGACATCTCGCGCACGACCTGCCAGCCGATCTCGGACTCGGTGACGTCGGGCATCTCTTCGGCGAGTTCCTTGATGCGGGGGATCCACCGGTCCGCCTTCTGCTTGATGCAGGTGTAGGCGATGCTCGGGTTGCAGGTGGCGCCGACGCCGCCAAAGGCAATCGACTGGCGCAGCTCGTCGGGGTCCGCGGAGTCGTTCCACAGGGCGGTGGGGAACTGGCGAACTGCGTCGAGCAGTGGTCCGGGGGTGTACTCGATGGCCATGTGAGCCTCCTCGTTGATGGGTTCAGGCATCGGGCCAGCCTTCCTGGGTGGCCACTGCCTCTCTCAGGTGACATTCAACGCTGCATGACAGTGTCAAGTCAAGTATATGTATGCACAAGCACGGTGATCTGGACGACGCCAGCACGGTAACCTCCGCCTTCGTGGGGCGTCCGACGCTCCCGTGTGACCGCGTCGGAGCGGCGAGGCTGTGACGAACATTACGCAGACAAGATGTTGACATTGTGTTGACATGAAAGTGGATCGTGGTCCACAGTTGAGCTACGAGCCGCCTCATCGGAGAGGGTGGCGAACACAAGGACGGTGACATGTCTCTCACGGAGCGCATCGTGCAGACGCGGGCCAGCCACCCCGAGAAGGTCCGGCAGATCCTTGCCGAGCGGCCCAGGGGCGTGATGCCGGCGCATGACCAGAAGCTGATGATCATCGCGTGCGACCACCCGGCTCGCGGAGCACTGGGGGCCGGCCAGGACGACATGGCCATGGCGTCCCGCGAGGAACTGCTGGGGCGTTGCGTCGAGGCGCTCGGGCGCCCCGGGGTCCACGGCTTCCTGGGTACAGCCGACATGATCGAGGACCTCGCGATCCTCGGGGCCCTGGACGGCAAGCTCGTCTACGGCTCGATGAATCGCGGCGGCCTCGCCGGTGCCTCATTCGAGATGGACGACCGGTTCACCGGGTACGACGCCCAGGGCGTGGCCGATTCGGGCCTCGACGGCGGCAAGATGCTCATGCGCATCAACTACTCCGACCCGGCGACCGTCGCCACCATCGAGTCGTGTGCGAAGGCCGTGGACGAGCTCGCCGAGCGCCAGCTGATGGCGATGGTCGAGCCCTTCGTCTCGGAATGGGTGTCGGGCCGCATCGTCAACACACTGACGCCAGAGGCTGTCATCAGGTCGATCGCGATCGCTGCGGGCCTGGGTCGCACCTCGGCGTACACTTGGCTGAAGCTGCCCGCGGTCGAGGACATGGAGCGGGTGATGGAGGCCAGCACCCTGCCGGCCCTCATCCTCGGTGGTGTGGTGCCGGAGGACCCCGACCAGGCGCTCGAGGAATGGCGCACCGCGCTCGCCCTCCCCACCGTGCGCGGACTGGTCATCGGCCGCTCGCTGCTCTTCCCGCCCAGCGGTGACGTGGCGGCTGCTGTTGACGAGGCGGTGAACCTGCTGTGACCACCAACGCTGTGAACCCCAACGCAGACATCTTCCGTCCCGCAGGCACTGCGGCCAAGGACGCGTGGCAGGTGCTGATCACCCCCGAGGACGCAGGCTGGGAATGGTCCGGCCTCAAGGTGCTCACCCTCGAGCCGGGCCAGGAACAGACTTTCGACACCGGCGAGTTCGAGGCGCTTGTGCTGCCCCTGGCAGGCGCATGCGACGTGCGCCTCGGCGAGGCCAGCCACCAGTTGCAGGGCCGCCCCGGCGTGTTCAAGGGCGTCACCGACTTCGTCTACGTCCCCCGCCACCAGCAGGTCGTCATCTCGTCGCGTGCAGGCGGACGATTCGCCGTGCCGACCGCTCGGGCCACCAGTGACCTGCCCGCGGCGTACTACCCGGCCTCACAGGTGCGCACTGACCTGCGCGGTGCCGGCGACTGTTCGCGGCAGGTCAACAACTACGCCCTGAACACCGGTGTCGAGACCTCGCACCTGCTGGTCTGCGAGGTGCTGACCCCGGGCGGCAACTGGTCGTCCTACCCCGCCCACAAGCACGAGGAGCACAGCGACGTCGAGCGCGAGCTCGAAGAGATCTACTACTTCGAGATCGCGGACGGCCCCGCCGGGCCGGGCTTCGGGTTCCACCGCACCTACGGCACCCCCGGACGACCGATCGACCTGATCGCCGAGGTGCACACCGGCGATGTGGCCCTGGTGCCACACGGCTGGCACGGCCCCTGTGTCGCCGCACCCGGCTACGACATGTACTACCTGAACGTCATGGCCGGCCCCGCCGAGGACGGCGTGTGGATGTCGGTCGACGACCCCCAGCACCACTGGCTGCGCACCACTTGGCAGGATCAGGACGTTGATCCCCGCCTGCCATTCAAGAACTGATCCAAGGAGATTCCCATGAGCAACGAGGCTTACCAGGGGACTGTCACCCTGACCGTCGCCCAGGCCACCATCCGGTTCCTGAGCAACCAGTATTCCGAGCGTGACGGCGTCGAACAGCGCCTCATCCCGGGTGCATTCGGCATCTTCGGTCACGGCAACGTGGCCGGCATCGGCCAGGCGCTGCTGCAGAACGAGATCAACCCCGCCGAGGGCGAGAACGACATGCCCTACATCATGCCCCGCAACGAGCAGGGCCAGGTGCATGCGGCAGCCGCCTTCGCCAAGGCCACCAACCGCATGCAGACCTGGATGTGCACCGCGTCCATCGGACCCGGCTCGCTGAACATGGTCACCGGTGCCGCCTTGGCCACCACCAATCGCGTGCCGGTGCTGCTGTTCCCCTCCGACCAGTTCGCCACCCGCATCCCCGACCCGGTGCTGCAGCAGCTCGAAGACCCGACCACGCTCGACATCTCGGTCAACGACTGCTTCCGTCCGGTGTCGCGCTTCTTCGACCGTATCAACCGCCCCGAGCAGCTGATCCCGTCGCTGCTGGGGGCCATGCGCGTGCTCACCGATCCCGCTGAAACCGGCGCGGTCACCATCGCCATGCCCCAGGACGTGCAGGCCGAGAAGTACGACTGGCCGGTCGAGTTCTTCGCCAGGCGCGTGTGGCATGTGCGCCGCCCACCGGCCGAGAAGGCCGCGCTGGCGCGGGCGGTCGAACGCATCCGTGCGGCCAAGCGTCCGCTGATCGTGGCCGGCGGCGGCGTCATCTACGCAGAGGCTTCCGAGCAACTGCGTGAGTTCGCCCGCCAGACCGGCATTCCGGTGGCAGACACCCAGGCCGGCAAGGGTGCCATCAACTTCGACCACGAGTGCGCCGTCGGCGGCGTGGGGTCGACCGGCGGCGACGCCGCGAACCACCTCGCCGACACCGCAGACCTGGTCATCGGCATCGGCACCCGCTTCTCGGACTTCACCACTGCGTCCAAGACGCAGTTCAAGAACCAGGACGTCGGCTTCGTCAACATCAACGTCGGCGCCTTCGACGCCGCCAAGCAGAGCGCCGTCATGGTCGTCGCCGACGCCCGGGAGGCACTCACCGAGCTGATCGACCTGCTCAAGGACCACCGCGTCGACGCCGCGTACTCGGCCGAGATCGCAGCCGAGAAGCAGGCGTGGGAGCGGGTCACCCAGGAGTGCTACCACCGCGACCAGACCCCGCTGCCCGCGCAGACCGAGGTCTTCGGCGCCCTCAACGAACTCATGGGCGAGGACGACGTCGTCATCAACGCCGCCGGCTCGATGCCCGGCGACCTGCAGGCGCTGTGGCAGGCCCGCACCCCGGTGCAATACCACGTGGAATACGCGTTCAGCTGCATGGGCTACGAGGTGCCGGCCGCCATGGGGGTCAAGCTCGCCCGGCCCGAATCCGAGGTCGTGGCCATCGTGGGCGACGGCACCTACCAGATGCTGCCCATGGAGCTGGCGACCGTGGTGCAGGAGAACATCAAGGTCATCTACGTGCTGCTGCAGAACTACGGCTTCGCCTCGATCGGCGGACTGTCGGAATCGCGCGGTTCGCAGCGCTTCGGCACCAAGTACCGCCAGCGTGGCACGGGCAGCCACCTGGCCGATGACGAATTGATCAAGGGTGTCGACATCGCCGCCAACGCAGCCTCGTGGGGCCTGGACGTGATCAAGGTCAACGGCATCCAGGAGTTCCGCGAGGCCTACCGGAAGGCCGAGGCGTCCGACCGGCCGACCATGATCCACATCGAGACCGACCTGTACGGCCCCAACCCGCCGTCGTCGAGCTGGTGGGACGTCCCGGTCTCGCAGGTCTCGACCCTGGACAGCACCCGCACGGCGTACGAGCAGCACGTGGAATCGCGTCGTCCCCAGCGCCACTACCTCTGACTCGCACGCATCTCTGGGAGCACAACAACCACCGAAAGGAAGACGTCATGGTCGACATCGCCCTGGATCCCAACATGTACTACCTGACCATGTCGGCCCCCGACTGCTTGCGCAAGGCGGCTGACCTGGGCTTCGAGTTCGTCGAACTCTCACCCCGCTCTGACTTCCACTTCTGGCACCACTACCCGAAGGCGGACGACGCCTACGTGGCAGAACTGAACCGGGCGCAGCGCGAGACGGGTGTCAAGATCCGCACGCTCAATCCGGTGTTCAACTGGTCGTCAGTGGACGAGGCAGAGCGCACCGCACAGGTGCGCAACTGGCGGCGCCTGCTCGAGCTGGCCGACCAATTGGATGTTCGCGAGATCACCTCGGAGTTCGCGGGCGACCCGAACACCCCGCGTGAGTGTGAGGCGCAGTGGTACCGCTCGATCGAAGAGCTGGCACCGACTTTCGAGCAGTACGGGATCCGCCTCAACATGGAGGCCCACCCCTATGACTTCGTCGAACTGCACGACGAGGCCTACAGCCTCGTCCGGGGTGTGAACGTCGACTGGATCGGCTACGAATACTGCTGCCCCCACACGTTCCACCTGTCCGATGGTGCCGGCGACGTGGAGCGGATGCTGCGTGACAGCGCGCCGAAGCTGCGTGAGGTGCACATGGCGGACGTGTTCAACCACCGTGCGAACGACGGCAACCGCTACATCATCAACCCCCCGGGGGTCGATGCTCGCGTGCACCAGCACAACGAGCTCGGCATGGGTGAGGTGCCCTGGGACGTCGTGTTCCAGACCCTGAGGGACATCAAGTTCGACGGAGTCATCTCCGTCTGCGTGTTCGGCTGGCACGAAAAGGCTGACGAGATCAACCGGCGAATGCTGGAGCGGATCACGCGAGAGCTGAAGGCCTGAGGGCCGGGACCGAAGGAGCAACCATGACCGCCATCGACAGCCACGAGACGACCACTCGAGACACGACCATCCCAGACACGACCATCCCCGAGACCATGCGGGCCGCCGTGCTGCGCAACCCCGGCGATGGTCTGCAGATCGAGACCCTGCGCACTCCACGCCCCAAGGCCGGCGAGGTGCTGATCAAGGTCTCCGCCTGCGGGATGTGCCATTCCGACCTGCACGTCATCGGCGGGGCCATAGCCTTCCCGATGCCCTGCGTCCTCGGCCACGAGGTCGCGGGCACGATCGTGGAACTGGGCCCGGACACCGGACACACCGGCCTCGAACTGGGCCAGAAGGTCGCCGGCGCATTCCTGATGCCCTGCGGGCAGTGCGAAGCCTGTTCGCGCGGCCACGACGAGCTCTGCGCGCCATTCTTCGAGCTGAACCGGCTCAAGGGGGTGCTCTACGACGGCACCACCAGGCTGGCCACCGAGGACGGGGACCCCGTTTACATGTACTCCATGGGCGGCCTGGCCGAATACGCGGTCATCCCCGCCACGTCCGTGGCCCCGCTGCCACAGAGCGTCGACGAGGTGACCTCGGCCATCCTCGGCTGCGCGGCCATGACGGCCTATGGCGCGGTGCGCCATGGCGCCGAACTGCATTTCGGTGAAACGGTGGCAGTGGTGGCCGTGGGTGGGGTGGGCAGCAACATCTGCCAGGTCGCCCGCGCCATGGGGGCCAGCCAGGTCATTGCCATCGACGTCAACGACGAGAAGCTCGCAGGCATGAGCCAGTTCGGTGCGACGGCCACCGTCAACTCCATGACCACTGATCCCCGCGAGCGCGTGTTCGAACTCACCGGCGGCCGAGGCGTCGACGTGGCATTCGAGGCGCTGGGCATTCCGGCCACCTGGAAGACCGCGCTCGACGTCCTGTCAGATGGCGGTCGCATGGTGCCCATCGGGCTTGGTGCGGGTGTGCAGACGGCCGAGGTCGAGATCAACCGCACGGTGCGCCGCAGCCAGAGCATTCGCGGCTCGTACGGCGCCCGCACCCGGGTCGACCTGCCGGCAGTGGTCCAGATGGCGGCCAACGGCCAGATCAACTACCAGGACCTGGTGACGCAGCGGTTCTCGCTGGCAGAGGCCGGCGAGGGCTACAGCCAACTCAAGGCGGGGCAGATAGTGGGCAGGGCAGTCGTGGACATGTCCCTGTAGGCACCCCCACCAACGAACAACGAAGGGACCCACCCGCTCGGGGTGGGTCCTTTCGTGCGCCATCTCGATATGTGTAGACATTTACCGGCCTGGGTCGAATGCAGAAACCAGAAGAAGTCGCACCTGGTGCGACTTCTTCTGGTGGTGCAGCTGGGTCGGCGCCCGCCGACTACTTGCCGAGCAGCACGTCCGTGTTGCCCGCAGCCACCACACGGTCGATCTCGTCAGGCGTCGGCATGGCCGTCGAACATTCCAGTCGCGAGGCGACGATGGCGCCGGCGGCGCTGGCCCGCTCGATCATGTCCTTCAGTGAGAGCCCGCGCAGCAGGCCGTCGACAATCGACCCGCCGAACGCGTCGCCGGCGCCGAGCCCGTTGACGGTCGTGGCCCGGGTGGGTGGCACCTCGACGCGCTCGTCCCTGCTCTTGGCGAGCGTGCCCTTCGGACCCTGCTTGACGATGGCCAACTCCACGCCACGCTCCAGCAGGGCATCAGCCGCACGATCCGGCACGGTCTCGCCCACGGCGACCTCGCACTCCTCGCGGTTGCCGACGGCGACCGTGGCGTACTTCAGCGCTTCGGCGTAGCGGTCCTGCGCGATGTGGCGCTCACGCCAGAACATCTCGCGCCAGTCGAGGTCAAAGACAGTGTGGCGGGCACGGTTGCGGTGCTCGAGGGCCACCATGTGCGTCCAGTAGCTTGGCTCCTGCGACAGCCCCGTGCCCGTGAACCAGAACAACCCCGCGTCAACGATGTCGCGCAGAGGGATGTCGTAGGGGCTGATCTCGAGGTCAGGGGCGCTCGGGCGCCGGTAGAAGTACAGCGGAAAGTTGTCGGGCGGGAAGATCTCGCAAAAGGTGATGGGCGTGAGCAAGCTCTTGGACGTCTCGACGTAATCGTCGCGCACGCCGAGCCGACGCATCTCGGTGCGCAGCCAACGGCCGAACGGGTCGTCGCCCACGGCGGTGACGGTCGCGACGTCGGGATTGCCCAGCCGCGCCGCGGCGACCGCGACGTTCGTGGAGCTGCCGCCCAGGAACTTGCCGAAGCTCTCGACTTCTTCGAGCCCGACTCCTGTCTGCAGCGGGTACAGGTCGACACCGATGCGACCCATGGTGATGACGTTGTTCTTGCGGACTTCGCTCTTGGAGACCTCGGTTGACACTGCTCCCCCTCAGGTGTGGGCATCGTTGCGCCAGTTGGCACCTTGCAACAAGCTAACCATATGTGAGGACAAATGTCCATGAGTAAGGACAAACCAGTGTCAGTCCCTGCTGAACAGGTCCCGCGTGTAGACCTTGTCCTTCACATCGAGCAGCTCCTGCGCCGGCCGGTTCGCGATGATCACATTGGCCCGGCGCTTGAACTCGTCCAGATCGCGCACGACCTCGGAGTGGAAGAACTCGTCATCGGCCAGCGCCGGCTCGTAGACGATCACCGGCACGCCCTTGGCCTTGATGCGCTTCATCACGCCCTGCACCGAGCTCTGGCGGAAGTTGTCGGACCCCGTCTTCATCGTGAGTCGGTAGATGCCGACCACCTCGGGGTTGCGCGAGAGCACATCGCTGGCGATGAAGTCCTTGCGGATCGAGTTCGAGTCGACCACCGCCTGGATCAGCGTCTGCGGCACCTGGTCGTAGTTGGCCAGCAGCTGCTTGGTGTCCTTGGGCAGGCAGTAGCCGCCGTAACCGAACGACGGGTTGTTGTAGTGCATGCCGATGCGGGGGTCGAGACCGACGCCCTCGATGATCTGCCCGGTGTCGAGCCCGAAGCGCGCGGCATAGGTGTCGAGCTCGTTGAAATAGGCCACCCGCAGCGCAAGGTAGGTGTTGGCAAACAGCTTGATCGCCTCGGCTTCGGTCGCGCCCGTGAACAGCACGGGGGTGTTCTCGTCCAAGGAGCCCTCGCGCAGCAACTCGGCGAACCGCTCGGCCCTGGGCCCGGTGCCGCCCACGACGATGCGTGAGGGGTGCAGGTTGTCGTACAGGGCGCGGCCCTCGCGCAGGAACTCGGGGCTGAACAGGATCTCGAGGTCGGGGTGCTCGGCCCGCTTCTGTTCGGTGAAGCCCACGGGGATCGTCGACTTGACCACGACGCAGGCCCCGGGGTTGGTCTCGGCCACCCCTGCGATCACCGAGTCGACGCTCGAGGTGTCGAAGAAGTTCGTCGTCTCGTCATAGTTCGTCGGGGTGGCGATGATGACGTAGTCGGCCTCGGCATAGGCGGTGGCGGCATCGGTGGTCGCCGTGAGGTCGAGCTCGCGGTGGGTCAGGTAGTCCTGCAGCTCGGCATCGACGATGGGGGAGTGGCGGTTGTTGACCTGGTCGACCCGCTCGGTGTTGACGTCGAGGGCGACGACGGGGTGGTGCTGTGCGAGCAGGACGGCATTGGCGAGGCCCACGTACCCGAGGCCGACGACGGCAATCTTCATGGGCCCCACAGTAGTGGTCGGTGGCGATCGTGCTGTTGACGCGCCAATGCCTCGTCCACGCCTGCGCCGATGGCGGCAACCGACACCGTTCTCGGCCCTTCTGTTCAGGTGCCGTGCGACGCGGGCTAGCGTAGAGGTATGCCCACTCCGATCACACCCGTGGGTGACACCACGCTGCATCGCTACACCGTGCGACCGCGGCACATGCCGCAGTGGCACGACCAGTTCATCCAATCCGTGGGGCTGCGCGCCAGCCACGGCTTCACGACCCATCGCGTCTTTGTCGAGACCGATGCCGAGCCCAAGGTGAGCTGGCTCTACTCCCACCCGAATGCCGACGAGGCCGAGCGTGAACTGCGCGCAGACCCCCGCTACCAGAAGATCGAGGACGCGCTCGCGCCGCATGTCTTCAAGAATTGCAATATCCGCCCCGTTGAAGTGCTGGCCATGACCCACGCGGCGCCCACTGAACTCGACGGCGAGGACGGTCGCATCGCCGTCATGCGCCGGTACAGCCTGGTCGGGGACATCGACGAGTTCCTGCAGGTCTGGAACGCCATCGTGCCGGTACGCCACCGCCACGGGTTCAGGTGCCTGTTCGCCGTGCTCGACCGGCCCATGCAGAAGTTCACGTGGGCCATCGACTTCCAGGGCCAGTGGCAGGAGTTCACCGAGGGTCAGCGGGCGTATTACCGGGACCCTGAACGGGTCGAACTGCGCCGGGTCTTCGACTACATGGCCGATTACAACCTGCACCCGGCGACGATGATGATCTGAGGTGGGGGCGGCTGGCGCCAGCCGTCGGACGAGGCATGTGGGTGGCCGTTCACCAGCCCACGCTCGTCCACGAAGTTGCAGAAGTGGCACCAGCGCCACGTCTGCGCCCGGAATCAGCGCCAGCGCATGCGCAAGCGGCACGTGTGTCAGTTGTGCAGGTTCAGTACGGTGTGGCGGCCCCCGGACGAGCATGTGCGCGGCGTTTCACCAGCTCGGGCTCGTCCAGAATATTGCGGAACTGGCGCCGGTGCGGCGAGTGCGCCCGGAATCAGCGCCAGCGCATGCGCAAGCGGCACCCGTGTCAGTTGTGCAGGTTCAGCACGCCGCAGCCGTCGCCGCACGAGCATGTCCGCGGCGCTTCACCAGCCCTGGCTCGTCCAGAATCTTGCAGAACTGGCACCAGCGCCACGTTCGCGCCCGGAACCAGCGCAATCACCTGCACAAGCGGCACCCATGTCACTTGTGCAGGTTCAGCGCGCCTGCAGCCGACACCACCCGCGCCCACAGCCCCCACTGAGCGATTCTTCCCAAGCCGTCGATCGCAGATAACGTTTGCTCTACGGTGAGGGAAACCCAACCCTCCAACCGGGAGACTCCGATGAAGCTGTCATCCCTGCGATCCCCGCTCAGCCGACTGGCCCTGGCCGCCGCCATCGGACTGGCCCTGGTCGCACCGCTCGCACCCGCCACCGCCCATGCCGCACCACCGCGCACCATCACCCCCGTGACCCTGCCCGTCGCCGACCACGGGGTCATTCCGCTGACGGCCACCACTGTCGCCGGGGCCGCGACTGGTCACATGCCCGACGGCAGCCCACGCACCTGGGCTGTCGTCAGCGGCAACCCCGCATACCTCGCGCAGATCAACCCCCTCACCGCCGAGGTGATCAAGACCTACCCGATGCCCGGTGCCAGCGGTGCCTGGGGTGTCGAACTCGCCGACGACGGCACGGTGTGGGCGGCCAGTTACGTCAACGGCAACCTGTACTACCTCGCCCCGGGCGCCGACCAGGTTGTCAACGCCGGACGACCGCACCCCTACACGAGCTTCCTGTGGCAGGTCGACACCGATGCCAACGGCATCGCCTACACCGGCACCTTCCAGGGCTACACACCCGGCAGCTCAGTCGCCCCCGCCCGGCTGGGTGCCTACAACCGCGCCACCGGGCAGTGGCGTGACTACGGCACCTTCGGTGACCAGTACACCTACCTGCGCTCGACCGCTGTGGTCGGCAATACCGTCTATGTCGGCACCGGTACGACGGCCGCATTCTTCGCCGTCGACATCACCACGGGCGCCAAGACCCAGATCCCGCTGCCTGCAGGCCGTGACAATTGTCAGTTCACCTATGAGCTCGCCACCTCGGGCACCGACCTGTGGGTGCGTTTCGAATGCACCAAGGTCAACATCGGCTACGTCTACGACACGGTCGCCAAGACTTGGAAGCAGGGTCCTTTCGAACCCAACTATGTTGACCAGCGCGTGGGACGCGATGGCGCTGGCAACACCTGGTTCATCAGCGACTCCAGCTTGTACAAGTCCACGCCCGCTGGCCAGGTGACCCGGATGGCGCCGGCCGTCGGCTCCAAGGGCATCGGCGTCATCAATGACGGCGGCACCGAGTACGTCATCGGCATGTACCTCAACGTGCTCGATCGTTACAACACCGCCACGGGCGAGTCGACCCAGGTCAACCTGAACCTGCCGGGCACATCCACCGACCCACGCTCGTCGGTGCTCGGCCCGGACGGACGCCTGCACTTCGGTGGTTACCTGTCCGGCGGGCTCGCCAGCTATGACACCGGCGCCGGTACCTGGCAGTTCCAGGCCGCACTCGGCCAGACCGAGGGCTTCGCGACCGTCGGCAACACCCTCTACGCCGGTCGTTACCCCGGCGCCAAGGTGCTGGCCATTGACCCGACCAAGCCCCTCGGGTCGGGCAACCCCTCCGAGGTGTTCAACCTGACCGCAGAGAACCAGGACCGCCCGTTCGCGCTGGCCGACGCCGGTGGCCTCGTCGCCGTCGGCACGGTGCCCGGCTACGGCAGCCTGCAGGGCGCGCTGGCGATCCACAACCCGAAGACGGGCGCCACCGACAAGTACCTCAACCTCATCGCCGACCATTCCATTACAGCGCTCGCCTACAGCAAGGGTGTGCTCTACGGGGGCACCTCGGTCTACGGTGGCAATGGCATCACGCCCGTCCACACCAATGCCCGGGTGTTTGCCTTCGACATGGCCACACGCACCCTGCTGTGGAACGTCGAGGTCGAGGGTCAGGGCCAAGTCACTTCCCTGGCGGTGACACCCGGCAACCAGCTGTGGGCCGGCACCAAGGGGACGCTGCACTCACTCGACACCAGGACCGGTGCCGAGTCGGTGATGTACGAGATCGCCCCATTCGACTGGTCGAAGTTCCCCGGTGGCACCTGGACGGCTACCTCACTGGCTTACGACAAGGACGTCAACCGGCTCTATGGCATCGTGGGCGGCAAGATCATCAGCCTGCAGCCGACCGGAGACCACCAGCTCAAGGTGCTCAATGGTGCCTCGGGCAGCAAGCTCGTGCTCGGCAACGACCACCGCGCCTACTGGGTGTCGGGCCAGCGGCTGAACAGCGTCGACTGGCGCCAGCTGCTGTAGCAGCCGCTTGCCAACCTGATGGACGAGCGAACGCCGCCGCCGGTGTCAGACGGGCGGCGGCGTTCGGCGGTGTGTGGCTGTCGGCGGAATACATGCCCAGATACAACTTCTTCGGCCGCGTCCGCGCGATCAGGGCGAAGAACTTGCTCGGGCGCGAGTTCTTCGGGTTGGTCGCCGTCGGACGAGCATCCGCTCGGCCGTTCATCAGCACAGGCTCGTCCACGAACTTGCAGAAGTGGCACCAGCGTCACGTTCGCGCCCTGACTCAGCGCAATCACCTGCACAAGCGGCACCCGTGTCAGTTGTGCAGGTTCCACGCCGCAGCCGTCGTCGGACGAGGCATGTGCGCGGCCCTTCACCAGCTCGGTCTCGTCCAGAATCTTGCAGAAGTGGCACCCGTGCCACGAGTGCGTCCGGAATCAGCGCCAGCGCATGCGCAAGCGGCACCCGTGTCAGTTGTGCAGGTTCAGCACGCCGCAGCCGTCGCCGGACGAGCATGTCCGCGGCGCTTCACCAGCCCTGGCTCGTCCAGAATCTTGCAGAACTGGCACCAGCGCCATGTCTGCGCCCGGAACCAGCGCAATCACCTGCACAAGCGGCACCCTTGTCACTTGTGCAGGGTTGACCCCCGGCCGCGGGCCCCCACAACAACGCAAAACGCCGCCGCCGGTTCACACCAGCGGCGGCGCTCACTTGTCCGACCAACAAAATCAGGCCTGCGTCAGCGGGTCCCCGCCCTGACGGTTGCCCGCATCCAGACCGCTCAGCAGCTCGACCTGCTCGGCCGACAGCTCCACCCCGAACACGTCGAAGTTCTCCGCAATCCGACTCGGCGTGACCGACTTCGGGATCACGATGTCACCCGTCTGCAGGTGCCAACGGATGATCACCTGCGCCGGCGACAGCCCGGTCTGCTCCGCAACCTGCTTCACCGCCGGCAGGTCGAGGTCGCTGGGGTCACGCTGGTTGCCCAACGGGCTCCAGGCCTCGAGCGCGATGCCACGCGCCTTCAGCTCGCCAAAGAGCTCGGCCCGGTTGAACGACGGGTGCCGCTCGACCTGGTTCAGGCTCGGCACGGCACCGTTCAGCTTGTCGAGGTGCTCGGGGTTGAAGTTGCTGACGCCGATCGAACGGGTCAGGCCCTCGGCCCTGAACTGCTGCAGGGCATCCCAGGCCTCGATGTAGTCATCGCCGTACTTGGCGGTGGCCGGCCAGTGGATCAGGTACAGGTCGAGGTGGTCGAGGCCCAGCTTGGTCAGCGTGGTCTCAATGGCCTCGCGGGCATCAGCGGCCTTGTGCTTGTCGTTCCACAGCTTCGAGGTGACGAACACCTCGTCGCGGGTGATCCCCGACTGCTTCAGCGCCTCGCCCACGCCCTCTTCGTTGCGATAGACGGCGGCGGTGTCGATGTGGCGGTAGCCGGTCTCGAGGGCCGTCAGCACGGGCGCGACCACCTCGTCATTCGGCACCCGCCACACGCCGTAGCCGAGCTGGGGAATCTGCACGCCGTCGTTCAGCGTCACCTGGGGCACAGTCATGTGTCACCTTTCAGAGTGCTTGGTTGCGCCCACCACCCTATGCCGCCGGCGGGCGCCCACGCGTGGCGGACCACCCCGTGCCCCGTGGAAGAATGGCCCCCATGTCGTCTTCTGCGTCGCCGTCACCATCGTCGCCCGCCACCTCGCTGCCGGCCCAGCTCACCGCGCGTGTGCAGGCCGTCACCGGCATCGACCCCGAGATGCGCCCGGCCACCAAGCCGCAGTTCGGGCATTTCCAGTCGAACGTGGCGATGCGTCTGGCCAAGTCAGCGGGACGACCGCCGCGCGAGGTTGCCGCCGATCTGGTGGCGCAGCTCGCCCTCGATGACCTGTGCGAGCCCCTCGAGATCGCCGGGCCCGGGTTCATCAACTTCCGCATCAAGGCCGAGGTGCTGGCGACCACTGCGGCCGCGCTGATCCCCGACGAGCACGCCGGCATCGTCCCCAGCGCTGACCCGCAGCGGGTCGTCATCGACTATTCGGCACCCAACGTCGCCAAGCAGATGCACGTGGGCCACCTGCGCTCGACGATCATCGGGGACTGCTTCAACCGGGTGCTCAGCGCGCTCGGCCACACCGTGATCCCGCAGAACCACATCGGCGACTGGGGGCGTCAGTTCGGCATGCTGGTCGAACAGATCCTGGACGAGGACCTCGACCCCGACACGCTCGACCTCGAGGGGGCCGAACAGCTCTACCAGCGCGCGAACGCCCACCTGAAGGCCGATGAGGACTTCGCGACGGCCTCCCGCGACCGGGTCGTGAAGCTGCAGGCCGGCGACCCCGAGACGACCGCCATCTGGCGCAAGCTGATCAACGTGTCGCTGGCAGGCTTCAACGCCACCTATGCCCGCCTCAACGTGCTGCTCACCGACGCCGACGTGGCGGGGGAGTCCACCTACAACGACGACCTGCCGATCATCTGCGACGACCTCGAGTCGCGCGGCATCGCGCAGGTCGACGACGGCGCCCTGGTGGTGTTCGTCGAGGGCTCGCAGACCCCGGCGATCATCCGCAACCAGCGCGGTGGCTACGGCTACACCGCCACCGACCTCGCCGCGATCCGGCACCGCGTCGGCGACCTGGAATCCGACCGCATCATCTATGTCGTGGGTTCGCCGCAGCAGTTCCACTTCGAGCAGGTCTTCGCGATTGCCCGCCGCGCGGGTTACCTGCCCGACGAGGTGGCGGCGCAGTTCGTCGGTTTCGGCCAGGTGCTCGGCGCCGACGGCAAGAAGTTCTCGACCCGTGAGGGCACCGCGGTGCCGTTGAACGAACTGCTGGACGAGGCCAACACCCACGCCGCGCCGAACATTGCCCTGGCGGCCATCAAGTACGCCGACCTGTCGAGTGGCCTGCAGAAGGACTACACCTTCGACGCCGAACGGATGGTGCAGACCACCGGCGACACCGGCCCCTACCTGCAGTACGCCCACGCGCGCATCAACCAGATCCTGCGCAAGGCCGAGGCCGAGGCCGACGAGGCAGGCACGCCCGCCCCGGGTCAGGCCATCACAGTGCTTGACGAGCCCGCCGAGCAGCAGCTGGCCCTGCTGTTGTCGCGCTTCGGTGAGGTCGTGGCCGAGGTCGGCGACTCGCTGGCCCCGCACAAGCTGTGCAACTACCTCTATGAGCTGGCCGGGGCCTATTCGACGTTCTACGAGCACTGCCCCGTGCTGCGCAGCGAGGGCGAGGTGCGCGAGTCACGGCTCGGGTTGTGCCGCGCGGCCAAGAAGGTGCTGGGCCAGGGCTTGTACCTGCTCGGCATCGATGCCCCCGAACGCATGTGACCACCCGCACCTGCCCACCGCAAGTGCGCGGATCAGGGCAGGTGCGCGGATCGCTCCCGCGCTGCTACTTCTTCTTGATCCTCTTCACGTCGTCGGCGACCCCGGCATAGTTCTGCAGGATGGTGGGCGCCACGTCGGGTCGTTCCAGGCGGTCGTGCGCCATCCAGGCGGCGCCGATGATGCCCGCCTTGTTGCGCAGCTGCGCCGGCACCATCGGGGTGTGCAGCTTCAGCTTGGGCATGAACTTCTCGTAGTCCTTGCTGACGCCGCCGCCGACCACGAACAGGTCGGGCCAGAACAGCATCTCGATGAACTCGTAGTAGCGCTGCAGCCGCACCGCCCACTCCGAATAGCTGAGGCCCTCCTTGTCCTTGATCGAGCTGGCCGCCTTCGATTCGGCGTCATGGCCGTCGAGCTCGACATGGCCCAGCTCGGTGTTGGGCACCAGTTGACCGTTCACGATCAGCGCCGAGCCGATCCCGGTGCCGAGGGTGGTCAGGATCACCAACCCGTTGACGCCCTTCGCGGCACCGAACTGCACCTCGGCCACGCCCGCGGCGTCCGCGTCGTTGACCAGGGTGATCGGGCGTCCGAGCTTGTCCTGCAGGAATTCGTCGGCCTGCAGCCCGTGCCATTCCTGGTCGAGGTTCGCGATGAAGGGCACCTTGCCATGCACGACCGGTGCCGGGATCGTGAGCCCGATGGGCCCATCACCGATGGTGTCGCTGAAGTGGTCGATGATCTCTGCCACGACCTTGGCGACGTTCTTGGGGGTGGATTTGGAGGGGGTGTCGATGCGCAACCGTTCCGCTGCGAAATCGCCCACCTCGAGGTCGACCGGTGCACCCTTGATGCCAGAACCGCCGACGTCAATGCCCAACACATGGTTCATGGGGTGAAGCCTAGGGCAGATGCGAGCCCGGTGTGACAGCACCGTGGGTGAACTGGTCGGGTGTCATGGACGACTGCTGCGGCTCATGTGCCGGACGGGTGCTGAGCGTGCGGCCAGTGAGGGCGCGGCGTTCACGCACCGCCCTGGCGAGCCCGGGCTGCACCTCGACCAGGCGCCGCGCGTCGGCCTCGTCCAGATGTTTGACCAGCAACGACACCGGGCCGCTGACCATGTCGATGTCGATCGTTGCGAGCCGCAACCTGCGGTCGAGGGGCCCCTGGTGGGCTGTCACCGCCTGGGCGCGGGAATGGTCGGCCACGTTGACGCGGCGGGCCAGACGGCCGGTGCGGCTGATGGCGAGGTCATCGGTCAACGCCCAGCCGTGGCCCTTGCGGGCCCACCACAGAAACCACTTCGCGCGTTCGGGCACGGGGTGCAGCGGCACCGCGGCGATGTCGACGCCGGGCCAGATCTCGTTGACCACCAGCATCGCCTCGTCCCAGGAACCGATGGCGAGCGCGACGTCCGAGGAGTCGTCCTCGTCGAGGCCCGCCTTGCCGAGCACGGTCATGCGCACGCGCCACCAGCCGAACGGGCGCCACAGCATCGACTGCTCGAACCTGAACCCGTGCACCCGGTCGAAAGGCACGTTGCTGGTCGACAGGTCGGTCAGTCCGTGGCTGACGCGCAGTCCGTGCCCATCGGTCTCGACGCGGAACCGCCATTCCTTGACCACGCGGTTGAGCACATAGGTGCCGATGGGCACGAGCACCACCAGCGCGAAGCCGATGTTCAGCTCGAATGAATCGCCGGTCAGCTGGCGCAGCCCCAGAAAGATCGCCAGGCCCACCAGGGTGCCGAAGAACTCACCCGAGGTGAAGGCGGCGCCGACGAGCCGCCTCGGCGGCACCTGCACCACCAGCCGGCGGGGTGCCTCGTGGTCGGCCAGGTCGTCGCCGCCGTGCATGATCTCGTGGCGCAGGAACCCCGCGGTGGTCGGCGTGGCTGCGGGTGGCTGCTGGGGCGGGGGCAGCTGCTCGCCGGCCGCGGTCCGCTTGGCCTCGACGGCGCGGGCCAGCAGCACATGGCGCAGGTTCTCGGCGTCATGCCGGGTCAGGTAACTGAGCTTCTGCCCACCCTCACCGCCCACGTCGATGTGCAGCCGGCACAACCCCAGGAAGCGGGCAGCCAACGGCTGGTGGATCTCGACGGACTGGATGCGGCGGTAGAGCACCTGGGTGTTCTGGTGGACGATGAACCGCTTCTCGAGGGTCAGCCCGGCTTCGTCGAGGCGGTAGCGGGTGAAGTACCAGTCGACGAACGCCAACCCGATGACCACCAGCAGCACGGGCACACCGATGATCGCGATGATGCCCCAGCCGCGCACGTCGGGCAGTTGTCCGCCCTGCTCGATGATGTCGCGTCCAACGAAGAAGGCGATGCCGACCAGCCCGATCCACGACGAGACCAGCGGTGACAGGGGGTGGGTGCGCTGCCCGGGGTCGGTCACAGTCCCGCGGCCTGGGTCTCGCCGAGCTTCGCGAGTGACTCACGCAGGCGTGCTGCCTCGTCCGCGGTCACCCCGGGAATGATGACGTCGCGACCAGCAGTCTTGAGCTCGACATTGGCCAAGCCGTAGCGGCGCAGCAGTGGCCCGGCGCTGACCTCGACCACCTGCATGCGGCCATAGGGCACCACGACCAGTTGCTTGAACAGCAGTCCGTGGGTGACATACAGGTCGGTGTCGCGTTCGGCATAGGCCCAGGTGCGCGCGGTGCGCCGCACCGCCCACAACCGCCACGAGAGGAAGACGACCCAGAACAGCCCGATCAGTGCCGGTACCCACCACGGCGCCCAGATGATCGTCGGCACCAGTGACGCGATGATGAAGAGGGGCCAACCGAGGAACAGCGAGATCGTCTCGACGGTCACAAACTTCGGTGAGACTGGCGTCCAGCGTTCGGTGGGCGGTGCGAACAGGGCGTCGGGCTGTGTGGGGGCAGTCATGGTGTGGCTCACCCTAGCGGTCTGGTGTTCAGCCCTTCTTCTTGCGGCCGAGCAGCTTGTCGCCGAAGGTTTGGTATTCCGGGCCACGCACCGAAACGTCCGACAGCACGATCGTGCCGGTCAGGGTCAGGGTGGCGACCGGATTGGGGCTCTCGGTACCGAAACCCTTCATGGTCGACTCACCCAGCACAGGGTTGATCTTGTTCACCACACGCACGCCCTCGGGCACGATCACCTTGACGTCGGCCAGGAAGGAATTGACCGTCAGGTGCAGCGACGGGCTTTCGAGCACGGCCTTGCGCAGGTCGAGGGTGACATCACCCAGGAAGGCGTTGACGCTCGTATTGGCGTGCATGCGCCACAGGTCGGTGCGCTTGGAATCGCCCAGGATCACGCTGATCTGGTCGGTGTCACTCGCCGGGTTCGTGGTGTCCAGCACGGCGTGCTGCCCGTCGGGGCGGTTGCCCTGCGACGATTCGTACTGCGTGGTCACCGCGCCCAGCACCAGGTCGCGCGTCAGCGGTGCCAGGTCGTTGAACGTGCGGGCGGCATTCACCTGGCCCAGACGCTCATCCAGTTCGTCCTTCGACAGCCTGCCGTCGACATAGGCAGTGTTGAGCACCTCTTCGACCAGTTGCCGGTCGGCATCGGAGGCGCGCATGCTGCCGCGGTCGATCTGGGGACGGATCAGGTCTGACATGTGTCCAGACTAGGTAACCAGCGCGGCTTTGCGAAGGGTTCGGCGGTCAGATCAGGGACGAGTGGGGGATGGGACCGGGAACCTACACTCGAAGCATGACCCCGACGCGGTTGTCAACGGTGCCGGCACTGATCGTGGTGCTGGTGGTGGCGTTCGGGCTGGCGGGCTGCAGCACGACCCAGCAGCTCGAATCCCAGTGGACGGCCGAGGGCAGTTCACAGGGCCTGCCCCCGCGGGGTGTGACGCTGGTGGTCGACGGCGACCGCATCAGCGGCTCGGACGGCTGCAACGCCTACTTCGGCAAGCTGTCTGTGCAGGACTTCTCGGGCACGACGGGCCGGCTGGTCGTGGGTGATGTCACCTCGACGCTGATCGGGTGCCCTGCCGAGGTGCAGCAGGTGGCGGACTGGTTCATGCGGCTGCTGCATGATCGTCCGACCTTCGTGGTGGACGGCAATCGGCTGACGCTGCGGGCCGACGACGGCCGTGAACTGGTGCTCGTCCGGGCATGAATGGAGCGGGCGACGGGAATCGAACCCGCGTGTCCAGCTTGGGAAGCTGGCGCTCTACCATTGAGCTACGCCCGCATGCGAGCACCCACCATAGCGCAGGTGATCGTCTGTGCTCGAACCGGGTCACCCCCGGTTCATGCGTTCCAGCGGACGATTGCCGGTGACTCCTTCTCATAGCCCAGCACGCACACTGCCCCGGTCGTGAGCGGGAATGACTGGCCCCGGGCCACGTCGATGCCCAGCCAGCACAGCGCCAGCACGCGCGAGGCGTGTCCATGGCTGAAGCAAATGGCCTTGTCAACACCTGATTCACGCACCCTGGCCACGACCTTGGTCATGCGGTCGATGATCTGGGTGCGGGTCTCGCCGTGGGGCAGTTCGTGGGTCCAGATGCGCCAGCCGGGCACCTGCTCGCGGATCTGCTTCGACGTCATGCCCTCGTAGTCGCCGTAGAACCATTCGGCCAGGTTCTCGTCCACCTCGGCGTCGCCGAAACCTGCCAGCTCTGCCGTGCGCCGGGCGCGCAGCCGGGGGCTGCTCAGCACCAGCCCGAAGTCGCCGCGGTCGAGCTTCTCGCGCACCGCGCTGGCCTCGGCGACGCCGTCGTCGGTCAGGTCCAGGTCGGTGATCGAGGTGTGCTGGCCAGACTTGCTCCAGGCCGTTTCGCCATGGCGCACGATGTACAGATCGGTCATGGCGGCCAGCCTAGGGACTGGCGGGCGTCATGACCGGCGATGCGCCTTCACAGCCCGTTCAACATTGCTGAAGATTTCCGGGCTGACCTTGTCGCCGATGCGGCGCACCCGGGCGGGGTTGACGCGCACGATCCGGTCGACGCGGGCCTCGCTCGGGCGGCCTTGCTTGTCCCAGGCGCCGGTGCCGATGTCGACCCAGTAACGCCCGGCGCCGGCCTCCTGGGCGGCGTCGCGGTCATGGTCCTTCGACGTCAAGGGCAGGCCCAGCAGCCAGTCGCCGTCGCGGCCGATCAGCAGCACGGGACGATCCTTGCCCCTGCCGTGATCCTCTTCGAAAGGGACCCAGGTCCACACGACCTCGCCGGGGTCGGGCAGCGCTCCCGGGTTCGGGGCATAGGTCATCTCGAACCGGCCGCTGAAGTCGCCGGGGTAGTCGTCGTGCAGTTCGGGCGGTTGCCTGCGGCTGCTGGGACGCGGTGCGCGTCCACCCTGGCGGGTCGAGGCCCGGCGCGTCGGCCGGTCTCGCAGTTTCTGGTCGAGGGCATCACCGATCGCCTGCTTGAGGGCGTTGGTGAGGATGCTGCGCCAGGATGCCATGGCCGACACCCTAGAACATGCGGGGCAGGGCAGGGGGCAGCGGCGCGTGCGGGGCCGTCACGTCAGTCCTGGGAGTAGCGCGGCAGTCGTCCGTAGTTCACCCGTGTGAAGATCTTGCGCTCGCGGGGTTCATCGGCGCGGAACCGGGCCCACTGGTCGAAGTAACGACCGACGGGCTTGAGCCAGAGCACGGCGGCGCCCAGCACGGCCAGTGGGATCGCGGGCAGGGCCCAGTTGTTGAGCAGAATGGTGAGCGCAGAGAGCACTGCGGCGACGATGCCGGCGATGCGGCTCCAGCGGTGACCGTTCCAGGCCTGGAAGGCTGCCAGCGCAGGGGCCGCGACGACAACACAGACGATGAGTGCGACCACGGACACCCACACGATCGACTGCCAAGACCCCGGTCGGGGGTCGAGCCAGCCCATCAGCCGCGCCGAGGTCGTGAAGTGTTCGATGTTGATGGCGTCCCACCAGAACTTCGCAAATCCCAGCGCACCGGCGACCGAGCTGGCATAGAGCAGGCCGGCGCCGATGAGCATCACGGGCTCGCGGCGCGGCTGACCGGTTGACTCGCTGAGTGGCAGCGGGGGTTCGAGTTCGTCGATGGGCGGCAGGGTCGCGATGACCTTCTTGCCGTCGGGACCGATGGGCAGCTGGGGGTGGTGCGGTGCGGGTTGCTGGGCGTACTGCTGGGTGGGTTGCTGCAGCGGCGGCGGGTACGGCAGGCCCGGTGCGCTCGGCGTCGACCCGGCCGGGGCCCCTGGCTCGCTCATCGGCAACCTTCCCTTCGTGGCGCGCGCGTCGAACGTGCCCTGTCGTGAGTCTACCTACGCCTCGTCCACCCGGGCGTGGACGCTGGTCCGGGGCCCCCGCGAACGCTTATAGCCTGAGGACGTGAACCAGTCGAGCAGTCCCCACCCGAAGGGTGTCACCATCGACCAGCAGGTCGACCCCGCGCTGGCGCCGACGACCGTGCCCCTCACGGCCCCCCGCTGGACCGCCGTCATCTTCGACCTGGACGGCACGCTCGTGAACACGCTCGAGCTGATCGTCGCGGCGTTCCAGCATGCGCACCGCGAAGTGCTCGACGACCATGTCGACCCCGAGCAGGCGAAGTCCTGGATGGGGCGATCGCTGCTCGACATCTTCGGCGACTCCCCGGACGCCGAGGGCCTGCTCAATGCGTACAACGAGTTCAACGCCGCCAACCTCGAGACGCTGCAGACCAGCTATGACGGGGTGGCTGACCTGTTGCGCGACCTGTCCGGTGCGGGCGTGAAGGTCGGCATCGTGACCTCGAAGGACCGCACCAGCGCCGTTCGCAGCGTCAACGCCGCCGGGTTGGCGGGGCTGGTCGAGTTGACCACCACCGCCGAAGAGACGGTGCTGCACAAGCCGCACCCCGACCCGATCCAGCATGCGCAGCGCAAGCTCGACGCCACCGACGAGACCTGCGTCTACGTCGGCGATGCCATCTGGGACATCCGTGCCGGCGCTGCGGCGGGCATCGACCAGATCGGTGTCGCGTGGGGTGCGAGCGGCGAGGACGCCCTGGCTGCGGAGAACCCGAGCCACGGCGTGGTGAACAGCGTGCGCGAACTGCGCGAGCTGCTGCTGGGCTGAGCCGGTGGGGGGAGCCGCGGGGCATTCCGCGTAAGGCTGCGCCGGCCAGCGCCTCCTCACTTGGCTTGCGCAACTTGACTTGGCTTGTGCTGTCAGGGCAAGCCAAGTCGAGTTACGCAAGCCAAGTGGTGGTTGGACGAGCCTCGCGACCTGCAGAGTGTGCGCTGGTGACCGAAATGCAGCTCATTCAGCCCGCACGGCCTGCATTTCGTGCGCTGGTGACGCAAGTGCAGCTCATCCAGCCCGCACGGCCTGCATTCCGCGCCCTGATGACGGGAATGCAGCCCGATCAGCCCGCACCCCCCGCCAGCTACCGCACATGCCGCACCTGGCCTCGTCCAACCACCGCACAACACCAGCGGCCCCCGGTGAACCACCCGGGGGCCGCTGACCAGATGATCAGCGCGACGTCAGCGCATCGAGCCCTCTTCGAGGTACTTGGTGTGCCAGCTGAGCGCCGTGCGCAGGTCGTGCGGCGTGTGGTGGCCGTTGGCGACCTTCTCGGCGTGGGCGACGTAGTCCTTGAGCGCTTCCTTGTAATCGGGGTGCGCGCAGTTCTCGATGATCACTTTGGCGCGCTGACGCGGGGCCAGGCCACGCAGGTCGGCCAGACCCTGCTCGGTGATGACCACGTCGGTGTCGTGCTCGGTGTGGTCGACGTGGTTGACCATCGGCACGATGCACGAGATCGCCCCACCCTTGGCGGTCGACGGGGTGACGAACGCCGCCATGTAGCCGTTGCGGGTGAAGTCGCCTGAACCGCCGATGCCGTTCTGCATGCGCGAACCCATGACGTGGGTCGAGTTCACGTTGCCGTAGATGTCGGCCTCGATGAGCCCGTTGCAGGCGATGACGCCCATGCGCCGGATCAACTCCGGGTGGTTTGACACATCCTGCGGGCGCAGGATGATCAGGTCGCGGTACTTCTTGGCATCGTCGTTGACCTTGTTGGCGTAGTCGGGCGACAGTGAGAAGGCGGTCGCCGAGGCGACGGCCAGCTTGCCCGAGTCGAGCAGGTCGACCATGCCGTCCTGGATCACCTCGGTGTAGCTGGTGATCTGCTCGAACGGTCCCTCGAGCAGGCCAGCCAGCACCGCGTTGGCGATGTTGCCCACGCCCGACTGCAGCGGCAGCAGGTTCTTGGGGATGCGGCCCCGCTTGACCTCGTCGCCGAGGAAGTCGAGGAAGTGGCCCGCGATGGCCTTCGAGTCGGCGTCGAGCGGCTTGAACGGCGAGTTGCGGTCGCTGGCGTCGGTCTTGATGACGGCGATGACCTTCTCGGGGTCGATGCGCAGGGTCTTCTGGCCGATGCGGTCGCTCGGCTTGGTGAGCGGGATGGGCTTGCGGTTCGGGGGCAGCGCGCCGATCTCGTAGTAGACGTCGTGCATGCCGAACAGGTCGATCGACTGCCACTCGTTCACCTCGAGGATGACCTTGTCGGCGTACTCGATGAAGGTGCGGTTGTTGCCGATGGACGACGAGGGGATCAGCTCGCCGTCCTCAGTGATGGCGGTGACCTCGATGACGGCCACGTCGAGCTTGCCGTAGAAGCCCTGCGAGACCTGGGGGCTGATGTGCGACAGGTGCATGTCCTGGTAGTACGAGACACCGGAGTTGATGGCATTGCGCATCTCGGGGTCGGACTGGTAGGGCATGCGGAAGCTGATGCCACCGGTCTCGGCCAGCGCGCCGTCCAGCTCGGGTGCGGTCGAGGCACCGGTCCAGACGCCCACCTTGAACTCCTCACCGCGGGCATGCGCCTCGGTGATCACCTCGGCCAGCGCCACCGGGAAGGCCTTCGGGTAGCCGGCCCCGGTGAACCCGCTGAAGCCCAGGTTCATGCCGTTCTTGATCAGCCCGGCCGCTTCGTGGGCCGACATGATCTTTGAGCGGAAGTGCTCTTGGGCGATCCGTTCTGACATCGCTTTCCTCCTTGAAAGGTCATCTTGGCCGCAACCGACTTGCGATGCCGGCACGGGCTCATGGGGCTGAGGCTACCGTGCCCCGCTGACATTGCGGCGGCTCGGGGTCCCGCTTGGACGAACTGGGCGATCGAATGTGTGACGGGCGCAACAATCCCACCGCACACTCACCCCAGCTGCAAGTACCCCAACGCTGCATCCAACCGCGGGAAACTGATCGTCGCATCAGCCTGCGCGGCAGCGGCCGGCTTGGCGCAGTAGGCGATGCCGAGGCCCGCCACACCCATCATGTCCAGGTCGTTCGCGCCATCACCGATGGCCACGGCCTGGTCAGGCGTGGCCCCGATCCCGGCCGCGAATTCCAGCAGCTTGCGGGCCTTGGCGGCGCGGTCGACCACGGGGCCCAGGGTTCGTCCCGTCAGCACCCCGTCGGCCACCTCGAGCGTGTTCGCCGCCGCGAAGTCGATCGACAACGTCTCGGCCAGCTTCGCCACAATCTCGATGAAGCCCCCCGACACGATCGCCACCTTGCCGCCGGTAGCATGCACGGCCTCGACGAGTTCGCGGGCGCCGGGTGAGAACTCAAGCCCGTGGCGCACCTCGTCCAGGGCCTCGACCGGCAGCCCCGCCAGGGTTTCGACCCGGGCTGCCAGCGCCTGGGCGAATTCCAGCTCGCCGTTCATCGCCCGCTGCGTGATCGCGGCGACCTGCTCACCCGCCCCGGCCCTCTCGGCGAGCAGGTCGATGGTCTCACCGGTGACCAGGGTGGCGTCGACGTCGAGCACGACGAGTTTCGGCGGCTGGTTGGCCAGCCAGCCGGTGACCACCGCGTGGTCGGCCAGCGGCGCTGCCGAACCCTCGCCCTCTGCCGACCAGCCCCACGCATGTGAGCGCACATTGGTCAGCCCGGCCATGCCGGGCAGCGCGGATGGCGGCAGCCCCGGACCGATCAGTACGGAGCGGCTGTCAGTGGGATGCAGGGTCGCGTCGCTGGTGTCGATGCTCATGCGCCCCACACTAGGGGCAACCTCAGGCAACCAGCCGAGAGACCGTGTAGCTGCGGTCCTGCGCCACCACCCCTGCGCGCCCGTGCCGGCGCAGCGCGGCCAAGTACGGCAGGTGCGAGTTGTGGACGAGCCACAGCTCACCACCCGGCACCAAGTGCTGGGCCGCCAGGTCGATCATGGCCAGCGTGGCCGAGGAGTCCTTGGCGTTGCCGGCATGGAAGGGCGGGTTGCTCACGACCAGGTCGAGGTCGGCCAGCGTGGTCAACAACGCATTGCCGTCGGCCCAATGGGTGCGCAGCCCCGTCGACGTGTCATCGGGCAGCCCGGCCGCGTGCAGCGTGAGCCGCGTCGCGTCGGCGCCGGCCCACGACAGG
Organism: Aestuariimicrobium sp. G57; assembly: GCF_050110855.1. Taxonomy (NCBI): domain Bacteria; kingdom Bacillati; phylum Actinomycetota; class Actinomycetes; order Propionibacteriales; family Propionibacteriaceae; genus Aestuariimicrobium; species Aestuariimicrobium sp. G57. The sequence continues at coordinate 489,838 of NZ_JBNINW010000003.1, read as the reverse complement.
TCGACGGCATCGATCCCGGCGCGGGGCAGCCGCCGGGCCAGCGCTGTGGCGATGATGCCGGCGCCCGAGCCCCAGTCGAGCACCCGGGACGGTGCCGCAGCGCACACCGCGTCCAATTGGCCGAGCAGCAGGCGGGTGGCGGGGTCGAACCGCCCCGAGGCGAATGTGCCGCCATGGTGGGCCACTCGCGTGGGGGCGTGGTCGATGTCGAGCGTTCGCCACCGCGGCCACGCGCCGCCGGGTCGGTCGACGGCCCGGGGACGCGCGCCCGCGGCGTGCAGCACCCGAGCCTTGTCGCGCCCGCGGCTGGCGTTGACCCGCTCGAAATGCCTTGCCAACACGTCATTCATCGAGTGGTTGAGCTGCTTGATGCGGCCACCGGCCACCACCTGGTCGGCGCCTGACGCCACCGCCCAGGCGCAGTACTGGTCGAGCTCGTCGAGTTGGCGGGGCAGGTGCAGCCACACGACATCGATGCCGGTCAGTGGCTGGTCGGGGGTCAGCCGGGTGATGCCGTCGACGAGCGTGTCGTGGTCACTGGCGGCATCGCAGAACGCATACACCCGTGCGCCCGCCCGCAGCGCCCGGGCGGCCAGGTCGGCCGAGCCGATCACCAGCACCGCGACACCGTCCACGGCCGCCACGGGCGACTCGTCCCAGACCAGTCGGTCAACAGGGTCGGCGAGTGCGGGGGCGTTGGTCACGCGCCCACTCTAGGCGGATCGGGGTGGGCGCGACGGGCGCGCAAACCTGCAGGGCGCCTTGAGGAATCTCCTTGTCCCTTGCCCTGATGCCACCGTCGGGGGACAGAATGGGTCGGAGCATGCCCTGACGACGGCATTGCGGAGAGGATCCCGAGATGCAGCAGTACGCAGCATGGCGCGCCACCTACACCCCCGGCAACTGGGTGGTGCTGGCCGGCCCGAGTTCGCTGGTGATCCTGCAACCGGCCCCGGCGAAGATGTCGACCCTGCTCAATGGCATCTGGGACCGGGTTGTGGATTCCAGCAATATCGAGCACCTGTTGTCGCAGCTCGCCGCCTACGGCGCCAACAAGATGCCCAACTTTGCCGCCTTCTTCTGGGACGAGCAGGGCATGCATTCGCTGGTGCGCGGCCAGTTGCAGCTCGTCGACCTGAGCGATGGTGCCGTCGTGAACCACGGTGAGGGTGTGGTGTCGTGGCGCGAGGCGCCGATCGAGAGCCGCATGGTGCGGGTCGACATGGAGGCTGTTGACCAGGAGACCGTGTTGCAGCTGCCGCTCATGGTCGGCGCCGTGCTGGCCTCGGCCATCGTGCTGGACGCGTCGGCCACCACCCAGGTGGTCTTCCCCGCAGTGCGCGAGTTGGGCGAGGGCGAGGTGCCGCTGAGCGACGAGCCGGCGATCGCGGCACTCGCGCCGGTGATCCCGATCGGGGGCCAGCAGGGCTTCGCTGCCGAAGGCGCGCCCGAACCCGAACCCGAACCCGAATCTGAAACCATCGTGGACGAGCAGGCCACGCAGGCCGAAGAGGTCGAGGCCGAGGTGGTGCAGCAGGAACCCGTGGTGTCGACGGACGAGCCGAGCCCGGACGAGGCCGTGCAGTACCCGCCGGTGATTGACGTCGAGGTCGAGGACGAGCCCAACGACGCTGACCAGCCGCAGGACGAATGGACGGATGCCCCCGCAGCCGGGTTCAGCGCCGATGAGGCCGAACCTGAACCGGCCGCACCGGCGCACGAACCTGCCGCGCAGCACACCGCGGCCGAGGAGCCGGTCGTGTACCGCTCCGAGGGCGGCGACCCGGGGGCCGGGATCTTCGGGGGATTCGGGAGTGCACCCGAACCCGTGGCATCCGAACCCGTGGCAGCCGAACCCGTGGCACCCGAACCCGTGGCACCCGAACCCGTGGCACCCGAACCCGTGGCCGCCGCGGACGACCAGCACTCCGTCCAGGGTGACTTCGCCGCCATCCACGAAGAACCGGCTGTGCCGGGCTTCCAGCCGTCCGGCCCGGGCTTCCAGCCGTCCGGCCCGGGCATGCCCCAGTCACCGAGCTACCAGCCCGGACCGCCCCCGTTCGGCGCGCAGCCCCCTCAGCGCACTCAGCCCCCGCAGCCGCAGTACGGGCAGCAGCAGTTCGGGCAGCAGCCGCCCCAGCCCCAGTTCGGGCAGCGGCAACCCCAACCCCAGTTCGGGCAGCAGCAGCCACCGCACTACCCACAGCAGCAGCCGCAGTACGGGCAGCCCCAACCGCCGCAGAACCCGTACCAGCAGCAGCCACCACGCCCCGGTCAGTACGGCCAGCAGCAACCACAGAACCTGCAGCCACCACAGAACCCCTACCAGCAGTCCCAGTTCGGCCAGCAGCCGCAGAATCCTTACCAGCAGCCCCAGCAGCCCCAGCAGCCCCAGCAGCCCCAGCAGCCCCAGCAGCCCCAGTACGGCCAGCAGCAGCCCCCGAACCCCTACCAGCCGTCGCAGGGCCCGTACCAGCAGCCCGGTCAGCAGCCCCCCGGCCAGCAGCCACCGCCGGTCAACCCCTGGGCGGGTGCCCCCCAGCCGCAGGAACCACAGCAGTCCGCCTGGTCACCGCCGGCATCGGCGCCGTCCGCGGCACCGCCACCCGCCCAGCCGGCCCAGGCGCCGGCAGACGATGACACCGACGGTGGCACGGTGTTCATGACCGGCATCGCCGCCACGCACAAGCCGCACCAGCAGCACCGCCAGGACGATGCCAACCTGGTGCTCGCCTCGATGTGTGCCGCCGGCCACGCCAACCCGCCCGGCAGCCACCGCTGTCGGCTGTGCCCTGCGCCGGTCGACGCGAACAACCCGCGCCTGGTCACCCGTCCAGTGCTGGCGGTTCTGCGCTCGTCCTCGGGTGACGCCGTTGACCTCGACCTGCCTGTCGTTGTCGGACGAGCGCCCTCGGCAGACGGTCACCCCGACCAGACCCAGGTGCTGCGGGTGCCGAGCCCCAGCCTCGACATCAGCCGCAGCCATGTGTTCATCGAGCCCAAGGACTGGGCGATCGAGGTCACGGACACCTCGACCAATGGCACCCTGGTCAGGCATCCGGGTGAGAATTCGGTTCGGTTGAACCAAGGTGAGACAATCACCGTGGAGGTCGGTGCCGTCATCGATCTGGGCGATGGGGTGACCCTCGAGATTGGTCAGCCCTGATCGTCGGCGACCTGCCAGTGAGCACGACTGACGAGATGAACGACGAACCGACTGATTCCTAGGGGTAGAACCATGTCGCAAGAAGGTCGCCGTGCAGGGGCGCTTTTTGCCGACCTCGCGCAATCCAAGGGGTTCCGTGCCACCACCCGGTTCCTGCGACGGTTCTGGTCGACGATGCTGGTCGTTGCCGTCGTGGTCGGCGTCATCATCGCCGCCGTTGTCACCCCCGGATTCCGGGTGGCTGACCTGCGTCTGAACGAGGCGGCGGTCTATGTGGTGCGGCAGTCGACCTCTTTGGTCGGCAACCTCAACATGCCGTCGGAGGAATTGGCCAACGCCGCCCTGGTCGGTGCGCAGCAGTACGAGGTCATCCAGAATGCCGACCAGGTGCTGGTGAAGTCGTCGACGCCGAACCAGATCTCGAACTATGACCCCGCCACCAACCAGATGGGCAGCCCGACCAACCTGCCCAATTCGGCGACGGTGTCGGTCAACGGTGGGGTCATGGTCGTGGCCAACCCCACCAATGGGCGCGTCTGGTACGGGCCTGTCGACGAGATGCTGCGCACCGATTTTCAGTTGGCCCCGGCACAACTCGAGATCGGTGAGGGTGGCCTGGCAATCGCCACCTCGAGCGGCAAGGTGATCGCACTCAACGTCACGAGTTCGACGCTGGTGCGGCCCGGTGCCGCGGCCACCCCGCTCTCGGGCCAGGTTCCGCTCACAATCGACCCCGCCAACGCCGGCGCGGTGCGGCTGAGCGCAGTCGGTGAGAAGGCCGTCGTGCTCGACACCGCCACCCAGCGCATCTGGGTCGAGGGCACCAACGATGTGTGGGATGTCGATGGCGGCACGGGCGCCGTGCTGCCCGACCCCAGCCCCACCGCCGCCGGGGGAGTGGCGGGTGCACAGGCCATCTATGCCACGGCCGCCGGGCTCATCGCCGTGACGAAGGACGGGCCGCGCTCGCTGACCGGACTGGTCAACGCCGCACCGGTCAAGCCGCTGATTTTCGGGGACTGTGTCTACGGGGCGTTCGGCACCACCTATGCCAAGCGTTGCGCCGGCAGCGATGCCGCCACCACCCAGACGATCCCGCAGGTGCCCCAGGGCGCAGACCTTCGCTTCGGGCGCAACCGTGGCTCGGTGGTGCTCAACGATGCTGACTCCGGCTACATCTGGCTCGTCGAGCACGGCATGAAGCTGATCACCGACTGGAGCCAGGTCACCCCCACCCAGGACGATGACTCGTCCAAGGACAGCCCTGACACGCAGGTGATCAACCCCGACCGCAAGGGCCCCAACCAGCCGCCGGTGGCGCGGGCCGACATGTCGCTGGCCGCCCGCGAGGGTCGCTCGACCATCCTGCCGGTGCTCGACAACGATTACGACCCCGATGGCGACCTGCTGACGGTGCTCGGGCCGCCGACGGCCAAGGGTGGCCCGACCTTCCAGCTGGTCAACGGCGGTTCGGGGCTGCAGGTCACGGTGCCGAGCGGCCACAAGGGTGCCATCGACTTCGACTACACGATCTCTGACGGGCGCGGCAAGTCCGCCACGGCCCACGCCCGCGTCAACGTGCTGCCGGCAGACCAGCAGGCGTCCAACCAGAAGCCGTTCCACCTGCGCCCCGACGAGAAGCTCGTCCTGGCCCAGCTGCAGCAGGGCACCAAGCGCGTGCTGCTCGACTGGCGTGACCCGGACGGCGATGACCTCATCCTGGTCGATGCCGATGTCGAGGGCGAGGACGAGGTCACGTTCACCGCCGATGGCACGCTGCATTTCCAGGATGTCGGCAAGACCACCGGTCTCAAGACCGTCAAACTCAAGGTCTCTGATGGCGTGGCAGTGACCGAGGGCGAACTCGTCGTCGAAGTGGTCAAGGGACGAGTGGCCGCCCCGATCGCCAACGGCGACTTCTACAACGCCACGGTCGGCACCGAACTCGTGATGTCGCCGCTCGCGAACGACCAGGGTGAGAACCTCACCCTGCGCGAGGTCACGCTCGAGGGCACGGGCCAGAAGGCCCAGCTGCAGCCGAACTACCACGAGAACACCATCAGGTTCACCGGCGAGGCCCCCGGCACCTACTACCTCGTCTACACCGTCTCGAACGGCCCTGTCAGCACCGGACTCATCCGGGTCGATGTGCGTGGGGCGTCGAAGCAGAACAACAAGCCCGTGGCGGCACGCGACGTGGTGCTGCTGCCCCCCGGTGGCAGCGTGCTGGTCGACCCCCTGGCCAACGACTTCGACGCCGACGGTGACGTGCTGGTGATCCAGTCGTTCGATGCCCCGTCCGAACTGAACGTCGTCATGCAGAACCGGCACCTGCTGACCGTCACCGCCAACCGGACGCCGACCAGGCCGGTGGCCATCACCTACTGGATCTCGGACGGCACCACGAGCACCCAGGGCACCATCGTGGTCGTGCCCACGCAACTGGCGGGCTCACAGCGACCCGAGGCGAAACCGGACGAGGTGAAGGCCCGGGCCGGTTCAATCGTGACCATCCCCGTGCTCGCGAATGACACCTCACCGGTCGGCCTCGACCTCTCGCTGACCCGGCTGGTCGAGGGCCCGAAGGACCGCATGTGGATCGACGGAGACAAGGTGCGCGTCGCGGTGCCCAGCGGCAACACCTCGGCCTCGATGTCGGTGACCTATGAGATCAGGGACACCGACGGGCGCACCGCCTCGAGCGTCGTCAACATCACCATCGTCTCGCCCGACGCCCAGAACGAGGCACCCACGCCCAAACTCATCGAGGCGCGGGTGTTGCAGGGCACCACCACGCGCATCCTGATCCCGATGGATGGCATCGACCCCAACGGCGACCCCGTGCGGCTGGTGGGCCTGGGAGCGGGACCGCACCTGGGCCGCATCACCCAGGTCGGCGAGCGCTACCTGTCCTATGAGGCATTCCCGACCTCACAGGGCACCGACGTCTTCCGCTACCAGGTGGTCGATTCCCATGGCGCCACCGCCACTGGCGAGATCCGCGTGGGCGTCGCCCCGCAGATTGGTGGCAACAACCCGCCCAGCACCGGCGATGACCAGATCCGGGTCAAGCCGGGTGCCACGGTGACCATGCCGCTGCTGCTCAACGACGAGGACATCGACGGCGACAACATCGGCTTCGTCGACACGAATGCCATTGACCTGCCCTTCGCAACGAAGATCGTCAACGGCAACTCCATCACGTTCACGGCGCCCACCAAGCCGGGCACCTATGCAGGCAAGTACTACGTGCGCGACTCGGCCAACACCCTCGGCAACGGTGCCATCACGATCGTCGTCGACGAGTCGGCGCCACCACTGGCACCGGTGGCCACCGACGACCTGGTGCAGCCGCAGACGGTCGTCGACAAGGAATACATCGACATCGAGGCCCTCAAGAATGACTACGACCTCGACGACGACTCGGCCAAGCTGACCGTGACGCTGCCCGGCAACACCAACCCCGACATCAGCGTCGCCGCCGGCGGCAACGTGCGTGCAAAGGTGCTGGACGGCGCCCAGCAGGTGCGCTACACCATCACCGACAAGGACGGTGGCTCGTCGACCGCCGTGATCACGGTGCCCGGGCGCAATGACGTGCGCCCCGTGCTGAAGGACCCGGCGCCGCTGACCGCAACAGCGGGGGAGCGGCTCGTGCTCGACCTGAACCAGCTGGTGCAGGGCACCCGGGGTCGTCCGGTACGGCTCGTCTCGGCCGACCGGGTGCGCGCGACCAATGGCGCGGCCATCCCCTCACCGCAAAAGATTGAGTGGACCCCGTCCATCGACTACGAAGGCCCGGCCGCAGTCGTCTTCGAGGTCACCGACGAGGTGCCCGAGGGTGACAAGACAGCCCGCAACGCGTTCATCTCGGTGCCGATGACGGTCAAACCCGCGCCGAACGCGAAGACCGACGAAGAGACCAAGAAGAAGCTCACCCAGCTGCCGCCCGAGCTGATCGGCACGGCGCCCGTGCTCGAGGTCGGGGCCGGTGAGAACGAGACGCGCCTCGACCTGAACAACTTCTTCCGTGACCCCAATGGCGATGAGTTCCGCTTCGAGAAGTGGGGCAAGTCGGGCGGCGATGCCAACCTCACCTGGCGGGCCGTCGGCGACCAGCAGAACCTGATCTATGCCACCGCGCCCGTCGACGCGAAGCCCGGTGGCTCGGTCACCCTCAGCGGACGGGTCATGGACATCCACGGCAATGATCGCCCCGCCCAGATGACGATCAGGATCGTGCCATCGACCCGCCCCCTGCCCGACGTCGGCACCGACACTGTCAACGACGCCAACGCCGGCCAGCCACGCGCGGTCAACGTGCTTGAGAACGACAAGTCGAACCTGCTCACCGACAAGTCGCTCACCATCGTCAGCGCCCGCGCACTCGGCGCCGGTGACGCGAAGGTCAGCGGCCAGCAGGTCGTCGTCACACCGCCGCGGGAATACGTGCCCGAGATGGTGGTCGAGTACACCGTCATGGACGCCACCTTGGACCCGAACCGGCAGCGCACGGGCAAGATCCTGGTGCAGGTGCGCGGCGAGCCGGGTGCACCAGGTGTGCCGCGCGAGGTGAAGTCCGGCGACGGCTACGTCACGCTGACGTGGACCGATGGGGCGGTCAACGGCCTGCCGATCAAGTCCCGGATCCTGCAGGTGAGCCGCGCCGATGCCGGTGGCACCACGGGCAAGTCGGTGGAATGCCAGACCAGCACGTGCACCATCGACGGGCTGGCCAACGGCAAGAACTACTGGTTCAAGGTGACCCAGACCAATGAACTGGGCCAGGCGACCTCAGGTGAGTCGGGGTCCTCGAAGCCTGACGTCATTCCCGAGGTCGTGGGCAAGCCCGAGGTCAAGTTCGGCAATGGGCAGTTGACCATCACGTGGCCGGCCGGTGTCAGTCGTGGCAGCCCCGTCACCGAATACCGCGTCACCAAGTACTCCGGCGGCAAGACCGAGACGCTGCCCTCCAAGACCACGTCGCTGACCTGGACGGGCCTCACCAACGACGAGGACTACACCTTCACCGTGGCGGCCAAGAACGTCGTGGGCTGGTCGAAGCAGGAGTCACCGGCCTCGACGCCTGAGCACCCCACCGGTCCTCCGCAGCCCGCCACCAACGTGACCGGGGCAGACGCGGGCGTGGGCATCGGCAAGCACATCACCGTCAACTGGTCTGCGGCGCCGGTCAAGAAGGATCCGATCCTGCGCTACCAGGTCTTTGCCACCCAGGTGAACAATGGCCGCCGTGAGCTGATTGCCACCGTTGACGCCGGGGGAGCCCTGTCGGTGCTGTGGGACAGGGCGACCAATGACGTCGAATACCAGTTCAGTGTCATCGCCTACAACCGCGGCCCCGACCCGGGCCAGGAGTCCGCGAAATCGGCCCCGGTCAGCGCTTTCGGTGCCCCATCGAAGCCCGTGGGTGCCAACCTGCGTGCCGGTGACGGCTCGCTGTGGCTCAACGCCGGTGACCCGAACCAGCCGCAGGTCACCGAGTACGAGGTGCAGGTCATGGCCAAGGACGGGGGTGCCGTCGGCAGCGCCGTCAAGGTGAAGGTCGGTGACCAGATCCCCGGTACCTTCCGCAACGGCCAGACCTACTACGCGATGGTCCGCGCCTGGAACCAGACCAAGGCCTCTGACTGGGGTGGCACGAACAGCGCCACGCCGGTCGGCACGCCGAGTGCCCCGTACTGGGGTGATGCCGTGGCCATCAGCGGCGACGGCGCCCAGCGCGAAGTCCGCTGGACCATGCCGGACGACAACCTGCAGGGCAACTCCCGTGACCAGGTGACCATCCAGTACGACGCCGGCGGCGGCTGGGTGGCCGTGCCCAATGTGCAGCACTACGGCTCGGCGGGCGGCGGCCAGTTCGGCACCATCAACATCAAGACCAATGGCGCCAACGTGACCGTACGGATCCGGGCAGTCAGCACCGGGCACGGCGCCTCACCTGCCGAGGGCACCACCGTGACGGCCCCGCTGACGATGGCCCTGTCGGGCAGCACCCTGAAGGTGTCCTCACGTGGCATCGGCTCGGACCTCTCGTGCTCGGTCTCGGCACCGTTCTCGACCAAGAAGAATGCCTACCTGCCCGACAACGGGTCGTTCACCGTCGACCACGACGGGGGCGCGACCCCGCCGCCACCGCCCTACACCGCCACCGTGAGCTGCAAGGCAAGCATCCTGTCCTCGCCCATGACCCTGACCAAGACGCTCGGGTAATCCCCTCCCGCGCCTGCCCGTACGAGAGAAAGACACAGCCGCATGGCCATCACCCCCGACCAGGTGCACTGGTTCTCCGACACCTTCGCCAACGTCGTCCGCAATGTCGAGCGGGTCATCATTGGCAAGAACGAGGCCATCCGTCTCGCCGTCACCTGCCTGGTCGCCGAGGGCCACCTGCTGCTCGAAGACTACCCGGGCACGGGCAAGACCACGCTCGCGCGGGCGCTGGCACAGAGCGTCGAGGGCTCCTCGTCGCGCATCCAGTTCACCCCAGACCTGTTGCCGTCCGACGTCACCGGTGTGACGATCTATGACCAGAAGACGGGCCAGTTCGAGTTTCACCAGGGCCCGATCTTCGCGTCGGTCGTGCTGGCGGACGAGATCAACCGTGCCTCGCCGAAGACGCAGTCGGCGCTGCTCGAGGTGATGGAGGAGAACCGCGTCACCGTGGACGGCAAGTCGTATTCGGTCGGGCAGCCGTTCATGGTCATCGCGACCCAGAACCCAATCGAGCAGGCCGGCACCTACCGTCTGCCCGAGGCGCAGCTCGACCGCTTCCTGATGAAGACGACGCTGGGTTATCCCGACCGTGAGGCCACCCTGCGCATCCTGTCGACTGGTGGCACCCGACCGCGGTCGGCGTCGCTGCCGGCGGTCATCACCAGCCAGGCGGTCGCCGAGATGAGCCAGCTGGCCTCGTCCGTGCACATCGAACCCTCGGTGCTCGACTACGTCGCACGCCTGGTCGAGGCCACCCGTGAGACCGAGGACGTGCAGCTGGGCGTCTCGGTGCGTGGCGCGCTGGCGCTGGTGCGCACCTCGCGGGTGTGGGCGGCGTCGCAGGGCCGCCACTTCGTCGTTCCCGACGACATCAAGATGCTGGCCGTGCCCTGCCTGGCCCATCGCATCATCATCGACGCCGAATCGGAATTCAACGGCATCACCCAGGTCGACGTGATGTCGCGGGTGATCGCCTCGGTGCAGCCCCCGACCGAACGCGCGTCTGCATGACGGCAACCCTCGAACGACCCGCCTCACCGCAACCGGATGCCCCGGATGCGGGCTGGGGTGCGGGCTGGCAGGCCCCGCCGCCCGTTGAGGCGCCTGGCCTCGGGCTCAGGGATCGACTGGGCGAGGTCAAGCGCGTCGTCGGGTTGAGCACCGCCGGCTGGGTGGGCCTGGCGCTGGCCGTGTTGTGCGTCGTCGGCTGGCTGTTCACCCACTGGGTCGAACTGCTCTACATCGCGGTGCTGCTCGGCATGCTCGTGGTGATCGCGCTGCTGTTCACCCTTGGGCGACCCCGTTTCGACGTGGCGCTGCAACTGCAGCACCAGCGGGTCATCGTGGGCGAGGGCGCCGCGGGCCGCCTGGCGGTGCGCAACACTGCGGGCCGCCGCTCATTCCCGTCGCGGCTCGACCTGCCCGTGGGCGAGGACGACGCGAGCTTCGCCATCCCGTCGCTGGGCGGCGGCGCCGTGCACGAAGACCTCTTCGAGATCCCCACCCGTCGCCGCGGCGTCATTCCCGTCGGGCCGGCCCGTTCGGTGCAGGGTGACCCCTTCGGCCTGTCGGGCCGCGCCACCGACTGGACCGAGGTCACCGAACTGTTCGTCCACCCCCGCACGGTGAACCTGCCCGGGCGCCAGACGGGCTTCATCCATGACCTCGAGGGCCATGCGACCAACCAGCTGACCGCCAGCGACATGAGCTTCCATGCGCTGCGCGAGTACGTGCCCGGTGACGACCGGCGCCACATCCACTGGCGGTCGTCGGCCCGCACCGGTGACCTGATGGTGCGGCAGTTCGAAGAGACCCGCCAGTCGCGCGTCGCGCTGGCACTGGACACCGCCACCGCGAGCTATTTCGATGAGGACGAGTTCGAACTCGCCGTCAGTGTCGTCGGCTCGGTGGCCATCCAGTGCGTGCGCGAAGAGAACCCGTTGGCGCTGATGACGACCATCGATGTGCTGCCTGCCGTCAGCGCGATGCGTGCCCTCGACGAACTCTGCCGCGTCGACACCCACCCGCGCGGCACCCTGTTCGACCTGGTCACCGCGATGGTGCAGCGCGAACCCACCGCCTCGATCGCCATCTTCGCCACAGGTTCGACCGTCGGCATCGACAAGGTGCGCCGCGCCACCGCGCACTTCGATGTCGACACCCGGGTGATCGCCGTGGTGGCCGACCCTGCCAGCCCGTTGTCGGTGCGCACCGTGTCGAATGTGACGCTGGCCCGTGTGCCCGCGCTGGGCGACCTGGCCCGAGCGATGCGGCAGGCGATGCGATGAGCATGGGACCCATGAACTCCGGCCACCCGAACCCCGGCCGTGGCCCTCGACGCGGTATCCCCGTCGGCCAGCAGGTGCCGCACAACCCGCACAGCGCTGCCGCCGAGGCAGGCATCACCACCCGCCGGATGCGGCTGGGCGCCCCCGACCCCGCCGCGGAGGCCCTCGGCCAGGCACCGCGCCGGCGCAGGCTTCGTCCTGAGAAACAGGTCGACAAGCGGACCCCGTTCACCCGCACCCGTGGACGGGCTTCGCTCGGCTGGCTGGCCCTGGACGCGGTGGCGATGCTGGCCCTGCTGGTGCTGCTCGTCATCGCCTTCGACCCCATTTATGGCACGTCGTGGCTGTGGGTCACCGTGCTGGGCGGTGGGCTGCTCGGCATGGTGGTGGGCTGGCTCGGCTGGAGGTTCCGCCTGGGCACGGGGGCGGTGGCGCTGGCGCTCGCCGCAGCGTGGTTCGCCTTCGGCGGCGTGTTGGCCATGCCCAGTTCGACGATGTTCGGGTTCATCCCGACGCTGCGCACCCTTCGTGGCCTCGCTCTGGGTCCGGTGACCGCCTGGAAGGGGATGCTCACCATCGAACCGCCGCTCGGTGAGACCTGGAACCTGCTCACCGTGCCGCTGCTGCTGGCAATGCTCATCGGGGTCGGCGCGGCGACCATCAGTCTGCGCACCCATCGTCCGCAACTGGCGTGGGTGCCTGCGGTCGGTGCGTACGCGGTGGCGTGGGCACTGGGCAGCCAGGTCACCCGGTGGCCGCTGTGGGTGGCCATCGCGACCGTCGCCGTGGTGCTGCTGTGGGCCGGCCAGCGCCGCCGCGTTCTGCGCGAGACCCTGGTGCGTCAACGACGCCGGGTACACCCCATCACGGCGGCTGTCGGTGCGGCCGTGCTCGGACTGGTGGCCGGGGGCACGTGGCTGCTGGCACCGCTGCTGCAGTCGACCGAGCCCCGGTTCACTGCCCGCACGCTGGTGTCCGCGCCCCTGCAGGTCGAGCAGTACCCCTCGCCGTTGCAGTCGCTGCGCGGTGTGCACTCGATGAACGAGAACAACGTGATGCTGTCGGTGTCGGGGGTGCCCACGGGTGCCACGATCCGGCTCGCCACCATGGACACCTTCAACGGCCTCACCTTCAACGTGACGAACTCGACCTCGCCGGTCAGTGGGGACGCGTTCAGGCGTGTCGGCGCACGGATCACCCCCCTGCAGGACGGCCAGCAGGCCACGGTGAGCATCACGGTCGGTGCCCAGGGTGGGGTGTGGCTGCCGACCGTGGGCCAGACCACAGGCATCTCGTTCGACGGACAGCGTCAGGTCGCACTGGGTGACACCTTCTTCTACAACCGCGCCACCGGCACCGGGCTGACCACTGCCGGGCTGCGGCCCGGCGACACCTATGTGCTGCAGTCGGTGGTGCCGCAGCGGCCGACCGATGAGCAGATCGCGGCAGCCGGAGCCGGCAATGTCGCCATGAACGACAACGAGCTGGTGCCTGACCTCGTCCGCGAACAGGCCACCACGTGGACCGAGGGCACCACCACGAAGGGGGCGGCCGCGCTGAAGCTGGTGCAGATGCTGCGCACCGGCTACTACTCCAACGGGCTGCCCGAGCAGACGCCGTCGCTGTCCGGTCACACCTCGGCGCGGATCGGGGCCCTGCTCACCAACACCAACGCCATGGTCGGCGACGAGGAGCAGTACGCCGTGACGATGGCGCTGATGGCGCGCACGCTGGGCATCCCGGCCCGGGTGGTCTATGGCTACGAGGTGCCCGAGTCGGGCTCGGGTGACCTGCGTGGACGCGACATTCGCGCGTGGGCCGAGTTGAACCTGCAGGGCTACGGCTGGGTGCAGTTCAACCCGACGCCGGACCATGACCGCGTGCTCAAGCAGCTGGAGAAGAAGGCCCCGCCGAAGCCCCGTCCGCATGTCGACAACCCGCCGCCGCCCCCGCAGAAGCCCGAGAAGCTGCCCAACGACTCGAACCTGCCCGCGAACACCGGTGAGAAGCCGGCCACCCCTCCCAGCATCGACTGGAAGCGGGTCGGCACCCTCATGGCCATCACTGCGGTGCCGCTGGTCACGCTGGTGGGCCCGGTCGTGCTCATCCTCGGGTTGAAGGCGAAACGGCGCAGCGAGCGACGCCACAACCCAGTGGCGGCCAATCGGGTGGCAGGGGCCTGGGCCGAGCTGGTCGACAAGGCCCGCGACCTTGGCCGCAGCCCCACGCCGACGGCCACCCGGTCGGAACAGGCTGAGTCGATGGTGATCGCGTTCCCCTCGATGATCACCGATGCCGACCCCATCAACCTGGCCAAGCGAGCCGACTCGCTGGTGTTCAGCCCAGACCCGGTCAACGACGAGACGGCCGAGGGCTACTGGACGACGATGAAGTCCGCCGAGCATGGCGTGCGCCGCTCGGTGGGATGGCGTCGGTGGCTGACATCACGACTGTCGGTGCGTTCGTTCCGGCGGTACCGCTGAGGGGGCTGACCGCCGATCCCATAGAGTCTGGTGCTGATAGGCAGCCCCTGCTGCCGACGGTCTGCGTTGACGATGCGCAGAGCGCTCCTCCTTCGACCCCGGGAAGGACATGATGGCCCGCAACATGCCGAAGGGCGTGCAGGTCGCCCCGCTGTTCTCTCGGCTGGTGGCCTGGCTGATCGACGTGTCGGTGCCGGCGGTGCTGGGCACCCTGGCCTGGTGGCTGCAGCCACGCATCGAGAGCCAGAGCGTGGCCCTGGTCGTGCTGATCGGGCTGGGGCTGCTGCAACTGGCGTGGGGCCTGCTGCTCTGGTGGGGCTACGGCACCCGTGGGGCCGGCGTCGGTTTCTCGGTGATGAAGCTGCAGCTGGTCGGGTTGACCGATGGTCGCCCGGTCGGCTGGTGGCGTTACTTCTTGCGCCAGCTCGTCTGGTCAGCGCTGATGGGCACGGTCGTCGGCGGGGTCTTCATGCTGATCTTCCTGCTGATCCACGAGCGGCACCAGGGCTGGCACGACCTTGCGGCGAAGTCGGTGGCGATCAGGGCCCGTGAGCGGGTGGTCGGCAAACCGAGGTCGGTGGCCGCACCCCGCACCAACCACTCGACCACGGTCGCGCTGCCGCCCCACCTTGTCGCGAAGGCCTTCGAGGGACGCGAACAGGCACCGCAGCCGGTGACCGACCCCGCAGAGATTGCGCGGCAGGCGGCGATGTTCGGCGGCGGCTACACGGGTCAGGCAGCACCGGGCGCCGTGCCCGTGCAGCCCATGGGCGAGGCCACGTGGCGTCCACCCAGCGCACCCGCAGCGGTGCCGCAACAGCCAGTCGGCATGCCCGAGCCCCCGACCGGGCGCCAGCCCGCGCCGGCGCCGCAGCAACAGTGGCAGCGACCGCCGGGCAGCGACCAGGGTGAGACCGCGGTGCGTCCACGTCGCCTCGACCTCGCTGATGACGAGGGCGGCACCCATCTGGCGGTGCGTCCCCAGGCGGCGCCCCGCGCGGGCAACGAGGGCTGGTACATCGTGCTCGACGACGGACGACAGGTCGACGTGACGGGCCTGGTCGTGATCGGCCGCAAGCCGACCCAGCCCGTCGGTGTGGCCGATGCGCGGCTGGTGCCGGCGGGTGACGGCGGGCACGCGGTCTCGAAGAACCACCTGCAGGTCGGGGTCGACACCCGCGGGCTGTGGATCACCGACACCGGCTCGACCAATGGCACGGCCGTGGTGAATGTGCGCGGCGACCTCGAGCCGTGCCAACCCGGTGTCCAGGTGCGTGTGCGCGAGGGCCAGGTGGTCTCGTTCGGCGACCGCACCATGACGGTGCGCCGCAAGCCGGCGTTCTGACAGCTGGGGCTCCTCAGGCCTCGCCCGCCGGGATGTCCGTCCGGTGGAAGTTCAGGTGGCTGCGGCTGGCCGTCGGACCCCGCTGGCCCTGGTAGCGCGACTTGTTCACAGCGCTGCCGTACGGGTTCTGCGCGGCCGAGCTCAGCTGGAAGAAGCACAACTGCCCGATCTTCATGCCCGGGTAGAGCTTGATCGGCAGGTTGGCCACGTTCGACAGCTCCAGGGTCACATGCCCCACGAAGCCGGGGTCGATGAACCCGGCCGTCGAGTGGGTCAGCAGGCCCAGTCGGCCCAGAGATGACTTGCCCTCGAGGCGGGCGGCGATGTCATCGGGCAGCGTGACCTGTTCATAGGTCGCGCCCAGCACGAACTCGCCGGGGTGCAGCACGAAGGGCTCGTCGCCGGTCGGCTCGACGAGCCGGGTCAGGTCGGGCTGGTCGTCGGCCGGGTCGATCACCTGGTAGCGGTGGTTCTCGAAGACCCGGAAGAACCGGTCGAGGCGCACGTCGACGCTGGACGGCTGCACCATCTCGGGGGTCCAGGGGTCCAGGGCGATGCGGCCCTGGTCGACCTGGGCAAGGATGTCGCGATCAGACAGCAGCATGGTCTTCAGGCTAGTGGCACACGACTCACCTCGCGTGCAGCAACCATTCCACCTCACGGTGCAGCAGGTCGCGGCGCGGGGCCGAATGGTACGAGCGGGCGTCATGCCCCAGCCCGTCGTAGACCACGCGTCCCTGGCCGTGCCCGGGGTCGCGCGCCCACGCCATCACGTGGAACTGCTCGCCCGTCTCGTGGTGCAGCAGCGGCGTCACGTCCGGCCCGATGGCCAGGTGCCAGTAGCGCTCGTCATAGACCTGCACCTGGTCGAGCCCGACCAGGATCGGGTGCTGGTCGGCGCCCGCTGCCGGCTCGAACACCGCCACACTGCGCTCGGGGTGGCCGGACGTGCCCCGCACCCACCGCCCACCGATGATCTGGGGCCAGGCGCCCCAGCCGGTGAACGAGTTGAGCCCGGTGTGCACTGCCAGGATCGCCCCGCCCGTGCCATGCCACGCTTCGGCCGCGGCATAGGCATCGGCCCAGTCGGCCGGGTCGGGTACGACCGCATCGGGTCCGCCACCGCCGGCGTTCACGATGAGCAGGTCGACCCCGTCGAGCGAGGCGAGCACTTCGGGGTGGGCGTCCCGCACGACGACGTCGTGGCCGTCGAGCACGCGGGCGATCTCGGTGGACGTCTCGTGGAAGGGGTGCCAGGGGTCATCGAACGGGGCGACCCCGCTGAACACGACGATGTTGCTCATGGGGCAAGACTAGGCTCCCGTGCTCGGCAGCGGGCGGGCCTGCACCTGGTACTCACGATTCGCGCCCGTCGTGGACGATGCTGCCGCCGCCGCAGTGGACGCCGGGGCCGATGGGCTCGCGGGCACGCTGGCCGTGCTCGCCGGGGCGTTCGTCGTGGCCGGGGCACTGCTCGTCCCCGTCGATGACGGCTCAGCCACCGGGGTCAGCCCGGTCGTGTCAAGCCCGGCCCTCTTGGCCAGCACCACCGGGGGAGTGTTCGGCAACTGGTCATCGGCCTTGACCACCCCGCCGGTCGCGAGCTTCGTCGCCGCACCGCCCACCCCCGCGCTGGGGGCCGAGCCGACACCGGTGCGCCAGTCGAAGCGGTACATGTTGCGCTGGTCCATCAGCGTCTTGAGCAGGTTGGCGTAGTTGGGGTCGGTGGCATACCCGCCCTTGCGCACCTCGACCGCGAACTGCACGGGGTCTTCATTGACCAGGAATGCCTTGTCGTAGAGCCCGCGCGTCTTGAGGTAGTAGCCGTGGTCGACCATGCTCATCGCCGGCGAGGCATAGGTCCTGAACCAGTCGGTGATCTGGTAGGCCCGTCCGCTCGAGTCGTACTCGGTGGTCACCATCGCGACGCAGCCGTTCTGGTAGGGGCTGTCCCAGGGGGCGCTGAGGCGCCCGCACTTGATGCCGAAGTAGTTGTTGTTGGGTGCGCCCGACAGCTTGGACGAACCCCAGCCCGACTCGAGCGCGGCCTGGGCCAGGGTGACCGAGGCCGGTACGCCGAAGCGGTACCAGCTGTCCTTGGCGCCGGGGGCCAGCGTGGCCAGGAACACCTCGACCTCGGCATCGGTGGCGGCGCTGGCGGTGGGTGCGGTGGCGGCGACCAGCCCGGTGCCCATGAGGGCGAGGCTGACCAGTCCGATGAGGGAATGACGCAATCGGGGCAGGCGCATGGCCCCATCGTCTGCCGTGGGCGCGTGATGTGCCAACCCTGCCCTCAACCCGCACTCGAGGGCTCGGGGATATCAGCGATGGGCCCGATGCCACGTAGTCTGGTGCGGTGAGCAACAACGGCGGCAACTACGGTCAGAACCCCCAGGGGGGCTGGGACAACACCCAGAACAGCCCCTGGACACAGCCGGGCAACCAGCCCTCGGCCGACCCGTGGGCCAACCAGGGCCAGAACACCGGCGGCTGGGGGCAGCAGCCGCCCAGTGGTCCCACGTCCGCGCCGCAGTACCCCTCGTCGCCGGGCAGTTCGTCGCCCGCCAGCGCCGGCTGGAACACCACCGGCACCTGGAACAACACCGGTTACCAGACGGGCCCGCAGGGTCCCCAGACCGGGTACCAGACGGGGTACCAGACCGGCCCGGGCCAGGCGCCCTACCAGCCGTCGAACCAGCCGCCGAAGAAGAAGTCGAACCTCACCCCGCTGATCGCCGGCGGCGTCGGACTGGCACTCATCGCGGCCGTGGCCACCGGGCTGGTGCTCAGCCGCGACCGGGGCTCGTCCGGCCAGGACACCACGGGTCAGACCACGGGTGCGACGACAGGTGCTCCCACGCCGTCGCCGACCCCGACGGTCAAGGCCCCGGGCGAGGGCACCTATGACACGGCCATCGACTACCTGAAGGCCAACAAGTTCACCTGCACCGAAGAAGGCACCTCGGGCATCCAGTCGACGATCTGCACCCACTTCGGGGCGGCGCCGTACATGATCGCCTATGTGGGGGCGACGACGTCCGGGGGTCTTGGACGAGTCGCGCTCGAGGTGCAGGAGGATGCGCAGGCAACGATCGCCAAGCAGGTCTCGGACGAACTGATCGAGCAGTTCGCCACCACCGACCAGGCGGCCACCATCAAGTCGCGCATCGCCGCGGGTGCCGCTCCCGGCTACACCTCCGACGACAAGCTCGGGGATGTTCGCTACCGCGGCAACAAGCGCGGCAGTGTGGTGATGTGGATCGAGGACTGGGTGCCCCAGGACGTCAAGCCCCGCTACTTCGAGGTGCAGCCCGCCGACCGTGACAAGGTGCTCACGGCCAACGGCTACAAGTGCACGGCCCGGGGCACGCTGAACAGCTGCACCAAGTCGGCCAACAATGTCGATTACCTGATCACGTTCATCGAGGCCCCCGAGGGCAATGGCCTGGCACGGCTGTCGGTGCGTGCGGTCAGCAAAGAGGCCGGTGTCGGGCGCCCGGCGTTCCAGGCCGAGGCCAAGAAGGTGCTGCCCGAGCTCAACAAAGAGACGGGTACCGCCGTGCTGACCTGGATGGGCAAGCAGGACGAGCGCACCGGCGGGCTGGAGTTCGTGAACGGCCAGATCGTCGACTACTACCCACGGTCGACGGTGCAGGGCAATGAGGCCGGCTCGGTCTACATCTGGGCATCCTGCTGGTCAGGCACCCGGGAATACTGCTGACGCTGCGGCGAAATCCAGGGTGAACGTGGTGTCGCCGGGCGTGCTCTGCACGCTGGCACGGCCACCCATCGCCTGGGCCAGGGCCGCCACGATGGCCAGGCCCAGCCCCGTGCTCGGTTCGTCGGTGTGCGCCCGCGCGGTGTCGGCGCGGGCGAACCGTTCGAAGACCTGGTCGATGATGGCCGGGTCGACACCCGGGCCGTTGTCATGCACGCGCACCAGCACGCGGTCGCCGTCGCGTGCCACCGAGACGGTGACGCGGGTGCCGGCAGGGGTGTGGGTGCGGGCATTGCCCAGCAGGTTGGTGACCATCTGGGTGATCCGGTGGGCATCACCGCTGACGGCGACGGGCTCGTCAGGAAGGGCAAGGTGCCAGTCGTGGTCGGGGCCGGCGGCGCGGGCATCGCTGGTGGCCTGCAGCACCAGCTCGACGACGTCGACGGGCCCGATCGTGAGCTGGGGGTCGGCGTCCAGACGTGCGAGCAGCAGCAGGTCTTCGACGAGCAGGCCCATCCGGGCCGATTCGGCGTCGATGCGTGACAGCGCATGGGCCGTGGCTTGCGGCAGGGTGTCACGGTCGCGGCGGGTCAGTTCGGCATAGCCGCGGATCGCAGCGAGCGGGTTGCGCAGCTCGTGCGAGGCATCCGCGACGAAGCGGCGCAGCTTGGTCTCGGACTGCTGGCGCACCGCCAGGGCCCCCTCGACATTGCCGAGCAGGTGGTTGAGCGCCTGGCCGACCTGCCCCACCTCGGAAGAGGGGTCGGCATCGGAGTCACTGACACGGTTGGGCACGACCACCTCGCCGCGGTCGAGTTCGAGCTGGGAGACCTCGTGGGCGGTGGCGGCGACCCGGTAAAGGGGTCGCAGCGCCCGGGTGACGACCAGCCGGGTGGCGATGACGGCGATGACCACCGCGGCGAGCACGAGCGCCACCTCGACCAGGGCGACCCGTGCCAACAGCTGGTCGGTCTGACCCAGCGGCAGGCCGGTGATCTTGACGATCTCGAACCGGCCGTCCTGGGACGTGACTGTCTGGGCGAGCACCCGGTAGTCACCCAGGCCGGCGAGTTCGACGGTATGCGGCTGCCCGTCGCGCGGTTGGTCGAGCAGTGTCTGGATGGCCTCAGTGCTGGGCACCTTCAGCTCACCCTCGGCGACCATGCCCACCCGTAGCACCCCCGGCACCTGCTCGACGAAGATCGTGCCAATGGGGTTGCCGAGCTCATTGGCGCCGGCCGGGTCCTGGTCGCCCGGGCCGGGGCGCAACTGCCGGGTGGCGGCCTGGTGCAGCGAGGTGTCGACCTGGTTCATGACGGTATTGCGCATGGCCAGCCACGCGACCGCGGCGACAGCAGCGGCCACGAGCGCCACGACGAGCGCGACCTGCCAGGTCAGCCGCCGCGTGAGTGGGCCCTTCATGGCCTGCCCCTCATGCCGGGCGCAGCACGTAACCGGCGCCGCGCATGGTGTGGATCATCGGGTCGCGGTTGGCGTCAATCTTGCGGCGCAGGTAGCTGATGTACAGCTCGACCACGTTCGCCTGGCCACCGAAGTCATAGGCCCACACCCGGTCGAGAATCTGCGCCTTCGACAGCACCCGGCGCGGGTTGCGCATCAGGTAGCGCAGCAGCTCGAACTCGGTCGCGGTCAGGTGGATCTCGTCGCCGCCGCGGTACACCTCGTGGGAATCCTCGTTCAGCACCAGGTCGCCCACCGTCAGCACCGACTCGTCCTGGGCGGCGGTCGCACCGCTGCGGCGCAGCAGCCCCCGCGCCCGGGCGATCAGCTCTTCGACGCTGAACGGCTTGGTGACGTAGTCGTCGCCGCCGGCGGTCAAACCGGCGACGCGGTCGTTCACGGCGTCCCGGGCCGTCAGGAAGATCACCGGGACGTCCGGCTGGTCGACGCGGATGCGCCTCATCACCTCGGGGCCCTCGAAATCGGGCAGCATCCAGTCGAGGATGACCAGGTCGGGGCGTGACTCCTTGGCCTGCTTCACGGCTTCGCGGCCCGAGGCGGCGGTGACGACCTGCCAGCCCTCGTAACGCATCGCCATGCCGAGCAGTTCAGTGATGCTGGGCTGGTCGTCGACGGCGAGCACGGTGATCGCGCTGCCATCGGGGCGCCGCAGCTGTTCGCGCGCAGGAGTGGTCATGGAACCAAGCGTGTCATCGCGCGCCATGTCCCCGCTGTGCGGATGCTGTGAATGGGCTGTGAGCGATCATGCCGGATCAGCATCGCGGATGAACCGCTCCTCGGATTCTTCGCGGTCGTCGTTGGCGTTGCCGCCCAGCAGCACGTCGATGCCGGCGCGCCCCGACCCGAAGGCCATCAGCAGCAGGCCCAGCGCCGCCAGCGCCATGTTGTACTCGTAGCCACCGTCCATCACGTCGAAACCGTTGCCGAACTTCTGGGCGAAGACCAGCACCCCCTGTTCAACCAGCAGCAGGCCGCCGATCAACGGGGTGACAAGGCCGAACACCAGCAGGATGCCGCCGACCACCTCGAAGCCGATCGTCGCCCAGGCGATCACCTCTGCCCAGGGCAGGCCCAGTGCCTCGACCTTGTCGGCGATCGCGTCCGGCCCGGCCTGGAATCTGCGCACCCCGTGGACGATCATGATCGCACCCACGACCAACCGGGCGACGAGCAGCGCGAAGTCCTGCACCGTGCGGATGAATTGACGCATTTCGGCCCCCGTCTGGTTGGCGTACCGGCCCGTGGCTCCACGGTAGGACACGGCGCCCCGTCGTGCCGCCACTACGCTGTCTGCGTGTTCATCCTGTTACCTCCGTCCGAGGGCAAGGCCGTGGTGCGGCGCGGTCGTCCGACCGATTGGGACGCGCTCAGTCTGCCGGCCCTCACGCCCACGCGACTGGCGGTGGCCGATGCACTGGCCCAGGTCAGCGCGGCGCCCGATGCCTTGCACGTGCTGGGGGTGGGGGAGTCGCTGGGCGCCGAGGTCGCCGCGAACCTGGACTGGCGCACCGCGCCGGCGGCACCCGCCGAGAAGGTCTACGACGGCGTGTTGTTCGACGCCTTCGACGTGGCCGGACTGCAGGGGACGGCGCTGCGCAGGGCCCGGTCGAGCGTACGGATCAGCTCACCGCTGCACGGCATGGTGCGGCTGACCGACCGCATCGCGCCCTATCGCCTCGGGCCGGATGTGCAGCTGCCGGGGTTGGGGGTCGTCCGCAGCGTGTGGCGCGCCCAGCTTGCCGCTGTCATGGACAGCGAGGCCGACGACCGCCTGGTGGTCGACCTGCGCTCGGGCAGCTACAGGTCGTGGTGGCGTCCGGTGACGGCCTCGGCGTGGGTGACCGTCGACGTGCCCGGCGCCTCACACTTCGCGAAGTTCACGCGCGGCCTGGTGGCCAGGCGGCTGTGCGAGGCAGGGAAGGTACCGACCCGGCCGCAGCACCTCGTCGACCTGCTGGCCAATTACGGCGCCGAGCTGGTGGCCCCGGGTCGTCCGGGACAGCCCTGGGCGCTGACCGTCGCGGCGCAGCACTAGCTTTCGCGGGGGGTCGCTGTTCCGGGGCGTGCCAGACTGGGGGCATGACTTCCCTGCTTGCCCAGCGCTACCGCCTGACCAAGGTGGTCGGTCGCGGGTCGATGGGCGAGGTCTGGAAGGCCACCGATGAGGTGCTGGGGCGCGAGGTCGCCGTGAAGGTCGTGGGCGGCGCGCGACAGGCTGACCCCGTGGCGTTGAAGCGGTTCCAGCGCGAGACGACCGCGATGGCGAACCTGTCGCACCCGAACGTCTGCTCGATCTATGACGCCGGGTCTGAGGGCGACCGGGCGTTCATGGTCATGGAGTTGCTCACCGGCCCCAGCGTGGCCCGGATGATCGCCGACACGCCCGCGACGGGCGGTCGATTGCCACTCGACAAGGTCGTCCACATGGGGGCGCAGGTGGCGCGCGGACTGGCGGCAGCGCACGCCATCGGCATCACGCACCGCGACATCAAACCCGGCAATGTGATGCTGCATGACCGGGTGACCAAGATCGTCGACTTCGGCATCGCGCGGCTCGAGAACCAGGCGACGGCATTGTCGCTGACCTCGCCGGCGATGGCGATCGGCACAGCGGCCTACATGTCGCCCGAGCAGGCCCGCGGGCGACTGGTGCAGCCGCCGAGCGACATCTACTCCCTGGCCTGCCTGCTCACGTCGATGCTGGCAGGACGACCACCGTTCGTGAACCCGGACCCCATCGAGGTCGCCCGCGCGCATGCCATGGACGTGCCGCCGCCCATCACCAATGCCCGGCCCGAGACACCGCCGCAACTGGCGCAATTGCTCGGCGAGATGTTGGCGAAGCGGCCGGAGCTGCGTCCCTCGGCGACGCAGGTGGCAGCCCGATTGACCCGCATCGAGACGGCGTTGTTGGGGCTGGCCGACCCACACTCACCGCACAGCCCGCTGGCGGCGACCCCCGCCGAATCGACGCCTGCGGCACCGCCGGACCCGGCGGACCCGGCGGACCGGACCACCAGCCGTCGCCCCGTGGGCCAACCGCGCCCACCGTTCGCGTCGACGAACCCGGCGCACCGGCCCATCTATCGACCGACCCCGCAGGCACCGACCCCGCAGGCACCGACCCCACAGGCTCCGTCCTCGCAGGCCACGCCCATCGCCCCTGATGACCTGATGTCACAGGCCGAGCGTCGTGCGGCGGGTCGCGATGGCTGGAAGCGGTTCTTCCGCCGCTGAACCGGGCGCAAATCTGCAGGGGTGCTGCCGACGGCTGCGCCGAGGGGCACAATCGGAAGATGACGACCGTCGCGATCACCGGTGCCACCGGATACCTCGGTGGCCAGGTCGCGCGCCAGCTCGACGACGCCGGCCTGTCACCGCGCCTGGTGGTGCGCGACCCCACGAGCCCCCGGATGCCGCACCTGCCAGGGGTGCGCGACGTACGCGGGGCCGGCTACGGCGAACACGCCGCAGCGGTGACGGCACTCAGGGGCGTTGACCTGCTGTTCATGGTCTCGGCCTCCGAGAGCGCCGACCGGTTGACCCAGCATCGGTCCTTCGTGGCGGCCGCCGCCGAGGCGGGGGTTCGGCATGTGGTCTACACCTCGTTCCAGGGCGCTGCCCCGGATGCGACCTTCACCCTGGCCCGTGACCACTGGGCCACCGAGCAGGCAATCCGCGACTCGGGCATGGCGTACACGTTTCTGCGGGACAGCTTCTACCTCGACTTCCTGCCACACCTGGCCGACGAGTCCGGGGTGATCCGGGGGCCGGCGGGCGACGGTCGAGTCGCGGCCGTGGCCAGAGCGGACGTCGTCCGGGTGGCAGCGCAGGTGCTGTGTGACCCGGGAGCTCACCACAACGTTGCATATGACCTCACCGGCCGCGAGGCGTTGACGCTCGACGAGGCGGCGCAGATCATCAGCCAGAGCACGGGGCGCCACGTCACGTACGTGCGGGAGTCGGTCGAACAGGCCCATCGGTCACGCGCCCGGCTGCAGGCCCCGGCGTGGCAGGTCGAGGCGTGGGTCTCGACCTACCTGGCGATCGCTGCGGGTGAGGTGGCGGCGGTCTCGACGGCGGTGCACGACATCACGGGGCGTGAGCCGCTGACGTTGAAGCAGGTGTTGGCGGCACGTTAGATGTAGCGGCTCAGGCCCACGCCGCCGGCGGGGTCCACTCGTCGTCCGGGTCTTCACCCACCCGTCCGTCGACTGCCTCACGGATCAGGTCGGCATGCCCCGTGTGGCGGCCGAGTTCTTCGATGAAGTCGCTGATGCAGCGCCGCACGCTCAGGTGCACGCCGTCCCACTCCTGGTGCGCCTGGGCGTCGAGCCGGTCCGCCGCGATGATCTCGGCCATCCGTCGTCGTGAACGTATGACCGACTGGTCGTACAGGTCGTAGAGCTGCTCGGCGGTGTCGTCGTCGGTGAGGGTGAACTGCCACACGGCGGGGTCGACGTCGTCGAGTGCGCTGAGCCATGCCTCGGGCGGTTCGCCGTTGATGCGCCAGGCAAAGATGTCGTCCTCGCACACGGCCAGGTGTTTCAGCAGCACGCCGATGCTGAGCATCGACGGCGGCAGGGTCTGGCCCAGTTGTTCGCGGGTCAGCCCGTCGGCCTTCCAGCGGAACGTGTAGCGCAGCCGGTCGAGCATGCCCGCCAGGTGCTGGGCGTCCGACCCGGCCAGGGGAGGTTCCCAGACGGGGGTCTTCGGTGGGTCGGGTCGTTCTTGGTCTGCCATGACCCCACGCTACGTTGGGTCGCCCCGAAGCAGCGTGCAATCAAACGGGGAAATCTGCGTCCAGGCCGCAGTTTTCCCTGTGTGAGTGCACGAAACTTCGCGCACCGGTGACACCTACTCCATACCCACGCCCAACGCCCGGATGACCAGTTCGCGCACACGCGCCTCGTTCTCGTCGTTCCACTCGGTGATGGCATACGCCGTCGCCCACATCGAACCGTCGTCGAGCTGGGCGGTGTCGTTGAAGCCGATGTGCCCGTAGCGGCTCTTGAACTTGCCCGCAAACTGCCAGAAGATCGTCACCTCTTTGCCCCGGCCGTACGCGGGAAATCCGTACCAGGTGCGGGCGGTCACGTCCGGTGCGACCTCCTTGACGATCCGGTGCAGCCCCTCGCCGATGGCGCGGTCGCTGTCGTCCATGGCCGCCAGTGCGGCGAGCACGTCGTCCTCGGTGTTCTTACCCTTGGCGGTGCGGCGCTTCTCGGCGGCGGCCTGTTTGATGGCCGCGCGTTCCTCGGCGCTGAAGCTGCCGTCGTCCGTGCCCGCCTTCTTCGCCGCCGTCTTCTTTGCTGGTTCGTCACTCATGGTTCCGATCCTGCCACCGCCGGCCCTCAGCGGCCCGAGTTCTTCGTACCCCGTTTCGGTGGGGCGGTCAGTGGGTCGTCGGGCCACGGGTGTTTGCTGTAGCGGCCGCGGTTCTCGGCCCGCACTTGCGGGTAGGCGTTGACCCAGAACGAGGCCAGGTCGTCGGTCACTGCCAGCGGACGACGCGCTGGCGACAGCAGGTGCATCAACACCGGCACGCGGCCATCCACGAGGCGTGGCGTTTCGACCATGCCGAAGCATTCCTGCAGCTTGACCGCGCACACCACCCGGTCGTGCGGGTCGGCCGGGTAGTCGAGCCTGATCTTCGACCCGGACGGCACCTCGAGTCGTTCAGGCGCCAGCTCGTCGAGGCGTCCGGCCGCGGGCCAGGGCAGCAGCCGGCGCAGCGCGGTGACCCGGTCGAGCCGTTCGGCCGGGGTGCCCTCGGCCAGGCGGTCGAGTTCTGGGCCCAGCCACTCGTCGGCCCTGGCCAGCAGCGAGGTGTCGTCGACGGCGGGCCAGGGGTCACCGATGACCTGGTGCAGCAGTGCCAGCCGCCGGCGCAGCGCTTCGACCGCATCGTCCCAGCCCAGTACCACCTGCAATCCTTGCTCTGCCAACCCATGCCGGACGGCTGCGCGGCCGAGTGCGCGGTCGGGTCGCATGGGCGTCTCGGTCAGCACGATGGCTCCCAGTCGCTTCACCCGCCGTGCCGCCACCTTGCCGTTCACCCAGGTTGCCGTCGTGTCGTCGACCAGCAGTGCCCCGGCCGCCGGGAGTGCGTCGTCCTGGGTGATGGGTGCCGCCGTACGCACCAGTGCCCGTTCGCCGACCCGGGACATCTCGGCCACCGCCAGCCATTCCTGTCCCCGCAGCCGGGAGTCCCGGGGCAGTTCGACGCCGGTGCCCGAGGCCAGCAGGTAGTCATCGCCGCTGCCACGCCGCCTGGCCACCCGATCGGGGAACGCGGCCGCGACCACGCGTGCGACCACCTGGTCGTCCTCGATCCCGGTCGTGCGCGGCGAGTCGGTGACCAGTCTGGCGAGTCGTTTCGCCTCGTGCTTCCACCCCGCCGGCCCGGACGAGCGTGCCGCGCGCCAGGCCGCGACCAGGTCGGCGCCCTCGGCCCGGACATCCGAGGCCAGCAGCGCCACGACTTCGGCCGCCTGCTGCGCACCGACCTGGGGGGCTGCCGTCAACAGCGCGCGGCCCAGTCGGGGCTCCACCGGCATCCAGGCCAGGCGTCGTCCAAGGTCGGTGGCCCCACCGTCGGGGTCAAGGGCGCCCAGCCCCGTGAGGGTCTCGGTGGCGGCGGCCAACGCAGCTGCCGGGGGCGGGTCGGGCAGGGCCAGGCCGACCCCGCCGGGGGAGCCCCACACCGCCAGGTCGAGCGCGGCCTGGGTGAGGTCGGCGGTAAGCATCTCGGCGGGGGTGAAGCGGCGCATGCCGGCCCAGTCCGATTCGGGGAAGCACCGCACCACCAGCCCGGGCCCGAGGCGCGCGGCGCGTCCGGCCCGCTGCTCGGCCGACGCGCGGGCCTCGCTGACGGTGACGAGCCCGGTCATGCCACGACCGGCGTCGAAGCGGGGCTCGCGGGACAGGCCCGAATCGACCACCGCGCGCACGCCCGGCACGGTCAGCGACGATTCGGCGACCGAGGTGGCCACGACCACGCGGCGTTCACCGGCGCCGTGCAGCACCCGGTCCTGCGCGCGGACGTCGAGCGAGCCGTGCAGGGCCTCGGCGGTGACGCCCCGTATACGCAGGCGCTGGACGACCTGGTCGCATTCGCGGGCGCCGGGGGCAAAGACGAGGACGGCGGCATCGGGGGCATCCTGGCTTGCCAGGGCCAGTTCGGCGTGGGTGGCGAGGTGGTCGAGGAAGGCGGGGGTGACGCCGCGGGCGTCGAGTCGTGGGGTTGGGCTGGGGGCCCAGGTGACCTCGAGCGGGTGCAGGTCGGCGGCCACCGCGACCACCGGCGCGTCGTCGAGCAGTGCCGCCCAGCGGTCTGCGTCGAGGGTGGCCGACATGACCACCAGCTGCAGTTCTGGACGAAGCTGGCGAAGCTCGACCAGCATCGCGAACGCGAGGTCGGTGTCCAGGGCGCGCTCATGCACCTCGTCGAGGACGACGGCATCGATGCCCGTCAGGTCGGGGTCGCTGAGCAGCCGGCGCAGCAGCACACCGGCGGTGCAGAACTCGACCCGCGTGTCGCGGTTGACCTGCTGGTCGCCCCGCACCACATAGCCGACCTCGTGGCCCAGGTTCGTCCGGGAGAGCTCGGCCAGCCGGCGGGCAGCGGCCTTCGCGGCGACCCGGCGGGGCTGGGTGACCACGACGCGCCCGGCGACCCGGTTGGCGAGCACGGGGGGCACGAGGGTGGTCTTGCCGGTGCCGGGCGGGGCCTGGATGACTGCCGTCGAGGTCTGGTCGAGTGCGGCGTTGAGGGGTGTGATGGCGGCGGCCACGGGCAGGCCGTGCCCGATTGCAGACAGGTTGAAGGGAGTCAGCGCCACGGGTCCAGTCTGGCAGGGTCGTCGCGGGGCGGTGATCCGGTGATGGGACGATGTCGGGGTGTACATCGACGTGCGCCGCTTCATTGCCCTGCTGCTGCTCTGGTCGGGGCGCGCCCTGCTCCTGGGTGCACCTGTCTACGCGCTGGTGTGCCGGTACGTCTTCAAAGGTTGGCCGGGAGTGCCGCGGGATGACGGCGCGGTCATGCCGGCCAGCTACGACGCCCTCATACTGATGGGATTCATTCTGGGGGCGGTATTCCTGTTGCTGGTGCTGCCCATTGGCTCGGGCTCGTTGGCCACGGTGCAGGGCTCAGTGCTGTGGGTGCGGACGGTGTCCGGTCCCAAGAGCGTCGCGCTGGATGGCGCGAGAGTGAGCATCTGGGCCTTGCCGGGCAGGGGATGGGGCACGCTCATGACCTCGGTGCGCCAGGGCTGGCGCTGGGTTGTCGTCGCGGAGTCGGGGTTCTGGGACAGGCCACCAGCCCTGCGGTTGATGCCCGGCGCACCGGTCACCTGGTTGTCGTGGGTCAAGGGTGTGGGATTCATCGTCGTTTCGGTGGTGAGCGCCTTCATCGGCATGATCGTGATGTTGTTGCTGGCCGGTGACTCGCTCGAGTGAATACCTGACAGGTGTCCGTGGGCGGGGCATGCTGTCACTCGTGTCCCCTCAACACCGCCTCCTCGGGCTGCTGGCGACAGCCATCCTGCTGGTGTCCACGACGCTGTTCGCAGCGCCTGCCCATGCCGCCACCCTGCGCTATGCCGCGCTGGGTGACTCCTATTCCGCCGGCGTCGGTGCCGGCGGTTCGATCAACGACTGCTACCAGTCCCAGAAGGGTTACCCGGCGTTGATCGCGTCGTCCACCGGGTGGGTGCTCGACTACCGCGCATGCTCAGGTGCCGTCGTCAACGACGTGCGGACGAAGCAATTGCCGGGCGTCTCGTCAACGACCAACAAAATCACCATCTCGGTCGGTGGCAATGACATCGGCTTCGCCGACACGCTGACCGAATGCGCCAAGCCGGGCTGGATGAGCAATTGCGATGCAAAGATCGACTACACCGAATCGCTGATCAACAACACCCTGCCCGGGCGGTTGAAGGTGCTGTACGGCGAGATTCGGACGAAAGCGCCGAATGCCCAGGTGGTCGTGGTGGGCTATCCGCGCCTGTTCAACGGCACGGACTGCAATATCCTCACCTTCTTCAGCTCCGCCGAGATGACGCGGACCAACGCGCTGGCGGACCGGCTCAACGTCGTGACCGGTGCGCAGGCGGGCTACAAGGGGTTTGCGTACTCCGATCCGCGGGTCGCGTTCACGGGTCACGCATGGTGCGACAGCCAGGCCTGGATCAACGGCCTCACCTGGAACCTCACGGACAGCTACCACCCGAATGCCGCCGGCAATGTCGCCTATGCCCAGTTGGTCAGCGGCAAGTTGGGTGTACGCACCACCTACGCGGTGACGACTGCGTCGACGAGCGTGGGGACGAGCGAGCTGACGGCCGAGCAGGCCAGTCAGCTGGTGCCTGACCTGGCGTCGTCCGAGAATCTGGTGAAGGCGCAGCGGGCTGGCATTTCGGTGGCCCAGATCAAGCAACTGGATGCCGCGCTGCGTTCAGGCAACAAGGCCCGGGCCAATCAGGCGGTCAAGCAGCTGCATGCGCTTGACGCACAATTTGCCGCGAAGAAGGTGCTGACCACCACTGGGCCGATCACTGCCGATCGGTGATCGACTGAAAGCAACCAAAGCCTCGCTGTCAGGGAGTCCGGGAAAATTGGTCCGGAATTCTTTGTCGCGGGGCTTTTGTTGCGCCCGGCGAACGTCTAGAATTGGAACGCGGGTTCGAATCAACGGTTGCGGGATGGGGTGGTGACGCAGTGGAGCGTGAGGATGTTTCTGAGTCGGTGAAGCGGGCGATGGTGGTTGGTTTGCGTGAGGCTCATGTGGCGCAGTGGCGGGCTGAGGCGGAGTCGTTCCGGTTGATGACTGAGGTGGCGGGGTTGTATTTCGTGGTGCCCGGTGGTGGGTCGGGGTCGGTGCTGGCTGGGGAGCGTCTGGAGGCGTTGGGTGGTGAGGGGGTGCCGTTGGTGGCTGAGTTCTGTGTGGTTGAGGTGGCGCCGGTGCTGGGGTTGACCACGGATTATGTGCGGGCGACGATGGCGTCTGCGCTTGATCTGCGTTACCGGTTGCCGCGGACGTATGAGTTGGTGATGGCGGGTCGGTTGCGGGTGTGGCAGGGCCGACAGGCAGCGGCGATCACCCACCAGCTGTCGCGGGCGGTGTGTGCCCGGGTGGATGAGGAGTTGTCGGCGTTGGTGGGGCCGATGCCGTGGTCGCGGTTGGAGAAGGGGCTGCGGGCGCCCATGCAGCGGGTCGTCGCCGGCGTCGGGTCGAGTTCGGCCAGTCGGAGGACGGCATCACCGATGTGGTGGGGTTCCTGGATGCGGGTGATGCGGTGTTCCTGAATGCGCAGTTGTCGCGGATTGCGGGGATCCTGCGCGAGGGTGGGAGTGCCGAGAGTCTGGAGGTGCGGCGGGCGGTGGCGTTGGGGGTGTTGGCCTCGCCGGCGCGGGCGTTGCAGTTGTTGCAGGCCTCCCTGACCGAGGAGTTGCCGGAGGGTCTTGACCCCGGGTGCCCGGCGCGGGGGCAGCGGGGGCATGTGTGTGGGCAGGTGGCGGTGGACCCGGACCGGTTGTTGCCCAAGGTCGAGCTGGTCGTCCACCTCACCGACCAGACCCTCGCGTCGGGTGAGGGGCTGGCGCGGTGCACCACGTCGGGGCCGGGGCGGTTGGCGGCGGGTCCGTTGTTGGCGGGGTGGGTGAAGGACCTGGTGGGGCATGCGCGGGTGACCGTGCGTCCGGTGTTGGACCCGGACGGGGTGGCACCAGTGGATTCCTACGAGGTGCCCGCGAGCATGCGGCGGGTGGTGGGCTTGCGGAGCCCGCACGAGGTGTTCCCGTTCGCGAAGCGGGTGAGTTTCGGGTTGGACCTGGACCATACGAGGCCGTGGGAGTCGTCGAGGCGGGCGTAGGTCGACCAGCAGGGTTCCCCGGTCGGTGCCGGTGAGGGTGTGGTGGGGCAGCCGTTGACCAGGACCGACAATTTGGGGCCGTTGTCGCGGCGGGTGAATCGGGCGAAAACCCATGGCGGGTGGCGGTTGACCCAGCCCGCGTCGGGGGTGTTCTTGTGGACCTCGCCGTTGGGGTTCGGCTACCTGGTCACCCCGAGCCAGTCCTGGATGATCACTGACCCGACCGGCCGGATCCTGCCGAAACACGGCACCGCTGCAGTACCCCAGATCGCCTGACCAGCGGTCGTCTGAGGCGTCTTCACCAGCTCGATCATCTGATACCCGCTCCGACACCCGCCTGGGCCACGCCCGGGCGGGCCATCGGCATGCCCTGCACTGAGAGTTCACCTTGGTGTTGCCCCGAGGTCTTGTCATGTTCACGGGCGTCGGTCACGATGATGCCTGGGGGGAGCGCTCCCCCCATCGTTGACTAGGCACTTCATTCACCGTCACACCAACAAGAGGACCCCCCATGACGAAGATGCGCACGGCCTCCGCCGTTGTTGCTGCCCTGTTGTCCTTGTCTCTGGCCGCCTGCTCGTCGGGGTCGGGCAAGGCTGCCGACCCCGCGTCCACCCCTGCAGCCGCTGTCGGCGGCAAGCTCGTCGTCTACACCAACTCGAACGCCGACGGCCGCGCCGAGTGGCTGACCGCACAGGCCAAGAAGGCGGGCTTCGACATCCAGGTCGTTGGCCAGGGCGGCGGCGACACCACCAACAAGCTGATCGCCGAGAAGAACAACCCCGTTGCCGATGTGGTGTTCGGGCTGAACAACATGTACTTCGAGCAGCTCGAGGCTGCCAAGGTGCTCACCGACTACACGCCGTCATGGTCGGGCCATGTCGACCCGAAGCTCGGCGACGACGACGAGGGCAAGACCTACTGGCCGGTGGTGAAACAGGGCATCCTGCTGACCTACAACTCCGGCGCGTACAAGACCCCCGCCGACGCCCCGCAGGACTGGCTCGACCTGTGGAACAACCCGAAGTTCAAGGGCCGCTACCAGACCGAGACCGGTCTGGGCGGAGCCACCACGCAGCTCGTGTTCGCCGGAATCCTGACCCGCTACAAGGACCCCAACGGCGAGCTGGGTGTCTCGGACGAGGGCTGGAAGCAGATCAAGGGCTACTTCGACAACGGCAACCCCGCTGAGAAGGGCGTCGACCTGTTCGCCCGCATGCAGAAGGGCACCGTCGACATGGGTCAGATGTGGTCCTCGGGCCTGCCCAAGTTCCAAAAGACCTACGGCATCCAGGCCGGTGTGGTGAGGCCGGCCGTCGGCGTCCCGTTCGCCGTCGAGCAGGTCTCGCTGGTCAAGGGCAGCAAGAACGAGGACCAGGCCAAGAAGTTCATCGACTGGTTCGGCTCGGCCGAGGTGCAGGGCGCCTGGACCAAGGAGTTCAACTCCATGCCGGCCAACAGCGAGGCTGTCAAGGCCACTGACCCGGCCATCGTCGAGTTCCACAACGGCCTGACCCCGCAGCAGATCGACTGGAAGTTCGCGACCGAGAACATGTCGAAGTGGATCGAGAAGATCGAGCTCGAGTACATGAAGTGAGCCGGGGCACCAGTTCCCGCTGACACACCGGCGGCGGGGTGCTCGCCCACGCGACCACCCCGCCGCATCCCGCAAGGAGTTGCAGCCATGATCACCTTTGACGGCGTCGAAGTCACCTACGGGACCTTCACTGCCATCCCCCAACTCGACCTGACCATCCGCAAGGGCGAGTTCTTCACGCTGCTCGGGCCATCGGGTTGCGGCAAGACGACCGCGCTGCGCAGCCTGGCAGGGCTCACCACCCCGAGCGCCGGACGCATCAGCATCGAGGGACGCGACGTCACCACCCTGGCGCCCGACAAGCGGCAGATCGGCATGGTCTTCCAGAACTACGCGCTGTTCCCCTCGATGAACGTCGCCGACAACATCGAGTTCGGGCTGCGGGTGCGCCGCGACGGCAGGCACGAACGCGCCCAGCGGGTGCGCGAGGCCGCCGACCTGGTCGAACTGAGCCAGGCCCAACTCGTCAAGAACCTCGACGAACTCTCCGGTGGGCAACAGCAACGGGTTGCGATCGCCCGCGCGCTGGTGCTGCAACCCAAGATTCTGCTGCTCGACGAGCCGCTGTCGAACCTGGACGCCAAGCTGCGCCAGCAGATGCGCGGCCAGCTCAAGAAGCTGCAGGCCGAGGTCGGCATCACCACCGTCTACGTCACCCACGACCAGGACGAGGCGCTGGCCATGTCTGACCGGATTGCCGTGTTCAACCGCGGCCGGGTCGAACAGGTCGGCACCCCTCAAGAGGTCTATGACCAGCCCACCAGCGAGTTCGTCTGCACCTTTGTGGGGGAGTCCTCCCCGCTGGGCGCCGACCTGCTGCAGGTGCTTTTCCCAGGCGCCCAGCTGGCCGGACCCGCGTTCCTGCGCGAAGAGAGGGCGAGCATGGTCGAGCTGTCGGATGCCGTGCCCGTTGTTGCGCAGGTCGAACTGGCGTCCTACCACGGCACCCACACCACCTACACCGTGCAGGCCCACGACACGTACTTGCGGGTGATGAGCTTCGATCGCGGCATGCGACGCGATCAGGGCGACCAGGTGCGGGTGTGGATCCGCCCCGCAGACGTGCTGCAGTACCCGCCCGCGCAGGAGGACCGATGAGCACCCTGCCCCCGCTGGTACCTGCCCCCCGTCGCAATCGAGACCCGCGCAGCGTGGTCGCGATGCTGCGTTCACCGCTGGTGCTGGTCGTCATGGTCATCGCCAGCTGGTTCGTGGTGGCGCTGCTGGTCTGGCCGAACCTCAACATGCTGGTCGCAACCTTCGTCCAGGACGGGCACTTCAGCTGGTCGGCTGTCGAACGGTTGTCGAGCTCGCCGCGCGCCATGAAGGCGCTCGGCAACAGCTTCCTGCTGGCGGTACTGCTGTCGATCAGCACCAACATCGTGGGCGTGTTCATCGTCCTGGTCACCCGCTTCTTCGCCATCCGCGGTGCCCGGGTGCTGTGGCTGGGCTATGCCACCACCTTCATCTACGGCGGCATCGTGCTGGCCGCCGCGTACAAGCTGATCTACGGCAGCGATGGCGTCATCGGACGCTTCGTCGCCGAGGTCATTCCAGGCCTGGGCGCCGACTGGTTCACCGGGCTCCCCGCCGTGCTGTTCACGATGACCCTGGCCACCACCACCAACCACCTGCTGTTCGTCAGCGCCGCGGTCTCGGGGCTGGACGGGCAGATGCTCGAGGCGGCTCGGATGATGGGTGCCAGCACGTGGACGGTACTGCGCCGGATCGTGCTGCCGATGATGCGCCCGGTGCTGTTCGCCACCACGATCCTGTCGTTCCTGACCGGTCTGGGTGCTCTGTCGGCTCCCCAGGTGCTGGGTGGACGCGAGTTCCAGACCATTGCCCCGATGATCCTCACCTTCTCAAGCTCGACCACCTCGCGCGACATCGCGGCGCTGCTGGCGATTGTGCTGGGCCTGGCCACCATCGTCCTGCTGGCGGTGCTGATGCGCGTCGAGCGCAAGGGCACCTACTTCTCCGTGGCCAAGGTGTCGAGCCGGCTCGTCAAGCAGCGCATCGCCAACCCGGTGGCCAACGCCGTGGTGCACGTGGTGGCGTGGCTGCTGTGGGTGCTCTACGTGTTGCCGGTAGTGCTGATTGTGCTGCTCTCGTTCATGCCCCCCGAGGCGGCCGGCACCGGCCGGCTCGACTTCGGCGCCATGAGCCTGCAGAACTACCAGCGGGTGCTCACCCAGAGTGATGCCCTGCGCCCGTTCCTGGTCAGCATCGTCTATTCCGGACTTGCCGCGCTGGTGGTGACGGCCGGCATGATCCTGGTCAGTTGGATTGCCGGCCGCTACCGCAACTGGCTGACGGTGGCGCTGGAATACCTGCTGCACATCCCGTGGATCCTGCCGGCCACCATGATCGCGCTGGGGCTGATCATGAGCTATGACCACGCCAACCCACTCATGGGGGGATTGGTGCTCACCGGCACCCCGATCATCCTGCTGCTGGCCTACGTCATCGTGAAGATTCCCTTCACCCTGCGCATGCTCAAGGCAGCGTTCGCCTCGATCAACGGTTCGCTCGAAGAGGCCGCCTCGCTGATGGGGGCCGGCAAGCTCACCATCCTGCGCAGGATCCTGCTGCCGGCCGTGCTGCCCGCGGCCGCCGCAGTCACCGCGCTGAACTTCAACAGCCTGCTGGACGACTACGACACCGCCGTGTTCCTGGCCCATCCGCTGTACCAGCCCCTCGGCCTGGTCATCCAGTCCAACACGACGGGCACGGTCGGCCCTGAAGCAACCTCCAATGTCTTCGTCTACACCGTGCTGCTCATGCTGATCACGGGCTCCATCATGTGGCTGGTCCACGGCCGCACCGGCGCCCGGTCCAGCGAAGGGCCCGCCCGATGACCCTGTCAGCGACGGACGCCCCGACAGTGCGCTGCGTCGCCCACCGGGGGACACCCGGTGGGCTGGTTCCCGAGAACACCGCCGCCTCTGCGCTGGTGGCGCTGCGCTCGGGGGCCGACGCCATCGAGGTCGACGTGTCGGTGACCACCGACGGGGCGGTGCTGGCCTTCCACGACGGTCTGGAGCGCGAACAACTCGGCATCGTCGAGAACATCACCACCCTCACCGCGGCCCAGGTGGGGCAGGTGCCCTACATGCGCGGACAGTTGGCCGGGCGGCCCGTCCACGTGCAGTCCCTCGCCACGGTACTGCGGGCCCTGCGGGGCAGTGGCGCCGAGGTGCACGTCGACCGGGCCTGGCCCTGGTGGGCGCACGTGCTGCCGGTGCTGCAGGGTCTCGACATGGACGACCAGGTCGTCATCAAGACCCCCGCCTCGACGCAGCACCTGGCCGCGCTGCAGGCGATGGTCCCGCGCTTCACCGTCGCTGCCATCTGCGCCTCGATCGACGACGTCGCCCGGGCGCTGGCCGCGCCGCTGCCGGTGCGCATCATCGAGCTGGTCTCGCGGGGCTGCGACGACATCCACGACGCCGACCTGATCGGCCGGGTGCACGCGGCCGGGGCGCTGGCGATGGTCAACGCCGAGGTCGTCGGCAGCCCAATGTGGTTGGGCCACGACGACGAGGTCTCGGTGCTCGACCACCCCGACAAGGGCTGGGGTATGTTGATCGACACGGGCTTCGACTACGTCCAGACGGACTTCCCCTGGTTGTTCACCGCCTACCGTGACACCCGCCGAAGGGAGAAATGAGTGGCCGCGGACAGCAGGGAACCCCGCCAACCCACGATGGACGACGTAGCCCTCGCGGCCGGCGTCTCGCGCACCTCGGTCTCGCGGGTCTTCCTGGGCCAGAGCAAGGTGTCCCGAGAGACCATCCGCCGGGTGCGCGAGGTTGCCGACGAGCTCGGTTACGTACCGAACCGGATCGCCTCGGGGCTGGCGTCCGGCGGCTCGAGCACCGTCGGTCTGCTGCTGCGCGACGCCGCCAACCCGGCCTACGGCCTGCTGTTCACACGGTTGCAGCGCGAGGCCCATGAGGCGGGTCTCGACATCATTTCGATGACCATCGCCGAGGACCATCGCGGCCACAAACAGGTGGCCGCGCTCGACCACCTGATCGGTATGCAGGTCTCGGCGCTGATCGTGGCGACTGGTGGCGTGACCAGCGACCAGCTCGATCCGTTCCGCTCCCGGCTGCCGATCATCCGCGCAGGGCGTCCCGAACCGACGACGCGCGTTCACGCGGTCTCCTACGACGAGGTGGACGCCGGGCACCGACTGGGGTCGCTCGTCACCGGCCAGGGCCACCGGCGGGTCGCGGTGCTGCACACCGAGGCTGACGAGTCCTACCCCGAATGGGTGCGCGCCACCGCCATCACTGAGGCGCTCGGTGCCGGCGGCGCCGAGGTTGTCACCCTGCCCGTCCGCCGCGTCGGTGACCAGGTCGAGGCGGCCGTCGACCTTGCCGCCCGGGGGACCGTCTCGGCGATCATGTGCCCATCCGATGCCCGTGCCCTGGACGTGCTGCGGGCACTGCAGGGCCGGGGACTGTCGGCCCCGGACGATGTCAGCGTGACCGGTTGCGATGGCATCATGCCCGGTCTGGACCTGATCGGCCTGACCACCTTTCGGGTGGCCGTCGAGCACCTGGCCCACCGCGCCATCACCAACCTGGTCGGACTGCTGTCCGGCGACATCGATTCCGTCGTCCACGAAGAGGTGGCCGGCACCCTTGTGCCGGGCCGAACCTCGGGACCCCATCACCCGCTGGAGAACTGACTTGCGCCTGTCTGAATACCCCCACCCCGACCACCTGCTGGTCCACGTCTCCGACACCCACTTCGCCGCCGAGCAGGTGAACCCCGCCACGCTGCACGCCCGTGAGCGACTGCAGACCCTCATGTCACGGCTGGCGCAGACGGGACTTCGTCCCGAGGCACTGGTGTTCAGCGGCGACATCGCCGATCGTGGCGAGCCCGACGCCTATGCGATGGTGCGCGAGGTGGTCGATCCTGCCGCCGAGGCGATGGGCGCCAAGGTCATCTGGGTGATGGGCAACCACGACGACCGCGGTGCCTTTCGGGCAGGCCTGATGGGCGAGGCGAGCGCTGACGGCGAGGTCGACCGGGTGGAATGGGTCGGGGGGCTGCGCATCGTGGTGCTCGACAGCACCGTCCCCGGCCACCACTGGGGCGAGGTCACCGAGAGGCAGCGCGGCTGGCTCGCCGAGGTGCTGTCCGAGCCTGCCCCTCAGGGAACCATCCTGGCCATGCACCACCCCCCGGTGCCGTGCGTGCAGGACCTCGCCATCACCGTCGAACTGCGCGACCAGCGACTACTGCGCCCCATCCTGGAGGGCAGCGACGTCCGGGCGATCCTGGGGGGTCACGTGCACTACTCCACCTTCGCGACGTTCGCCGGTATCCCGGTCTCGGTGGCCGCCTCGACCTGTTACACCCAGGACCTGTTCATGCCGGGGCGCGGTACCGCCGGACGGGACGCCGCCCAGGCCCTCAACCTGGTCAGCGTCTACGACAGCACGGTCCTGCACTCGGTCATCCCGATCGATGAGGGCGTCCGGGTCGGGCGTGTGGTGGACGAGCTGTCGACCACCAGGATGCTGGCCGAGGAGGGCGTCGCCCTCGCACCGCGCCGGGGCGAGCTCTTCGCCAGGTGAGGATCGGCTCGGCGTCCCCGAGCGCCGACCCGCGCAACGTGTGCGCTGGTCGTACCCGCCGAGGACCCTGGGCCGATGTGTCAGCCCGAACCGGCTCGTACGCTCGTGATCATGGACGAGGCACGGGTGGGGGACGGGCAGGCAGCGACACGCCGGGCGACGCCACACCCGCTTGTCACATCCGATGCCGCCAACCGCTGGGTGCGGGCCATGTCCTGGGCCGTCTGGCTGGGCTGCCTGGCCCTGCTGACGAACCTCACCACCACAGCCCAGCTCTCCGGCGACGAACCCGTGCTGCTCGCCGCCCGGTTCGCCATCAGCAAGCTGGCCAACGCCGGCGTCGTCTGGGCCGGTGTTTCGGTGTTGGCGGGTTGGCTCGTCCGCCGCCCGGTACAGGCCGCCGTGGCAGGCGTCGCAGCCGGCGAGGTGGCGCTGCTGAGCCACTACCTGCTCGGCCAGCTCATGCACGCCCCGACCTCAGTGATCCAGGGCAATGAGATCTGGCTGCTCGCGGCGGCGCTGTTCGGTGCGCCACTTGGCCTGGTGGGCGCGGCGATGCGTCGTCCCGGCCCGCTCGGCACCTTGGCGGCGCTGGTGGTGCCCCTGGGCGCCATCGCCGAACCCTTCGTGCGGGGCATGTTCGCGACACCCGCGATGCTGCCGTGGCCGGACAGCGCTTCGAGCGCGGTCAGCGGCATGCTGCTGGTGGCTGTGGGGTTGGCGGCGTCGGTGCGGGTGCTGCTCAGGGCTCGTCGGGGTCAATCACCTCGACCCCAGTGATCTGGCGGCCGAAGACCAACTGGCCTGATCAGGAATAACCCTGAGAAAACCATGGTTGAGTCGGGTACACTCAACTTGAACCTTGAGTCTGCGGGGCTCAAGCACTAACGTTGAGTCCGTCAAGCTCAAGCACCGCGTCCCCCGCGGGTCGCGAGAACAACGTCACACGAACACACCATCCCACTGGAGGAAAACCATGGCACGTGCAGTCGGTATCGACCTCGGCACCACCAACTCCGTCGTCGCAGTCCTCGAGGGCGGCGAACCCACCGTCATCCCCAACGCCGAGGGCGCCCGCACGACCCCGTCGGTCGTTGCCTTCGCCAAGGGTGGCGAGGTGCTGGTCGGCGAGGTCGCCAAGCGCCAGGCCGTGACCAACGTCGATCGCACCGTCCGCTCCGTCAAGCGCCACATGGGCACCGACTGGAGCATCAACATCGACGACAAGAACTACAAGCCCCAGCAGATCAGCGCCTTCGTGCTGCAGAAGCTGAAGCGCGACGCCGAGGCCTACCTGGGCGAGTCGGTCACCAACGCCGTGATCACCGTTCCCGCCTACTTCTCGGACGCCGAGCGCCAGGCCACCAAGGAGGCCGGGGAGATCGCCGGTCTGACCGTCGACCGCATCATCAACGAGCCCACCGCCGCCGCGCTGGCCTACGGCCTCGACAAAGAGACCGAACAGACCATCCTCGTGTTCGACCTCGGTGGTGGCACCTTCGACGTGTCGCTGCTCGAGATCAGCGACGGTGTCTTCGAGGTGAAGGCCACCAAGGGCGACAACCGCCTCGGTGGTGACGACTGGGACGCCAAGGTCGTCGAGTGGCTGGTGACGCAGTTCAAGAACAAGAACGGTGTCGACCTGTCGAAGGACAAGATGGCCAGCCAGCGTCTGCGCGATGCTGCTGAGGCCGCCAAGATCGAGCTGTCCAGCGCCCAGAAGACCACGATCAACATCCCCTACATCACCGCATCGGCAGAGGGCCCGCTGCACCTGAACGAAGACCTGACCCGCGCCGACTTCCAGCGCATGACCCAGGACCTGCTCGACCGCTGCCGCGCGCCGTTCAACGCGGTGCTCTCGGACGCCAAGATCGGTGTCGACAAGGTCGACCAGGTGATCATGGTCGGTGGTTCGACCCGCATGCCCGCCGTGACCGACCTGGTCAAGGAACTCGCCGGCAAGGAGCCCCACAAGGGCGTCAACCCGGACGAGGTCGTGGCACTCGGTGCCTCGCTGCAGGCCGGTGTGCTCAAGGGTGAGGTCAAGGACGTGCTGCTGCTCGACGTCACCCCGCTGAGCCTTGGCATTGAGACCAAGGGTGGCGTGATGACCAAGATCATCGAGCGCAACACCACCATCCCGACCAAGCGTTCCGAGGTGTTCACCACCGCTGAGGACAACCAGCCGTCGGTGATGATCCAGGTCTACCAGGGCGAGCGTGACTTCGCCCGCGACAACAAGTCGCTCGGCAACTTCGAGCTCACCGGTCTGATGCCGGCCCCGCGTGGCCTGCCCCAGATCGAGGTCACCTTCGACATCGACGCGAACGGCATCGTCCACGTCTCGGCGAAGGACATGGCCACGGGCAAGGAGCAGTCGATGACCGTGACCGGTGGCTCGGCCCTGAACAAGGACGACATCGAGCGCATGGTCAAGGAGGCCGAGTCGCACGCCGAAGAGGACCGCAAGCGCCGCGAGGCCGTCGAGATGCGCAACGATGCTGACGCCCTGGCGTTCCGCACCGAGAAGCTGCTCGCCGACAACGCCGACTCGATCCCCGCTGACGTCAAGACCCCTGTCGAAGAGGCGCTCACCACGCTGAAGGAGGCCCTGAAGGGCACCGACAACGACGACGAGGTCAAGACCGCCATG
The DNA here is from genome assembly GCF_050110855.1 of Aestuariimicrobium sp. G57. Taxonomy (NCBI): domain Bacteria; kingdom Bacillati; phylum Actinomycetota; class Actinomycetes; order Propionibacteriales; family Propionibacteriaceae; genus Aestuariimicrobium; species Aestuariimicrobium sp. G57. The sequence goes on along the minus strand of NZ_JBNINW010000003.1, from coordinate 448,389 downwards.
GACGACCTGAACACCAAGGCCTCGGCCATGGGCCAGGCCGTCTACGCCGCACAGGCCGCCCAGCAGCAGTCCGCCCAGGCGGAGGACGCTGCCGATGCCCCAGCCGGCGAGCAGACTGGTGACCAGGGCTCGTCCGACGATGATGTGGTCGACGCCGAGATCGTTGACGAGGACAAGAAGGACTGAGTTCGCCGCCTGGCCCACCAGGCACCCCGGACCCACCACCCGCGGGGGCCGGCGTCCAGCACGGAGGCCGGCCCCCCGGGCCACATCCTGACGTTGACGACCAGACAGCGAAGAGAGAAACAGAATGACCGAGAACAACTTTGACGAGCAGGCCCAGGTCACTCCCGAAGCGACACCCGAGGACGACATCGCGACCGGCGAGATCGTCGAGGAGCCCACCCCGGTGACCGACAGTGACCGCGTCGCCGAACTCGAGACCCTGCTCGCGGAGCGCACCGCTGACCTGCAGCGACTGGGTGCGGAATACGTGAACTACAAGAAGCGCGTCGACCGCGACCGCCTGCAGAGCCGCCAGGCCGGCGTTGAATCGGTCGTCCAGGACCTGTTGCCGGTGCTCGACAGCATCGCCCTGGCCCGCCAGCACGAAGACCTCGGCGAGGGTTTCCGGCTGGTTGCCGATGAACTCAACAGGGTGGCCGTCAAGCACGGCCTGGTCGGGTTCGGCGAGGTCGGCGAGGCCTTCGACCCCAACCTGCACGAGGCGCTCATGCAACTGCCGCTGCCCGACGGCACCGAAGTCGACGAACCGACCGTCTCGCAGGTGATGCAGCCCGGCTACATGCTGGGTGATCGCGTGCTGCGTCCGGCCCGTGTCGGCGTCGCGAACCCGGCCTGACCACCATCCACGCAACACTGATCACCACGCACCCGAGGAGGAGACGACCATGAGCACCAAGGACTGGCTTGAGAAGGACTACTACAAGGTGCTCGGCGTCTCGAAGGACGCGAGGCCGGAAGACATCAAGAAGGCCTTCCGCAAACTCGCCCGCGAGAACCACCCCGACCAGAACCAGGGTGACAAGTCGGCCGAGAAGCGCTTCAAGGAGATCTCCGAGGCCAACACGATCCTGAGCGACCCTGCCAAGCGCAAGGAATACGACCAGCAGCGCAGCCTGTTCGGTGGGGGTGGCTTCCGCTTCCCGGGTGCGGGTGGCGCCACCGGCGGTGGCTCGACGAACGTCAACGACCTGTTCCGTCACGCCACCGCCACGGGGGATTCGAACCTGGGCGACATCTTCGGCAACCTGTTCGGCACCGGTCCCGCACCGCGGCGCAACACACGCAGCCCGCGACGCGGCAGCGATGTCGAGGGCGAGGTCACGATCGACTTCACCGATGCCATCAGCGGTGCCACGGTCGGCGTGCAGATGATCTCGGAACAAGCCTGTGAGGCCTGCCGGGGTACCGGTGCGAAGGCCGGCACCATGCCGCGGGTCTGCCCGACCTGCCAGGGCTCGGGCATGCAGGCGTCCCAGGCCGGGGGAGTGTTCTCGGTCACCGAACCCTGCAAGGACTGCCGTGGCCGCGGCATGATCGTGGACGACCCCTGCGAGGTGTGCAACGGCTCCGGTCGTGGGCGTTCGTCCAGGACCATGCAGGTGCGCATCCCGGCGGGTGTCAGCGACAAGCAGCGCATCCGCATCAAGGGCAAGGGCGGCCCCGGCGAAAACGGTGGTGCCGCAGGCGACCTGTATGTGGTCGTGCACGTGCGTCCGCACAAGATCTTCGGACGCAGTGGTGACAACCTCACCATCAATGTGCCCGTGACCTTTGCCGAGGCGTCGCTGGGCGCGACCATCGAGGTGCCCACCCTGAACGGTGCGCCGGTCAAGCTGAAGTTGGCTGCCGGCACCCCCAATGGACGCACCCTGCGCGTGCGGGGCAAGGGCTCGACCAAGGCCGACGGCACCAAGGGCGACCTGCTCGTGACCGTCGAGGTCGAGGTTCCCGACCACCTGAGTGACGAGGCCAGGAAGGCGTTGGACGACTACGCGAAGGCAGTGGGTGAGAGCAACCCCCGCGCCGGGCTGTTCGGGGGCTGACCATGGCAAACGCACAGATCCAGGTGATCGACCCCGAGGCCGCCATCTTCACCATTTCGGTGGCGGCCAACCTCGCCGGCATGCACCCCCAGACACTGCGCACCTATGACCGGCTGGGGCTCGTCCAACCCCGCCGGGCCAAGGGACGCGGCCGCCGCTACTCACCACGCGACGTGGCACGACTGCGGCTGATCCAGCACCTGTCGCAAGAAGAGGGCATCAACCTCAACGGCATCCAGCGCATCCTCGAAATGGATGCCGAGAATGAACGCCTGCGCGGGTTGCTGGCGCGGGCGATCGACGAACGGGACGATGCACTGGCCCGTGCTTCCAGGGCGCGGGTGTTCACCGCCGAGACCTCGGGTGCGGTGCACCTGGGGCGGGTGCGGCGCGGACAGCTGGCACTGGGGCGCGGCTGAGCCTTCCCCGCCCGGGGGATCGGAACTTCCCCCGCGCGGGGGTGGTGGCACGGGTCGCCCAACGGCCAGAGTGGGGGCATGACCTCGACCCTCGCGTTGCTTCCCCGCGCAGGCCGGTTCGCCCGCCACGCCGGCAGCCGGCTCACTGAGCGGCTCCAACCCTTCCTCGACGCATCCCCGGTCGACCGCCGCCGCGACACCCCGTGGGCGGTCCGACTGGCCGCCTTGGGAGTGGCCGCAGGGGTGGTGGCCGCCGGCCCCCAGCTCAACCAGCTCACCAACGTCGACCCGCTCATGGTTGAGGCCATGGCCCACTCCATGCCCGCCCAGGTCGTGACCATGCTGTTGGCCATCGCGGTGGCAATGTCCTGGTGGCTGCCCGGTCTGGCGCTGGTGCTCATCGGCGCCACGATGGCCCTCTCATCCCTGGTGGTGGGCATCGCCGCCACACCGGTGATCTTCGGCGACGTCAGGCTCGTCCCGGCCGTGCTGCTGCTGGCCGCCTGGCCGTGGTGGTGGCGGCTGCTGGTGCCCGCGACCAAGCACCAGCCCGGTCGTCGGTTGCTCGATGACCACCAGCGCTCATGGGTGGTTCCCGTGCTGGCCCTCACTGGTGTCGCCTACGCCTACTGGCGGGGGATGGGGTCGATGTGGGGCGTCGCGGACAACCCGCGGATGGATTCCTGGGTGAACGTGTTGTTCCTGATGCCCCTGCTCGCCATCGTCATGCCACGGGTGGCGCTGGCCGGCACCCTGCTGGTCGTGGTCGGGTCGTCAGCGGTGCTGACCGCTCCCTCCAGCCACAACCCGGGGCTGGCCGGCTCCCATGCCTGGCCCGAGATGGCGACAGTGGTGCTGATCATGGTGGCGGCCGTCGCCCATCATCGACACCGGTGGGTGGCCTGGCTGGGCTGGGGCAGCGTGGTCGCCCTGCACCTCGCGCTCTATCTCAACTGGGGAGCCATGTTCATGCGCTATGTCGTCACGGTCAAGGACGGCCGGGGGCTGCGCCGCGCAAGTGCCTGGTACGACTTGTTCCTCAAGCTGTGGCCGAGTTACGTAGTGCACGCCATGGTGCTGGCCGCGAGCCTGTTCATCTGCTGGCACATCTCTCGCTCGGTGGCGCTGAAGCAGCGGTCCACCGTGTTGACCACGCGAGAGGCGCAGGTCAGTGAACGTGCCCGGCTCGCCCGCGACCTGCACGATGTCGTCGCCCACCATGTGTCGCTCATCGCGGTGCGTGCCGAGACCGCGCCGTACACCCACCCGACCCTTGACGCCCCCGGACGCGCACTGCTGGCTGACATCGCCACCGATGCGCGCCAGGCCCTCGACGAGCTGCGCGGCGTGCTCGGCCTGCTGCGCCGCTCCGACCTCGAGGGTGGGGACGCCGGAGCGCTCACGGCTGAGACCGCACCCCTGCCGGGCGGCGGTGATCTCGTCCCGCTCGTCGAGCGCAACCTGGCTGCCGGCATGACCATCTCGTTGGCCGACCAGCGCGGCCCGTACACCGAACTTGTCTATGCCTCGAGCCGCGGGCATGTCATCTACCGCGTGTTGCAAGAGGCGCTCACCAATGCCCGCCGCCACGCGCCGGACGAGCCGGTGCTGGTGATCCTGTCCGATGAGGCACCACAACTCGTGGTCACCAACACGCTGCCCGCGAGTCCCGGTCGCGCCACACAGGGAGCCGGCACCGGCATCATCGGCATGCGCGAGCGGGTCGAGGCGCTGGGCGGCCGGCTCGAGGTCACCCGCGACAACGAGTTCCGGGTCGAGGTGAACCTGTGATGCGTCCGGACAGCCTGCCGATGACCCCGCTGCGCACGCCCGACGACCAGGCCAGGCGTCCGATCAGTGTCGCGATCGCCGACGACCACCCGATGATCAGCGCAGGGTTCGCCGCACTGTTGGGCGCGCAGCCCGACATGCGGGTGGTCGGCACCGCCGCCAATGGCCGCGAACTGGTCAGCCTCGCACTGCGCCACCAGCCCGACGTGGCGGTTGTCGACGTGCGCATGCCCGAACTGGACGGCATCTCGGCCACCCGTGAACTGCTGGCGTCCGGGGTGGGCACGCGGGTGTTGATCCTGACCACCTTCGACCTTGATGAATACGTCTATGACGCGCTGCGGGCGGGCGCCAGTGGGTTCCTGCTCAAGGATGTCACCGCCAGCAGGCTGGTCGACGCCGTGCGGCTGGTGGCCGACGGCTCGATGTTGTTGGGCCCGAGTGTGACCAGGCGCCTCGTCCGCGATGTCGCGCTGACAAGGGAATCGACGGCGGACGGACGCGCCGCGGCGACCTTGGCGACGCTGACCCCGCGCGAGCGGGTGGTGTTCGACCTGCTGGCCCGTGGGTTGCCGAACGCCGAGATCGCCGGCGAGCTGATCGTCAGCACCGAAACGGTGAAGTCGCATGTCGCCGAGGTGCTGCGCAAGCTCGGCCTGCGCGACCGGGTGCAGGTGGTGGTCTTCGCCTACGAGAACGGGGTGATCCGTCCGGGCGATGAGTGAGGACCATAGAGTGGGACCTGCCGACCCCTCTTCGAAAGGCATCCCCCATGAAGAAGCTGCTGCGCACCCTCGTCCTCGGCGCCGTCGCCGCTGCCACAGCCCTCGTCCCCCTCGTCGGCAGTGCCACCCGGGCGCACGCCGACTATTCCGGCGTCCTCGGTGACCTGACTGGTGACGGCCGCGCCGACGTGATCGCCGTCGTCTCGCCCACGCGCTGGAGCCAGTCCAATCCCCGGCGCGGCGCCACCGACTACTTCCCGTCGAACGGCACCTACTGGTTCATGGACCTGGTCAAGGTGACCGACGACCACAAGATGCTGATGTGGGCCTCGGCGATGGTGCCGACGGTCGACTTCAACGGTGACCGCAAGGCCGACTTCCTGGTGCGCATGGACGGCCAGTTCCACCTGTACTACAACCTTGGCAATGGGCATTTCTCGAAGGGCCCGCAGGTCGGCAACAACTGGGGCGGCATGGACCAGATCACCTTCGCCGGGGCGCTCAACGGCGACTCGACGCAGTTCGTCATCGCCCGGCAGGTGGTCAGCGGCAACCTGTACGCCTACCGCATGGCCGCCAACGGTTCGCTGTCGTATGCCGGCCAGATCGGACGAGGCTGGGGCAACTTCGACTTCATCATGTCGCCCGGGCAGATGATGGGCGATGCCTTGCACGACCTGATGGCGGTTGACAAGCAGGGCGGGCTGTGGTGCTTCCAGGCGCGCGGCGGTGGCCACATCTCGAACACCGGCCAGTGTGGTCGCGGCTGGACGAACTTCTCGCACGTCTTCTTCCCCGGCGACATGGACGGTGACGGCCTGTATGACCTTGTCGGCGTGAAGAAGCTCACGAACCCCGACAAGTACGGCAACCCCACGGGCGGCAATGACGCGGCCAAAGAGGACAAGGCCCCGCTGTACGTCTACAAGAACCTGGGCGGCGGCAGGTGGGGTCAGGCGCGCATGATCGGCTACGACTTCTACCAGTACGACGTCATCGCCTGAGAGCTTGTCCTCATTGCCCCTGAACGCAACAGTTGCCCTGGTTCCGGAACCAGGGCAACTGTTGCGTTCAGGGGCAATCCGGCCGGTTCAGCGGGCGACGTCAACCCCGGACGAGGCTTCACGTGCCAGCAGTTCAGCACGCGTCGGCAGGCCCTCCCAGTCGCCGCGGTGTGACACCGCCGCACCGCCCATCAGGTTGCCGCGCCGCAGCCGTTCCACCGGTTCCAGACCGTCCAGCAGGCCCGACACGTACCCCGCCGTGAACGCATCACCCGCGCCCACCGGGTCGACCACGGCCAGCGCCTCGGTACCGGCGGTCACAGCGCCAGCCACCGTGTGCAGCCGTGCGCCCTCGGCGCCGAGCTTCAGCACCACCTCGCCGACGCCCCGGCCCAGCGCAGCGTCCACCCCACCCGCCAGCCCGACTTCGTCCGGCGAGCCGATCACCACATCCACGAACCCCAGCACGTCGCCCAGGAACTGCCCCGCAGCGTCCGCCGACCACAACCGCGACCGGTGGTTCACGTCAAAGACCATCGTGGCCCCGAGCTCCCGGGCCCGTTCGGCCACCGCCAGCACCGCCCGCCGTGGCCCGTCGCCCAGCGCCGCCGTGATGCCCGAGAGCACCACCACCCGGGGTGCCGCCGCTTCGAGCAGGGCCACCACCGACTCGTCCAGCTGCGCCGCCGCAGAACCTGCGCGGTGGTAGTCAACCGCCGCGCCGAACGCCTGCGCGGCCAGCAGCATGAACCCGGTGGGGTGCCCGGCATCGACGACCACACCTGAGGTCTCGACCCCCTGCCCGCGCACCTGCGCCAGCACGAGTCGTCCGAACTGGTCATCGCCCACCCGGCTCGACCACGCCACCTGATGGCCCAACCGGGCCAACCCGATCGCGACGTTCGACTCGGCGCCGGCCACATGTGTCGTCCAGGCCGGTGAGGCAGCCACCGGGGCCGCCGCCCGCAGGCTGACCATGGCCTCGCCGAACGTCCAGACCTCAAGCACGGCACGCCTCCACGAACTTCCGCGCACGCGCCGCGAGCTCGTCCAGCGACCCGCCCTTCGCGGCGTCACCCACCAGCGGCCCGCCGATGCCGAACCCGACCGCACCGACAGCCCTGAACGGCTCGATCTCGGCCAGGCCGACGCCGCCCACGGCCACCAGCGGCACGTTCGGCAGGGGGTCGCGCAGCGCCTTCAGGTGCGCCGGGCCACCGTCGCTGGCCGGGAAGATCTTCACGACCGTCGCACCCGCCGCGTGCGCGGCGATCACCTCGGACGCGGTCCACGCGCCACCGACGCTCGGCACATCCTGGGCGTGGGCCGCAGCAATGGCGGGGCACACCCCCGGGGTCACCACGAACCGGGCCCCGGCGCCAACGGCCACTGCCACATCGTCGGCGGTGATGGCCGTGCCGGCGCCCACCCACACGTCGTCGGGCGCCTCGACAGCCAGCTCGTCGATGGCCTCGACGGCGTCCGGGGTGGTCAGCGTCACCTCGAGCAGACGCACGCCCGCGGCGATCAGTGTGCGCCCGATGGGGGCGGCCACGCCGGCGTCCTTGCAGCGAATGATCGCCACCAGCCCGGTCTCGTGCAGTGTCGTCAGGAACTGTTCTTCATTGCTCATTGCAGTCACCATTCCGCGAAGGAACCGTCGGGGTGGGTCCAGATGGGCCCGCGCCAGTTGTGGGGGGTCTTGTCGGCTGCCCGGATGGCCTGCTCGTCCAGCTCGATGCCCAGGCCGGGGGCGTCCCACGCGGTGATCCAGCCGTCGCTGCTCGCCAACACTGACTGGTCGACGACAAGGTCGAGCAGGTCGGCATCGCGGTTGTAGTGGATGCCGAGGCTCTGTTCCTGGATGACGTGGTTGCTGGTCGCGAACCCGACCTGCAGGCACGCGGCCAGCGCGATCGGGCCGAGCGGGCAGTGCGGGGCCAGCAACGCGCCGTGGGCTTCGGCCAGCGACGCGATCTTGCGGGTCTCGGTGATGCCACCAGCGTGCGAGAGGTCGGGCTGCACGACGGCGACGCCGGCCGCCAGCACGGGCAGGAACTCCTGTCGCGAGTACAGCCGTTCACCGGTCGCGATGGGCAGGTGGGTGTGCGCGACCAGGTCGGCGTACAGGTGGCTGTTCTCGGGGACGACCGGCTCTTCGATGAACATCGGCGAGACATCCTCGAGCGCATGGATCAGCTGGCGTGCTGCCGGCAGCGACACCCGGCCGTGGAAGTCGACCGCCACGTCGCCGTCGTCGCCCATCACCGAGCGCGCGGCCTCGGCCCGCGCGACCGCGGCGCTGACCTCGGCCCGGGTGGCGAGCTTGCCGAACGCCGGCGTCGCGTTCATCTTCACCGCGGTCAGCCCGGACGCCTTCGCGGCCGCAGCGGCGTCGGCGATGCCCGAGGGCTCGTCGCCACCGATCCAGCCATAGACGCGGATGCGGTCACGGACCGCACCGCCGAGCAGCTGGTGCACCGGGGTGCCGAGCCGCTTGCCCAGGATGTCCCACAGCGCCTGGTCGATGCCCGAGACGGCACTGGCCAGGATCGGCCCACCGCGGTAGAACGAGCCGTTGGTCATCAGCTGCCACAGGTGTTCGATGCGTCCCGGGTCCTGGCCCAGCACGATCTCGGCGAGTTGGTGCACGGCGGTGCGCACCGTCTCGGAACGGCCCTCACAGGTCGCCTCGCCCCAGCCGACGATGCCGTCGGTCGTCTCGATGCGGACGAACAGCCAGCGCGGCGACACGAGGAAGGTTTCCACGCGCGAAATGGTGTCTGTCACGGACTCAGCCCTTCGTCGCGCCGGCGGTCAGGCCGCTGACGATGTATTTCTGCACGAACAGCGAACCGATCATGATCGGCAACGTGACGACCGTGGTGGCCGCCATCAGGCCGCCCCAGTCGATGCTGGCGTAGCCGATGAAGTCGAAGATGGCCACGGGCAGCGTCTTGGTGTTCGAGTCGCTCAGCACCAGCGCGAACATGAAGTTGTTCCAGCTGAAGATGAACGCCAGGATCGCGGCGGTCGCCATGCCGGGGCTGGCGAGCGGCAGGGTCAGGTGCCAGAACGCGCCGATGGGGGTGAGGCCGTCGACCTCGCCCGACTCTTCGATCTCGGTCGGCAGGCCGTCGAAGAAGCCCATCATGATGTAGACGATCAGTGGCAGCGAGACGAACATGTGCGACAGGATCAGCACCGAATAGCCGCCGACCAGGCCCAGCAGGCTGAACACGTAGTACCAGGGCACCAGCAGCGAGACGCCGGGGATGATGCGGGCCATCAGCACCACGACCGACGACTTGTTCATGGTGAAGCGGCTCATGGCATAGGCCGCGGGCACACCGATCACGAGCGACAGTGCGGTCGACAGGAACGCGACGACGAAGCTGTTCCACACGAACTCGCCGTAGTTGGCCTGCTGGAAGACCGTGCGGTAGTTCTCGAGCGTGGGCGAGAACGCGAACAGGTTCTCGGTGTCGAAGATCTGGACGGTGGTCTTGAACGACGCGATCACCATCCAGATCAGCGGCGCGAGCAGAAAGAAGACGATGGCGATCAGCGCGAGGACGCGGAAGACCTTGTAGCCGGTGGTGGTCATGTCAGGCCGCCTTCTTGTTGCCGCGGGTCAGCGCGAACATCAGGATCACGATGAGCAGGAAGAAGAAGATCAACACCGCCGAGGCCAGGCCGTACTCGTTGTAGTCGAAGCTCAGGCCATAGGCATAGACGTTGAGGGTCTCGACCTCGTGGAAGGAACCACCGCCGCGGCCCTTGGTCGAGTAGAGGATGTCAAACGTCTTGAGCGCGTCGATGCCCCGCAGCAGGATCGCCACGATGACCGTCGAGCGCATCAGCGGCAGGGTGATCTGCCAGAACCGCTGCCAGGTCGATGCGCCGTCGATCTGGGCCGCCTCGTCGGGCTCGTCCGAGAGCGAGCTGAGGCCTGCCAACAGGATCAGCGCCACCATGGGCGTCCACTGCCAGATGTCGATGAACATCGTCGTCCACAGCGCGGTGGATTCGCCGGCGAGCCAGGGCTGGGGCGGGATGCCGACCCAGCCGAGCATGGTATTGGCCACGCCGATGTTGGGGTCGAAGATCAGGCGCCACATCATGCCGACAGCCACGGGGGTGGCCACCAGCGGCAGCAGGATCGCCACGCGCACCCAGCGCTCGCCGCGGAACGGGCGGCGCAGCAGCAGCGCGATGCACATGCCCAGCACGACCTCGACCACCAGCACCACGACCGTGAACAGTACGGTGCGGCCCACGGCGGGCCAGAAGCGGTCGGTGTCGGCGAACATGTCGGTGAAGTTCTCGAGGCCGATGAACTTGCGGTCGGCCTGCACCGAACCCTGGGCATTGGTGAAGCTCAGGTAGGCCGTCCACGCCAGCGGGAAGATGATCATGATCACCGTGAACGCCATCGCCGGCGCGGCGAACAGCCACTTGCGGTGCTTGTTGGCCCACTTGGCCCAGCCGGGCGTCGCCCGTGCGGAATAGGAGCGTTCGCGGGTCGCGAGCTCGGTCATGGAGTCTCCTCAGCAGGAGTGGTCGGGGAGTGCAGGGGCATGCCGGGGCATGCGGGGCGTGCGGGCACGCGCTCGCCAGCGGGAACCGCGCCATCGCCGCGAGGGCGTGGGCGGTTCCCGCTGTCAGGTCAGGGCGGACTTACTTCGCCTCGTCCTCAAGGAACTTCTGGAAATCGGCCTGCGCCTTGTCGATGGCACCGGCGAGGTCCTTGCCGGTGATGCCGTCAACGATGGGCTGCCCGACGATCTCGCGGGCCTTGGCGACCTGGATCACCAGCGGACGGTCATGGCCGACACCGGCCTTCGCGTTCTCGTTGATCGCCGCAGCCAGGTCCTTCGGGAAGCCCGCAGTGCCGGCGGCGTCGCTCCAGGCAGACTGGCGGGCGCTCATGATGCCGCCCTTCTGCAGCTCGAGGGTCTTGGCCTTCGAGCAGGCCCAGGCGATGAACTTCCAGGCGTTGTCCTTGTTCTCGGACTTGGCGTTGACGGCCAGGCCCCACGACGGGATGTTGAAGGGCTTGCGGCCGGCGGGACCCTGCGGGAAGGGCGCGAAGCCGACGTTGTCGGCAACCTTCGACTTGGACGCGTCAGTGGCGTTGGGGTAGAGCACGTCGGCCTCAGTGTAGAAGGCGGCATTGCCCTGGGTGAAGATCGCCATCGCCTCGGGCCACGACATGTCGGTCGACACGTTGGCCGGGCCGGTCTCGCGGATCAGCTTGGAATACATCTCGTAGGCGGCCTTGGCCTCGGGGGTGTTCACGGTGGCGGTCTTGCCGTCCTCGCTGTGGAAGTCACCGCCGTAGCTGTACAGGTAGCTCGAGAACTGGGTGACGGCCGCCGACTTGCCGGTGCGGGCCACGAAGCCGGCCATGCCGGCCTGCTCCTTGGCCTTCTTGGCCATGTCGTACAGCTCGTCCATCGTGTTCGGCGGGGCTGAGGCGCCGATCTTGGCCAGCACGTCCTTGCGGTAGTACAGGCACTCGCGCTCGGTGGTCAGCGGCACGCCGACGACCTTGCCCTCATAGCTGGTCGCCTCGACGGGACCGGGCTGGTAGTCGGCGTGGTCGAAGTCGCCCGACTTCACATTCTCGGACAGGTCGGCGAGCCAGCCGTTGCGGGCGAACAGCTTGCCCTCCTGCAGCGGACGGTACATGAGCACATCGATGTCAGACGTGCCCGAATTGAGCTTCACGTTGTACTGGTCGGACAGCTGGTCCTCGCCGAGCTGGGTGATGGTGACCTTGAGCCCGGTCTCTTTCTCGAAGTCAGGGATGACCTTCTTGATGGCCTCGGTCCAGGGGTGGTTGGACAGGGTCACCTTGACCTCGGTGGACGAGGACCCGGAGTCCGAGCCACAGGCCGACAGGCCGGCCACGGCAGCGGCACCGGCAGGGATCGCCAGGACAGTTCTACGCTTCACTTGGATTTCCTCCGTGAGAACCTGCATCTTCGCAGGGTGGGCATCGTCGCCCTGTCACTAGGATGGAGGAATAAGTCATACTTATGCAAGGGGGTGGCCGGGCAATGATGCCGAATCGAGACATGGTGACGGTTGACGGTCCGTCGGTGCCAGCCGTCGTGCGATTGGACGACGAGCCCATCCACGACCTCGCCCACCCCTCGCTGCGTCGGTATTTTCCCTCGCCAGAGCCAGGTTCGCAGCGGCGAAGCGAGGTCTACGAAGTGATTGGCCAACGCATTTGCGCCGGTCTGCTGCTGCCCGGCACCGTGTTGAACATGGACGAGCTGGCGACGCGCTTCGGCGTGTCGCGGCCGGTGGTGCGCGAAGCCTGTGGGGCCCTGAGTTCGCTCGGACTGGTCGTCTCCCGACGCCGCGTGGGCACGGTGGTGCAGCCACCCGAGAACTGGGAACTGTTCAGCGTCGACATCATTCGCTGGCGCCTGAACTCACCCGGCAGGGCGGCCCAGGTGCTCGAGCTGGCCGAGCTGCGCTCGTCCATCGAACCGGCGGCCGCCGAACTCGCGGCCCTGCGCGCGACCGAGCCCGAGCGGGCCGCGATCGGTGCCTGCCTCGAGGTGCTGTTGACGGCGGGCCGTTCGGGGGACATTCCCGGTTTCCACGAGGCTGACAAGCAGTTTCACACCCTGGTCATGACCAGCGGCCACAACCGGATGTTCGGGCAGATGCACCGCGTGGTCGAAGGGCTGCTCGAGAGCCGCTACCGCCAGGGCCTGATGCCCTCCGAGGTGGCCCAGTGGGCGCTGCGCTGGCATGAGCAACTCGGCCTGGCAGTGGTCGCCGGCGACACGGTGGCGGCCATCGCGTCGGCGCGCAGCATCGTGGCGGCCTCGGCGCAGGAGATGCTCGAACTGGCCAAACTGCCCGCCCCGGACCTACCCGGCTAGGGTGGGCCGGTGACCCAGCAGCCAGCCCAGCACCCGGTGACGCGCGCCCCCTCGGTCCACCGCGAGATCCTGGCCCTGGCGATCCCGGCGTTCGCGACGCTGGTCAGCGAACCGTTGCTGGTCATCGCCGATTCCGCGATCATCGGCCACCTGGCCACCGACAGCCTTGCCGGGTTGGGGCTGGCCGGCAACATCCTGGGGGTCACGGTCGGGCTGTGCATCTTCCTGGCCTATGGCACGACCGCGCAGGTCTCGCGCAACCTGGGTGCCGGACGACGTGGCGAGGCATTGGCGCAGGGGTTCGATGGCATGGTGCTGGCGGCAGCGCTGGGCCTGGTGCTCGCCGTGGCGATGCAGTTCGCGGCGCCGGTGATCATCGGCTGGTACGACCCGGCACCCGAAGTGGCCGGGCAGGCGTTGACCTACCTGCGGGTGGTGTCGTTGGGGCTGCCCGCGCTGCTGGTGATGCTCGCCTCGACCGGTGTGCTGCGCGGGCTGCAGGACACCCGCACGCCGCTGTACGTCGCCATAGGGGTGAACCTGTTGAACATCGGGTTGAACTTCGCCCTTGTCTATGGCGCCCGGCTGGGGCTGTTCGGCGCTGCCATTGGCACGCTGACCAGCCAGATCATTGCCGCAGCCGTGCTCGCGGGCGTGGTGCTGCGCGGTGCGCGGCGCGAACATGCGAGCCTGCGCGTGCGCCCTCAGGGTGTGCTGTCGGCCGCCCGCGGAGGAGTCTGGCTGCTGCTGCGCACCGCCTCGTTGCAGGCCTCGATCACCGCCACCACCGTGGTGGCCACGCACCTGGGCATTGCCGGGCTGGCTGCGCACCAGGTCACCTATTCGCTGTGGACGTTCCTGGCCTTCGCCCTCGACGCGCTGGCGATCGCGTGCCAGGCCATCATCGGACGCCACCTGGGCGCGGGCGATGTGCGCGCCGCCCTGGCGGTGATGCGCACCGTCCTTCGCTGGGGAGTGCTCGGCGGTGCCGTGCTCGGCGCGGTCATCATCGCCGCCCGGCCGCTCATCATGCCGCTGTTCACCAGCGACCCGGCCGTCCACGCGCCCCTGGGGGCGGCGCTGCTGGTGGTGGGGCTGATGCAGCCGCTGGCCGGGGTGGTGTTCGTGCTCGACGGGGTGCTGATCGGCGCGGGCGATGCCCGCTACCTCGCGATCGGCGGGGCGCTGGTGGCGCTGGTGCACGTGCCGCTGGTGTTCGCGCTGGACGCCATGGGGCCCACATTGTGGCAGCTGTGGGTGCTCTATGGCGTGTTCATGCTGGGTCGGGCGGTGGTGCTGGGGCGGCGGGTGCGCACCAACGCCTGGATGCGGCTGGGTGGTTGAGAAGCCGGCTGCGGCTGGGGCAGTGGGCTCGCTAGGCTCGCAGTCATGAACACGGTGCTGTGTCTGGGTGAGGCCCTGATTGATGTCGTCCATTCGCCTGACGGGTCGGTGGCCGAGCATGTCGGCGGCAGTCCGCTGAATGTGGCGGGCGGGTTGTCGCGGCTGGGGCACCCGACGACGTTGGCGTGCTGGGTGGCCGAGGACGACCATGGCGACCTCATTCGGGAATGGCTGGCCGACCATGTGGTGGCGATGGCTGCGGGGTCTGAGTCCGCGGCGCGCACCGCGACGGCTGCCGCGACGCTGGACGCCCACGGCCAGGCGACCTATGGGTTCGACATCGAATGGGACCTGCCGCCGGTTGACCTGGCGGGCGTGGTGCATGTGCACACGGGCAGCATCGCGGCGGTGCTGGCTCCGGGGGCTGACAAGGTCTTTGACGCGTTGGGGCAGGCGGTGGCGGCGGGTGCGACGATCAGCTACGACCCGAACATGCGGCCAGCGCTAATGGGTCGTCCGGAGCTGGTTCGGGATCGGGTCGAGCAGATCATTGCGCTGGCTGACCTGGTGAAGGCCTCGGACGAGGACATCGCCTGGCTCTACCCGGGGCAGGACGCCGGTGAGGTGTTGCAGCGCTGGGCCGGGTTGGGTGCGGGGCTGGTGGTGATGACGCGCGGCGGTGAGGGCGCGGCGTTCGTCCGGGGTGATGACGTGGTCGCGGTGGCGCCACGGCGGGTGAGCGTGGGCGACACGGTCGGCGCTGGTGATTCGTTCATGGCGGGGCTGGTCTCGGGGCTGCTCGATGCGGGGTTGTTGGGGGCCGGACGAGGGCAGTTGGCGGCGGCTGGTGGTGCGGGCGCCGGCATCGACGCAGCACTCGACCGGGCCGTGGCCGCCTCGGCGCTGACGGTCACCCGACGCGGTGCCTATGCGCCGACGCGCGACGAGCTGCAGGCCTGAAAACCACGGCATCTCTGGTCGATCCAGCACCGTCTGAGGTGCCGGATCGATCAATGTTGAGCACTTGACGGCTTGCTATTGACAAGCATGCTTGTTTTTTGCAAGCTAAAGGCAGGTCGGACCCCTCGTCCGACCCCCATGCGACAAGGAGCACGGCAATGACGCACATCTTCGTGAACATCCCGACCAGTGACCTGGATCGGGCCAAGGCGTTCTACACGTCCCTGGGTGCCACCCTCAACCCCGACTTCACCGACGACAACGGCTCCTGCGTCGTGTGGGGCGACAACATCTATTTCATGGTGCTGACAAGGGAGTTCTTCGCCACCTTCACCGACAAGCAGGTCTGTGACCCCAAGACCCACGCCATGGCGCTGCTCTCGGTGAGCCGCGACTCGCGCGAGGCCGTCGACGCCATCGTCGAGGCCGGCATTGCCGCCGGTGGCCGCCAGCTCGGCGAGCCGACCGACTACGGCTTCATGTACTCCCGGGCGCTCGAAGACCCCGACGGCAACGGCATTGACTTCCTCTACCTGGTGCCGCAGGACGAGTTGGCCTCGGCCGAGCCGGCCACGGCTGGGGCGCAGGCCTGAATGGCGGCCCGCAGCTATGGGCAGTACTGCGGGGTCACCACAGCCGTCGAGCAGGTGGGGGAGCGGTGGGCGTTGCTCATCATCCGCGACCTGCTCGTCGGCCCCCGCCGCTACACCGACCTCAAGCAGGGGTTGGCGAAGGTGCCCACCAACATCTTGTCGACGCGTCTGAAAGAGCTGCAGGAATCAGGCGTCGTCCGCCGGGTGCCGCTCAAGAACTGCGGTCTGGTCTATGAACTCACCGACTATGGCCGCCAGCTCGAGCCCATCGTGCTGGCGCTGGGGCGGTGGGGGTTCCAGCAGATGGGCGACCCCGGCCCCGACGACGCCGTGACCGCGGACTCGTTGACGGTGGCGCTGCACACGGCCTTCCGGCCTGAAGTGGCCGCGGGGCTGGAGCCGGCTCATTACGAACTGCACGTCGCCGACGTGGTGCTGCGGGCGGTCGTCGATGGGGCGGCTCTGCAGGTGGTGCAGGTCGCCCCCGCCGGACGACCGGTCGACCCCGCCCGTCGGGTCGGGGTCCCGGTCCCAGGTGCTGCCGATGTCGTGATCGCCGCAGGACCGGGCATCCGGCGGGTCGTCTCGGGTGAGCTGACGCCGGACGAGGCCGTCGCCCAGGATGTGTGGCGGGTGGTGTCGGGCGATGCGGGGATGCTCGACCGGTTCGCGGCGACGTTCCACATCGGGCCGGGTGGGTCCTGAGGATTGCCCGTGAAGATCGCAGTTGCCCTAGCGCCGGCGCTAGGGCAACTGCGGTCTTCGCGGGCAATTGTGGGTGGGCGCCCGCCCACTCAGTCCAGGGTCAGTCCAGGGTCAGTCCTGCGCCACCCGCACCACCAGCGCGCCCTCGTCCAGGTCGGTGCGCATGCGCCGCACCTTGCCCACCGCGTCGCCGTCGATCTGGCCCTCGACGGGGTTGCTGAAGGTCGCTTCGGCCTGGTGGGTCGTCCAGTGGCGCAGCATCTTGTGGCCGCGGCGGTGGCCGGTGAGCACATCGATGAAGACGCCGGCCCACCCGAACAGGCCGCGGGGTGAGAGCACGAGCACGTCCAGCTGGCCATCGTCCGGCTCGGCCTCGGGCACCAGCACCACCCCGCCGGTGAGTGTGCCGCAGTTGCACACCATGTACGAGCGCGCGCGATGGCTTCGTCCGTCGGGACCGGGCAGGTCATTGGTGACCCGCACGCCGAAACCCTTGTTGAGCAGCGCCTTCGCGCCCGACTCGACATAGGCGACCCAGCCGACGGCCTTCTTGAGCTTCTCGTTGGTGTTGGCCATGGTGTCGGCGTCAAGGCCCACCCCGGCGATGACCAGCAGCACCTCTTCGGGCTGGTCGTCGAACTGCACGAGCCCGACGTCGATGGCGCGGTCGCGTCCGGACAGGGCGAGCTCGAACGCAGTGGCGAAGTCATCGAGCGGGATCTCGAGGTTGCGCGCCAGCAGGTTGCCGGTGCCCTCGGGGATCAGCCCCATCGGCACCCCCGAGCCCCTCAGCGCCGCCGCGACATGGCGCACCGTGCCGTCGCCGCCCATGGCGCAGACCAGATCAGCGCCTGCCTCGAGGGCCTGGCGGCCCATGGCGATGCCCGGGTCATCGGCAGAGGTCTCGATCCAGGTGGGGGACTCGTAGCCGTGCTCGGCGCAGAGCGCATCGGCAGTGCCCTGGCGCTGGTCGAGGTCATCAATCTTGGTCGGGTTGTACACGACACAGACGGTCTTCACGAGAGTGAGCGTAGTGGGCCGGGCGCGGGTGGGGGTGGTGATCTGAATTGCCAGTCGCCGACACTGTGGACGACTTGCGGCCCGCGGCTGGTGGTGCAGGATCGGGCATGGTCCACACCAGCGACCATGCACAACTGGCACGCGTGCCACGACCGCGCCCGATTCAGGCCGATTGGGATGCACATGCGGCACCCATGTCACGTCCGCAGGTTTGGCTTCGGCGGACGGCTCAGAAGATGCCTCGTCCTCATTGCCACAGCGACAGGGCGTGCGCTACCTCAGGCAGGCTGGACTTGCCGCTGGCCACGGCGATGACCAAGTCATAGGCGGCATCATCGGGGGCGTCCAGGTCATGCCCGTTGATGTCATAGAACACGACGGTGGCCAACCAGCCCAGTCGCTTGTTGCCGTCGACGAGCCCGCGGTTCAGAACCAGGGATTCAAGCAAGGCCGCGGCCTTCTCATCAAGGGTGGGGTAGGCGTCCTCGCCCCACAGATGGGTTCTGGGGCGGTGGGCTGCGGAATCAATCAGGCCAAGATCTCGCACGGGGCCGACCCCCAATTCTGTCGCCAGCTCCAGCAGGTCATCGAGGCCCAGGTAGCGGGTCACCCGCGGCTACTTGCCGAGTCGCTCGAGCAGCGCTGCATACCGCACACGCGCGCGTGCCGAGGCGTCGCTGACATCACGCGCATGCGCCAACCGGGCGGCGGCTTCGCGGATCGCCCTGACAGTGGCTTCCTGGCGACTGACGCCTTCGGCGGCCGCCAGCTCGGCGAGGATGCGCTCGTCCTCGGGTGTCAGTCGCAAAGTCATGGCCATGGGTCCATGGTATCGCGATGATACCAATGTGCATTCGGTTCGAGTCCTGCGAACGTGGCACCAGCGTCACGAATGCAGCTAGTTCAGGCCGATCGGGCTGCACACGCGGCACCCATGCCACGTCCGCAGGTTTGCTTCGGCACACGCCTCAGCCCGGCACCACCACCGTGCCCGAATCCTGGGTCACCGCCGCCGTGATGTTGTCGAGGGCCGTGATCACCGACTTCGGCCCACCTGCCCGCACGAACCGCAGCGCCGCCTCGACCTTGGGGCCCATCGAGCCGCTGGCGAAGTGTCCCTCGGCGGCGATCTGTTCCATCTCGGCCAGCGTCACCACCCCCACCTCACGCGCCTCGGGGGTGCCCCAGCCGATCACCGCGTGGGCGACGTCCGTGGCGATCACCAGCACATCGGCATCGACCTGCCCGGCCAGCAGCGCCGCCGTCAGGTCCTTGTCGATCACGGCCTCGACGCCCTGCAGCTCACCATCGGCCTTGCGTGCCACCGGGATGCCGCCACCACCCGCAGCCACCACCACGAACCCGGCGCCCAGCAGTGACTGCAGCGCACGCGCGTCCAACACCTCTTGCGGGTCGGGCGAGGCCACCACGCGGCGCCAGCCCTTGTCACCCCGGTCTTCCCAGTCCTGGCCGAACGCGATCATCTTCTGGGCCTCGTCGCGGGGCAGGTAGCGCCCGACCGGCTTGGTCGGGTTCGCGAATGCCGCGTCGGCGGCATCGACTCGTGTGCGGGTCACCAGCGCTGCCACCGGACGATCAATGCCGCGGCGCGCCAACGAGCCCTCGAGCGCATTCATGATCGTGAACCCGATGGTGCCCTGGGTCTGCGCGCCGCACCAGTCGAGCGGCACCGGGGGCACCACATGCGCGGCCAGCTCGTTCTTGACCAGCAGGTTGCCCACCTGCGGGCCGTTGCCGTGGGTGATCACCACCTCGTGGCCGGCCCCGATCAGGTCGGCGACGGATTCCATCGCCTGCTCGATCGCCCGGCGCTGGTCGTGCGGGCTCGCCGAACCGTCCGGTGCCGTCATGGCGTTGCCCCCAAGGGCCAGCAGAACTCTCATGGTCATTTCCCTTCAGCAGCGGTGTCGAACAGGAACTGCGCCCACGACCTCGGCCGGCGTCCGAGCAGCGCGCGCAGCACGAACGGTGAGCCGGTGAAACCGTGGTGGTCGTAGTGGTCGAACATGGCCGCCAGTTCGGCGGTTTCGCGGGCGTCTGCCAGCGTCGGTGCCGTGCCCCGTTGGGCAATGACCGGACGACCGAGCACGCGTGACGCCTGCTCGGCCATGGCCACCAGGTCGAGCCGCTCTGGCCCGGCCAGCTCATACGTGCCGTACTCATGGGCCTCGTCACCCAGCACAATCGCCGCCGCCTCGGCCACGTCGCGCAGGTCGACATTGGTGAACGGCCGCCCGGTCGAATAGGGCGCCGACAGCACACCCTCGCGCACCCCACCCAGCAGGTTCTGGTGGTAGGCCGCCGGTTGCAGCACCGTCCAGGCCAGCCCGCTGCGGCGCAGCACGTCTTCGGCCTCGGCCTTGCGCACGTGGTGGGCCATGGACGGGGCCCACGGGTGCATCACCGAATGGAACACCACCCGCCGCACACCCCCGGCCCGACAGGCGGCGATGGTGTGCTCGAGCATGGGCACCTCGTCGGCGGACAGGTTGGGCGCCAGGTGGTGGACCGCGCGGCATCCCCGCACGGCCTCGGCCATGCCGACCCCCGTGACCGGGTCGGCGATCGCCACCTGCACCCCGGCCGGCGCACCCGTGCCCGGCTGGTCCTGCTTGGGGCGCGCACCTGCTCGTCCACCGTCATCGGGGCCCCGCGAGACCCCGCGCACAGCCAGCCCGCGGGCCAGCAGGGCTCGCGCCACCGCGGCGCCGGTCTTGCCGGTCACCCCCAGCACCAGCACGGGTGCGGATCGGTCGTTGCTCATGCCCTGCCAGCCCCTCGGTCGCTCAGCTCACAGCCAGTCGACGACCGGGGCGCCGCGGCCCTCGGGGTCGAGCTCGGCGAAGCCCGGGCCACGGTCGAAGAAGGGCTCCTCGCCGGTGCGGGCGGCGCGCAGTTCGGCGCGCAGCGCCTCGGTCGCGGCCTCGTCGATCACCGGGTTGTCCTTGTCACCCGAGGCGACGACACCGTAGTCGGCGCGGGCCCCCTCGAACGAGACCTTGCCCCACGACAGGTCGCGGCGTACCTCGTCGGTCGGGCGGTCCAGCGGGTCGCCCCAACCGCCACCGCCGGTGGTGCGGATGCGGATGACCTCGCCCGCCATGACCGGTTCGGTGTCGACCAACGCCTCGAGCTCGCGCTCGTTCGGGCCGCCCGGGTCGATGGTCACCTGGAACGGCTTGCCGGCCTTGCCGCCCTTGACGCCCCAGCAGGCCAGGATCGAGCGGTCGGCGATCGACATGAAGTGGGCGTCCTTGAGCATGCGGATGTGCTTCTCGTAGCCCAGGCCGCCGCGGTAGCGACCGGCGCCACCCGAGTCGACCGCCAGTCCCAGCCGCTCGACCAGGAACGGGAACCGGCTCTCGGTGAACTCGGTGGGCAGGTTGCGCGAGTCGGGCACGACGTGGATGGTGTCCTCGCCGTCGGAGTAGTAGCGCCCGCCCGAACCGCCGCCGAGCACCTCACGCATCAGGTAGTCGTTGCCGTCGCGGTCCTTGCCGTAGACGCCGGTGTAGCGGATGGTCTCCTGGTCGGCCGGCATGCGCCCGTCGACGGCCTTGGCCACCACCCCCGCGAGCACGCCCAGCAGGCGCAGGATCACGAACGTGCGTGCGTTGGTCGGTCCCGGGTAGATCGGGGTGAGCAGGGTGCCCTTCTCGGGAAAGCGCATTTCGATCAGGGGGACGATGCCCTCGTTGACGTCGAGTTCGCCCATGCGCTCGGGGGTGTCGGCCAGGTTGCGCAGGATCGGCGCCAGCCACTTCTTGAGGAAGTTGCCGCCGACGTAGTCACCGCAGTGGTTGATCGGTCCGGCGGCCTGGGCGGCGGTGCCGGTGAAGTCGATGATCAGCCGCGGCCCGTTGCCGGGGCCCCCGGTGGCGGTCTTGGTCAGCGTGATCCGCTGGGTGTGCAGCATCGGCTCGGCGACGCCGTCGTGCTCGGCGTAGTCCTCCCACACGTACTGGCCGTCGGGGATCTTCGCGAGGATCTCGCGGCGGTAGATCTCGGTGGTGTTGTCCAGGATCGTGTCGAATGCCGTCTCGACCGTGGTGCGTCCATAGCGGCCGAACAGCTCGCTCAGTCGTCGTGCGCCCATCAGGCAGGCCGAGCACTCGGCGTCCAGGTCGGCGGCCAGCGAGTCGGGCATGCGCGAGTTGCGGGTCATGATGCGCAGCGCCGCCTTGTTGGGCACGCCCGCGTCCCACAGCTTGATGGGGGGCACCGACAGGCCCTCTTCGTGCACGCTGGTCGCTCCCGAGGGCATTGACCCGGGGCGCGCACCACCGATGTCGTCATGGTGGCCAAAGGCTTGGACGAAGCAGACGACCTCGCCCTCATGGAACACCGGCACCGTCACGCACAGGTCGGGCAGGTGCCCGATGCCGCCCTCGGACTCGTAGACGTCGTTGTGGAAGAAGACGTCACCCTCACGCATCGTCTCGAGCGGGAAGTCGCGCACGATCGGGTGCACCAGCGCCGAGTACGACCGCCCGGTCAGCTTGCGCAGCTGGCGGTCATGGATGCCGGCGCGGAAGTCGTGCGCGTCGCGGATCATCGGCGAGCGCGAGGTGCGGGCGATGGCGGTCTCGACCTCCATCTCGACGCTGGCCAGGGTGCCCTGGACGATCTCGACCACGATGGGGTCGACCGGGGTGCCCTCGGGCTGCAGCCGGTTGCCGTGCTCATAGCTGGTGGGCAGGCCGGCGGGGTTGATGGGCTCGGCGGCGATGTAGGCCTCGAGGGCCTCGCCGGTGAGCGGGGTCAGCCCCAGCATCGAGCCGGAATCAGTGCGGGTGGTGGTGGCGCTCATCGTGCGGCCTCCTTGGTGATGATCAGGTTGGCGTGCTCGTCGACGCGGACGTGGAAGCCGGGGTGGACGGGGATGGTGGAGCCGAACTCCTCGATGATGGCCGGGCCGCTGATCCGGTCACCGGCCAGCAGGTCGGGGCGCCAGTAGACGCCGGTCGCGATGCGGCCCTCGTCAGCGTCGAAGACGACGTCGCGGGTGCTCTTGCGGGCACGGCTCTCGACGTCCGCAGCGCCCTCGTTGGACGCCACCGTGATCACTTCGGGGCGCTTGATCGGGCCGATGCCCGAGACGCGCAGGTTCACCCACTCGACCTGCTGGGACTCATCGCCGCGGAAGTCGTAGTTGTACAGCGCACGGTGGGCGTCGTGGAAGGCGTCGGTGACCTGATCGGCCCATTCACGGGTGATCTCGCCGGCCGGGGCCGGCACCCGCACCTCGAAGGCCTGGCCGAAGTAGCGCAGGTCGACGCTGCGGGCGAAGATGTGCTCGTCGGCCGCGAAACCCTCGTGGGCCAGGGCGTCGGCGGCGCGGTGGTGCAGCTCGTCCAGCGTCCTGGCGATAGCCGCGAGGTCGAGATTGCGGTCTTTGGCGACCTGGGTCTGCACGTAGTCGTTCTTGACGTCGACGGTCAGCAGGCCGAACGCCGAGACGTTGCCGGGGTTCAGCGGCACGACGACGCCGGCCAGGTCGAGGATGTCGACGAGGCTGCACGCCAGCAGCGAGCCCGAACCACCGAACGTGGCCAGCATGAAGTCGCGGACGTCCAGGCCACGCTTCACCGAGATCTGGCGCAGCGCGTTGGCCTGGTTCCAGGCCGAGATCTCGAGGATGCCGGTGGCCGCCTTCTCGGGGGTCAGCCCCAGGCGCCCCGCCAGCTCGGCGATGCCGGCGGCAGCGGCGTCCTCGTCGAGCGGGATCTCACCACCCAGCAAGTGGGGTGGGATGCGGCCCAGGAAGACGTGCGCGTCGGTGATCGTCGGCTCGGTGCCGCCCTTGGCGTAGCACAGGGGGCCGGGGTCGGCACCGGCCGACTGGGGGCCGACCTTGAGCTGGCCCTCGGGGGTGGTCCAGGCGATCGAGCCGCCACCGGCACCCACGGTGACCACGTCGATCATGGGGATCTTCGACGGGAATGCGCCGACCGAACCCTCGGTGGTCAGCGCCGGCTCGCCGTCGATGACGACCGTCACGTCAGTGGACGTGCCGCCGCCATCGCAGGTCAGCACCTTGTCGAAGCCGGCCCGACGGGCGATCAGGCCCGCGCCGAGCGCCCCGGCGGCCGGGCCGGACAGCACAGTGGTGATGGGCTGGTTGACCACCTCGGAGGCCGACAGCACGCCGCCGTTGGACTTCATGATGTAGAAGGGGATGCGCTCGCGACCGGCGTCATTGGCACCGGTGAACCGGTCGAGCCGTTCGTGGATGTTGGTGACATAGCGCGACACCTTGGGCTTGACGGCGGCGTCAACCAGCGTGGTCATCGAGCGCTCGTACTCGCGGTATTCGCGCAGCACCTCGCTGCTGAGCGAGACGACGGCGTCAGGGTGCTCCTCGCGCAGGATCTCGCGCATGCGCAGCTCGTGGCTGGGGTTGGCATAGGCGTGCAGCAGGTTCACGCCCAGGGTGTTGATGCCCTTGTCGCGGAACCAGCGGGCGGTGCTGCGGGCCCCCTCCTCGTCGAAGGGGCGCACCTCGTTGCCCTCGAAGTCCATGCGGCCCTCGACGGTTTTGACCAGGTCTGCGGGCACGATGCGGTCGGGCTTGACCCAGAAATAGGAGTTGCCGTAGCCGTCGGGCACCGCCTGGCGGGCGATCTCGAGCACGAACTCATAGCCGGCGGTGGTGATGAATCCGAGGGTCTCGACCTTGCCCTCAAGCAGCTGGTTGGTGGCCACCGTGGTGCCGTGCGAGACCGCGGTGATGTCATCGCCGGTCGCACCGAGCAGGTCGAGCACCTTCTGCACCCCGTTGATGAACCCGTCGGCCGGGTTCGACGGCGTCGAGGGGGTCTTGGTGGTGGTCAGGGTGCCGGCATCCTCGTCGAAGGCCACCACGTCGGTGAAGGTGCCTCCGGTGTCGATGCCGATGCGAATGCGGCGGGTTGCCTGCTGCGTCATGTGCGTCCTTCGTCTCGGCTGGGGCTTGGGGACGATTCAACTGGGCGCGGCAGGGGGATGCGTCGGCAACATCTGCCAAAGCGACGGCGGATGGGTGGGCAGTTTGGTGAGATGTTGCCCAGAGGTGGGGTGGTGCTGCTGGGTGCTTGTTTTCAGATCTGGACGAGCCCTGGCCCCGGACGACCCTGCTGGTGTGGGGCACCCGGCGCCGCGGGGCCGCTCTGACACGTCTGCCTCGGCCCTGGCTCGTCCTCGGACGTGCACAAGTGGCACCAGTGCCTCGTCCGCGCGGTGAATCTGGGCAATCTCGCGCACTTGTGGCGCCTGTGTCACGTGTGCAGGTTCGGGCCTGGTCTGGCCGACGGCGGTGGCGCCGTGCGCTGGTGGTAGGCACTCGTCCGGGTGTGATCTGACAAAGAAGTAGCCAGCGGCCCGAATTCGGCGTTATTGCACCCGGTGCGGCTGCTGGGCGCACGTTTCTCAGATCTGGACGAGCCCTGGCCCCGGACGACCCTGCTGGTGTGGGGCACCCGGCGCCGCGGGGCCACTCCGACACGTCTGCCTCGGCTCTGGCTCGTCCGGTGCCATGCACAAGTGGCACCAGTGCCTCGTCCGCGCGGTGAATCTGGGCAATCTCGCGCACTTGTGGCGCCTGTGTCACGTGTGCAGGTTCGGGGCGTGGGCTTGCCGACAGCGGTGGCGCCGTGCGCTGGTGGTAGGCACTCGTGCGGGTGTGATCTGACAAAGGTGCTGCCAGCGGCCCGAATTCGGCGTTATTGCACCCGGTGCGGCTGCTGGGCGCACGTTTCTCAGATCTGGACGAGCCTGTGCCGGGATGATCCTGCTGGCGTGGGGCACCCGGCGCCTGCCATGACGCAGGCCGCCCCCCGACCTCAGATGTCGGTCACCGACGTCCCGTGGTGGTCCACCGTGCCCGCATCGTCGGCGGTGTTGGCCGCACCACCGGCAGTACCGGCTGTCGAGGCCGGGCCCTGGACACCTTCGGGCAGCGGGGACAGGTCCGGGGTGGGGTTGCTCACGCGCAGCGACCCATCGCTCTGTCGGGCCGCCGAGGTGCTGAACCCACCGCTGCGCCCGATGTTGCTGCGCTGCACCGCCCGGAAATAGCGGGCGGCATTCCCAAGGGCTTCGGACAGCTTCGTCCACTTCTTGGTGATCTTGGCGAGGAACTCGAACAGTTCGGCGATCTTCTTGCTGATCTTTGACATGACCACGGCGATCTTGCCCTGGAACCACGCCACGAACGCCCCCAGCGAGCCGCCGCACGTGATCAGCGCGCTGGCGAGCGCCACGAGCGCGTTGCCGATGGCCGACGACAACAGGTCCTTGATCATGCCCCAGATGAACTCGCGGACCCCGGCGCAGACCTGACCGGCGATCTCGATGCTCGCCGAAACCTGCGCAGCTGCCTCGGCCGACTGCGCGAAGGCATCGTTGAGGGCGCGCTGGATTTCGAGGTAGTGCCCGGCTGCTGGGGAGTCCCATGAGGGCAGGTCGGCCACGGCGGCAGCATGTGCGTTGCCCACCGAGACAATGGAGGCCGACAGGTCCATCCACTTCTGGGCGTGACCCATGATCTGGCCGACGTCACCCACCAGGAAGTCCATGGGTTCGCGCAGCAGCGCGCAGTTGGCCATCAGGAAGTCGAGCAGCGGCCCGAGCGCCAGCCCGACCAGCCAGCCGGCCGGGTCGGCGATGGCCCCCAGCACACCAAGCCCCGCGGCAGCCGGGGCCGTGATGTCGCCGAGCTCGAACTTGCCGTTGCCGAGTTCGGCGGCAGCGTCCTGGAATGCGGCGATGCTCATGACAGCAGCTCCCCGATCTGGGCGGCGGTGGCGACGATGTCGTCCTCGACCTTCTTTGACTGACTGACCCCCGACTCTTCGGCGAACTGGTAGTCGGCACGGGTCTGCTTGATGGCGTCGCGGGTCACCTCGTTCGCCTCGGCCAGCGCGGCCAGCATGTCGTCGACATGGCCGTTGAGCGTCGACAGGATGGGCACCACCAGCGGGCTCGGCAGGATGCCGTACATGAGCCCGTCAGCCACGCCCAGCGATGCGCCGGTGCCGGCGGCCGTGCGCATGTCGGTGCACACCGCGTTGAGCTTCGTGATGTGCCGGTCGAATTCTTCGAGGTCCCACGCGGTCACCGGCGGCGCTCCTCATTGATCTGGTCCATGCGCCGTTGCACGTCCGCAGGCACGGAGCGTTGCATGTAGTCGACGATCGGCTGTTCCCCATCCAGCGGCGAAATACCGGCGACAATGGTGCGCATCTGTGCGGTCGCCTGGGTGACGGCCTCGGCATGGGCATTCATGATCGCCTCGCTGAGCCGGGCTGCGGACAGCGCCATGCCGGCGTCACGGACGCGGAGCGACTCGAGCACGCCCGCGGCGTTCACCGACAGCACCACGTGCTTGGTCTCGATCTCGCTGTGGATGGCCCGCATGTTCTGCTCGGCCTCACGTGCGCGAGCCGCGAGTTCGTCGGCGGTGCGCTGGTAGTCGCGCAGCCACAGCTCCGGGTCGATCGAGGTGGGGTCCTGGGTCATCAGGTCAGTTTATGGACGACCGGCTCAGTGCATCCGGGTGGCGCCACAGGCGGCCCAGCGCGAAGGCAGAGGCCAGCCCGGCCAGGGCTGACAGTGCGGCACCCAGACCGAAGATTCCGATGCTGCCGTCGGCCGGGTGTGACGTCGGCGCCACGACATGGCCGAGGAATCGACCGAAGCGCCACGGGTGTTCGGTGACGGCATCCCCGGCCTTGACGTCGCTCGCCGCCCAGACCCGTTCTCGTGTCCGGCTCCCGTCGTCCCAGCTGACGTCAGCGGCACATGAACGGGACGCGATGTAGCCCGGACCGCAGTCGGCCACCTGCTGAACCTGACCCGTGCGCATGATCGTGTCGTCGTGCGTCATGACGCCGATCGCGAAGTTGACCCGGTAGGTGATCCACAGGCCGAGCAGTGTCACGACGAAGAACAGGACGAGCCCGACCATCAATCGCAGGTCCTTGGGGCGCGCGGAGCTGGTGGGGGCCATTCCCCGATGCTAGCGACTGCAGCGGTGCCGAACCGTTCGACTATGAACGGTTCCCTCTGGTACAAGACCGAAGCGGACACCCAACCGCAGACCGGGAAGGGGCCCCCCACCGCTGTGGTTGGTGCGGGTCAGGTGGGAGCGGTCAGCCCTTGTACTGGTAACCGGTGGGCTGGTCACCCAGGTCGATGATGGCGGCGACGGGGCCGCCACCCTCGGGGCCCTGGTGGGCGGCCGAGACCGAGACGAAGACGGCCGGGTCGCCGGTGACCGAGGCGGTGACACCGCCGACACACGACTTGATCTGGCGGTGCCAGTGCACGTCGGAGTCGTCGAGCATGGCGTTGCGGCGTCCGCGGACAGTGCCGTCCTGGCTGGCCTCGCACTTGAGGAACACGTTGACCAGTCGCCCCTGCAGGTCGCTGGAGTGCGCACGTTCGGGCAGATCGAGGCCGGCGTCCTTGATGGCGTTCCAGATGCCGTCGGCGTCGAGCGCGTCGTTCATCACGGAATGGCCGATCTTGAAGCGTCCGCCGATGCCGCGCACGTTGCCGACCACGACGACCTGGGCCTGGTCGAGTTCGACACCGGACGAGCACGAGGCCACGGACGAGAACTTGTCACGGGAGTGCATGACGTCGGCGTCGGTGATGTCGGTGACCTCGCCGAGGGCCTTGGCGATGCCCAGGGCCGTGCAGCCGTTGGACAGGTCCATCGACTCATGCGTGTGCTCGGTCCAGACCTGCTTGCCGCGGGCCTTGGCATCGCGGATGGTGTGGATGGTGAGCAACGGGGTCTTGGTCTGCACGTAGTGCACGTCGGCGGGGTCGGTGATGCCGGCGCGTTCCATGGCGACCTTGACGGCATCGGCGACCTTGTCGACCATGCCGACGTAGCCGATCTCTTCAGGGGCGATCGGCTCGCTCATGGCGAAACCAACGCTCAGGCGGGGCTCGTCCGACGGCTCGACCTTGTCGGGGGCGACGGTGGCGAAGATGGTGGCGTGGGGGCTGATCACGCCGTCGGTGCCGCCGGACCACACGATCGGCACCTGCTTGACCTTGGCAGGGTCGGCGCCCTTCGAGGTGAGCATCTCGCGGAAGGCGCGGTCGGCGATGATGCGGGTGTAGTCGTTCACACCGCCATTGCCCTCGGTCTTGCCGATGATGGCGATGACGCGGTCGGCCTCGAAGACGCCGTCGTCGATGAGTTTGCCGAGCTCGGAGGCGTCCGAGACGGAGTGCAGCGGGACCTTGCGGACCTCAATGGCTTCGGGCATGGGTTCGTCCTTTCGTGGTGGGTCGTGCTGGGGGATGGGGTCGACGCTTGATTCGCAAGCAAGTCAGCAGCTCGGGATCGCCGACCCGTGCGGGAACGACGTCTTCGCCTCGCCCTCGAGCTCTGCCCGGTGACCCCGGATCAGGTCGAGGTTGCGGTCGCGCAGGTGGTCGAAACCCTGACCGATGTTGCTGCCCTGGGTCAGGCTGCCGAGTGCCTGCTCGGGGTCGAGCCGTGCCGCGACCCAACCCTCGTGCGAGGCGGCCCGGGCGATGATGTTGGCGGTGGGGGTGACGATGTGGCTGTTGCCGAAATAGATGACCCCGGCCGGGTCGATTCCGGTGGCATTCGCGCCGACCACGAACACGTGGTTGTCGTAGGCGCGGGCCCGCGAGGTGAGTTCCCACAGGTCGGCGCTGCGCAGCAGGGCCGAGGGCCGCAGGATCACCTCGGCGCCGCGCACTGCCTGGATGCGCGACAGTTCGGGGTAGTCACCATCGAAGCAGATGATCATGCCGAAGGTGCCCAGGTCGGTCTCGACGACGCTGACGGTGGTGCCGGGGGTGACCCAGCCGCCGCGCTGCGAGGATTCCGACCAGAACGGGTGGGTCTTGTCATAGACGCCCAGCACCGCACCGTCGCGGCCCAGCAGCACCGCGCTGTTGTAGACCACGCCCCGCTCGGGGCCACGGCGGTAGGTGCCGACGCACAGGTGGATGCCCAGGTCGGCGGCCAACTGCTGGTAGGGCTCGATGATGGGGCCGGGCACCTCGCTGACCAGGTCCCACAGTTCCTCGACCGGGATGCCGGGGGTGAACCCCGTGGTCACCGATTCGGGCAGCACGACGACCTCGGCGCGCGTCGCGGCCACGCACTCGCGCACCACCTGGGCGGCATGCTCGGCATTTGCCGTGATCGACGCGGCCACCAGCGGGCCCTGGGCGGGGTTGAGCTGCACGGCGGCAGCGGTGAACGCCTTCATGGTTACTTCCTTCCGGCCAGCACGCCGACGAGCACGCCGGCGAGCGCGATGACGGCGCCGACAACGGCAGCCAGCAAAACCTTCGTGGACGATCCGGGTGCGGCGGTTGTCGACGCGGGGGCGGTGAACACGGCGCGGGGTGCCGCCCCGGCGGTGGGCTGGCCGGCTGCCGCGGCAGGAGCCGGGTCCTGGGCCCTGGCCGCACCCGCGGCCAGCGCCTCGGCGACATCAGCGGCCGCCTGCGGCGCGCCCGCAGCACCGCCCGAGGCAATGTCGGCGTCGATGGCAGCGAAGAACTGGGTGGCCATCTTGCGGGCCACACCCTGCAGCATCCGCTGCCCCACACCGCCGATGGGCCCGCCCACCGACGCGTCCGCGGCCCAGGCGATGTCGGTGCCGCCGTCGTCGGCATTGGCCAGCCGCACGCGCACGTCGGCCGAGATGGTGCCGGGGCCGCCCTGGCCGCTGGCCTTCAGCAGGAATGACTCGTGCTCGACCTGTTCGGTGAGCGCCACATTGCCGGCGTAGGTGCCCTTGATCGAGGCAACGCCGGCGCTGACCGTGGCCTTGTAGGCGTCCTCACCGGTCTGTTCCATGCTCTGCAGGCCGGGGATCGTCCGGGTCAGCACCCCGGGGTCGTGGAATGCCTCCCACGCGACGGCGACGGGGGCGATCATGTGGGCGGTGCCGATGATCTGCATGGTTCAGCTCTCCTCGGTATTGGTCTCAGCAGGCGTGGTGTCAGTGGTCATGCTCGAGTCAGTCGTGGCGTCAGTGGTCGGGGTAGCGGCATCCTCATGCTGCCCGCGGCGCAACGACGGCAGCTCGCCTGCCTCATGCTTGCGCCGCAACTCCCACAGGTCATAGGGCGAGATCGGCATCTTCGTGATCGGGAAGCCCTCGGCGTCCTCGATCGCGCTGGCGATCACCGCCGATGCCGGGATCGTGCCGGCCTCACCGGCACCCTTGATGCCCAGCGGGTTCAGCGGGCTCGGCGTCTCGAGGTGGTCGGTCTCGATGTGGGGCACCTCGGTGGCGAACGGCATCAGGAAGTCCATGAACGAGGCGTTCAGCAGCTGCCCCGAGTCGTCGTAGACCATCTTTTCGTACAGCGCCCCGCCGACACCCTGGGCGACGCCGCCGTGCACCTGGCCGTCGACGATCATCGGGTTGATCATGGTGCCGCAGTCGTGGATGACGCAGTAGCGCAGGATCTTGATGTCGGCGGTCTCGGGGTCGGTCTCGACGATCGCGGCGTGCATGCCGTTGGCGAAGGTGGCGCCCTTCGGCGAGTAGAAGTCCTTGCCCTCGAGGCCGGGCTCGTCACCGGGGGCGACCGGCGGCTTCGACAGGTCGACGGCCGGTGAGAACTGCGTGGCTGCCTTGGCGGTCTCGTCGAAGGCATACCGCAGCGGGTTCGACAGCACCGAGACCATGCCCAACGACATCTTGTTCTCGGGGTCACCCTTGATGCGGATGAAGCCGTCGACGATCTCGAGGTCGGCCGGGTCAGCCTCCAGGGCATTGCCGGCGATCCTCAGCGCCTTTTCCTTCACCTTCTTCGCGGCCAGGTGCACGGCAGAACCGCTGGTCACCGCGGCGCGTGAGGCGAACGTGCCGACCGAATAGCCGAACCGGCGGGTATCGCCCGTGGTCACGTGCACGTCGGCGAGCGGCACGCCGAGCTCGTCGGCCACGATCTGCGCGAACGACGTCTGGTGGCCCTGCCCCTGGGTGGTCACACCGGTGGCCACGTTGACTCGTCCACTGGTCTCGACCTGGATGTGGCCGCCCTCGTAGGGGCCGATGCCGGTGCCCTCGACATAGCAGCCGATGCCCAGCCCCACCTTGCGGCCCTCGGCCTCGGCCGCCCGCCGGTACTCGGCGAAGTCGTCCCAGCCGACAAGGGCCTTGACCTTGGCCATGCTGGCCGGGAAGTCGCCGGAGTCGTAGACGGTGGGGCGGCCGTCCTGGAACATCAGGCCGACCTCCCACGGCATCTCGTCGGGCATGATGAAGTTGCGCAGCCGCACCTCGGTGCGGTCCAGGCCCAGGTAGTCGGCGATGGCGTCCATGGTGCGTTCCATGACGAACACGCCCTGGGGTCGTCCGGCACCGCGATAGGGCGTGACGATGACGGTGTTGGTGTACAGCGACCAGTACTCGACGCGGTAGTTGGGCAGCTTGTAGGGCCCGACCAGCTGCACCGAGGTGTTGAGCGGCACGATCACGCCATAGGGCATGTAGGCGCCGTGGTCGTGCCAGAACGTCACGTCCAGGCCCTGCACCACACCGTTGTCGTCGAAGCCGACCCGTGCCCGCTGCAGCTGCCCGCGTTCATGGGCCGACGAGATGAAGTGTTCGCGGCGGTCCTCGATCCACTTGACCTGGCCCTGCAGCCGCGCCGCAGCAGCGGCGACGCAGACCTCTTCAGGCCAGGGGTGGTTGATCTTGACGCCGAAGCCGCCGCCGACGTCGGGCACCTTGACGTGCAGCTTCTCGAGCGGCATGCCCAACTTGGCGGCGAGCGCGGCCCGCAGGCCCGTCGAGGTCTGCGTCGAGGAGTTGACGACCAGCTCGCCCAGCGCGTCATTCCAGGTGGCCAGCACGGCCTTGCCCTCCATGGGCATGCAGGCGCTGCGTTCGAAGTCGAGGTCGATCTCGAGCACATGCGGTGCCGCGTCGATCGCAGCGGGGGCGTCGCCCACGTTCTGCACGTAGTGTGCGCCCACATTGCCGGGGGCCCCTTCGTGGACGAGGTGGGCGCCATCACGGGCATTGGCGATGCCGACCACCGGCGGCAGCACCTCATAGGTCACCTGCACGCGCTGTGCGGCGTCCTCGGCGATGTAGCGGTCTTTCGCGACGACCATCGCAATGGCCTCGCCGACGTGGTTGACCTCGTCCTTGGCCAGCGCGTACGCAGTAAAGGGGTGCTCGATGCTGGGGTGGGGCAGCAGCATCGGCAGCGGCTCGGCGGCCGGGCCGACGAGGTCCTCCCACGTCCAGACCGCGACGACGTCGGCGACCTCGACTGCCTCGTCGACGTCGATGTCGAGGATCTTCGCATGGGCGTGGGGCGAGCGGACGAACGCGGCGTGCAGCGCGCCCTCACCGAGGTCGTCGGTGTACTTGCCGTACCCCGAGACCAGGCGCGGGTCCTCTTTCCGGTTCACGCGGGCGCCCATCAGTTTGCCGCTCATGCGTCGACCTCCTGTTTGCTGCTGCCCGGCTGGGTTCCTGCAGCGCGCTCCCGCTTGATCTCGGCGGCACGGCAGACGCTCGAGACGATGTTCTGGTAACCGGTGCAGCGGCACAGGTTGCCCGAGACGGCCTCGCGGGCCTCGTCGGGGGTGGGGTCGGGGTTCTCGTCCAGGAACGCGGTGACCGTGGTGATGAAGCCGGGGGTGCAGAAGCCGCACTGCAGGCCGTGGCATTCGACGAACGCCTGCTGCACCGGGCCCAGGTCGTCGGGGCCGTTGCCGCAGCCCTCGACGGTGGTGATCTCGAGGTCTTCGGCACCCACCGCGAACATCAGGCACGAGCGCATCGGCCGGCCGTCGACGAGCACCGTGCAGGCGCCGCAGACGCCGTGCTCGCAGCCGACGTGGGTGCCGGTGAGGCCGACATCGTGGCGGATCGCGTCCGAGAGCAACCTGCGCGCGGGCACCTCGATGGTGTGGCTGTCGCCGTTGACGTGCAGCGTGACCTGCTGCAACACCTCGGCCTCGCCTGCTTCGAACGGTGCACTCTGCGGGGGCGTCATGACGCGACCTTCTTCTCTGCGCTGGGAACGGCGGTGGGGGCGGACGGGTTGGCGAGCTCGGCCAGCAGCGACGAGGTGACCCGGCGGCAGATGGTGCCGCTCAGGTGGCGCCGGTAGTCGGCGCTGGCGTGGATGTCGTCGACCGGGTCGACGTGGGTGCGGGCGGCCTCGGCGACCGTGGCCAGCACGTCGGTGCCGACCTGGTCGGGGCGCAGGCCCGCGAGCTGGGGGGTGAGGTCGAGCACGTCGGGGCGCTCGGTCACCGAGACGAACGAGGCCCGGGCGGCAGCGATGGTGCCATCGGCCGCCGGGGTGATCGCGACCGCGACGCCCGAGAGGGCGTAGTCGCCGCTGCGGCGGGCCAGTTCGTCGAATCCGGTCACGGTGCCGGCGGGGAACAGGGGGAAGTCGACGTCGAGCACGAGCTCGTCGTGCTCGAGCACCGATTCCATGGGGCCGACGAAGAAGTGGTCGGCGCTGATGACCCGCTCGCCGCGGGTTGAGGCGACCCGCACCGAGCCGCCGGTGATCGCCAGGATCGACGGCATCTCACCCGAAGGGTCGGCGTGGGCGATGGACCCGACCGTGGTGCCGCGGTTGCGGATGGCCGGGTGGGCCACCCAGCCGAGGCCCTGCCGCAGCAGCGGCAGGGCCCGGTGGGCAGCTTCGTCACGTTCCAGTGCGGCATGCCGCACGATCGCGCCCACCCGCACCCGGTCGGCGTCCACCTCGATGCGGGCCAGATCGGCCAGCCGGTTGATGTCGACCAGGTGGTCGGGGGTGGCCAGCCGCATGTTCAGTACCGGCACCAGACTCTGGCCGCCGGCCAGCACCTTGGCATTGTCGAGTTGGGCCAGCAGGGCCAGTGCCTCATCGACGGTGGTGGGTGCGTGGTGGGTGAACGGGGCTGGTTTCACGATGCTCCTTGTGGTGCGGGTGGGTGCTTCGGCGGCGGTGCCTAGCTGTCGTCCTTCGGGCGCCGTCCGGCCTCTTCGGCGCGGCGGCCCAGCAGTCCGTGGTCGTCCTCGAGGCCGAGGTATTCGAGCGATTCGTTGCCGGTCGGGTCGGCGATCATGGACGTGCCTTCTGCCACGATGCCATCTGCCCGGCTGCGCATCTCGGCCGGGGCCACCAGACGGGCAAGGTGGTACATGCCGACGGCCACGATGGTGCCGAGCGAGATGCCCGACAGCGAGAAGCTGTCGGTGAACTGGATCGAGACGTTGCCGATGGCGATGATGATGCCCGCGGCGACCGGAACCAGGTTGAGCGGGTTGGCGAAGTCGACCTTGTTCTCCTTCCAGATCTTCGCGCCGAGCAGGCCGATCATGCCGTAGAGCACGACGGTGATGCCGCCGAGCACCCCACCGGGGGTGGCCGAGATGATGGCGCCGAACTTGGGCGAGAAGCCGAACAGGATGGCCACGAGCGCCGCCACCACGTAGGCGGCGGTGGAATAGACGCGCGTCGAGGCCATGACGCCGATGTTCTCGGCATAGGTGGTGGTGGGCGAGCCACCGACCAGGGTGGCCACGGCCGAGCCGACACCGTCGGCCGCGATCGCGTCGCCCATCTTGTCGTCGAGGTTCTCGCCGGTCATCTCGGAGACGGCCTTGACGTGGCCGACGTTCTCGGCGATCAGGGCGATCACCGCGGGCAGCACCAGCAGGGCGAAGTTCAGCGAGAACTGCGGGAAGTGCCAGCCGACGATGCCGTTGGCGACATCGGTCTGGGGCGGGAAGCCGATCCAGTCGGCGTTCTTGACGCCGGTCCAGTCGACGCGCCAGTGCTCGTCGACGGCGCCGGTGCCGGCGTTGTACGAGGTGATCCTGCCGGTGGCCAGGTCGAGGATCCACGACAGGATGTAGCCGACGATCAGGCCGAGGAAGATCGAGATGCGGCCCAGGAAGCCGCGCAGGCCGACGCTCATCAGGATCACGACGATCATGACGATCAGGGCGACCCACTGGTCCTGGGGCCAGTAGACCGAGGCCACCACCGGGGCCAGGTTGAAGCCGATCAGCATGACGACCGCGCCGGTGACGACGGGCGGCAGCACCTTGGTGAGCACCGAGGCGCCGACGAACTTGATGAAGATGCCGGCCGCGATCAGCACCAGGGCCGAGATGAAGATGGCGCCGGTGACATCGGCGGGTGTGCCGCCTGCCGCATGGATCGCGACCACGCCACCGACGAAGGCCGCCGAAGTGCCGAGGTAACTGGGGATGCGTCCCCGGACGATGAGCAGGAACAGCAGCGTCGCGACGCCGCTCATCATGATCGCGAGCTGGGGGTTCAACCCCATGATGATGGGGAAGACGAACGTCGCGCCGAACATGGCGACGACGTGCTGGGCGCCCAGACCGATGGTGCGCCCCCACGTGAGGCGTTCGCCTGGTGCAACCACTTCATCGGGCCCGAGGGTTTTCCCATCCCCGTGCAGCTTCCAGATGGCCATGTGTGTCTCCTTACGCGCTACGGCAGCGGAGCGCGTCCTGTGGGTTGTGCAAGAACCCTATGTCTTCTGCCGAGTCAGGTGATTCAGCAGGTTTCGCCGACGCGCGCCGAGGATGATTGGCGAGATATGACAATCACGGATGTGAGGTATCTCTCCCTGACACATGCAAGCGGAGGTGTGTTTCGAACGCATTGCACCAGTGTTGACAACGCATGAAACGGTGCAACGCCGAAACGATCACCGGGCTATGCGCAAACGTGACGCGTGTGAGCGATGTCACAGGTGCGCATCACAGCCGCGACTCACAGCCCGCGCATCTGCACGACATGCAGGGCGAGGGCCAGCGAGAACCGGCGGTGGGGGTCGGTGGTGAACGGCCCGAGCAACTGCTCGAGCTTGGTGATGCGGTAGCGCAGCGTGTTGTAGTGGAAGTGCAGGGCGCGGCTGGTCTCGGCGACATTGAGGTTGTTGTCGAGCAGCACGCTCAGCGTCAGCCGCAGGTCGTCGGCATCGGCCACCTCGCCGGTGGCCAGCGGGCCCAGGGTCTCGACCGCGAACGCGCGAAGTTCGTCCGGGTCGACCTGCGAGAGCAGCCGGAAGACCCCGAGCGATCCGAACGGGGTCACCGACCCGTTGCCATGCAGGCGGCGCCCGACCACCACGGCCTCGCCGGCCTCGGCATAGGCGCGCGGCAGGTCGGTGACGTCGGTGATGGGCCGTGAAATGCCGGTGGTGAATGAACGTCGTCCACCGCCGCCGTCGCCACGCACGGCGCGCGCGAACCGCGAGACCGTGCGCTCGAGTGCCTCGGTCGAGGTGCGCTCGTCGACCCCGATCACCGCGACCGCCTCTTGCGCATAGCCGGCAACCGGACTGGTGGGGTCGGCCGCGTGCACTGCCTGCGACCACGCCCACGAGAAGCGTTCCTGCAGCGAGCGTTCCTCGAGCGGGTCGAGCGGCGCGGCGCCGCGGTCGTCGACGTTGGCGACGACCACCACCAGTGGACGATCAAGGTTCCATCCCAGCGAATGGGCATGCCCGACGACGCGTTCGGCCGACCCCGCCCGGCCGACCAGCGCGTCGCGCAGGAAGTCGGCCCGGTACTTGTTCTCGACACCCGCGACGGCTTGCTGCTTGGTCAGCACCAGCGCCGCGGCGGCGGCAGCCCACTCGACCATGTGCACCTCGGCCACGCCCAGGGCGGCGCGGCTGACCACCAGCAGCCGGCCCTCGTGACGCCCGCGGGCGAGCACGGGCACCAGCAGCCGGTGGCGCTGGTCGTCGTCCACGGTGACCACGCCGGTCGGCTCGGCCTCGACCCGCAGTCGCCCGGTGCGGTCGAACGCCGGCAGCATCAGCATCTGGTCGAGCGTGAGGCCATCCCCGGTCAGGCCGTCGGCGGTCGACGAGGCGAGCACCCGGCCATCCATGGTGGTGACGACGGCGCCGTCGGCCAGCACCTGCACCAGGCCGTCGCAGACCTTGGTCAGGTCGCCGCCCGAGATGACGATGTCGACCAGGTCGCCGACCATCTGCTCGTTGCGGTCGAGATCTTCGGCGCGGCGGTTCAACACCCTTGTCAGCACCTGGTTCAGGATCTCGTCGAAGCCGATGCCATCAGGCAGCGAGATGATGGGGAAGCCGATCTCGTCGGCCACCTCGACGGCCTCGGGTGGCAGCGAGTCGAGGTAGCGGTTGAGCTTGATGCCGAGTGCGGCCAGCCCGCGGTCGTGCAGTTCGCGGACGAACTCGGCCAGGTCGCCGGCCTGGCGCAGCGGGTAACCGGTGGTCAACAGCAGCTGGTCGGCATTGGTCCACGGCAGCACATCGGGAACTTCCATGACATTGACCCGGCTGATGAGCCGGTCGAGCCCCGCATACCCAGCGACCACAGCAGCACCCTGCAGCGCCGGGATGCGCAGCACCTCGTCGACGGTCAGCCCCAGGGCTGCGCCCTGCTTGGGCCAGTCAGCGCCGGGGGCATCGCCACCGAGCTTTGGCATGACTTGCCGTAGATCGGTCTGCAGGTTGTCAGCTTTGGCCATGAACGAAGAGTAGTCACACGCCCTAGCCTGCAAGGCATGATCTCGACGACGAGCGTGCCTGGCCTGGTGCGCCTGCAGGGGTCGGTGGCGGCGCAGGCCGTGCCCGACCTCGCCGGGGTCTGCCGCGTGCTCGCGGTCTTCGAGCATGCCGCCTACCTGCTGTTCGATCACCGCCACGATGCCGTCGTCGCGCTGCTGCGCCCCGGGGCGCTGCAGCTGCCGATCGGCGTGCGGTTGCCGGGCCACACCCCCGACCTGCGCCACCTGGTCGACGTGGGTGCTGTCGGCGAGGTGGCTGCAGGGCGGCTGCGCATCGGTGCCCTCGATGTCGGGCTGTCAGGCAGGCACCGGCCCATCGGGGTACGCGTGCGCGTCACCGGCGTCGTACCGGCGCGAGGCATCGCCGCCCGGCTGGGAGCCGACCCGGTGCTGCGGGCCCGGGCGCGTCAGCTCGCCGCAGCCATCACCGCACAGCAGCTGCAGCGAGAGCTGCGGGGAGCCCCTGACCACCGCGCGGCCCACGAGCAGCTCGCCGCCCTGATCGGCTGGGGCCGGGGCCTCACCCCGTCGGGCGATGACCTGGTCTGCGGGGTGCTGCTCGCCCTCGTGGCCGCCGGGCGGCTGCGCACCGACGAGGCCGAGGGCCTGCTGGCCAACCAGCTGCACCGCACCACCAGCCTGTCGGCCCGTCTGCTGCGCTGCGCCGCCGCCGGGTTGGGCGTGCCCCAGGTCGTCCGGCTCGTCGACGCCAGCTTTGATGCCAGCTTCGATGTCGCCACCCCCGGTGCCGCCACCATCGCCGCCGTCCACGCCATCGGGCACAGCTCGGGGCGCGACCTGTGCGCCGGGCTCGCCGGCGCGCTCGACCACCTGTCCGACCCCAGGAGCCCGACCCGATGAGCCCCACCCATGTACCCGTCCAGTTGCACCCACGAAGGGATCGTCCATGACCGTGCACGTTGAACTGCGCCGCGGCGCCTATTACGACTCGGTGAGCCTGATGCAGATCTCGCAGCAGGTGAAGGTCGCCGGGGGAGTCGATGACGCCCAGATCGGCATGGCCACCGACCTGAATGTGGCGCTGCTCGAGCAGTCGGGCTACGTGATTCCCGAGGGTGCGACCCCGAACGATGTGGTCGTGGCGCTGCGCGCCGCCTCGGACGACGCCATCGCCTCTGGGCTGCAGGCCCTCGACGCCGCCCTCGCAGCACTGCGGGCACAGGCCCGCAACGCCGGCACCGGGGCCGACAACGTGCCCTCGCGCACCACCGGTTCGGCCGCCGACCACCTGCCCGGGGCCGCCTACACCGTCATCTCGGTGCCCGGTGCCCACGCCTTCACCGAGGCCATGGACGCCGTTGACCACGGCCTGTCGGTGATGCTGTTCAGCGACAATGTCAGCGTCGAGCACGAGGTGGTGCTGAAGGACGCCGCCGCCCGCAAGGGTGTGCTGGTGATGGGCCCCGACTGCGGCACCGCCGTGGTCAACGGCACCGCACTCGGCTTTGCGAACGTGGTGCGCCGCGGCCCCATCGGCATGGTGGCCGCATCGGGCACCGGCGCCCAGCAGGTGATGTGCCTGTTCGACCTGGCCGGCGTCGGCATCAGCCACTGCCTGGGCCTGGGCGGGCGCGACCTCAGCGCCACCGTCAACGGCCGCTCGGCCAGCCAGGCCCTCGCGGCGCTGGCCGCCGACGGGTCGACCGACCAGATCGTCGTGGTCAGCAAGCCCGCCGACCCCGCGGTGCTGGCGCGGCTCGAGGCCGAGGCTGCCGGGTCGGGCAAGCAGCTCACCTGGGCCACGCTCGGCCGCGGGTTGCCCGACCTGACCACCCAGGCCGAGGACGCCCTGCGGGCAGGCGGCCATGACGTGCCCACCTGGCCGCACTGGACCGGCGCCGATCCCGCCCATCCCGTGCCCGGCAAACTGCGCGGCCTGTTCTGCGGCGGCACCCTGGCTGATGAGGCCATGTTCATCGCCGAAGAAGCGCTGGGTCCGATCCAGTCGAACCTCACTGACGACCCCGCACTCGCGATGTCGGCCTCGGCGACGACCGACCAGCACGCCGTGCTCGACTTCGGCGACGACGAGATGACCCGCGGTCGCCCGCATCCGATGATCGACCCGTCGCTGCGCCTCGACCGGCTGCGCGCCGAGGGCCGCGACGCCACCTGTGGTGTGCTGCTGCTCGACCTGCTGCTGGGCCACGGAGCCCATGCCGACCCGGCCACCGACCACGCCGCGGCCATCCGCGAGGCCCGTGCCGCCGCTGCAGCCGACGGCCGCGAACTGCCGGTGGTGGTCAGCCTGATCGCCACCGAATCCGACCCCCAGGGCATGGCCCGCACCGCCGAGGCGCTCGCCGCCGCCGGCGCGTCGGTCTTCACCTCTAACGCCCAGGCCACCCGCCACGCCATCAGCCTGCTCACCGAAGGGAACCACGCATGAGCCAGTCGACCCTCAACAACCTGCTCGAGGCCCCGGCCGCCGCCGTCACCTCGGGCGCCGGGCTGTTCGCCACCTCGCTGCGCGACCAGGGCGTCGAGGTGCGCGAGGTCGACTGGCGACCGCCGATGGACGGCATCGACCCCGCCGACCTGGCCGCCGTCATGGCCGACCCCCGCCGCGAGGACGCGAACAAGCTCGCCATCGAACGCATCCAGTCGGCAGGGGCCGAACTCGTGGGCCTGCGCCCCGCGAGCGAGGTCTTCGGCCTCGAGAAGGGCCAGTTCCTGCACGCCGGCCCGCCGCTGGAATGGGAGCGGGCATCGGGCCCCATGAAGGGCGCCCTGATCGGGGCGATGATCTTCGAGGGCCTGGCCTCGTCCCCCGAAGAAGCCGAGGCCGCGCTGGCAGCGGGCAGGGCCACCCTCGAACCCTGCCACCACCGCGACGCGGTCGGGCCGATGGCCGGCGTGGTCTCGCCGTCGATGTGGATGTTCGAACTGCGTGACCCCGTGCACGGCAACACCTCGTACTGCTCGCTGAACGAAGGTCTGGGCAAGGTGCTGCGTTACGGCGCCTACAACCAGGAGGTGCAGGACCGACTCGGCTGGATGGCCCGCGTGCTCGGCCCGGCCCTGGCGAAGGCGGTGGCCCAGCATGGGCCCATCGACACGTTGGCGATGGTCGCGCAGATGCTGCAGATGGGCGACGAGGGCCACAACCGCAACAGGTCGGGCACGCTGATGTTCCTGCGTGACGTGCTGCCCGACCTGGCCAACTGCGGCCTCGACCCCGCCGACGTCGCCGAGGTCGCCCGGTTCATCGGCGCCAACGACCACTTCGCGCTCAACCTGGTCATGCCCACGTGCAAGCTGGCGATGATGGCGGCCAAGAACATCCC
Source organism: Aestuariimicrobium sp. G57 (assembly GCF_050110855.1). Classification (NCBI taxonomy): domain Bacteria; kingdom Bacillati; phylum Actinomycetota; class Actinomycetes; order Propionibacteriales; family Propionibacteriaceae; genus Aestuariimicrobium; species Aestuariimicrobium sp. G57. The sequence continues at coordinate 406,969 of NZ_JBNINW010000003.1, read as the reverse complement.
CGGGTCGAGCGTGGTGGTGACGATGGCCCGCAACGGCACCGACTTCGGCATCCAGACCGCGGGCACCGGGGACGAATGGTTCACCGGGCCGGCCAACAAGCCCGAGGGCCTGTTCCTGGGCTCGTACGGCCCGGACGATGCCAATCCCGACATCGGCGACTCAGCCATCACCGAGACGGCCGGCATCGGCGGCTTCGCGATGGCCGCGGCGCCGGCCATCGTCAAGCTCGTCGGCGGTGACGTGCCGTTCGCGTTGACCGCCTCGCGCACGATGTACGAGATCACGCAGTCTGAACACCCGATGTGGCAGCTGCCGATCCTCGAGTTCCGCGGCGTGCCGAACGGCATCGACGCCACGCTCGTGGCCCGCACGGGCATTTTGCCGCAGATCAACACTGGCATGGCCGGGGCGGTCGCCGGCACGGGCCAGGTCGGCGCAGGCCTGGTCACACCGCCCGCAGAATGCTTCACCCAGGCGATCAAGGCCCTCGCCGCCCGGGCGGTGCGGGCCTAGGCTGCGGGCATGCGATCCCACGCCCTCGTGCTGGCGGCCGGTGCCGGCCGCCGCATGGGAATGCCCAAGGCCCTGGTGCCCGGCACCGACGGTGAGCCCTGGGTGGCCCGCACGGTACGGGTGCTGCGCGAGGGCGGCTGCACCGCGGTGACCGTGGTCGCCGGGGCTGCCGCCGACCAGGTGGCACCGCTGGCCCGGGCTGCGGGGGCGGGCGTGGTCGTCGCCGATGACTGGGACCAGGGCATGGGGGCGTCGATGGCGGCAGGGATGGCCGCTGTCGCTGATGGCGGGGTTGCTGGGGACCTGGCCGCCGACGTGCTGGTGCTGATGCTTGTCGACCTGCCCGACATTGGTCCGTCCGTGGTGGCGCGGGTGCTGGCAGCCGTCGAAGACCGGACGAATGCGCGCGAGGTCGTCGTCCGGGCGGCCTATGCGGGCGTGCCCGGGCACCCCGTGGTGGTCGGGCGGGCACACTGGGATGACCTGGCCGCAACGCTGCACGGGGACCGTGGCGCACGGGACTGGCTCGCCGCCCGCGAGGTGGCGCTGGTCGAATGCGGTGACCTGGCCGGTGGTCAGGACGTGGATGTGAAGGATGGATGATGCACGACGACCCGGCTGACTTGGGCAACGCTGTTGACCTTGCCGAGCCCCAGCAGCTGCAGCAGGCCCTGGCCGCCCACGGCTACCTGGCCGATGAGCGACTGGCGACCTCGGCGTGGCTGGCCCTGTCGATGGAACGCCCGCTCTTCTGCGAAGGCGTGCCCGGGGTCGGCAAGACCGCGCTGGCTGCGGGCATGGCCGGCGCGCTCGGTGGGCCGCTGCTGCGGCTGCAGTGCTATGAGGGCATCGAGGTCGGGCAGGCGCTGTACGAATGGGACTTCCCGCGTCAGCTGCTGCACGCCCGCGAGGGGCTGCCGGGCGGGGTCTGGGACGAGCGCTACCTGCTCGAGCGTCCGGTGCTGGCGGCGCTGCGCGCGTCCACGAACGGGGCCCGCGCCGTGTTGCTGGTTGACGAGGTCGACCGCGCCGACGACGAGTTCGATGCCCTGCTGCTCGAGGTGCTCTCGGACTGGGCGATCACGATCCCCGAGCTGGGGCGGGTGGCCGCCGAGGTGCCGCCGTTCGTCGTGGTCACCTCGAACCGCACCCGCGATGTGCACGACGCGCTGAAGCGGCGTTGCCTGTACCACTGGATCGACCTGCCGCGCCGCGACCAGGAACTCGCCATCGTGCGCCACCACGTTCCCGAGGCGCGTGACGGCATGCTCGCCCAGGTGCTCGACGCGGTCACCCGGCTGCGCGCGCTCGACCTGGTCAAGCCCCCGGGCCTCGCCGAGACGATCGACTGGGTACGGGCGCTGGTGCTGCTGGGCGCCGACGGGCTGGACGACGGGCTGGTCGAACGCTCACTGCCCGCGGTGGTCAAGCATGCGGACGACCTGGCGCCGGCACGCGCCGCACTGGTCGGGGCAGGCGGCGACTAGTGGCCGGGCCCGAGGTGCACGGCCTCGACGAGGTGCTGCTGGGCTTCGTGCAGCGCCTGCGCGAGGCGGGGCTGGTCGTGCCCACCGACCGGGTGGTGACCATGCTGCGCGCCGTCGGGCTGGTCGACCTGCTCGACCGCGACATGGTCGCCGGGGCCACCCGGGCGACGCTGTGCTGTTCGCCGGACGACGTGGCCACCCACGACCGCATCTTCGCCGAATACTTCAGCGCCGTGCCACAGTTGCGCTGGCCGGCGACGGCTGTGGAGGTCGAGGCGCGGGTGCCCGATGACGGCGGTGAGGGTGTCGGGCCGGCCGAACCCGGGCCACCGCGTGAGGTCGCCCACCGCGGTGAGCGGCTGCGGACGCGCCCCCTGCGCGATCTGGCGGCTGCCGAACGCGACGAGGCGCTGGCGATGGTGGCGGCGCTGCAGCTTGATCGTCCGGTGCGCCGCGTGCGGCGACGCGCCAACGGCGGCCACCGCATCGACCCGCGCGCGACCACCCGGGCGATGCTGCGCCGGGGCGGCGAGGTGGTCGACGTGCGCCACCGTGAGCGGGCGCTGCGACCGCGCCGCGTGGTGGTGCTGGTCGACGTGTCGGGGTCGATGAAGCAATGGGCCGAGGTGAACCTGCGCTTCGCCCATGCGCTGCGCCGCACCCACGCGGCCGAGGTGTTCACCCTTGCCACCCGGCTGACCCGGGTCACAGCCGAACTCTCGGGGCGCGATGTCGGGGCGTCCATCGCCGCGGCCGGTGCGTGCGTGCCCGACTGGACGGGCGGCACCCGGCTGGCGGCCGGGCTGAACCACCTGGTGGACGACTGGGGACGGCGCGGGCCGCTGCGCGGCGCGGTGCTGGTGCTGATGTCGGACGGGCTGGACACCGGCGAACCTCACGAGGTCGCGGCGGCGATGGCGAGGGTGGCGCGGCTGGCGCACAAGGTGGTCTGGGTGCATCCGCGGGCGGGCGTCGAAGGGTGGCAGCCGGCCACCCGGGCGCTGGTCGCCGCCTTGCCTTTGACTGACGAATTGGTGGCCGGTGGCAGTGTGGCTGAACTGGCCCTGGTGGGTCGCGCGATCGCGCGTCCGGGGGGAAGGGTGATGGCAGGTGCGTGAGATTGCAGGGGAACTGGGCCCGCTGCTGGCAGGCAGCGACCCGTTCGCGATGGCGATCATCGCCCGCACGTGGCGCTCGTCGCCGCGTCCGGCGGGCACGTTCATGGCCGTGACCGGCGACGGTGCCGCCATCGGCAGCCTGTCGGGCGGCTGCATCGAGGGCGCGGTCTATGAGACTGCCACCCAGGTGATCGCCGACGGTGGCGCGGTCGCGACGCATTACGGCGTGACGGGGCAGGACGCGTTGCGCGTCGGGCTGACCTGCGGCGGTGAGATCGACGTGACGATCTCGCGGGTCGACCCGGGGGACGAGGCCGTGGCCGAGCCGCTGCGGGTGCTCAAACAGGCATTGGACGAGCAGCGCGCGGCGGTGTTCATCCAGCGGGTCGACACCCGGCCGGGCAGCGAGGGTGATGCGGCGCTGGGGCGCTGGGTGACCTATGTGGGGCCGGACGCCCCGCACGGCGACGGGCTGGTGGGGTCGCTGGGGTCGTCCGGGGTTGATGCGCGGGCGCTGGTGGTGGCCCGGGGAGTGTTCGGCACGACGGGGCAGTCGCTCGATGAGCCGCCGGTGGCACAGGACGAGCCGGAGTTGCTGGTGCGGGCCTGGGCCCCGCCGCCGCGGCTGGTGGTGTTCGGGGCCATCGACTTCGCGCGGGCCGTGGTGCGGATGGGCAAGTTCCTGGACTACCGGGTGAGCGTGGTCGACGCGCGCCCGGTGTTCGCGACGGCCGAACGGTTCCCCGAGGCGGACGAGCTGGTGGTCGCGTGGCCGCACCGGTGGCTGGCGGCCGAGGTCGAGGCCGGACGGATCAGCCGCACCACGGTGATCCTGGTGTTGACCCATGACCCGAAGTTCGACATCCCGGCGCTGAAGGTCGCGCTGCGCTGCGGGGCGGCATTCGTCGGGGCGCTCGGCTCACGCAAGACCACCCGCGACCGCGAGGCGGCGCTGCGGGCCGAGGGCGTGACCGATGACGAACTGGCGCAGCTGCATGCCCCCGTGGGCCTCGACATCAGCGCCGAGACGCCCGAAGAGACGGCGGTCTCGATCATGGCGCAGGTGATTGCCGCACGCAGTGGGGCGCCGGGTGGTTCATTGGTCGGCGGGGACGAGTCGATCCACCGGCAGGTTGGGGAGCATGCCCCGGTCGAATGCGAACCCGAGCAGCCGCTGGGCCGGGTGGGGCTGGGGTGAGGCAGCCCTGCTAAAGGTAGCGTAGAAAGTCTGCTAAAGGTAGCGTATAGGGTCTGCTAAAGGTAGTCTATGTCGGGTGCTCGTGGTAGTCTGACGGGCGTGGAGTACCTGCGGCGTACCGTGGATGACGAGCTGGACGATCTTCTGGCGTTGGCCCCGGCTGTGGCCATCGACGGCCCCAAGGGTGTCGGCAAAACCGACACCGCCTCGCGTCGGGCCTCGATCCGATTCCTCTTCGACGATCCGGATCATGCTGCGCTCTGGCAGGCGGATCCTGTGATGGCACGGGTTTCTTCGGGGACCGTGTTGCTCGATGAGTGGCAGCGATTCCCTGAAGTGTGGGACGTCGTGCGACGTGCGGTCGACGCGGGTGCCCCGGCAGGCAGGTTCCTGCTCACAGGAAGCGCAACGCCTGCTTCTGCGCAAGGCACCCACAGCGGCGCAGGTCGGATCCTGTCATTGCGCATGCGGCCGATGGCCATCCACGAACGTGGGACGGCGCGTCCGACGGTGAGCTTGGCCCGACTGCTCGATGCTGCGCAGGCAGACGTCGGGGGATCCACAGACTGGGCTGTGCACGACTATTTCGCGGCGATCGAGGAGAGTGGCTTTCCAGGGATCCGCACAGCCCACCCAAGGCTTCGCCGAGCCCTGCTCGACGGATACCTGCGGCGGATTGTTGACCGTGACCTTCCGGAGCTGGGCGTGTCCGTCAGGCGTCCCGAGACCTTGCGGCGGTGGCTGAATGCCTATGCTGCGGCATCGTCCACGACGACGTCGTACAGTCGGCTGCTCGATGCTGCGAGTGGCGGGGATGGGTCGCAACCCGCGAAGAGCACTACGATCGCGTACCGCGACCACTTGACGCAGCTGTGGTTGCTTGATCCAGTTCCTGGGTGGAGTCCGAGCAGAAGTCCTCTAACCCGGCTGCAGCAGGCACCCAAACACCAGCTAGCTGATCCAGGTCTCGCCGCTCGGGCCTTGGGCCTGTCGGCCAGAACACTGCTCTCACCATCGGGTGCGCACCTCGCGGGGCCGTTCTTCGAGTCCCTGGCCACGTTGACTGTCAGGGTTGCAGCCCAGGCGGCCGAAGCCACGGTCGGACATCTGCGTACCCGTAATGGCGACCACGAGGTGGACCTGATCGTCGAAGGCCCGGAGGCCCAGATTGTTGCATTTGAGGTGAAGATGTCAGCGAGCATTGGCGACGCGGACGTCAAGCATCTGCTGTGGCTGCGTGACCAGTTACCCGAGCAGGTGGTCGACTTGGTGGTGCTGACGACTGGAGTGCACGCGTATCGAAGACGCGACGGGGTGGCGGTCGTGCCCTTGGCGTTGCTCGGGCCGTGAGGCGCCGCCCTAGGATGGGCGCATGAGTGATGACCCGATCCGGCTCGGCCAGTTCTTGAAGTACACCGGCCTGGCCGACACCGGCGGTGAGGCCCGCGAGTGGATCCAGGCCGGGCTGGTCACCGTCGACGGTGAGGTCGAGACCCGCCGCGGACGACAGCTCGCCGACGGCATGCGGGTCGGCGTCACGATGCCCGACGGCTCGGTGCGCGAGGCGGTCGTGGGCGAGGAGTACGACCCCTTCGCCTGAGCAGGCCACCGGCCCCTCTGGCCCGCCACCGGACGCACGCGTAGGCTCGTCCACAAGAAGCGGAGCGCGTGCAAGGAGCGAGCCATGACCGTCAACGGAGCACCCAACTGGGTGGAACTGACCACCACCGACCTGGCGAAGGCGAAGAAGTTCTATGGTGAGCTGCTGGGCTGGACCTTCACCGACAGCGGGCCTGACTACGGCAACTACCACATCGTGTCGGTGGGCGGTAAGTCGGTGGGCGGGGCGATGCAGATCGACCGCGAACGCATGGGCCCTGATGCCACGGACACGTTCGTGGTCTACCTCGACGCCCCCAATGCCGCCGAGGCGCTGGAACGGGCCACCGCCGCGGGCGGCACGGTGCTCGTGCCGACGATGGCCGTGGGTGACCAGGGCGTGATGGGGTTCATGGTCGATGCCGCGGGATCGGCGGTCGGGGTGTGGCAGCCCGGCACGCGGGTGGGCTACGAGGCGCACGACGGCCACGGCGCACCGGTGTGGTTCGAGCTGTTCACCCGCAACTTCGAGACCGCGGGCCAGTTCTATGAAGAGGTCTTCGACTGGCACATCGTGCCCATGGCCGAGCAGGACGGCGAGATCGGCTACGCCACCAACGGCGGCGGCGCCGAGGCGGCTGCCGGCCTGTGCAATGCGGGGGAGTGGCTGCCCGACGGGGTGCAGGGCTACTGGCGCGTCTACTTCCAGGTGGACGACGCCGATGCCGCGGCCGAGCAGGCGGTGGCGATGGGCGGCCACCTGCTGGATGGCCCGACCGACAGCGAGTTCGGCCGGGTGGCGACGCTGGTCGATGACCAGGGCGCGGGCTTCCAGGTGTTGCAGCCGCCGGTGCAGTGACTGGTTCGACGGTGACCTGGTTCGACGCTGAGTGGTTTGACGTCGGATCCGACGTCAAACCACTCAGTGTCGGGCGGCCCTCTACCCGCGCAGCACCCACTCGGGCCTGGTCATGCTCTGCTCCCGGGTCATCCGGATCGCCGCCCGGGCCACGAAGGCCAGGCCCGCCACCTCGAGCAGCCCGCCCGCCACGGCGAACCACTCGTTGTTCAGCACGAGGTTGGTCACGTGCCCGACCGGCCAGCCGATGATCAGCAGCCCCGCCCAGTAGGGCACCAGCCCAGCCAGGCGACGGCGTCCCACGATGACGGCAAGGCCCAGCAGCAGCGTGCCCACCAGGTTGCCGGCCACGAACACCAGGAAGACCCAGAGACCGGCGGTCATGGCCGGCGAGCCGTCGAAGGCCGACTCCGGGACGTTGTGGCGGGCCAGTGCGATCTGGTCGAAGCTCGTGAACACGACGCCGAAATAGCACACATAGCCCGCGATCATCAGCACCCCCGCCAGCAGTGACAGCCGGGGGCTGGCCCAGCGCAACACCCGCAGGGCTGTGGGGATGCCGGCCACGATGAGCAGGCAGCCGATCAGGGCGAAGGTGCTGGCCCAGATCATGGTGCCCCCGTGGGCGCGGGAGAGCGCCAGCGCCTCGGCCGTGGTCGCATCACTGCTGCCGTCGAGGGTCACCCACGCGTAGGTCACATTCGTCATGGCCTGCGCGACGAAGCCCAGCGGCAACGCCACCGCCGAGGCGATGCGCCGGAATCGGGCAGTGGGATCGTGGGGCGCGGCGTCGTGGGGCGCCTCGGCGTCGTGGGGCACCGCGGCGGCGTCCTGGGGCTCGTGGTCGTGGAGCCCGGTGAGGGGAACAGAAGGGGTAATGGTCATGCCCTGAGCGTGCTCCGTGCTCGTCGCGCGGGCATCCGTGCCGACCGCACTTCTGGGCGGGGTCGGCACGGGCCGGAAATTGCGTGCCAGCACGGATACCGCCGCGTGGATCGCCTGGCCTATCCTGCTGACATGCGCGCGACGACGCTCGCCGTGGTGGGTTGCTGGGGCGCCTTCGTGGGGCTGGCCCTGCCGGTGCTGGTGCGCGCCCGCGAAGTGGGTCATCCGTGGCCCGCGCCGGCGCTGTACCTCGGCGCGGGCGTCGTCTGCCTGGTGCTCGCATCGCTGATCGCCCGCAGGCGTCCCGGCCAGGTCGCCGCCGTCCTCATTGCCGCCGCGGCGGTCGCCGCCGATACTGCGATGTACTCGGGTCCCTTGATGCAGGGCGCCTGGATGCTGCTCTACCTGCCGTTCGCGCTGCTGCTGCTCACCGCCCCCGATGGACGACTTCCGTCGCCGGGGTGGCGGGTCGTGGCGTGGGGCCTGCCGGCCGTGGTCCTGGTCTTCCAGGTGGTCGCCGTCGTGGGGGCGCTGCGTCCCGACCTTGGTGCCGCGCACCCCCTGGCCGGTGACGTCGTGGGCTGGGTGCTGGTGGTGTCGTTGATGGCGGGACTGGTGGCCAGCGCAGTGGCCCCGCTGCGTCGCTACCGCCGGGCTGACGAGGCGACCCGGTTGGGGCTGCGGTGGTACCTGCTCGCGGCCTGCCTGGTGCCCGGCACCCTGCTGCTCTGCTGGGTGAGCCTGCTGGTGCTCGGCACCGTCGACCTGGTGGTGTTCGGGCTGGCCGCCATGTACATCGGCGTGCCCATCGCGGTGACGATGGCGCTGCTGCACCCCACGTGGGCCGACGTGGACCGCGCGGTGGTGAGCGCCGTCTCGGCCTGCCTGGCCGCTGTGGTGGTGCTGGCCGGGCTGACCGTGCTGCGACTGGCGACGGGCCAGACGCTCGACGCCTGGCCGGTGCAGGCCCTGGTCGCCGCGAGCGCCGCTGTCACGATCGTGGGCGTCGTTTGCTTCCGCCTCGGGACGACACGACTGGGGCTGCTCGTCTATCCGGAACGGGCGCGCGCCGGGCGGGCGCTCGCCAACCTGGCTGCCCTCGTCGAGTCGGGTCGGGCGGTTCCCACGGACGTCGAGGCGGTGCTGCGCTCGTGCCTTGCCGACCCGGACCTGGTGGTGGCCTACCGGGGGCTGGTCGATCCCACCCTGCGCACGGCCACGGGTGCACCCCTCGACGAGGCCATGCGGGGCGTCCGGCCGGGTCCGCGCAGCATCGTCAGCCACCACGGCGAGCAGGTGGGCGTGGTGGCCTGCTCGGCAGCCCGGACGATGCCACCCGCCGCCTCGGTGGTCACCGCGGCAGCCCCACTGGTCAGCGCCGCGCGGGTGCAGACGAGCCTGGCTGCTGCGCGGGCTGAGGTCGAGGCCTCCCGCGAACGCATCCTGCGCGCCGGATACGAGGAGCGCCGTCGGCTGGAACGGGACCTGCATGACGGTGCCCAGCAGCGGCTGGTGGCGTTGGGCATGCAACTGCGGGTGTTGCAGCGCTCGTCCGGGGTCGACCGCGCCGCGGCAGCCGGCCTGGACGCCGCCGTCGCCCAGGTCGGCACCGCGGTGGGTGAACTGCGCCTGCTTGCCCAGGGGGTGCGCCCGCGTGCGCTGGACGACGGGTTGGCGGCAGCCCTGCACGACCTGGCGGCGACGGTGCCGGCAGACGTGCGACTCGACCTGCACATCGCCGACCTGCCGGCACTGGCCGACGACACGGCGACGACGGCATATTTCGTCGTCGCCGAATCGGTGACGAACGCCCTGCGCCATGCGGGGGCGAGCAGCATCACGGTGCGGGTGGACGACGATGCCGGCCAGGTGCGCGTGCTGGTGGCCGATGACGGCGGTGGCGGGGCGCACGCCCGGGCCCGCGGTGGCATCGCCGGACTGGCCGACCGGGTGACGGCGCTGGGTGGCACCCTGCGGCTGCGCTCGCCGGAGCGGGGCGGCACGACCGTCGAGGCGGTGCTGCCGTGCGGGTCGTGATCGGGGAGGACTCGACGCTGTTCCGAGAGGGGCTGGCGGCATTGCTCGAGGTGTCGGGGCATGTCGTGGTCGGCCGTGCCGCCACTGCTGCCACGGCCGTCGCCCAGGTGCGCGCCCATCGTCCGGACATCGTGGTGCTGGACGTGCGCATGCCCAACGACGACGAGGGCATCGGCGCGGCACGCGAGATCAGGGACTGGCAGCCAAGCACCCCGGTGCTGCTGCTCTCGCAGCACATCGAAACCCGGCGCACGCTCGAACTGGTGACGGCGGGTGCATTCGGCTACTTGTTGAAGGATCGCGTGCTGGACACCGAGGACTTCCTGGCGGCACTGGCCCGCGTGGCCGGTGGCGGCACGGCGCTCGACCCCGAGGTGGTCGCGCACCTGGTCGGCGCCGCTCGCAGCGGGTCGGTGCTTGATGCGCTGACGGTCCGCGAGTTGCAGGTGCTGGCATTCATGGCCGAGGGGTGGTCGAACGCTGCGATCGCTGCCCGGATGTTCCTGTCGGCGCGCACCATCGAGACCCACACCAGCAGCATCTTCGCCAAGCTCGGCCTGCCCGAATCGGTGGACGAGAACCGCCGCGTGCGGGCGATCCTGGCCTATCTCGAGGCCCGGTAGTCAAAGGGGCTTGACGTCAAACTAGCTTTACTGTCAAGCTTGCTGCACATCGGCGGAGTGGTAATCGGCCGCACCGACCAGTCAGCAGGAGAGGCACCATGGAACTCACGTCCACACCCCACACCGCGCCCCGCGATCCGCAGCAGGCGCCGCCCACCAGGTGGGGTCGATCCGCCCGGCTGGGAGGCGGCAGCGGGCGGCTGGTCGCGGTCAGCATCCTGATGGGGGTCGCCGGCGCCTCGATCCTGGCCGCCGGGGCCACGGCGCTCGCGCAGGCCACGTCGGATGGCCTGTCGACGACCTGGGCGTTGCTCTTCCCGCTGGTCTTCTTCGTCCTGGCGGCGCCGGTGCTGGCCATGGGCGCGTGGGCGCTGCTGGTGGATCGCTCGAGCGTGCGCGGGGCGACCGTGCGTCCCGAAGACTCGATCGAGAACCGCTGGTACGACCGGGCTGCGCAGGCGACGTTCCACGTGATGCTGCCGGTCGTGGGCCTCGGGGCCGCGGTCGCCTCAATCACCCGCTGGCGGGCCGATGCCGGGCTGCTGCTGATGGGGGTGGCGGTGCTCATGGTCGCCGTCTTCGCGATCGCCTATGCCGTGGCACGACGGGCGGACGCATGATGGAGAACTCGCTGAAGGACCATCGCGAGCGCGCGGGTTGGTCGCAGCAGAGGCTGGCCGATGAGCTGGGCGTCTCGCGACAGACGGTGATCTCGATCGAGAAGGGCCGCTACGACCCCTCGTTGCCGCTGGCGTTTCGACTGGCGGCGGCGTTCGGGTGCCGGATTGAGGACCTGTTCACACCCGAGGCCGGCTGACGGCGGGCGACGCTGAGTGGTTTGACGTCAGATCCGACGTCAAACCACTCACTGTCGCCGCTGCTCAATGCGTGAACGAGATCCGGTCGGTGATGCCCCGCAGGAACTTCGGCGACCACCAGTTCCACCTGCCCAGCAGGCGCATGGTCGCCGGCACCAACAAGGCCCGCACCACTGTCGCGTCCAGGATGATCGCCACAAGCATGCCGTAGCCGACCATCTTCATGAAGAACAGCTCGCTGGCCGCGAACCCCGCGATGACCACGCACAACAGTGCTGCCGCGCTGGTGATCAGCCGGCCCGTCTTCTGCAGCCCGTGCGAGACCGCGGCGGTGTTGTCACTGGTGAGGTCGTACTCCTCTTTGACGCGGCTGAGCAGGAAGACCTCGTAGTCCATCGACAGGCCGAACAGCACCGCCACCATCAGCAGCGGGATCGTCGGGTCGAGGTAGCCGGGCGAATCGAAGCGCAACAGGCCCTCGAGGTGGCCGTCGGCGAAGATCCAGGTGACGATGCCGAACGCCGCGCCCAGTGAGAGCACGTTCATGAGCAAAGCCTTGAGGGGCAGCACCACCGACCCGAACGCCAGGAACAGCAGCACGAACATGGCCACGACGATCACGGTCAGCATCAGCGGCAGGATGTCGCCGATGGTCTTGAGCACGTCGACGGTTGAGGCGCTGGGCCCGCCGATCAGCACCTCGGCGCCGCCCGGACCGGGGACGTCGCGCAATGATTGGGCGAGGTCCTGTGAATGCTCCGACTGGCTGAGGCCGGGCCAGGTGACCCTGATCAGCGTCGCCGGTGCCGCGCCGCTCGCAGACTGCCGCGCCACCTGGACGTCGGCCACGCCCTCGACTGCTGACAGCCGCTTCGTGTATTCGGCGATGCCCGCCTGGTCGGTTGCCCCGCTGCCGGTCACCAGCACCTCGGCGCTGCCGCCGGTGTCGCCGAACCAGTCGGTCTGCTTCTGCAGCGACTGCGAGACCGGCGACGACTTCGGCAGCATCGCCGCATCGATCTGGCCCCAGCTGACGTGCAGCAGCGGGGTGGCCAGCACCACCAGTGCCACGACGATGGGGACGATGAATGCCAGTGGCCTGGCCATCACCGCCTGCGCGAGTTTGGCCCAGCCGCCCCGCTCTTCGGCCCGGGCCTGCATGCGGTTGATGACCGGGATGCCGGCCTTGTTGATGTTCGGCCCCAGCAGCACCAGCACCGCCGGTAGCAGCGTCAGCGACGCCGCCATCGCGACCAGCACCGCGGCGAGGCCACCCCAGCCGAGCGAGGCCAGGTAGGGGATGGGGAACAGCAGCAGCGTCGCGATCGAGATCGCCACCGTCAGCCCCGAGAAGAGCACGGTGCGCCCGGCGGTGGCCATGGTGACCTTGATGGCCGCCGCGGATTGAACTCGTCCATGCCCTGCTTGTTTGGCGAGTTCTTCGCGAAAGCGGGTGACGACGAACAGCGCATAGTCGATGGCCAGGCCCATGCCCAGCAGCGTGACGACCTGCACCGCGAACGAGTTGACGTCCTCGAACAGGCCAACGGTGCGCAGCAGCGCGAAGCCGCCGATGATGGCAGCGCCACCCACCAGCGTCGGCATGATCGCCGCCACCACCGAGCCGAACACCAGCACCGACAACAGGAACACGATTGGCAGGGCGATGGTCTCGGCGGTGACGATCGAGTCATAGGCCAGCCGGTTGATCTCGTTGAACATCGGGTAGGCGCCGTTGTTGAGCACTTCGAGGCCGTCGATGGCCAGGTCGTCCTTGATCTCGTTGTATGAGTCGAGCTTGCTCGACTGGTCGCCGGAGAGGTTGACCAGCACCATGCCGGCGCGGCCGTCATCCCCGACGAGTCGACCCGACTCGTCGGCGAACCACGGGATGGTCTGCGCGACAGCGCTCGAGGGCAGCGACTTCAGCTTGTCGGTGACCTTGGCGATCGTCGCCGGGTCGTTGATGGTGCCCGAGTCGGTGTGATAGATCACCACCAGGTCGGGGTCGACTTGCCCGAAGTGTTCCTTGACGAGGGAGTTCACCTTGTAGGACTCGCTGGTGGGGTCTTCGAACCCGCCGTTGCTCAGCTGGCCGAACACGCCCGAACCCCACACTGCCGCGAGCGCGCCGATGACCAGGCAACCGATCAGCACGGCGAGGGGGCGAGATCCCAGGAATCGGGCCCAGGGCGACATGGGAACCTCCGTGTGGCAGAACGCGTGGACGACGAGCGCAACCGCAGCCGGCCGCGGGTTCAGCGTACTGGGGTGGTGATGGGTGGTACGGGCGCTGTCCGGGGGAACAAAACCCGGTGAATCAAGGTTGAGTCGGGTAAGCTCAACTTTGAACCCACATCTCGCAGGAGCGATGCCTTGAACACTGACAAGCTGACCACGATGAGCCGCGATGCCGTCTCGGCGGCGTTGCGCAGCGCCCTGACCCACGGCAACCCCTCGGCCGAGCCGAGCCACCTGCTGCACGGCCTGCTGCTCACGCCCGACAACACTGTCGGGCCGTTGCTGAAGACGCTCGGGGTCGACCCCGAACTGGTCTCGTCGGCGGCCCAGGGCGCCATTTCGAAGTTGCCGAGCACCTCGGGCTCGTCCGTCAGCCAGCCCACGCTGTCGGGCCCCTTCGCCCGGGTGCTCGCCGACGCAGAAACCCGCGCTGACAAGCTCGGCGACGCCTTTGTCGCCACCGAGCACCTGCTGATCGCGCTGGCGGCCGTCCCATCGGATGCGCAGAAGATCCTCAGCCAGCTCGGCATGACGGCCGAGCAGATCGAGTCGGTCTTCAACGAGACCCGCGGCGACCGCCGCGTCACCTCGGCCGAGGACGAGGGCGGCGAGAAGGCGCTCGACAAGTACTCCGTCGACCTGACCGAGAAGGCCCGCGAAGGCCGGCTCGACCCCGTGATCGGCCGTGACGCCGAGATCCGCCGCGTCGTCCAGGTGCTGGCCCGCCGCACCAAGAACAACCCCGTGCTCATCGGTGAGCCCGGCGTCGGCAAGACCGCCGTCGTCGAGGGGCTCGCGCAGCGCGTCGTTGCCGGTGACGTGCCCGACTCATTGAAGGGACGACGCGTCGTCTCGCTCGACCTTGCGTCGATGGTCGCGGGTGCGAAGTACCGCGGTGAGTTCGAGGAACGGCTGAAGGCGGTGCTGAACGAGATTCGTGACGCCCAGGGCCAGGTCATCACCTTCATCGATGAGCTGCACACCGTGGTCGGTGCGGGCGCCTCGGGCGAGGGCGCCATGGACGCCGGCAACATGCTCAAGCCGATGCTGGCGCGCGGCGAGCTGCGCATGATCGGTGCCACCACCCTCGACGAGTACCGCGAACGCATCGAGAAGGACCCGGCGCTGGAACGACGCTTCCAGCAGGTCTACGTCGGCGAGCCCTCGGTCGAGGACACCATCGCGATCCTGCGTGGCCTGCGTGAACGCTACGAGGCCCACCACAAGGTGCGCATCACCGACCAGGCACTGGTCGCGGCCGCGTCACTGTCGAACCGCTACATCACCAGCCGGCAGCTGCCCGACAAGGCCATCGACCTGATCGACGAGGCCGCGTCGCGACTGCGGATGGAGATCGACTCGTCCCCTGAAGAGATCGACGTGCTGCGTCGCCAGACCGACCGCATGAGCATGGAGGTGTTCGCGCTCGAAAAGGAGGAGGACGCCGGCTCGAAGGCGCGGCTGTCCCGGTTGCAGTCCGACCTCGCCGACGCCCAGGAACAGCTGCGGGCCCTCGAGGCGCGCTGGGAGGCCGAGAAATCGTCCCTGAACCAGGTCGGTGACCTCAAGGAGCAGATCGACAAGCTGCGTACCGAGGCCGACAAGCTCATTCGCGAGGGGCGCCTGGGGGAGGCCGCCGAGATCCAGTACGGCCGCATCCCCGAACTCGAGAAACAACTTGAGGCTGCCGACGAGGCCGAGGCCGCGCCACAGCGCATGGTCAGCGAAGAGGTCGACGCCAACGACATCGCCGAGGTGGTCTCTGCCTGGACCGGTATCCCGGTCGGCAAGATGCTGCAGGGCGAGTCCGAGAAGCTGCTCGAGATGGAACACATCATTGGCGAGCGCCTGATCGGCCAGACCGAGGCCGTGAAGACCGTCTCGGATGCGGTGCGCCGCTCCCGGGCCGGTATCAGCGACCCGAACCGGCCCACTGGTTCGTTCCTGTTCCTCGGCCCCACGGGTGTCGGCAAGACCGAGCTGGCCAAGTCGCTCGCCGACTTCCTGTTCGACGACGAGTCGGCCATGGTGCGCATCGACATGTCGGAATACTCCGAGAAGCACTCGGTCTCGCGGCTCGTCGGTGCCCCTCCGGGCTACGTCGGCTACGAAGAGGGTGGCCAGCTGACCGAGGCCGTCCGGCGACGCCCGTACTCGGTGGTGCTGCTCGACGAGGTTGAGAAGGCGCACCCGGACCTGTTCAACATCCTGCTGCAGGTGCTCGACGATGGGCGCCTGACCGATGGGCAGGGGCGCACGGTCGACTTCCGCAACACCATCCTCATCCTGACCAGCAACCTGGGATCGCAGTTCCTGGCCGACCCGGCGCTGTCCGAGGACGCGAAGCATGCAGCGGTCATGGGTGTGGTGCGCAAATCATTCCGGCCGGAGTTCCTGAACCGGCTCGACGACATCGTGATGTTCGACCCGCTGTCGCAGGACGACCTGGTCAGGATCGTCGACACCACGCTGGCGAAGCTCAACAAGCGCCTGGCCGAGCGTCGCATCACCATCGCGGTGACCGACGAGGGCAAGGCCTGGTTGGCCGGCACGGGCTTCGACCCGGTCTACGGTGCTCGTCCGTTGCGTCGACTGGTGCAGACCACCATCGAGGACCAGGTGGCCCGCAAGGTGCTCGCCGGTGAGGTCGGCGATGGCGCGACGGTGACGTTCGACGTGGTCGACGACCAGTTGCGGATCGTCTGACGGCACTGCTTCGCGGATCACATAGAAGTCAATGTGCAGATACCCCGGTCACGACCGGGGGTTCTGCACGGTAATGCCGGACGATGCGCGCGTCCGCAACCAGGCGGTGAACGCCTGGACGGCGTCCAGGGCCGCTTCGGCCCGCACCGAATGGAACAGGTCGAAGCTGTGGTGGGCCGCAGGCAGTTCGGCGTACACCACGGGCTCGGACGAGCCGGCCCGCAGGTGGTCGACCAACCGGCGGGCATCCCCGACGGCGGCCACGGGATCCCTGCGTCCATGGATGATCATGGTCGGCGGTGCCGCCTGTGCGGGGTGTCCCAACGGGCCGGCCCACGAATCGGCACCACCGATGCCGTAGTAGCCGCCGTACCAGCCGTAGCACCCGACCACTGCCGACAGCGACGTGTCGGCCGCCTCGAACCCCGGTTGCCACTGCGCGTCGTTCTGGCTGAGCCCGCAGATGGTGGCCAGGTGGGCACCCGCCGACCCGCCCGTCATGACCAGCACGTCGGCATCACCGCCATAGTCAGTGACGTGCTCATGCACCCAGGCCAGCACCCGCTTGGCGTCGGCCAGGTGCTCGGCGAAACTCGCCCGCGGCCGCAGGCGGTAGTTCGCCGAGATCGTCACCCATCCCTGCACTGCCAGCCGGAACAACAGTTCGCGTGACTCCCGGCTCTTGGTGCCCGAGTGATAGCCGCCGCCATGCAGATAGATGAGCACCGGGGCCCCGGCGGGACGGTCGCGACGGTGGTATAGGTCGAGGGTGTTGGAGCGTCCGGCGGGGCCGTAGGACAGGTTCGCCACCCGCGCCACCGTTCGCGGTCGCCAGCTGAACGGCGCGAACACCGCCCGGCCCCAGCGGGTGCCGCCGTCGAGGTTGGCCAGCTCCTGGGCCAGCCCCGCGCCCGCCGCGCGGTCGCGCCAGCCGACGCCCAGGCCGTCGTCCAATGCCCGTCGCAACACCGGACGGTCGCGGGTCTGCGCCCACGCAATCCAGGCCAGCGTCACCAGGATGAACACCGCCAGGACGAGGCTCACATACCCCAGGGGTGTGAACACATCCCCGTTGCTGACCATGGTCGCGAGAGTGACGAAGGTCAGGACCATGAACAGGAAGGGCACCTCGTTGTAGGCCGCGGCCAGCACCATGTCGGCCTGCCGCAGCCACCCCGGGCCGCGCGGCGACGCCAGCACGACCACCAGGATCAGCGCGGTAATACTCGTGAACACGATGCCGGACATCATTCGACGCTACGTCGTCGCAGGGGCCCCGCCCGGGCTTCGGCAGAAGGTGTGCAGGCGGTCCGGCTGCACGGGCTAGCCTTCCCCCGTGGACCAGAACAACGGCATCATCCCCGACCCCGACGTGCCCGGCGCGTTCGTCGTGCGCGTTGGCGGTGCCGACCAGTCCTGGCTCGACCCGGCCGACCCGACGCGGCTCGAGTTCGACTACGTGCAGCGCATCGCCGCGCACGTCGATGCCCATGCCCCGGCCGGTGAGCGGCTGCGCGTCGTCCACATTGGTGGCGCGGGCATGACGCTTGCCCGCTACGTGGCCCATACCCGTCCCACGTCGCCGCAGATCGTGTGCGAGCCGGACGAGCAGCTCACCGCCGCCGTGCGGGAGCGGGCGCCGCTGCCCAGGAACTCCGGCGTCAAGGTGCGCCCCGTCGACGGCCGGACGGGGCTGGCGGCGATGCCCGACGACTACGCCGACCTCATCATCGTCGATGCCTTCGTGGGCATGGTGGTGCCCGCGGGCCTGGTCTCGGTCGAGGCCTTCGCCGAGTACCGCCGGGTGCTGCACACCGGCGGCACCGTCGTCCTGAACGTCACCGACAAGCTGCCCTTCGACTGGACCCGCCGGGTGCTCGCCGCCCTGCGGCTGTACTTTCCGCACCGGACGATGTCGGCCGAGCCCTCGACGCTGCGCGGGCGGCGCAAGGGCAACCTGGTGATCGCCGGGTCGACGGCGCCACTGCCGGTCGACGACCTGGCCCGCGAGGCCTCGCGGGCGGTGTTCAGCTACCGGCTCATGTCCGGTGACGTGCTCGACTCGATGATCGGCGGCGCCCAGCCGATGCACGACGCCACCGCCCAGGATTCACCCCACAACCCCGCCGACAATGCGTACTGGTTCGGCTGAGAGGCAGCGATGCAAGAGTCACATTCGGACTACCTGACGATGAACGCCGCCAACTGGGACGCCCGTGCCGATGCCCATGTCGGCGAGGGCGGCTATGACGTCGAGCAGGTTGACGACCCCGACTGGCTCTCGGACGTCGTCCGCTTCGACCTGCCGCGGCTCGGCGACGTCCGCGGCCTCGACGGGCTGCACCTGCAGTGCCACCTCGGCACCGACACCCTGAGCCTCGCCCGGCTGGGGGCCCGCATGACCGGGCTCGACCTTTCCGCCCGGTCGCTCGAGCATGCCCGTGCACTGGCCGGACGGGCAGGGGCCGAGGTCGATTACGTGCACGCCGATGTGTATTCGGCGCCCGATGCGCTGGCCGGGCGCGACTTCGACCTCGTCTACACGGGCATCGGTGCCCTGTGCTGGTTGCCCGACATCGACCACTGGGCGCGGGTGGTGGCGTCCCTGCTGCGGCCCGGCGGCCGGTTGTTCGTGCGGGACGCCCACCCGGTGCTCAACTCGGTCATCGGCATGGTCGTCCGCGACCACCACCCGGACCGCGACGAGCAGCCGTGGATCACCGGCCCGGGTGGGTCGACCCTGGCGCTCGAACTGCCCTACTGGCAGAACGACGAGGGTCTGGTCTGGCGCACCGAGCAGTCCTACAGCGGCGTGGCGACTCTGGACAGCCCCGACTCACATGAGTGGAACCACGGCCTGGCCGAGACGGTCATGGCCGTGCTGGGGGCGGGCCTGCAGCTCGAACTGCTCGAGGAACACGATTCGGTGCCCTGGGAACACCTGCCCGGCGTCATGGTCGAGGACGAGGCGGGGGAGTGGCGGCTGGCCGACCGCCCCGAGCGGCTGCCGGCGAGCTTCACGCTGGTGGCACGCAAGCCGGCCTGAGGGTGCGGGCCGCCGAAAGGTCGACATCTGCAGAACCCATCGACGGGTTCTGCAGATGGTGACCTCTCGAGGGCTGGGGCCGGTCTGAGGGCGGGCACCTGACACAATGTGACCCATGCCCCGTCGCCGCCCCACCGCCCTGGCCATCACGATCGGCGTGATCCTGCTGGCGCTGGTTGCTGCGGCCGCCGCGCTCGGCTGGGCCACCATCGGCACCGATGCGCTCAGCCGCCGCCGGGCCGACGACCTGGTCGCCAGCACCCGCGCCGACTGGGCCGCCGGCCGCGCCCCGGCTGCCGCGCCGGCCGAGGGGGACGTCATCGCCATCATCCGCTCGGCTGACCTCGGCATCGAATGGCCCGTGGTCGTGGGAGTCGCCCCCGACCAGCTCGACCATGCCGTGGGCTGGTACCCCAGCACCGGCCTGCCCGGCCAACCCGGCAACACCGCGCTGGCCGGCTACCGGGTCACCCACGGCGCACCGTTCAGCAAGCTGCTCGACCTGCCCGTCGGCTCGGTCATCGTCATTGAGACCGCTGCACAGACGTTCACCTATCGCACCCGCGCTGCTGCCGCGCATGTCGACGCCGGCCCGTCCGGTGCCTGGGTGCTCGACCCCGTGCCCGGCGACAACCGGGTGCCCACCACCGGGGTGCTCACCCTGACCACCGCTGCCGACCTGGTCGCGACCGGCAGCCGTGCCGTGGTCTTCGCTGAACTCGTCTCCAACCGCTGATCCACAGCTGATCCACTAGTCTTCGGCCCATGACGACCGACCGCGACGCGCTCATCGACCACATCAAGAATCTGGCCATCGTGCATGGCCGGGTCACCCTGGCCTCGGGTCGTGAGGCCGACTACTACGTCGACATGCGCCGCGTCACCCTCGACGGGGCCGCCGCCCCGGTCGTGGGTCGCGTCATGCGCGAACTGGTGGCCGACTGGGACTTCGACGCCGTCGGTGGGCTGACGCTGGGCGCCGACCCGGTCGCCACGTCGATGCTGCACGCCGCCGCTGCCGCCGGCGCCCGTCTCGACGCGTTTGTCGTCCGCAAGGCCACCAAGGCCCACGGCATGCAGCGACTGATCGAGGGCACCGACGTTGCTGGACGACGTGTGCTGGTGGTCGAGGACACCTCGACGACGGGCGGGTCGCCGCTGCAGGCCGTCGCGGCGCTGCGTGAGGCCGGTGCCGAGGTCGTCGGGGTCGCCGTCATCGTCGACCGCGCGTCGGGGGCCGAAGAGGCCATCCGTGACTTCGGCCTCGACTACCGCTACGCCGTCGGGCTGGACGACCTCGGCCTGTCCTGAGCCATCCAGCGGCCGGGGCACTCCCATTGAGCCGGGTGGCCTTGTAGATTGGCGGTGTCCCTGTCTCGCAGGGCCCTCGTCCGCGGCGCGGACAGGTGACATCTAGCAGGAGAAATTCATGGACGCCATCATCGTTCTGATCGTGATTCTTCTGGTGCTGGCCGCCGTAGCCGGCATCTTCTTCATCGGTCCGTACAACAATTTCGTGAAGCTGCGCAACACGATCCAGGAGTCGTGGCGCCAGATTGACGTCGAGCTCAACCGGCGCTACGAGCTGATCCCGAACCTGGTCGAGACGGTGCGCGCCTATGCCGCCCACGAGCGCAACACCCTCGAAGAGATCACCCGGCTGCGCAACCAGGCCCAGTCGATGGCCGGCGGCAACGCCCCGAGCGATGCCCGCTCAGACGTCGAGGCGCAGCTGTCGGGTGCCGTGCGCAACCTGCTGGTGACCGTCGAGGCCTACCCCGACCTGAAGTCGAACCAGAACTTCCTGGAACTGCAGCGCGAGCTGACCGACACCGAAGACCGCATCGCCGCCGGTCGCCGGTTCTACAACGCGAATGTGCGCGCCTACAACACCAAGGTCGAGCAGTTCCCCTCGAACCTGGTCGCGAACATGTTCAAGTTCGAGAAGGCGACCTATTTCGAGGTCAATGACGCCGCCGTGCGCCAGGCCCCGGACGTCAACTTCGGCGAGATCAGCTACCGCGGGCCCGAGCCCGAGAAGTCGCAGGGCACCCCGGCGATCGGCAGCAGCGACCAGTTCAACCAGCAGAACCAGTTCGGCCAGCAGCAGGCACCACAGCAGCAGGCCTACCCGCAGCAGCAATACGCCCAGCCCGGTCAGCAGCAGTACCAGGCACCGCAGCAGGCCTACCCGCAGCAGCAGGCCTACCAGCAGAGCCCGGCGCCGCAGCCGTCCGCGAACCAGTGGCAGCCACAGAACCAGCCGGCACAGAACCAGCCGGCACAGAACCCGCCGACCCAGAACCAGCAGAGCCCGACCTACCAGGCTCCCCGGGCCCAGCCGCCGCAGAACTACGGTGACCAGGCCCAGTACGGCGACCAGGCCCAGTACGGCGACCAGGCCCAGTACGGACAGCAGCCCCAGTACGGACAGCAGCCCCAGTACGGCCAGCAGCCCCAGTACGGCCAGCAGCCGAACCAGGGTGGCTACCAGGCGCCGCAGGGCAACCCGCCGCAGCAGTGAGCGACGAATCCACCGGCCCGGGGCCCCGTGAGAGCGGGGCCCCGAGCCATTCCCCCGGCGGGCCCGGCCCCGACGAGCCCAGCCTCGGCTGGCGCGCCGACGAGACTGTCGGCGTCGGACCGCACCCACAGCCCTGGCCGGACGACCCCCGCCTCGATCCCGAACTGCTCGAACATGGCGACCGGCGCAATGTCGTCGACCGCTACCGCTACTGGAGCCTGCCCGCGATCGTCGCCGACCTCGACACCCATCGCCACGGCGTGCACGTCGCCATCCAGAACTGGGAACACGACTTCAACATCGGCTCGATGGTGCGCACCGCGAACGCGTTCAACGTGGCTGGTGTGCACATCGTCGGCCGCCGCCGCTGGAACCGCCGCGGCGCCATGGTCACCGACCGCTACCTGCACGTGCACCACCACCCGGACGAGGCCTCGCTGGTCGACTGGCTCGCCCAGCGGGGCATCCCGCTGGTGGGCGTCGACAACCTGCCCGGGTCGGTGCCGCTCGAAACCACACGGCTGCCGCGCAGCGTGTGCCTCGTCTTCGGTTCGGAGGGGCCGGGCCTGACCGACGTCATGGTCGCCGCCTGCGAGCGGCTCGTGGCCATCACCCAGTACGGTTCGACACGGTCAATCAATGCTGGCGCGGCCACCGCGATCACGCTGTACCACTGGGCCCTGCAGCATGCGGCAACCCCATCGGCCGCGGCGTGGGGCGGCGATGCGTCCGCCGACCACTAACGTAGGCCCCATGCAGACTCCGGAAGCGTTTGTCGTCGGCTACAGCCCCGTGCCCGCCGCAGGCCGGGTCGCCCGGGCCGAGTCGCTGATGCGCCGCGCCGGGTTGTCGGTGGTGATCTACATCGTGATCACCGCGGGGCTGTACTGGTGGCTGCGCGACCAGCTGTCACTGTGGCAGGTGCTGCTGGGCGGCATCCCGTCGGCGGCGCTGGTGCTCGCATTTGTGATCTGGCGGTGGGTCGAACTGCGTGCGGCCCGCAAGTCCCTCGGACGAGTGCCCGCCGGTGAGGCCGTGCGCATCGACCACCGCGGCGTCCGGGTGGGTGACGGCACGTCCGACCCGATCTGGTTCGAGTGGCCCGCCATGAGCGACATCGCGGTCGCCGGACGCAAGATCGGGGCCGGGCCCGACCTGATCGTCAACGGCACCTTCCCCAACGGTGGTGGCCACCAGACCTGGAAGGTGCCCATCAGCTACCTGGACACCCTTCCCGGCACGATCGACTCAGCCGTGCGGGCCTATTCCGGCGGCCGGCAGGGGCTGGACATGTCCGGCATGGACTCCATCTTCGGCGACTGAACTGGCAGACTTCCCCCATGACCCGTGTTTCCGTCATCCACCCCTCCGCCGTCCTGAAGCCGTCCAAGGTCGAACTGCTGAAGCAGTGGCTGCCGCAGCAGGAATGGTTCACCACCGATGTGGCAGACCTCGACGTGCTCGAGCGGTTCCGGTTCGTCGACCCCGAGGGCGAGGTCGGGCTTGAGGTGATGTTGCTCACCGTCGGCGATGACATCTTCCAGGTGCCGCTGACCTATCGCGGTGCCCCACGCGACGATGCGGACGGCGACGACCTCGTCGGCCTGATCGACCATTCCGTGCTCGGCACCCGCTGGGTCTATGACGGCATGACCGACCCCGTCTTCCTGGCGGAACTCGAGCGGGTGATCCGCGACGCAGACACCTCTGCCGACAAGCAGGCCCATGGCAGCGACGAGGTGATCCCACCCTCGATCGACGTGAGGGGCACCGGCGTGCTCGAGGGCCACGACCCCGTCGGTGAACTCGAGGTGGTCGGTCTGGTCACCGACGAGCCGTACGAGGACGCCGCGGGCCGACTGGTCGCCGTGCTGGGTGAGGGCGCCGAGCGCCGCGAGGTCGTCCTCGCCGTGCTGCGCTGAGCCCGCGCCCGGACCGATTCTCAACCCGGGACCCGGTCTGGGAAACCTGACTGCAGTTTGAAAGACTGGGGCTGCGCAATGAGCGGCCACCACATGAGGCCATGAGCCAGAAAGGGGCAAAACGACATGCCCATCGCAACTCCCGAGGTCTACGGCGAGATGATCGACCGCGCGAAGGCAGGCAAGTTCGCCTACCCCGCGATCAACATCACGTCGTCCTCGACCATCACCGCCGCCATCCAGGGTTTCGCCGAGGCCGGCTCGGACGGCATCATCCAGATCTCGACCGGCGGTGCCGAGTACGGCTCGGGCGCCACCATCAAGGACATGATCACCGGTGCCACCGCGCTCGCCGCCTACGCGCGTGAGGTCGCCAAGAACTACCCCGTGAACATCGCACTGCACACCGACCACTGCCCCAAAGAGAAGCTGGACGGCTACGTGCGCCCGCTGCTCGAGATCTCGGAGCAGCGCGTCAAGAACGGCGAGGCCCCGCTGTTCAACTCGCACATGTGGGACGGCTCGGCTGTGCCGCTCGAAGAGAACCTGCAGATCGCTGATGAGCTGCTGGCCCGCACCAGCAAGCTGGGCATGATCCTCGAGATCGAGGTGGGCGTCGTCGGCGGTGAAGAGGATGGCGTCTCGAACGAGATCAACGACAAGCTGTACACCACCGTTGAGGACGGCATGCGCACCATCGAGGTGCTCGGCCTGGGCGAGAAGGGCCGCTACATCACCGCCCTGACCTTCGGCAACGTGCACGGCGTGTACAAGCCGGGCGCGGTGAAGCTTCGTCCTGAGGTGCTCAAGGAAATCCAGGACGCCGTCGGCGCCAAGTACGGCAAGGAATCGCCGTTCGACCTGGTCTTCCACGGCGGTTCGGGCTCGACCGCTGAAGAGATCGCCGCGGCGGTCGACTACGGCGTCATCAAGATGAACGTCGACACCGACACCCAGTACGCCTACACCCGTCCCGTGGTCGAGCACATGTTCAAGAACTACGACGGCGTGCTCAAGATCGACGGCGAGGTCGGCAACAAGAAGGCCTACGACCCGCGTGCGTGGGGCAAGCTGGCCGAGGCCGGCATGGCCCAGCGTGTCGTCGAGGCCTGCCAGAACCTGCGTTCGGCCGGCACCTCGGTGAGCGCCAAGGCTGAGTGATTTCGGGACGAGTTCAGATCCCTGGACGAGTTCACGGCGGGGCGATCCTTCGGGGTCGCCCCGCTGGGTTTCAGGAGTCAGGGGGTTTCAGCAAGCCACGGGCACAGGGGCGGTCAGGCCCGGACTGCCCGCCACGGCGCCCCGAAGCTGACGAAGGCCCCGGCCGCCGGGTCGCCGTCCACCGCGTCGGAGTCGACGGCGGCGCACAATGCCACCGCCGCATCAGCGCCGGTGGCGAGCTCGGCGTGGTAGGCGCCCATCACCGTGGCGGCCAGCTCGTCGTTCACCCGGGCCACCGGCGAGACCACGTTCGCCACGCCGCCCGAGAGTGCCAGCGCCGTCAGGCCCAGTGGTTGCTCACCCGGTCGGTGCGTGGATCGTCCGACCTCACAGGCCGACATCACCAGGTGGCTGGCCCGCAGGCTGACCCGTTCGAGCTCATGCGCCACCACCATGCCGCCGTCGAGCAGCAGGTTCGAGAACAGCGGGTTGTCAGAACGGTGGCGACCATGCGCGATGACGTGCACCAGGTCGGCCTGTTCGAGGGCGTCGGCGAGTCCGGCGGTGCCCACCGTGGCCCAGTGCTTGGCAACGCCGGCCGATTCCTGCGCGGCGAACGGCAGTTCCGGCCCGGTGAGCACCGCCACGAGCGGCGCGGGCACGACGCTGGCCGCGGTGACCCAGCTCGACGCGGTGGGGCTCGCCATGACCGGGACGCCGCGCAGCGCGGGTAGCGCCTGCCAGGGCACCGCCGACAGCACTGCGGTGGGCACGACCACCAGCTGCTCCGCGAGTGGGCCCAGCGGGGCGATCAGTAGGTCGGACAACGCCTGCAGGCTCACGCGCAATGAAGCACGCACCGCGCCCGACAGCGGGTGCGCCCGCGAGACATTGGCGCTGGCGGTCAGGTCGGCATGCACGGCATCGACGGCGCGGGTGAGCGCTGCCGCGGTTCCCAGGCGCACCATGCGGGTGGGGTGGTCGCCGAGCACGATGGCCGAGACGTCCACGACGCCCGAGAACTCATCGCGCAGCGCGAACGTCACCACCAGGGTGGCGCGGCGGGCCACGGCCGCCCGTTTCAGCGCCTTCACCCCCACCACCTGGGCGGTGGGCGGCAGCTCGGTGCTGGCACCCCAGGTCAGCGCCCGCAGGTGCTGCTCGGCCTCGTCGATGGCGCGGCGCCGGGCATGGGCGTCGGGGGCATCCGGCACGAACTCGGCGCGCAGCTGGCGCAGCCGCGACGCGGCGTCGGCGACCCGGTCGTCGGGGGGTGGGGTCAGCCGCGGCACGGGCCGGGTGGCGGCCCGCCAGCGTTCCATGGTGTCGACCATCGCCTGGGGGCCGAGCGGTGCGGCCAGCTCGAGGTCGAGATCGCCGGCCGCGAGTCCGTGCAGCGCGGCCGCGGCGCGCAGGTCGAGGCTGGCGATGCCCAGCTGGGCGCGCTGCAGCACATCGCTGGCACGTCGCAACAACCGGCGCGCCTTCGCCGCATCACCGGAGTCGGCGGCAGTACGGGCCAGTGCGACCAGGCCCGACAGGCGCAGCGAGACCGTGGGCGAACGGGTCAGGGCGGTGGCATCGCGCACCAGGTCGGCGTGCCGGGCCGAGCCCGGGTGTGCCGCGGCCATCAGCGCCAACGCGGCCGCGCGCGCCGCCACCCAGCGGTCGCCGGCCGCATGGGCCTGTGCCCACAGGCTGCGTGCCGCAGTGGTGCGGGGGCCGGCCTGCACCCGGATCACCGCGGCCTGACGCTCCCAGCCCGGTTCATTGCGGCGCTTGAACACCCGTGCTGCCGCGCCCGCACGCTCCCGGGCGGTGCGGGTGTCGCCGAGCAACAGCGCACAGCGCGCCAGTGACAGGTCGACCTCGGCCGCCTGGTGGGCAGGCAGACGTGCGTCGCGCACCTGCAGCAGCAACCGCTGCGCGTCGGCGGGAAGGCCCGCTTCGAGCAGCACCCGCGCCCGGTCGAGGCGAGCCTCTGACCGGTCGAGCGAGATGTCCATGTCGTCGGCGGCGTGCATTTCGCGCAGCGCCGCGGGCAGGTCCCCGCGCAGGAACTGTGCCCAGCCCAGGTTGTGCTGGGCCATGAAGGCCAACTGTCCAGCCCCGCTGTCGGCGGCCAGTTCGGCGGCCCGGCGCAGGTCACCGGCTGCCGCATCCAGCCGCTGCACCTGGGCGGCGATGGTGCCACGGTTCAGCAGCAGTGCGGTCAGGTCGCGCGGCGGCAGCGCGTCCTCGTTGACGCGGCTGAGTTCGCGCCACGCCTGCGGCAGGTCGCCCACCCTCGCGTACAACGTGCCTGTCTGGACGGCCGCCAGCGCCGCCACCTCATCAAGACCTGCCCGCCGGGCGGCCAGACGTGCGGCTGCGACCTGCGCGATGGCCGGGGCCAGCCCATCGCGGTCGAAGGTGACCCAGGTCGCCGAAATGGCGATGCGCAGCCTCAGCTCGTCGTCGTCCGCCCCGCAGGCGGCCTCGGCCTCACGCAGCAACACGTCGGCCCTGTCCGGCCGGTGCTCCAGCAGCATCGTCCGGGCGCGGTCGTACAGCTCACGTGCGGCCTGCGACACCTACACCTCGACCGTGGGCGTCACGACCGGTCGTGAACCGGGGCGGTCGGACTCGATGAGGAACCGGACTGGGCCGTGCCGCACGTTGAGCCAGACCAAGCGGCCGGTGGCGTCCGAGACCTGTTCGAGCATGTGCGCACCTGCCTGTGCGGTGACCTTGATGCCGCCACCCGTGACCCAGCCGTCGATGCGCACGGTCTCGTCGTCATCGCTGTCGTCAGTGAGCACGACCATCAGACTCGTGCTCGACGACGTGAACGTGATGGTGTCGGCCTGCACCTGCGGCGCATGGCTGCTGCGGGCGGTCGCGAGTTGCTCGTCGGCCATGATGGCCAGTTCGGCTTCCATCAGTTCGAGCGAGAGGGCGAACAGCACCCTGTCGACCATGCCGGTGGGCATCGGGTCGAAGGTCTGCTGGGCATTGCCGATGGCCGCGACCAGGGACAGGTCATCAGCCGTGAGCGGGTCATCGGCTGCCGGGAACGCTGGGTTGGTCATGCTGGGCTCCAATGCGGGTCATTGGCGAGGGTCTTGCGCAGGGTGGCGAGGCAGCGGCCGCGGGTCGGGCCGATCGAACCGACGGGCATGCCGAGGGCCTCGGAAATGCCGGCGTAGTCGGGCACTGCGGCGAAGGCGATCACGCGCAGCAGCGCCTGGCACCGTGGGCTCAGTCGCTGCACGTGCCACCACAGTCGGGCATTGGTGTCGCGTTCGGCGACGACGGACTCGGGGGTGGGTTCGTCACTCACCACCTGGACGAGGATGTCGCTCGGGGCACTGGGCGCCTGGTGCTGGGCAGTCCGCCATGCCTCGCGGCGGGTGGTGGTCAGCAGCCACGCCAGCACGGCCTGGCCGTCGCGGATGGTCTCTGACTTCTGCACCAGTCGCACCCACACGGTCTGCACGACATCCTCGGCCTGGGCCGATGCCAACCCCTGCGACCTGGCGAGCGCCCACAGCGCCGGTGAGACCAATCGCACCAAGTCACTCATGCGGCCCGTCTGCCCAGATCGGTAGTCGGCGAATGCGGCGGCAGCGACGTCCGGCAGCGAGGTGCTGCGCGGTAATGTCGTGCCGGGTTCCTGCGAGGTCATGGCGTCCATCCAAGTTCTTCGGTGATCGCGGCCCAGGCCCGGGTCAGTGCGGAGTCGCGGTCGGTGTTGGCCACCAGTGGGTGGTCGCAGATCTGTGCTGCCAGCTGGCCCGCGAGCACGGGCGCGGCGAATGAGGTGCCCGACCAGGTCGCGAACCCGCTCGAGAAGTTCTCGGGGTCGATGGTGGCGCGGGGGCCGGCAGTGCTGGCCAGCCCGGCCACCGCCTGCAGTTCGCCGTTGAGGTCGGTCGGCACGGTGCTGACCAGGGCTGCACCTGGACGGTGGCACGAGATCCACTGCCCGGCATTGCTGAAATAGGCGATGGTGCCATCAGGGTTGCGCGCGCCGACGCTGACCAGCGGCACCCGACCGGGTTCGTGGGTCGTGCCCGGCAGCGGCGCGAATGCGGCAGGGAACAGCGGGTCGGTGGTCGACTGGTTGCCCGCAGAGGCGACCACGGCGACACCGGCCCGTCCGAGGTCATCGAGCAGCAGCCGCAGCGGGGCGTCCTCGAGGGGGTCGTCAGGGTCTTCGTGGTAATAACCGAGCGACAGTGAGAGCACGTCGATGATGTCGCTGGCGGGCCCGTCGCCGGCAAACGCGCGGCGCTGGCGCTCGAGCAGTTGGGTCAGCACGTGGATCAGCACACCCTCGGGCATGGTGCCCGCGTCGTCGAGCACCGGGATCACCTCGATGCGCGCCTCGGGGCACAACTGCCGGACGAGCCCCGCGATGAAGGTGGCGTGGCCGGCGTAGGGCGCGATGCGGCCGTCGAGGGGGGTCCCATCGTGGGGGCTGGGGGTGATGCCGAGTCGCTGGCCCATCACGGTGACCTCGTCGGTGGCGGTGGCCGGGTCGGCGAACCACGGATGCTGGCCAAGGGCGGTGTCCGGCACCACCACCAGCGGCGGGCGGTCGAGCGTTCGGGCGCGCCGCGCAGGGTCGGGCAGCACGAGCTGCACCGGCGTGCGCCCGCCCGAGCCGGGTCGTCCGTACTCGGCGGACGGCGAGCCGCCCGCAGGCATCGACGCGTAGTAGGGCATGGATGCGTAGTACGGCATGGATGCGTAATAGGGCATGGATGCGTAATAGGGCATCGAGGCGTAGTAGGGCATGCCGTGCCATCCCGGTCCGGCCAGTTGCAGCACGTGGTTCAAGTGCAGCCCGCGGGCCGATTCATGGTTCAACTCGTGCGCCTGCGCCAGCACCGTCCACGCGTCGACCGGACGGGCACGGTTGCCCCTCGGCAGCACCCGCACGGCCGTGGTCATGGGGGCGGACGGGCGTGGGGTGGTGGCAGCGAACCGCATCGTCGACGTCGTTCCACTGTGACCCGGGGGCACGAGCTCGGCGTCCAGCGCCTCGACCGCCCTGGCCAGCAGGGCAAGGGGTGGTTCGAACGTCTCGTGTTTGCGTCCGGCGTCGCGGCGCGATGCGCTGCCCACGATCAACTCGTCCCCGACGTACATGACCGGGCGTGGCGCAAGCCCATTGGGCAGTGGCTCGGCGGTCAGGGGGTCAAGCACACGCAGCAGTGACGGTGGCACGAGCGGAACCTCCGGTTGAGCAGGGCCTTTGCGCGTGAGGAGGGCTCGCAACGGCGTCCTGATACCGCCGATTCCATCATCGAAGCGTCCGGATGTACAGGGTCTGTGCCAGGCGACGCCCCGGTCAGGGGGTCTGGCTCACCAGGGGCTGGACGGCGCCACCGGATGGGCGGCGCGGGCGGCGGCGACACCCGGGTCGATCTCACCGTCGGCATTGCGCGGCGTCCACGACTCGGTGGGGATCCATTCACTGCCGCAGGCGCCGCAGGCGAACACCTGCAGGTCGTCGATCTGGTCGTTGGTGCCGGTCCAGTTGCATTCGCCCCGGCAGTCGCCCGAGGCCAGTTCACGTGCCATGGCAGCGAGTCTGGCACGGGTGGCTGTCCGTGAACAACAGTGGGCCCCCGCCCATGGCGGGGGCCCACAGGTTGCAGGCTAGATGAAGATGCTGAGCAGCATCACCACGGCCAGACCGACCAGCGAGTTGCTGAGCTCGAGCAGGCCCCAGGTCTTCAGCGTGTCCTTGACCGACAGGTCGAAGTAGCCCTTGAACAGCCAGAACGAGGCATCGTTGATGTGCGTCAGGGTGTTCGAACCGGCAGCGGTGGCGATCACCAGCAGGGCAGCGTTGACACCCGGGTCCATGACACAGTTGGTCATCACGGCCGAGCCGATGATGCCGGCAGCGGTCATGGCCGAGACGACGCCCTGGCCGGTGGCAAGACGGATCAGCACGGTGATGAGCCAGGCCATCAGGTACGGGCTCAGGCTGCCGGCCGACATGATCTCGCCGATGTAGTCGCCGATGCCGGTGTCGATGATGGTCTGCTTCAGGGCACCGCCGGCACCGATGATCAGCACGACCATGGCGATGGCCTTGACGGCGTGCTCGAACTCGGTCATGACCCAGTCAATGCTGCGTCCGGGACGGATGCCGAAGAAGTAGAAAGCGGCGATCATGGCGATCGTGATGGCGACGGGCGACGACCCGATGAAGTTGACCCAGTCGTAGATCTTGCCGTCTTCGTCCAGCCAGATGTTCGCGACGGTCGCAGCGATCATGATGATGGCGGGGATCAGCGGCACGAACAGCGAGATGCCGAACGAGGGACGCTGGTCTTCAGGCAGTTCGTCCTCGGGCTTCAGGTTCATGGGCGTCGCATAGTCGAGGTTGCCCAGGAACTTCGGCAGGATCCAGCCGGTGACGTAGACCGTGGGGATGGCCACGATGATGCCGATGATGTAGACCATGCCGGTGTCGGCGTTGAAGGCATCGACCAGGGCGACCGGGCCGGGCTGGGGAACGAACAGGGAGTGGGCCGTCGTGGTGGCTGCCACCGCGGGGATGGCCAGCTTCATGAACGGCATCTTGGCCTCGACGGCCACCGCCACGATCAGCGGGGCCATGATGATGAAGGCGACCTCATAGAACATGGCCAGGCCGAACACGGTGCCGGTGAGCACCATGGCGATCTTGACCTTGCCGATGCCGAACTTCTGGATCATGGTGTGGGCGATCTGCGCCGCAGCACCTGATTCGACCATCAGTCGGCCGATCACCGCACCGAAGACGACGATGATGGCCAGTGAGCCGAGGGTTGAGCCGAAACCATTGGTGATGGTCTTGAGCACGCCCTGGGCGCTCATGGGTACTTCTGCCGGCGGCAGCAGGCCGGTGCCGGTTCCGAGCATTTCGAGGAAGCCGATGGTCAACGCGCCGAGCAGCAGCGCCAGCATCGCGTTGATCTTCCACTTCATGTTGAGCAACAGCATCAATCCGATGCCGAGCGCCACGATCAGGACGTGAATCCAGCCCATGGCGATCACCTTTCAGTCGAGGGTCTCACAGGTGTGAGGTGTGGGGCAGGCCTGCGTCAGGGCAGGCCGGGGGGATGTGGGTGGTTCAGGCGTCCAGCAGGGTGATGCGCTGGCTCATCAGGTGGCTCTGGCCGGGGGTCAGTGTGATGGCCTCGTCCAGGGCATTGGCCGCCTCGATGCAGACCATGTGGGGCCACTCGTCGTCGCCGAAGTCAGGCATCGCGGCCGACTTGGCCACCCAGGGGTTCCAGACGACAGTGTTGGCCGAGTTGGTCTTGCTGACCACCAGCCGGCGCGCCCAGACGGGGTCATCGAGGGTCACGTCGACGGTCGAGTCATAGACCCGGTCGGTCTCGGCCTCGATGCGGATGGCGCCCTGCTGGGTGTTCTCGGTGGTGCCGGCGACCTTGTCCAGGTAGCTGGCGCCCTCGAGTCCGGTGATGCTGATCTCACGGGAGTCACCGACCGCCAGGTAGGTGTGCAGTGCCTCTTCGTAACTGAACTGCTCATCGCCGGTGTTGGTGACCTCGAGGGCCAGGTCGACATGCTTTTCGGTGAACTCGACCGTCAGTTCGGCGGTGAAGGCGTGCGGAAAGTTCGGCTGGTCGCCGACCTGCGACTCGTCCAGGCGGTAGGTCACCAGCAGCCGGTCGTCCTCGTCGAGCAGCTGGGTGCGCGTCCAGCTGGCGAGCCGCGCAAAGCCGTGACCCGGGGCCAGGTCGCCGGTGCGTCCGGGGCCGAACCACGGGAAGCAGACCGGGACACCGCCGCGGATGGGCTGGCCGGGGGCGAACATGCTCGCGGCGCTCATCCAGAGCACGGGGTGCTCGGCACCGCGGGGTTGCCAGCTGAAGACATGGGCACCGTGGTCATAGACGCCGGCCTGGCGACCATCCTGGTCGGCCACGACACCGGCGAGCGGTGAGTCGATGAGTTGCATGGTCACTCGTTTCTGTGGGGAGGAACCGCTGGGAGGAGGGGAGGAACCTTGAGAAGACGCTAAGGGCGTGTTACGACCAGTGCGCACTAGTTGCCGAAGGTTGCACGAATCGGTGGTGACAGAACCTGTTCGGGTGATGATTGAGTGGTGGACCCCACAAATCGACGCGAACTGCTGCTGCGGGGTGGTCGCCTGACCGCGGCGCTCGGTGGTGCCGTGCTGCTGTCCGGTTGCCAACTGCTGGGCGGGGACGACGGTCCCGCCTGCGAACCGACGGCCTTCGACGCGCCGACGCTGGGGGTGCGCGGCGAGGCCTGTGCGGCACTCGAGAACACCGACGCCCCGGGCGGGTGGCCACAGGCAGCGTTCACCGATGGCAGTCGGCTGATGTTGTTCGCCGACGACTTCGAGGCCGAGACCCAGGTGCCCATCAACGGCGCCTCACCGCACTACCGCACGTTCGACCAGTTGCCGACGGGGGAGCGCCTCGCCTGGGACGACGGCCCCCGCATCACCTATGGCCGCCAGCTGTACTCGGAATACACGAACTCGAGGTCTGACTACGCCTGGTACTTCGCGTTCGTCACGTTCGACCGCCCGCCGCAGCCCGGGCGGTCGGTCCTGACGCTGGCCTGGCGCCGCCTGGACTGGGATGCCAGGCCCCCTGAACAGGACCTGCGCCGCGTCGCCCGCAGCATCGTGCTGCGCTAGGACAGCACCGCTGGTCGCCGCCCACGAGGGGTTCACGGTCCGCCAATGTGGCAGGCATCACAACTGCACTGGGAATTGTCACAGTGTGTACGGAATTACGGCATCCGACCTGTGTGGCGACAGGGCCGCTGGATAGGGTTTTGTCATGACTCAGCGACAGATTGGTGTGACCGAAGTAGCCCTGCGCGACGCCCACCAGAGCCTGATGGCCACCCGGATGGCCATGGAGGACATGGTCGAGGCCTGCGCCGACATCGACGCCGCCGGTTACTGGTCGGTGGAATGCTGGGGCGGTGCCACGTTCGACTCGTGCATCCGCTTCCTCAACGAGGACCCGTGGGAGCGCCTGCGGACCTTCCGCGAGTTGATGCCCAACTCCCGACTGCAGATGCTGCTGCGTGGTCAGAACCTGCTCGGCTACCGCCATTACGAAGACGGGGTGGTCGACCGCTTCGTCGAGAAGTCGGCCGAGAACGGCATGGACGTGTTCCGTGTCTTCGACGCACTCAACGACCCCCGCAACCTCGAGCACGCGATGGCCGCGGTGACCCGCACGGGCAAGCACGCCCAGGGCACGATCTGCTACACGATCAGCCCGCTGCATGACGTCGAGGGCTACGTGAAGCTGGCCGGTCGCCTGATCGACATGGGTGCGCAGTCGCTCGCGCTGAAGGACATGGCGGCGCTGCTCAAGCCGCAGCCCGCCTATGACGTGATCAAGGCGATCAAAGAGACCTACCCCGGCACCCAGATCAACGTCCACTGCCACTCGACGACCGGTGTCACCCTGGTCAGCCTGATGAAGGCGATCGAGGCGGGCGCCGACGTGGTCGACACCGCCATTTCGTCGATGTCGCTCGGCCCCGGCCACAACCCGACCGAGGCGCTCGTCGAGATGCTCGAGGGCACCGACTACACCACCGGTCTCGACAAGGACCGCCTGCACCGGATCCGTGACCACTTCGCCGGTGTGCGACCGAAGTACAAGGAGTTCGAGTCGGCCACCTTGATCGACACCGACATCTTCGACTCCCAGATCCCCGGCGGCATGCTGTCGAACATGGAATCGCAGTTGCGCAACCAGGGCGCCGGCGACCGGATCCGTGAGGTGATGGAAGAGGTGCCGCGCGTGCGCAAGGATGCCGGTTACCCGCCGCTGGTCACCCCGTCGAGCCAGATCGTGGGCACCCAGGCCGTGTTCAACGTGCTGATGGGCCGCTACAAGGTGATGACCGGTGAATTCGCCGACCTGATGCTCGGCTACTACGGCGAATGCCCGGGCGAACGCACCCCCGAGGTCGTCGACATCGCCAGGGCACAGTCGAAGAAGGACCCGATCGAGGTGCGCCCGGCCGACCTGCTCGAACCCGAATGGGACAAGCTGACCGAGGATGCCAGGGCGCTCGAGGGCTTCGACGGCACCGACGAGGACGTGCTGACCAACGCCATGTTCCCGGGCGTGGCACCGAAGTTCTTCGAGACCCGCGCCGACGGCCCGAAGAATGTCGGCAAGACCGCCGCCCAGCTCGAGGCCGAGAAGGCCGCCGCCACCGCGAATTCCCAGGCCGTGCGCGGCCCCATCAATTACGACATCACCCTCGGCGGACGTACCCACTCCGTCAAGGTTGAGCCCGCCTGACCGTCACCAAGATCGAGAAAGGACCACCATGGCAGACATCGTCCACACCATGGAAGAACGCCTGGACACACTGCGTGAAACCCGCGAGAAGATCGAACTCGGCGGCGGAGAGGCGAAGCTCGACAAGCAACGAGCCCAGGGCAAGATGACCGCGCGTGAGCGCATTGACGTCTTCCTGGACGAGGGCACCTTCCAGGAAACCGGCGCGTTCCGGCGCAATCGCACCACCACGTTCGGCATGGACAAGGCGGACATGCCAGCCGACGGTGTCGTGACGGGCACCGGCGCTGTGTTCGGCCGCCCCGTCCACCTGGCCAGCCAGGATTTCACGGTCGTGGGTGGCTCGGCCGGCGAGGCCCATTCGGTGAAGGTCGCCGAGACCATGGCTTCGGCCCAGAAGACCGGCACACCGTTCGTCTTCATCAACGACTCGGGCGGCGCCCGCGTGCAAGAGGGCATTGACTCCCTGTCCGGCTATGGCAAGGTCTTCTACCAGAACGTGCTGCTGTCGGGCTCGGTGCCGCAGATCTCGATCATCGCCGGCCCGTGCGCCGGTGGTGCCGCGTACTCCCCGGCGCTGACCGACTTCATCATCCAGACCCGCAAGGCCCAGATGTTCATCACCGGCCCGGGCGTGATCAAGCAGGTCACGGGTGAAGAGGTCACGGCCGAGGACCTCGGCGGTGCCGACGCCCACATGCAGCGCTCGGGCGTCGTCCACTTCGTCGCCGACGATGATGACCAGGCACTGCTGATCGCGCAGAAGCTGCTGAGCTTCCTGCCGCAGAACAACACCGAGGACGCGCCGATTGTCGACCCCGACTACGACGTGGCGCCGAACGAGAAGGTCCGCGAGATCCTGCCCACCGACGGTCGCAAGGGCTACGACGTGCGCGACGTGATCGCCGAAATCGTCGACCGCGGTGACTTCCTCGAGGTGCAGGCCGGCTGGGCCATGAACATCGTGGTGGGCTTTGGACGAGTGGTGGGCCGCACGGTCGGCATCATCGCCAACCAGCCCTCGGTGATGTCGGGCGTGCTCGACATCGACTCCTCTGACAAGGCCAGCAAGTTCGTGCGGTTCTGCAATGCCTTCAACATCCCGGTGGTGAACCTGGTCGACGTCCCCGGATTCCTGCCCGGTGTCGCCCAGGAACACAACGGCATCATCCGCCACGGCGCCAAGATGCTGTACGCCTATTCGGCCGCCACCGTGCCGAAGATCACTGTGGTGATGCGCAAGGCCTACGGCGGCGCCTACCTGGCGATGTGCTCGAAGGACCTTGGCGCTGACAAGGTGTTCGCCTGGCCGACGGCCGAGATCGCCGTGATGGGTGCCGAGGGTGCCGCAGGTGTCGTGTTCAAGCGCGAGATCCAGAACGCGGACGATCCTGAGGTCCGCCGTGCCGAGCTCGTCGAGGAATACCGCGAGACGTTCTCGACGCCGTATGTCGCGGCCTCCCGCGGCCTGGTCGACGACATCATCGACCCCGCCGACACACGCCGTGAGATCGCCACTGCCCTCGAACTGCTCGCCAGCAAGCGTGAGCTGCGGCCGTCCAAGAAGCACGGCCTCGGCCCTGCGTGATCGGAGCTGACATGTCAGACAACGAGCTGCTGCTGCAACTGGGCGAGAAGCTGGACGGCCTCACGGCCAGGATCGCCGACCTCGAGAGCCAGGTGCGGGCGCTCAAGAAGAACCAGCGCATTCCCGAGGAGGACATCATCGTCATCGCCGCCGCCGTGGCGGCCTACCTGGGCCACAAGGCCACGGTGAAGGCCGTCCGTTTCCGCCAGTCCAGCGCCTGGACCCAGGAAGGCCGCGAACGGGTCCACAACCGCCAAGTCCTGCACGTCCGGTGATCGAGAAGAGGAAGTCATGCAACTGAAATTGACCGTCAACGGCACCGAGTACGAGGTCGAGGTCGAGGTCGCCGAAGAGGAACGCCAGCGTCCCGGGGCCATCATCATCGGTGGTGGTGCCACCAGCAATGTGGCGGCGCCGACCACTGCGTCGATGCCCGCTGCGAGCGCCAACGCCGTGGTCGCACCGCTGGCCGGGTCGGTGGCGCGCATCCTGGTGAAAGAGGGCGACGCCTTCGACGCCGGCGCCGTGCTGCTGGTGCTCGAGGCCATGAAGATGGAGACCGAGATCACTGCCCCGCACGAGGGCACGGTGGGTGCGATCCTGGTGAAGCCGGGTCAGGCTGTTCAGGGTGGGCAGGCGCTCATCGAGCTGAACTGAACCCCGGCTGCTGCAACGAAGTCCGCTGCGGGCGTCCCCGGACAAGGGGGCGCCCGCAGCGGCGTGCGGGCGCTGCTAGTACCAGAAGATGGGCAGTCGGTCGGGGTAACGGGCGTGGACGATGGCCAGGAAGACCACCGCATCGAACAGCAGGTGCACGCACAACACATAGAGCAGCGAGCGCGTCTTCATGAACAGGTAGGCCTGCAGCAGCGCGAAGGGTGCCGTGAGCAGTGGCCCCCAGGACTGGTAGCCGAGCTCCCACAGAAAGCTGACGAAGATGATCGCCTGCAACACGTTGGCATGCCAGAACGAGAAGTGGCGCGACAGCAGGGCAAAGATCGTGCAGATGAAGAAGAACTCGTCCCACGAACCCATGTAGTTCACGCCCACGAAGAACCGGACGACCTCGGTCCAGTCAGCAAGCGGCGGCCAGTTCAGATAGGTGCCGCTGCGCACGAAATAGGCCGGCAGCGCGAACCAGCCGATCACCGGCACCGCGACCAGGTAGGCAATCATGCGCCGGTTCCACCGCTCGCCCGAGAGCCACTGGAACCGCACCGCATGGTCGCCGTAACCGAACCGCGACATCAGGTAGGGGACTGCCACCGCCATCGTCAGCACCGTGCCCAGCAGCACGACATTGCCCCACGCGACGTTCGCCCGCACCGAGACGGTCGAGACGATGACGAGCCCGACACAGATCAGCAGCAGGTCACGCAGCAGCACCCGGTCGAGCCAGATGCACAGCCCGATGCCGAGCGCCATGGCCACGTACCCGGCGACCGACCATTCGAGCGCGAACAGCAAGAACCCCGACAGCGAGACCAGCAGCGCCGGCACCAGCGAGACCGACCAACCCGGACGACGCGCGGTGATGCCATGAGGGTCTGTGATGCTGGCGTGCCGGTCGGCAAGTTCGGGGGCCGCGGCGCTCATGACGGACGCCGGTGGACCTTGTGGTTCGCGGCCTGGGCACGGGGCCGCACGACCATGCGGTCGATGTTCACATGCGCCGGCCGGGTGGCGATCCAGCCGATGCATTCGGCGATGTCCTCGGCGACCAGCGGTTCGTCGACCCCGGCATAGACGGCGTCGGCGCGCGACTGGTCGCCCTCGAACCGGGTGAGCGAGAACTCATCGGTGCGCACCATGCCGGGGCTGACCTCGCACACCCGGATGGGCCGGTCGACAATTTCGAGACGCAGGGCGCCGGTCATCATGCGTTCGGCCGCCTTGGCGCCGTTGTAGCCGCCGCCACCCTCATAGGCGGCATCGGCTGCGGTCGACGTCACGAAGATGATGCAGCCCCGGGCGGCTTCGAGCGGGTCGAGCAGTTGCTGGGTGACGCGGGCGGTGGCGATGACATTGAGCTCGAACATGCGCTGCCAGTCAGCCAGGTCGGTCGTCGCCAGGGGGTCCTGCCCGAAGGCGCCACCCGCGTTGTTGACCAGCACATCGAGTCGCGGCCCCACCTCGGCGGTGAGCCGGCTCACGTCGTCCGGGCTGGTGAGGTCGGCGACGACCACCTGCGCGCCCAACTCATCGGCCAGGTGTTGCAGTTGCTCGCGGCGGCGTGCGGTGACGATGACCCGGTAGCCGTGGCCTGCCAGCCAACGGGCCGTGGCGGCACCGATACCGGACGAGGCCCCGGTCACGAGGGCGATGGGCTGCACGGACGCGGTGACATCGTTGCTCATGGCACCGATCCTAGGACAGCCAACTCCTAGGACAGCCAACCGGGGACGACAGTGCCAGATGAGAGAGCTCTCATCTGCTGGTCCTGAAGGCCTCATCCACGGCTGCTCGAATGGAGCCAGTGGAGCGCTGACGAACAGCGCCGATGGGACGGGGTGTGGGACATGACCAGGTCGTGGGGCTGGATCGCAGCACTGGTGGCGGGACTGGTGGTGGTCGGCAGCGGTGTCTGGCTCGCGGCCGCCTCGGGCAACAACCAGCAGCCGAACAACCCGGCCATCACCGTGGGTGGCGCGACGCCGCGACCGGCCATCACCGTGGCCCCGGACGACGGCAGCACTGACCCCTCCCCGGGCGCCAGCACCCCGGCGGCCACGAGCAGCGACCCGTCCAGCACGACCGCCCAGCAGACGACCACCCAGCAGACGACCACCCACCAGACGACGGCCCAGCACACCACCCAGGCACCCCGCCCGAAGGCCACCCGCACCACCGCCCGCAAGGTCACCCAGGCACCCCCCAAGCCCGTCTACACCGCTGACGACGACGATGATGATGACGACGAGGCCGAAGAGCCGGACGACGACGACTGAACTCCTGAAAGGGTCTCAGACCAGTCGGTAACCCATGCCGCGCACGGTCTCGAACCGCTCGGCGCCCAGCTTCTTGCGCAGGTAGCGCACGTATACGTCGACCACGTTCGAGCTGGGGTCGAAGTCGTAACCCCACACGTTCGAGAGCAACTGCTCGCGGCTGAACACCTGGTTCGGGTGCCGCAGGAACGTCTCGGCGAGCGCGAACTCGCGGGCCGACAGGTCGACCGTGCGACCGTCGACGTCGGCGCGACGGGTGCGGTAGTCGAGGGTCAGCCCGTTGTGGCTGAGCGTCGTCGCGCTGGCGGCGTCTGCAGTTGACGATCCGGACGAGCTGCGCAGCCGCAACTTCACGCGAGCCAGCAGCTCTTCGAAGCTGAACGGTTTGGACATGTAGTCGTCGGCCCCGCCCTCGAGGCCGGCCACCCGGTCGGTTACCGAGCTGCGCGCCGTCAGCATGATCACGGGCGCCGCCACCCCCTGGCCGCGCAGCTTCTCGAGCACCTCGAACCCGTCAACATCCGGCAGGCCGACGTCGAGGATGACCAGGTCAAAGTTTCCGTGCACCGCGAGGGCGACGCCCTCCAGGCCAGAGGTTGTGGAATGGCTGGTGAACCCGGCGGCCGTCAGCCCCTTCGCGATGAAGCTCGCGATCCGCGCCTCGTCCTCGATGATCAGGATCGTGCTCATGGGTCCTCTCCTCGTCCGGGCCGGCATCGCCAGGGTCTTCATCGCCAGGTTCTTCATCGCCAGGTTCTTCATCGTCAGGTTCTTCGTCGTCGGACTGCGCGGGGCCGGCCCCGGCGGGCAGCGCGATCGTGAAGGTCGACCCGACGCCCTCGGTGCTGTCAATGCGCAGCTGGCCATGGTGCCCGGCCGCGATGGACTCCACGATACTGAGCCCGAGGCCGACGCCCTCAGCCCGTCGCGCAGCGCCGCTGCCCCGTGCGAACCGCTGCCGCACGAGGTCGAGTTCGTCCGCGGCGATGCCGACGCCCTCGTCGTGCACCCACAACCGCAGTTCGCCCCGCGTGACGGCGGTGCCCAGCCCGATCGCTGAACCGGGCTCGGAGTACTTGACCGCATTGGCGGCCAGCTGCAGCCAGGCCTGGGTGATGCGCACCTGGTCGAGCCAGAACTCACCCGGCGCCATGCCCTCGATCCGCCACGTGCGGGCACCCAGGGCCCGGGCCTTCTCGAACGTCGAATCAAGCAGCATGGCGAGGTCGGTCCAGCCGGGCTGGATGAAGTCAGGACGGTCAGCCCTGGCCAGCAGCAGCAGGTCGTCGACCAACTGGCCCATGCGGTCGAGCTCGTCGAGGGCCAACGACCTGGTGCTGGCCACGTCGTCCGGGTCGGCCGCATCGACCAGTTCGAGGTGCCCGCGCACGATGGTGATGGGCGTGCGCAGCTCGTGGCCGACGTCGTCGAGCAGCTTGCGTTGCCCGTCGACCGAGCGCTGCACCCGGTCGAGCATGCCGTTGATGCTGGCGGTGAGCCCACCCAGGTCGTCCCTCGTCAGCACGGGGATTCGTGTGGTTAGGTCGTCCTCGCCGATGGCTGTGGTGGTCTTGCGCAGTTGTTCGATGGGACGCAGCAGGCGGCCCACGAACAGCCAGATCAACACCGAGACCAGGGCGAGCGCCCCGAGGGCGACGGCCGCATACTGGCGCAACATCTGGTCGATCTGTTGCTGTTCCTGGCTCAGGTCGTGCACATGGATCAGCGCACCCTCGCTGGCGGTCTGCTGGTTCACGCCGGTGAACCTGACCGGCACCACCAGGTAGGCGAAGGTGCCCCGGCCGGTCTGCAACCGGCCCCGGCTGACGACCTCACGGCCCGCCAACGGCAGCAACGCGTCCATGAGTTCGGCATCGTCCTCGGGGCGCAGCGGCACCCCCTCACGCGACACCCAGCGCACCTGCCCCTCGACCACGGCGACCTGCCCCTCGGCAGGACCCAGCACGTTGCGTTCCAGAAAGGTGCGCAGCACCTCGGACGGACCCGTGAACCGTTCGCCGGTGGCGGGGTCGATGCCCGTCTGTGCAAGGATCTTCAGCTCCTGCTCGACACGGGTGAGGTAGCTGTCGACGCGGCTCACGGCCTGGGACTGCTGCAGGGCGAACAGCGTGAATCCCGACACGGCCAGTGCGAACGCCGTCAGCAGGATCACCACGGTGATGATGCGGCTGCGGATGGTTGCTCGGCTGCGCTCGGGACGGTCGGGCATGCCTGCCAGCCTATGTCCCAGCCTGTGTCCGCGCGCCGGGGATGGGCTCGATAGACTCCCGCCATGACCTCGAAGTTGATCCTGCTCCGCCACGGCGAGAGCGAATGGAACGCCAAGAACCTGTTCACCGGCTGGGTGGACGTCGACATCAACGAGAAGGGTGCCGGCGAGGCCGAGAAGGCAGCCGAGCTGCTGAAGGCCGAGGGTCTGCTGCCCGATGTGGTGCACACCTCGCTGCTGCGTCGCGCCATCCACACCGCCTACATCGCCCTCGACGGCTGCGACCGGCACTGGATTCCCGTCAAGCGCAGCTGGCGCCTGAACGAGCGCCACTACGGCAAGCTGCAGGGCCTGAACAAGACCGAAATCCGTGAGCAGTTCGGCGAGGAGCAGTTCATGCAGTGGCGCCGCAGCTACGACGTGCCGCCGCCGCCGATCGACGTCGACAACGAGTTCTCGCAGTACAACGACGCCCGCTATGCCGACATCCCGGCCGACGAGCGCCCGCTGACCGAATGCCTCAAGGACGTCGTGGCCCGCATGCTGCCGTACTGGGAATCGGACGTGAAGCCCGACCTGTCTGACGGCAAGGTGGTGCTGGTGGCCGCCCACGGCAACTCGCTGCGTGCGCTGGTGAAGCACCTGGACGGCATCAGTGACGACGACATCGCCGGGCTGAACATCCCGACGGGTGTGCCGCTGTACTACGAGCTGGACGACAACTTCGCCCCCGTGACCCCGGGCGGACGCTACCTCGACCCCGAGGCCGCTGCCGCCTCGATCGAGGCCGTCAAGAACCAGGGCAAGAAGTGAGCCTCGGCGCCTGACGCACACGCACAAGACCCCCGCAGCGCTGCTGCGGGGGTCTTGTGCGTGTGGGGACGGCTCAGAAGGTGTTGGGCCAGTTGGCGCCCTCGGGGGCCTCGCCGGTGAGCACCAGCACGATGCGGCGGCCCAGCGCGACGGCGTGGTCGGCGATGCGCTCGTAGTAGCGGCCCAGCAGGGCCACGTCGACGGCGGCCTCGACGCCATGGGCCCAGCCGTCGCCCAGCAGCACCTTGAACTGGTCGCGGCGCAGCTGGTCCATCTCTTCGTCCTCGTCGGCCAGCTTCAGGGCGCCGGCCGTGTTGCGCTCCGACAGGGTGGCGCTCGCAGTGGCAATCATCTCGCCGCCCAGTTCGGCCATCCGCTCGAAGTTCGGCACCAGCTCTTCGGGAACGGTGTGCTCGGGGTAGCGCAGGCGGGCGATCTTGGCGACGTGCGCGGCCAGGTCGCCCATGCGGGCCAGCTCGAACGTCATGCGCATGGCCGCGACGACGGTGCGCAGCTCGCCGGCGACAGGAGCCTGACGGGCCAGCAGCACGAAGGCACGGTGCTCGACGTCGTCGTGCATCGCATCGATCCTGGCATCGTTCGAGATCACCTGCTCGGCCACGGTGAGGTCGGCCCCCAGCAGCGCACGGGTGGCGTCCTTGAGGGCGGTCTGAACCAGGTCGGTCATGTCGACCAGAGAGGTGATGACGGAGTCCAGCTCTTCGCGGTAGTTCTCCCGCATCGGCTTCTGTTCGCTGCTCATCAGCATTCCTTCGCTCAGTGTCACGGGCGACGAGGCAACGTCGCCGAACAGTTCATGCTACATCGTGGCCAGTCGGCCCCAGGGGACGCAGGGGCAGACTGTGGCCAAACCTATGGGGGTCCGGCGTCGCCGTGGTGCTGCCACGGTGAACGGATGGTGAACAACACCTGAATCAGTGGGCTGTGGGCGCGTGCGCCGTGCTCGTGGCCGGCGACCCGGACGGAATCA
Organism: Aestuariimicrobium sp. G57; assembly: GCF_050110855.1. NCBI lineage: Bacteria > Bacillati > Actinomycetota > Actinomycetes > Propionibacteriales > Propionibacteriaceae > Aestuariimicrobium > Aestuariimicrobium sp. G57. The sequence goes on along the minus strand of NZ_JBNINW010000003.1, from coordinate 363,339 downwards.
GTCGGTCCGCGCAGTGGGTCTTCGGCAATACACTGTGCCCGTGAACTTCTGGCTCGGGCTCGGCATCGGACTCATCGTGGGCTTCGGCACCTGGGCCATCGTCGCAGGGGTACGGCGCAGCAGGGCCCGGCGGGCGACTGTGGCCCGCTATGGCGAAGTGCACCCACAACTCATCGCCATGATCGGCATGCTCAAGTCCGGCGGCATGGCGGTGGGGCCGCATGACGAGGTCATCCAGTCCAATGCCGCGGCGCGCTCGAACGGGCTGGTGAAGGGCGACCGCATCGCCCAGCCCCAGGTGCTCGAACTGGTGCGTGCCTGCCGTGCGTCCGCAACTGCGGCGACCACCGACCTCGAACTCAGCCGGGGTGCCGGTGCCCCGGTGCTGCACCTGACCGTGCGCGTGGCGCCGTTGGGTGGGGGAGTCGTGGTCGTGCTGATCGAGGACCGCACGCCACTGCTGCGCGTCGATGAAACCCGTCGCGACTTCGTGGCCAATGTCTCGCACGAGCTCAAGACGCCCATTGGCGCGATCGCGCTGCTGGCCGAGGCCGTGGGCGAGGCCGCCGACGATCCCGAGGCGGTGCAGCACTTTGCTGCGCGACTGTCGAAGGAGTCGAACCGCCTTGCCGACCTGGTCAGCCAGATCATCGAGTTGTCGCGGCTGCAGTCGAGCGACCCGCAGATCGGGCGCGACCTGGTGCCCGTGGCAGACATTGTCGAGGCCGCGATTGACCGTTCCCGCGAACTGGCGGTGCAGCGCCACGTGAGCATCGCGACCACCGGCGACGTGGAACTCGAGGTCGAGTGCGATCCTGTGCGCATCACCGATGCCGTGGCCAACCTGTTGCAGAACGGCATCGTGTATTCCGATGAGGGCAGTCGGGTGGCCATCAGCTACCGCAAGGTCAGCGATTCGGGCGACGACTACGTCGAGATCGCGGTCGCTGACAACGGCATCGGTATCAAGCCCGAGGAACAGCAGCGCATCTTCGAGCGGTTCTACCGCGTCGACTACGCCCGGTCGCGCCGTAGCGGCGGCACGGGCCTCGGATTGTCCATCGTGAAGCACATCGCGGCGATCCATGGCGGTACCGTGAACGTCTGGAGCCTGCCGGGGCAGGGCTCCACGTTCACGTTGCGGCTGCCGTATGTCACCGCAGAGGCCGACGAACGCCGGGGCGCCACCGTGGCGCCCCGCGGTTGAGCGCGGCAAGGGGAGAAGGAATGGCCAGGATCCTGATCATCGAGGACGAGCAGTCGTACCGCGAGGCGACCGCCTTCATGCTGAGGCGTGAGGGCTTCGAGGTGGCCGAGGCCGAGGATGGTGCCACCGGCCTCGCGGAGTTCGACCGCAACGGCGCCGACCTGGTGCTGCTCGACCTGATGATGCCCGGTATGCCGGGCACCGAGGTGTGCAGGTTGCTGCGCCAACGACGCAACGTCGCCGTGATCATGGTCACCGCCCGCGACTCCGAGGTCGACAAGGTCGTGGGTCTCGAACTCGGCGCCGATGACTACGTCACCAAGCCGTTCAGCCACCGCGAGCTGGTGGCCCGCATCCGTGCGGTGCTGCGCCGCGGCACCGATTCCGACCTGGCCCCGGATGTCGTCGAGGGCAACGGTGTGCGCGTCGACGTGGAACGCCACGAGGTGTCGGTCAACGGCTCGCCGGTGCGCCTGGCGCTGAAGGAGTTCGAACTGCTCGAACTGCTGCTGCGCAATGCCGGACGCGTGATGACCCGCGGCCAACTCATTGATCGCATCTGGGGGGCCGACTACGTCGGTGACACCAAGACCCTCGACGTGCACATCAAGCGGCTGCGCTCAAAGATCGAGGATGACCCGGCCAACCCGGTGCTCGTGGTCACCGTGCGGGGGTTGGGCTACAAGTTCGAGGGCTGAGGCCCAAGGGGGGTGCCGACCAGCTCAGGAGTTGGTCGGCTGCGGGGTGTAGTCGGGGTTCTCGTTTGAGACGATCGGCACGACCACGGTCGTGGTGCCGCTCTTGTCGAACGTCAGGGTGAGCTTGGCGGTGAGTCCAGCCTTCAGGTCGGGCGAGGTGGCCACGAGGTTCTGCGGCGTGAGCGGCACCAGCTTGTTCGACGGGATCGCCACCCGCGCGTCAGGGAAGGTCAGCGCGCCGAGGTCGTTGAAGGACGAATCCTGCGCCGTGCCCTTGACCGAGGTGAGCGTGTCGGCCTCGGTGCTGACGATCGAACCCGTCAGGTGGGCACTCTGGCCGTCGAGCACCAGCACCAGGGCGCGGGCCTTCACCTGGCCGGCGTCGGCATTCACACCCACCCCGGGGGTGTACGGCTGGGCCGTGAAGGTGCTGACGCAGCCACCCAGGGCGACGACCGCAGCCAGGCTCGCCGCAGCCGCGACGGTGCGGATACGTGTGGTGACCATGTGCAACTCCCTCTCGTGCGGTGCCCCGCTCGCGCAGGGGCAGCGACCGGCGACGCCGCGTCACGGGTAGACTAGCGAAAACACCGCTGCTTGGGCACGCCCGGCACTCAGGTGGACGGTTTGCGGGTCTGGGCGGGGGCACACAAGTGCGGCCGTGTCAAGGGTGCCAGTGGCGTCTGGCTAGCGCGAACAGATGGGACTACTCCGGCGAGTCGTGCTAGAATTGGCACCCGAAAGGGGTATTAGCTCATGACGTTCACGGTCGGCGAAACGGTGGTCTATCCCAATCATGGGGCGGCAGTCATCGAAGACATTGAAACCCGCCAGATCAAGGGGGAGGACAAGCTCTACCTTGTACTGAGGATCATCGGTCAGAACGACCTGGTGGTGCGTGTCCCCGCTTGCAACCTCGACCTCGTGGGTGTCCGCGACGTCGTTGATGCACAAGGTCTCGAGCGCGTGTTCAGCGTGCTTCGTGCGCCCCATGCGGAGGAACCGACCAACTGGTCGCGTCGGTACAAGGCAAATCTCGAGAAGCTGCACTCGGGCAACGTGCTCAAGGTGGCTGAGGTCGTCCGCGACCTCTGGCGGCGTGAGAAGGACCGCGGGCTGTCCGCGGGTGAGAAGCGGATGCTGGCGAAGGCTCGCCAGATCCTCGTCTCGGAACTCGCACTCGCCGAGAAGGTTGAGGAAGAGCGCGCAGAAGTGCTGCTCGACGAGGTGCTCGCCTCCTGACCAGGTACTCCTGGCAGCGGTTCGCACACCAATAGCTGGAATTCTACGAACCCGTCCCGCCTCGCAGATCGCGAGCGGGGCGGGTTCTTCACTGCCGCCACCCGGGTCCGGTGGCGCCGCCACGCGTCCCCGTGGCGCTGCCATGCCCGCGCGGGCGTCGTCCGGTGGAATAATCGGCGCGTGCAGAAAGAACCCGTTGTCGCCATCATCGTGGCCGCCGGGCTGGGCACCCGTTACGGCGGCCCGACCCCGAAGACCATGCTCAAGCTCACCAACCGGGCCGTGATCTACATGTCGGTCGAGGCGATGGCGGCCGGTGGCTGCACCCATGCCGTGGTGGTGGTCAAGCCTGACCTCGAAGGGCAGGTGCGGGCCCACCTGGCGGGCTCCCCGATCCCCATCACGATCACCACGGGTGGGGCCAACCGACAGCAATCGGTGCACAACGGGCTCAAGGCGGTGCAGGCCGACCCGGTGCTGGGCCGGGCAGGGGTCGTGCTGATCCACGATGCCGTGCGCCCGATGGTGCCCGCCTATGTGGTCGAGGACGTCATCAACCACGTGCGCGGTGGCGCGGCAGCGGTGCTGCCGGCCGTGCCGGTGCGCGACACGATCCGGATGATCAGTGAGGACGAGCAGTCGAGCACCGTGGTCGACCGTGAGCGACTGCGCGCCGTCCAGACCCCGCAGGGCTTCGCGCTCGACATCGTCGCGAAGGCCCACAACCACGCTGCCGGCAGCGGTGAGCCCTTCACCGACGACGCCTCGATCGTCGAGGCCCTGGGCCACACGGTGGTGATCGTGCCCGGGTCACACATGGGCATGAAGATCACCGAGCCAGCAGATTTCACCGTGGCCAAGGCGCTGTGGAAAGTACGGGCCTCGTTCGGGCACCACTCGGGCAAGCGCATCCAGCGGCTGTGGAAGCGCGACCGGTGACCGGGCTGCCCCGCACCGGCATCGGGGTCGACGTGCACCGGCTGGAACCCGGCGTGCCCATGCACTGTGCTGGCCTGTTCTTCCCGGACGAACCTGCCGGCCTGTCGGGCCATTCGGACGGCGACGTCGCCTGTCATGCCGCCTGTGATGCATTGCTGGCGGCGTCCGGGTTGGGTGACCTGGGCAGCAACTTCGGCACCTCGAACCCGGAATGGTCCGGCGCGGCAGGGGTGGCTTTCCTGGCCGAGACCGCCCGGCGCGTGCGCGCAGCGGGGTTCGAACTCGGCAATGTGTCGGTGCAGGTGATCGGCAACCGCCCCCGCATGGCGGGTCGCAGGGACGAAGCGCAGCAGGTGATGGCCGAGGCGTTGGGCTGCCCCGTGAGCGTGTCCGCCACCACGACCGACGCGCTCGGGCTCACCGGCCGGGGCGAGGGTGTGGCGGCGGTGGCGTCTGCGCTGGTCGTGCCGCTGGCAGGCTGAGGATCAGGACGAGGGGGTGATCACGCCACCTGGTCGTCGGGCACGGTGTAGGAGTTGCACGACCCGACGGTGGTGTGGGCCAGACCGGTCTGCGCCCAGTTCTTGCGGGTCGCCATCTTGGGATGGGTGCTGAGCCGGTCCTTGCCGTCGCGGTCAGAGCCGATCGCCTCGAAGCTGCGCACGATGGTGCTCTTGTCGTCATCGGTGAGCCCGATTGACTGCTGGGTGGCGTTCCAGAACATCGTGGCGAGGCAGTCGGCCTGGGCCTCGTTGCGGCGCACGTAGCGGTAGGCGTCCGCCTTTTCCTTCAGCGGCTTCACGGCGGCATTGCGCGCCGGGATGATGCCCGTGCGCCCCTGGATGGCGTGGCCGAATTCATGGGCCATCACCGATTCGACAACCCATGCCTTGCCCCGCAGGTCGCTGGGAAAGATGGTGTGCACGTCGCTCGCGAAATACAGGTTCTGGTCATTGCCGCAGAACATCGCGTTCTTCATCTGCATCTTGCCGCACGCGGTCTGCTTCGGTGTGTCCATGACGTACACATTCGGGCGGGTCGCGGTGTAGCCGGCCGCTTCGATCGCGGGCCCCCACACCCGCAGCAGGCAGTCGAGCTGCGCGTTGAGGTTCGTCTTCCACTCCTCGTCCGAGGCGGCTGCCCAGTCGAAGGGTTTGATGTCACAGCGCACCGGCGTGTTGACGGTGACCTCATAGAACTTGTTCTTCTCGAGCCAGGTGTCGACTTCGGACGACGGGGGGCTCGGCATCGCCGGGGCCTTGCCGGCGACGACCGGCAGTTGGTAGTCCTCGTTCTTGTAGCCACCGGTGGTCTCGGTGCCGCCGCGATTCTGCAGGTAGGACACGCCACCGAGCACCGCGACCAGTGCCACGACGCAGACGATGACAACCGGCAGCACCGACTTCTTCCGGGGTTGCTGCTGGGGTTGGTAGCCGTGGTAGGGGGCGCCGCCATAGGGCCGGGGCTGGCCGTACTGGCCGTAGGGCTGGGGCTGCTGGCCGTAGGGCTGGGGCTGCTTGCCGTAGGGCTGGGGTTGGCCGTAGGGCTGGGGCTGGCCGTACTGCGGGGGCTGCTGGCCGTAGGGCTGGGGCTGCTGGCCGTAGGGCTGGGGCGGGCCGAACTGCGGGGCCGGCTGGCCGAACTGCGGGGCCTGCTGGCCGAACTGCGGGGCCTGCTGGCCGGGCGCGAAATCGGGGCGCAGCTGCGGCTGCTGCTGCAACGAAGCGTGCACGGGCTGCCCCACGGGTCCCGGCTGCGCCTGCCCAGGCGTCCAGCCGGCTGGTGGCTGACGCCGCCACTGGGACTGCGTGCCGAAACCGCTCGACTGGCGCCCCGTGGCGGCGCTGCCACTGGCGCGTCGCACCGTTTCGTCGGCGGGTCGGGGTGGCTCGTGGTTGCTGGTCACCTTTCCACAGTAACCCGCGGTCAGATCACCTCATCGTCGGTGGCCGCCCAGGTGCCACACACGCCCAGGGGAGTGGAGTCCCAGCCTCGGGTCGCCCACATCCGACGGTTCTGTTGGTAGGGGTGGGTGCTCTCGGGGGTGGGCGTGGAACGTCCCAGGTTGCCGAACACGTTGAGCACCGTGGTCTTGCCCTCGGCGCCAAGATTCAGCGACTGCTCGACCGAGCGGAAGAAGGCCCCGCTGAAGCAGTCGGCCTGGGCCTCGGTGCGCTTCACCTGGAAAGTCTGTGCGGTTTTGGTCTCGGCCTGTTCATACTTGGCGCCGCGCGCCAGCAGGATGGCGGCGCGGCCCTGGAGCGCGTGGGCGAACTCGTGGGCCATCACGGCCTCGAACACCCAGGGGCCAGTGGCCACCTGCTCGGGGAAGATCGTGGGCAGGTCGGTGGCGAAGTAGATGTTCTGGTCGTCCTTCGCGCCGCAGTACTGGGCATTTCCCATCTCGGTCTTGCCGCAACCGTTCTGCATGGGGCTGTCATAGACGAAGAGCTTGGGGCGCACCACGGTGTATCCGGCCGCCTCGATGCTCGGCCCCCAGACCCGCAGCAGGCAATCGAGCGTGGCGTCGAGGCGCTGCATCAGCGCTTCGGGGTCGGCGGCAAGCCCGGGGGCCGGCGCAGCAGTGAGCTCGCAACGCACCGGCACCGGCAGTTCCTGGTCGTAGAGCTTGTTCCTCAGCAACACGTCCTCGACATCGCCGTAGGTGATCCGGGGAAACGGGGGCGGGCTGTCCGGGGCGGTCGGGACCTTGTAGTCCTCGTTCTTGTAGGTGCGCTGGGGGTTGACGACCGGCCCGTCGCCGCCCCTGTCTGACAGCAGTGCGGTGACACCCAGCACGGCCACGAGGGCGACGACGCAGACAATCACCACCGGAAGCACCGACTTCTTCTGCGGTGGCTGCTGCTGGGGTCGCCAACCGCCGGGCTGGAGCTGTTGTTGGGGCGGGCCCCACTGCGGCTGTCCCCACTGCTGCTGGGGGCGCTGCGGTTGGCCGAACTGCGGTTGGCTGAACTGCTGCTGACCCCGCTGCGGGTTGCCCCACTGCGGGTTGCCCCACTGCGGCTGCCCGGGGTGCTGGGGGCGCTGCCCCGGCCAAGGGGATGGATGCTGAACTGACACGTGGACTCCAGCTGGTGAGGGGACGGCGGAGCGGCCGATGCCTGGGTGGGGACACCCGGGGCCAATCCATAACACGGTAACCATAGGTGACGCAGGGGGTCTGCCGATAGAGCCGCTGCTGTGGAATAGTGGCCGACAGCGCACGTCATTCTCCACCCGCAGGAAGGCGACACATGTCCAACCCCTCGACCCACACGCGGCCGTCGACGCTGCCGCGCGTGCTCACGGCCCTTGCCCTGGGCCTTGCGCTGCTGCTCGGTCCCGCCGCACTGTCCGCCCATGCTGCCGATACCGCCAAGTCGTATGCAGTGGACGCGAAGCTCGATCCGTTCGGCACCCTGAGCGTTGAGGCCACCGTCACGCTCGGGGATGCGCCGCCTGCACAGCTCGTCCAGAAGTTTGACACGCGGCGTTCTGCCGGCACGTCGAGCTATTACGAGTACGAGATCACCGGGCTCAAGGCCACCGCCGAGGGCACCGACCTGGGTGCCAGCGTCACCGATGAGGACCGGCAGAAGATCATCACCATCGACACCGCCAAGGCGGCGGGCAAGCCGATCGTCATCAGCTATTCGGTGGTGGGCGCGGTGCACGCCAACCCGAAGGCCGACCAGCATGAGGCCACCACGACGTTCGCCTGGTATTTCCTGCAGGGCCTCAGCGTCGGTGTCGAAGAGGTCAGCGGCACCATCGCCTCAGCGGCGCCGACCTCGTGGATCGACTGCCGTGCGGGCAACCCGGTTGCTCCCGGTGCCTGCACCAACTGGCAGGCCGGAACCCACGATGCGCCGATGCCAACCTTCAACGACGGGCCCCGCGGCGCAGGTGAGGTCGTCATGCTGACCTTCATCACCCCGGCGAGCGCGCTGGCCGCCAACGAGAAGATCGGCCACGACTGGAGCTTGGACAGGGCCTTCACCGTCAGCTGGCCCACCGCGCTGGCCGCGCTGGGCGCACTGCTGCTCGGTGGCCTGGCGCTGTGGGGCCTGCACCGGCGCGCCGGTCGTGACGTCGCTGCCATGAACCACCCGACGATGATCGCCGAGTTCAGCCCGGTGGCCGAGGGTGAGTCGGAGTTCGCGATGGTCACCGATGTGCGCCCCGGTCAGATCGGCACGGTTGCCGACGAACGGGTCGACCCCGTTGACGTGACCGGCACCCTGCTCGACCTGGCGGTGCGGGGTCACCTGCGCATCGTGCAGCTGCCCGTCGGCGAGCACGCGCCGATGGACTGGTCGTTCACCAGGCTCGGCGGGGGTACGGGCGAGCTGCGGCCCTATGAAAAGACATTGCTGGACGCCGTGGCGCCCGCCGAAGGGGACCCCATCAAGGTCTCGGGCATCGCCGAGGCCGTCGGCCCCGTCGTCGACACGGTGCAGGATGAGCTGTACGACGACGTCGTGGCCAGCGGCTGGTTCGACAAGCGCCCCGACACCGCGCGCAACACCTTCGTGATGGCCGGTTGGATCGCCCTGGTCGTGGCGCTCGTGGTGCTGGGACTGTTGGTGGCCTTCACCGAGTACGGGCTGGTGGGACTGGCGCTGGTGGTCATCGCGGTCGGGCTGCTGTGGGTCTCACAGCAGATGCCGCGCCGCTCGGCCCGCGGTTCAGAGCTGCTGGCCGGTCTGCACGGCTTCGCCTCGCTGCTGCAGCACCACCGCACCGACCAGATGCCGAAGGGTCGTGAACTCAGCGAGATCTCACAGCTGCTGCCCTATGCGGTCGTGCTCGGCGGCAAGGACCGCTGGATCCAGGCGTTGGTTGCGGCCGACGGGGACGACGAGGCCGACTCGACGAAGCTCGACTGGTACCACGCGCCCGCCGACTGGCACCTGCACCACCTGCCGGCGTCGCTGGACGCGTTCATCACCGCCGTCCAGGGCAGGTTGTTCTCGCGCTGAACTGCCTGCGGGGGAGGACCCCCTGCACCCCCCGCGCTGAACTGCCTGCGGGGGAGGCCCCCTGCACCCCCCGCGGGGTCAAACCCCTCACTGCCCCTGAACGAAACATTTGCCCTGGCTCCGGAGCCAGGGCAACTGTTGCGTTCAGGGGCAAACCGGCAGGCGGCAGCCCCTCAGAGCTCGAGGCCCGGGTACAGCGGGTGCGCGTCGAGCAGCTCGGCGGCGGCAGCCTTCGTCCGGTCGGCAACCCCATCGGCGAGCACATACTTGGCCTTGCCCGGTGCGCCGGTCGAGGTGGCGGCCGGGGTGGTGTTCGACAGCACGTCGACGATGAGCTCGGCCACGCGGTCGAAGTCATCGGCGCCGAAGCCACGGCTGGTCAGGGCCGGGGTGCCCAGACGGACGCCGCTGGTGTACCAGGCTCCATTCGGGTCCTGCGGGATCGAGTTGCGGTTCGAGATCACACCGGCATCGATCAGGGCCGACTCTGCCTGGCGACCGGTCAGACCGTAGCTGGTGACGTCCAGCAGCACCAGGTGGTTGTCGGTGCCGCCGGTGACCAGGCGGGTGCCGCGCTTGAGGAAGCCGTCCGCCAGCGCCTTGGCATTGTCAGCCACGTTCTGGGCATAGGTCTGGAACTCGGTCGTGCGGGCCTCGGCCAGCGCCACGGCCTTGGCGGCCATCATGTGGGCCAGCGGGCCGCCGAGCACCATGGGGCAGCCGCGGTCGATGTCGGCCGCGAACTCCTTGGTGGCGAGCACCATGCCGCCGCGGGGGCCGCGGAGCGACTTGTGGGTGGTGGTGGTGACGACGTGGGCGTGCGGCACCGGGTTCTCGTCCCCGGTGAACACCTTGCCCGCGACCAGGCCGGCGAAGTGCGCCATGTCGACCATCAGCACGGCGCCGACGGAATCGGCGATCTCACGCATCCTGGCGAAGTTCACGCGGCGGGGATAGGCCGAATAGCCGGCAACCAGGATGAGCGGCTTGAACTCCTTGGCCGAGGCAGCCAGGGCGTCGTAGTCGATCAGGCCGGTCTCGGGGTCGGTGCCGTAGGAGCGCTGGTGGAACATCTTGCCCGAGATGTTGTGGCGGAAGCCGTGGGTGAGGTGGCCGCCGGCATCGAGCGACATGCCCATGATGCGCTGTTCGCCGAAGGCACGGCGCAGGGCCTCCCAGTCCTCTTCGGTGAGGTCGTTCACCGTCTTGGCGCCGACCTGCTCGAGGGCGGGGGACTCGACCCGGTTGGCCAGGATCGCCCAGTAGGCCACGAGATTGGCGTCGATGCCCGAGTGGGGCTGCACATAGGCGTATTCGGCGCCGAACAGTTCGCGGGCATGCTCGGCAGCGACCGACTCAACGGTGTCGACGTTCTGGCAACCGGCATAGAAGCGGTGGCCGACGGTTCCCTCGGCGTACTTGTCGCTGAGCCACGTGCCCATGGTGGCGAGCACCGGCAGCGACGCGTAGTTCTCAGAAGCGATCAGCTTCAGCGAACCTCGCTGGTCGGTCAGTTCCTGGCGGGTGGCATCTGCGATGCGCGGCTCGGTGCGGCCGACGACGTCAAGGATGGTCTTGTAGGCGCTGGCCAATTCAGCATTCACGTTCGACACGGGTGCTCCTCGGGAGTGGTTGTGTGGGGTCAATCTACCGCGCTGCGGCGGGCCGGCGCTCGCCTGATTTGGGGGTGGTCAGCCAAACAGCACGGCGATGGACGCCATGCATTGCTCGCGGGTGAGGTGCCCGGCTCGTCCCAACTCGGCAATGCCGTGCGCCGCACCCCACATCGCAGACGCCGAGGCCTCGACCTGGTCGGGGGAGTATGCCGGGTGCAGTGCCCGGGCAATGTCGGCGACCAGTTGTTCCTCGCGGGCGATCAGCGGCGCCATCGTCTCGGTGGGCCGGCCCGGCACGCAGATGGTCGGGTCATAGATGGCAGCGAAGGCATGGGGGCGGGTCAGGGCGAAGTCCACGTAGTCCTCGGCCACCGCGCGGGCCCCGGCGCGTGGGTCGGGGTGGGCGTCGGCGACCCGCAGCTGCCGGGCCAGCAGGTCGGCCATCGACCGTTCCGCCAGCACCTTCAGCAACTGGGTGCGATCGCCGAAGTGGTGGTACGGCGCGTTGTGGCTCACGCCGGCGCGGCGGGCCACCTCGCGCAGGCTGATCGCCTGGGCGGGTTGCTCGTCGAGCAATTCCATCGCCGCGACTTCGAGTGCGTGGGCAAGGTCACCGTGGTGGTAGCTGGATCTTGACACCCGCAACATCCTAGGCGAAGCTGGTCGTGCGCACATCTGGGCAATGCCCACATTCTTGACAGTGCCAACATGTTGCACGATCTCGCCCGAGGAGAACTGACCATGACCACGCTCATCATCGACGGCCACCCGAACCCGGACTCCCTCTGCGCGGCGCTCGCCCGCAGCTACCACGCCGGCAACCCCGACGCCATGCTGCTCGCCGTGCGCGACCTGGACTTCGCTGCCGACCTGGCCCATGGCATGACCCGCACCCAGCGCGATGAGCCCGATGTGCTGCGCGCGCGTGAACTGATCGAGGGGGCCGCACGCATCGTCGTGGTCACCCCGACCTGGTGGTCATCGATCCCGCCCATGCTGAAGGGCTTCTTCGACCGGGTCTTCACCCCGGGCTGGGCCTACCGCTACAACAAGCTGCCGCTCGGGCTGCCGGGTGGTGCCCCCGAGGGGCTGCTGTCAGGACGACGCGGTCGCGTGCTGATCACCTCGGACACTCCCGCCTGGCTGCTGCGCCCGACCGGTGACCACGCGGCCCGCATGCTCAAGAACCACGTGCTGGGCTTCTGCGGCATCGCCCCCGTGCGGGTCACCCGGTTCGGGGGCGTGCGGTGGACGACGCCCGAGCAGCGACAGGCGTGGCTCGACCGGGCCATGGAGCTGGGGCAAGCCGACGCCGCCCGCCAATTGCCCGCACCCGCGCCGAAGCCGCAGGCGATGCCCAGTGCCGACGTCGAGCAGGTGTCCGCACTCGAGGCCCAGCACGCGGGGGTGTGAACCCCGACCGGCGTCAGCCGCGGCAGCGGTTGATCTCGTACAGCGCGATCGACGCCGCGACCGAGGCGTTCAGCGATTCGACGTCGCTGCTGATCGGGATCGAGACGAGGTGGTCGCAGTGCTCACGCACCAGCCGCGACAGGCCCTCACCCTCAGACCCGATCACCACCACCAGGGGGCCGTCCACCCCGGGGATGCCTGCGACGTCGACGTCACCTTCACCGGCCAGGCCGACGATCGTGAAGCCGGCCTTGGCGTAGGTCTCGAGGGCCCGGTTCAGGTTGGTGGCCATCGCCACGGGGATGCGCGCGGCGGCACCCGCCGACGTCTTCCACGCGGCCGCGGTCATCGATGCCGAGCGGCGTTCGGGAATGACCACGCCGTGCGCACCGAATGCTGCCGCCGAGCGGATCACCGCCCCGAGGTTGCGCGGGTCGGTGATCTGGTCGAGGAACACGACCAGTGCTTCGGAGCCCTCGTCGTCCAGCGCATCGGCGAGCACGTCGTCGGGGTGGGCGTACTCGTAGTTGGGCAGCTGCAGCGCCACGCCCTGGTGCAGTGCGCCGCCGGTCAGCCGGTCGAGCTCGAGGCGGTGCACCTGCATCATCGGGATGGTGTGTTCAGCCGCGAACTTGAGGATGTCACGCAGTCGGTCGTCACGCTCGGCGCCGTCGGCGATGTAGGCAGTCTTGACGGGCAGCCCGGCCTGCAGCGCCTCGAGCACAGGGTTGCGGCCCGCGACCCATTCCGGGCCGGCGCCGGGGCGGCCCTTGCCGCCGGAAGTGGTGCGTGCCGGACGGCCGGTGGCCCGCTTGGCCGCAGCCTGCTTGGCCTTGTAGGCCTTGTGGTAGGTGCGCTCCTCGGCCTTGGGGGTCGGGCCCTTGCCCTCGAGGCCGCGGCGCACGCGCCCGCCCGATCCGGCCGTGCGGCCCTTGCCCTTGGTGGTTGCGCCGCGGCGTTGGCTGTTTCCGGCCATGTGTCAGTTCTCCAGTTCCCACCGCGCACCCTGCGGGGTGTCGGTGATCTTGAGGCCAAGCCCGGCCAGGGTGTCACGGATGCTGTCGGCCGCCGCCCAGTCCTTGCGGGCCCGCGCGTCGGCGCGCTGGTCGAGCAGCGCGGTCACGAGCCCGTCGACCACCGGCTCGAGGTCGCTGGATGACGCCGCCTTCAGGTGTGCCCATTCCGGGGCGTCGGGGTTGAGCCCGAACACGTCGAGCATGCGCCGCACGGTCGCGGCATGGTCGGCCACCGCCTGCGCGTCACCCGCGGTGATCGCCTTGTTGCCCTCGGTCACGGCGGTGAACAGGGCCGCCACGGCACCGGGCGTGCCCAGGTCGTCGTCCATGGAGGACGTGAACGCGTCCCACTGGGGGGTGTCGTTGCCAGTGCCCGCAGTGCCCTCGCCGAGCACCTCGGCCGCCCGGGCCAGGAACGAGTCGATGCGCTCGATGGCCTTCGTGGCCTCGTCAAGTGAACCGCGGGTGGCCTCGTCCGAGGGTGAGAACTCGATCATCGATCGGTAGTGCGGCGCGAGCAGGAAGAATCGGACGGCGCGCGGGTCGTACTGCTGGGTGACCTCGGTGACCTTCGCGGTGTTGCCGAGCGACTTGCTCATCTTCTCGCCGGCCATCGTGACCCAGGCGTTGTGCATCCAGTACGTGGCGAACGGACGACCCACAGCCTGCGACTGGGCGAGCTCGTTCTCGTGGTGCGGAAAGCGCAGGTCGATGCCCCCACCGTGGATGTCGAAGGCATCGCCCAGGTATTTGCCCGCCATCGCCGAGCATTCGATGTGCCAACCCGGACGACCGCGCCCCCACGGGCTGGACCAGCAGGCGGTCTCGGGCTCGGTGGTCTTCCAGCCCTTCCACAGGGCGAAGTCGCGCGGGTCACGCTTGCCGCGGGGGTCGGCGTCGGCCGCATCCTCCATGTCGTCGACCTTCTGGTGCGACAACTCGCCATAGCGCGGCCACGACTTCACGTCGAAGTACACATCGCCCGACTCATCGGGGGCGGCATAGGCGTGGCCACGCTCGATGAGCGTCTCGATGAGCTCGACCATCTCGGGGATGTGCCCGGTGGCGCGCGGCTCATAGGTCGGCGGCAGGCAGCCGAGCGAGGCGTATGCGGCGTGCAGTTCGTTCTCGAACTCGTACGCGTGTGCCCACCAGGGCACACCCCGCTCGGCCGACTTGGCCAGGATCTTGTCGTCGATGTCGGTCACATTGGCGACGACGGTGACGTCGTGGCCCGACTGGGTCAGCCACCGACGCAGCACGTCGAAGACGACCTCTTTGCGAATGTGGCCCAGATGGGGCGAGGACTGCACGGTCAGGCCGCAGTGGTAGATCGAGACCTTGCCCTCGACGAGGGGTCGGAAGTCATGCACCTGGCCGGATGCCGAATCGTACAGTCGGAAGTTCACCGTGCCAGTCTAGGGCCAGACTGTCGCGGCCATGCCCAGGCGGAGCGCAGGATGAAGGCCAGCAGCATGAGTTCCAGCGCGACGCCGAGCAGGTAGAAGTACATCCAGGGCTGTCCGAGTTCGCCCACTGCGTTGAATGCCGCGAAGGGAATCTGGATCGAGCCGACCACGAGGTTGGCGATGCGGTTGGCCCTGACCGGCAGTGTGAGCGACAGCCAGACCATCAGGATGGGGACCGCCAGCAGCGTCAGCGCCGTGATCGCCCAGGTCTGGGTGATGTCGAACTGCCAGACGATGCCGGCGAGGATGTCATCGACGACACCGGGCTTGTACAACGCGAGGATGTCGACGTAGATGTAGAAGAACATGAAGCTCGCCCACGCGGCAGCGAGCTTGGCCTGCAGCGGGATTGTCTGCTGCGGCGGGGCGATGGTGTCGGCGGCGATGGTGTCGGCGGCGGTGGTGGTTGCGGTGGGGGGTGTGTTCATCATGCATCCACGATCCCTGCGCCCGGGGGCCGTGCACATCAGCCCCGGAGTCCGGTCGCACCCGGCCATCGGCACGGCTGGTCCTCATCCTTTCGGCTGGTGGTTCGGCGGTGATCACGTCCTGATACGCCCGGTCTCGTAGGCCCACATGGCGATCTCGACCCTGTTGCGGGCGTTGAGCTTGCGCATCAGGGCTGCGAGGTGGGTCTTGACGGTGCTGAGGCTGATGTGCAGGTCGTCGGCGATCTCAGTGTTGGTCCAGCCCCGGGCCACCGGGATCAGCACCTGCTCCTCGCGACTGGTCAGCGGTTCAAGGGGCTGGACGGGCGGTGCTGCGGCGTCGCTGCGGGCGAAGGCAGCGAGCAGCCGCGCGGTGATGCTCGGGGCAATCAGGGCGTCGCCCTGGGCGGCCGCATGGATGGCCTGGGTGAGCAGGGCCGGGCCGGCGTCCTTGAGCAGAAAGCCGCGTGCACCGGCCTTGAGTGCCCCGTGCACGTACTCATCGAGGTCGAAGGTGGTGATGACGACGACTGCCAGCGGGTCCTCGACGCCCGGGCCGGCGAGCAGGCGGGTGGCGGCGATGCCGTCGAGGCCGGGCATACGGATGTCGAGCAGGCAGACGTCGGGCCGCAGCCTGCGCGCCAGTGTGACTGCCTCGTGTCCGGTGCTGGCCCGGGCGACGACCTCGATGCCGGGTTGGGCATCAAGGATCATGGTGAGTCCTGCGCGGACGATGTCCTGGTCGTCGGCGATGAGGATGCGGATCGTCATGCGGATGACCCGAGTTTCGGAAGTGCGACGGGTTTCGGAAGTACCGCGTCGACCGTCCAACCGCCCCGGGTGGCGGGTCCGGCACGCAGGCTGCCGCCCAGCACGGTTGCCCGCTCGGTCATCCCCAGCAACCCGTAACCCCCACCGGTACCGACGGCGGTGCCCACTTCGCCATCATCGTGCACGGTCAGGCGCACCTGGCTGCCCTCGTCGCTGATGTCGATGGTGACCCTGGTTGCCCGGTTGGCGTGCCGCCCCACGTTGGTGAGCGCTTCCTGGGTGATTCGGTAGAGGGCGGTGCCCACCGAGGGGTTGAGGCCCTCGAACTCACCGGACAGGCGCACGTCGACCCGCAGCGGCCCGGCAGCGGTGGCGGCGAGGCGGGCGATGTCGGCCACGCCCGGCTGCGGGGCGAGGTCAGGTTCACTGCCGTCCCGCAGGGCCCCCACCATGACGCGCATCTCGTCGAGCGTGCGCGTCGCTGATTGCTCGATGATCTCGAGGGCTGTCAGTGCACGCCCCGGATCGGTGGCTGCCGCGATGCGTCCGGCCTGGGCCGTGATGGCAATGGCCGAGACGTGGTGGCCGACCGTGTCGTGCAGCTCGCGTGCCAGGTCATTGCGCTGGCGCAGTTTCGCCTGGTCGATGTCGCGGCTGCGGGCCCCCGCGTAGTAGCGGACCAACGCGCCCAATGCGGCCGAGAACAGGAAGAACCCGTACCCGGCCACCACCTCGGCCACGCCCAGCGGCTCGCTGACATCGGTGACGACCAGGGTCAGGCCCAGCCAGGCAAGGATGAGCCCCAGGCCGAGCGTGGCCTCACGGCCTGACCCCCAACGGAACAAGGCATACGGCAGCAGCAGCACCGCCGCCACGCTGTTGAGCGCGGTCACGTCGACCCACAGCAGCCGGGCGACGTCGAACGCGGCCAATGTGCCGAACGAGACGGCGACCGCGGCAAGGGGGTGGGTGCGCCGCCACCAGACGCACACTGCCACCACGATGCTGACGCCGAATGCCAACGGGCGCCACGCCTCGTCCTCGCGCAGCGCCACCTCGACGACCGACCAGATCAGCACCGCGGCCACCAGCACCCAGTCCCGCCACACGCGGGCGGGCGATGGGCCGGGGCGGGGTTCGTCCCACAGCGACTCGAGGGCGGTCATCGCCATGGTCACAGTCTAGGCAGGGGCGCACCCGTGCGGATCGGCCGAAAGTACGACGAGCGGGCTCAGCGGTGCTGGGACTTGCGGGCCAACCAGTTGCCGAAGAACTGGACGATCTGCACGAACACCACGATCACCAGCACCGTGATCCAGGTGATCGCCCAGTCGAAACGTTGGTATCCGTACGAAAGGGCGAAGGCGCCCAGACCGCCGCCCGCGACGATGCCGGCCAGCGCCGACATGTCGACGATCGCGACGAACAGGAACGTGTAGCCCAGGATCAGTGGCGCCAGCGCCTCGGGGATCAGCACGGTGCGCACGATGCGCCACGTCGAGGCGCCCATCGAGCGGGCGGCCTCGACCACACCGGGGTCGATCGAGATCAGCGACTGTTCCACGAGGCGTGCCGTGGCCATCGAGACCATGATGCACATCGGGAAGAGGAAGGCATTGGTGCCGATGCTCGTGCCCACCACGGCCAGCGTCAACGGGCCCAGCGCGGCCACGAAGATGATGAACGGGATCGGCCTGAAGAAGTTGATGATCACGTTCAACACGTTGAACACGACACCGTGCTGCAGCAGGCCACCCTTGCGGGTCAGGTAGAGCACCAGACCGAAGACCAGACCGATCACACCGCCCACACCGAGCGCCACGGCCACCATGTACAGGGTGGTGAAGATGGCCTCGACGAACACGTCGCCGTTGGTGGCGAAGTCGAACTTCATCGCTGGGCCTCCCGGTAGCCGGCCGCGTCATGTTCCTCGACATCGGTGAAGTCGCGCAGCAGGCCCAGGGCGTGGTCGATGTCATCGTCGGTGCCGGTGAGCGCGAACGTCAGCGAGCCATAGGGCCGGTCGGTGATCTCGACGATCGAGCCATAGACCAGGTCGGCGCGCACGCCGGCCTCGTCGAGGGTGTGCACGACGGTGCGGCCACCCGTGTCGCGGTCGCGGATCGTGACCGTCACGAGTCGTCCGCTGTAGTGGTGCGAGAGCCGTTCGAGCGTCTTCTCGGTCGGGCGGTCCTTCAGGGATGTGTTCACGAACCGGCGGGTGGTCGGGTGGGTGGGGTTGCTGAAGATGTCATAGACCTCACCCTGTTCGATCACCTTGCCGGCCTCCATCACCGCGACGCGGTGGCACAGGTTGCGCACGACGTCCATCTCGTGGGTGATGATCACGATGGTCACGCCGAGTTCGCTGTTCGCGCGGCGCAGCAGGTCGAGCACCTCGTCGGTCGTCTGGGGGTCGAGGGCCGAGGTGCACTCGTCCGCGAGCAGGATGCGCGGGTTGGCGGCCAGCGCGCGGGCGATGCCAACGCGCTGCTTCTGGCCACCGGAAAGCTGGGCGGGGTAGGCCTTCGCCTTGTCGGACAGGCCGACGAAGGCCAGCAGTTCGGCGACGCGCGCGTCGCGGGCGGCCTTGTCCCATGACCTGTTCTTGGCGTTGACGATGTGCAACGGGTAGGCGACGTTGTCGGCCACGGTCTTCGACGAGAACAGGTTGAACTGCTGGAAGATCATGCCGATGTCATGGCGCACGGGCAGCAATTGCTTCTCGCGCAGCGCCGAGACCTCGTGGCCGTTGACCGTGAGGCGCCCCGAGGTCGTCGGCTCGAGGCCGTTGATCAGGCGCACCAGCGTCGACTTGCCGGCCCCCGAGAATCCGATGACGCCGAAGATCTCGCCCGGGTAGATGTCGAGGTTGACGCCGTTGACGGCGTGCACATTGCCCGAGGCAGCCTCGAAGCGCTTGTGCACGCCGTCAAGCGTGATGATGGGTTCCGTCATCAGGGACCTTGTCGGATCAGGAGCTCGAGCTCACTTGAGCGACGCGGTGACGTCAGCAAGGATCTGCTGCAGTTCCGCAGGGGTCTTGGTCACCAGCACTGCGGAGTTGCCGGAGTCCTTCTGCAGTGCGGCCTGAACGTCCTTGTCGGCGAAGAGCTCAGCGAGCTTCTTCAGCTGGACGTTCTCGGCGTCAGCCTTGCGCACGACGAAGATGTTGATGTAGGGCTCGGCCGCCTTCGACGACGCATCATCGGCGTAGAGCGCCGTCTTCGGGTCGAGGCCCGCGTCATTGACGAAGTCGTTGTTGACCACGGCACCGTCGATCGACGAGAGCGAGGTCACGGTCTGCTGGGCATCCATCGGCGAGACCTTGACCTTCGAGGCAGCCTGGTCGATGTCCTCTTCAGCGGCGACCACACCGGTGCCGTCCTTGAGCTTGAGCAGGCCGGCCTGCTGCAGCACATGCAGTGCACGTGACTTGTTGGTCTCGTCATTGGGAACGGCGATCTGGCCGCCCTGCGGGATGTCCTCGAGCTTGGTGTGCTTCTTCGAGTACAGGCCCAGTGGGTAGATCGCGGTCGAGGCGATCGGCACGAGGTCGGCGTTCTGGTCCTTGTTGTAGCGGGCCAGATAGAGGATGTGCTGGAACTGGTTCGAGTCGAGCGAGCCGTCCTTCACCGCCGGGTTCTCGGTGGTGTAGTCGGTGAAGTCCTTGATCTCGACCTTGATACCAGCGGCCTCGGCCTTCTGCTTGTAGATCGTCCACTGCTCCTGCGAGGCGCCGACGACGCCGATGGTGATCGGCTTGTCAGCGCCATCGCCAACGGTGTTGGCGCTGTCCGAACCGCAACCCGCGAGCAGCAGGGCGGTGGCAGCGGTGAGCGCCACGATGGACTTGGTCCAACGCTTGAACATGGGTGTTCCTTTCTTCAGGGGCAACAAGCCCCTTCTCCGCCGCCCCGTCGGACGGCGTGTGGTGTGTCGCCGTCATCCGCCCGGGGGCGCATGGCGGCGGGCAGCCGCGGATGCGGCAAGGATCACGACAAGCGATCCACTACCCAACTCAGTCAATGATGAACCACACTGCGCTGATTCCCGCAACCGGGTCACCGTGACCGAGTTGTGATCCTACTGCTGGTTGCCCTTGGCCTTCGCACGCAGTGCGGCGATGTCGAAGGTGTTGGCGCTGGCCAGGTCCACCTCTTCGGCGGACTCTTCCCAGGGGTCGAAGATGGGCATCTCGTCGGTGTCCTCGGCGAAGCCCTTCGACGGGTCATACGGGTTCACCGGGGTCATCCCGGTCTGGGTGACCTGCACCATTGACTCCTGCGAGACGGCCTCGTCGGGCAGCGCGCGCAGGTACTGGTCGACATAGCTGTGCGCGGCCTCGTGTGTGCTGACCTCGCGGTGGAACTCCTGGGACTGGTACCAGCGGTGGTCGAGCACCTCGTGGAAGAACTGGGCATTGTCGCGCTTGCCGCGCAGTTCGGGGGGAATGGCGGCGACCACGGGCTCGTAGACCTCGGTGAGCCACTTGTGCGCCACGACTGCCTCGTCCATGTGGCCCAGGTTGCGGGCGGCGCGGAAGGTGTCGAGGTCGTTGAGCATGCGCCGGGCCTGGTTCTCTTCGGCATCCAGACCCGTCAGGCGCAGCAACCGGCGCGAATGGTGCCCCGGGTCGACGACCTTGGGCTGGATCCGGATCTGGTCACCGGTGGGCGAGGTGCGGATGTCGAGTTCAGCGACGTCGAAGCCCAGGGCGTTGAGCCGGCGCACGCGTCCCTCGATGCGCCCCACCTCACTGCCATGGAACGATTCGGCACCGGTCAGCTCGCGCCACAGTTCTTCGTAACGCTTCTCGATGGTGTCGACCAGGGCGAGCGGGTCAAGGGACGAATCGAGCAGGCCGCCCGCCTCGAGGTCGAGGAACTCGCCGAACAGATTGGTGCGGGCGATGGTGAGGTCGTGCATGCGCTGGCCCTTGGTGAGCACATCGTGCAGTTCGCCGGTCTCGGCGTCGACCAGGTGCGCGGCGAACGACTCGGCGTCGCGGCGGAACAGCACGTTCGACAGCGACACGTCGCCCCACAGGAACCCGAACAGGTGCAACTGGGCCAGCAGCACGACCAGCGCATCGATCAGGCGCAGCACCGTCTCTTGGCGCACACCGGAATGGAACAGCGACCGGTAGGGCAACGAGAACGACAAGTGCTTGGTGATCAGTATCGGGTCGAGCGCCTCACCGGTCGCGGTGGTGCGGCCGCTGACGACGGCGAGTGGTTCGACGCCGTGGGCGCCGAGTCGGCGCAGGTCGTGCAGCAGCCGGTACTCGTGCAGCGCGAGGTGCTCGATGACCTCTTTGGCGGCATAGACGTCGTCACCGACGCGGATGAAGCGCACCACGTGGCGCGAGATGCCCCGCGGCAGTGCCACGAGCAGGCCGGTGGGCCACGCCTCGAGTGGCGTCGCCCAGGGCAGGGCGATCAGCCGGGAGTCGGGCTGGGCGGAGAGGAATCGTGGCACGGACCCATTGTGACAGGGCGCGCCGAACGCTGTCACCCCTAGTCAGACAGTGGTCAGACGGGATCAGACCGTGGTCGCGGCCGCCCGGTCGAGCCCGGCCGTCAGGTCGGCGACCAGGTCACTGGTCTGTTCGATGCCGATCGACAGGCGCAGCAATCCCTCGCCGATGCCGGCGAGCTGCTTGGCATCGTCGCTCATCGCGCCGTGCGTCATTGAGGACGGGTGCACGATCAATGACTCGACCCCGCCCAGTGACTCGGCCAGCACGAACCAGTCCAGGCCGTGGCACATCGCGTCGGCAGCTGCCCGCCCGCCGGCCAGGTCGAAGCTGACCAACGAGCCGAAGCCGTGCTGCTGGCGGGTGGCGATGTCGTGGCCCGGGTGGTCGGGCAGGCCGGGGTAGTGCACCCTGGCCACGGCCGGGTGGTCGACGAGCAGCGCGACCACCGCCCGGGCATTGGCCTCGTGCATGCGCAGTCGCACGTCCAGGGTGCGCAACCCGCGCAGTTGCAGCCAGGCGTCGAAGCTCGACCCGGCGACGCCGGTGGTGTTGGCCCACCAGTCCAGCTGCTCGGCCAGCTCGTCGGTGCCGGCTACCAGGGCGCCGCCGATCACATCGGAATGCCCATTGATGAACTTGGTGGTGGAATGCAGCACCACGTCGGCACCCAGCGTGAGGGGTTGTTGCAGCAGCGGCGAACAGAACGTGTTGTCGGCGAGCACCACCGCGCCGGCGGCATGGCCGAGCTCGGCGACGGCGGCGATGTCGGTGATGCGCAGCAGCGGGTTCGAGGGCGTTTCGACCCAGACCAGGTCGGCCGGGGTGGAGAGCGCGGCGCGGGCGGCATCCGGATCGGACAGGTCGACCCAGTCGACCTGCAGCTTGCCGTCAGCGCCCAGCCGGTCAAGCAGCCGCCACGTGCCCCCGTACAGGTCGTGGGCCGCGACCACGCGGCCGGCGGCGGGCACGAACGCCATGATGGCGAGCGTGGCCGCCGACATGCCCGAGCTGGTGATGACGGTGCCCGCACCCTTCTCGAGGGTGGCGAGTGCCTGCCCGAACAGGTCGCGGGTGGGGTTGCCCGAGCGCGAATAGGCATAGTCGGGTTCTTCACCGATCACGGGGAAGGCGAAGTTCGTCGACGGGTACCACGGCGGCACCACGGCGCCGTGCTGTGTGTCATTGCTGATCCCCTGGCGCAGGGCGCGGGTCACCAGGGTGGGCTCGGGCAGATCCATGGGACACGAGGGTAGTGCAGCGTGCAGTCGTCGGGCGTATGGTCACGGGCGTGGATGAGACGGGGGCGGGACACGCGGCCGGGCAGGCAGCCCGATGGGCCGGCCATCGTCCGGGCAGCACCGGCTACCGCCGATTGATGGCTGCGTTGTTCCTGGCCGGGGTCGCCGCCTTTTCGCAGTTGTACTCGCCGCAGGGCCTGCTGCCGCTGATCGCGGCTGAGCGGGGCATGAGCCCGGACGAGGCCTCGCTGGTGGTGTCGATGGGCACGCTGGGCCTGACCGTCGGGGTGCTGCCCTGGTCATACGCCGGCGACCGCTGGGGGCGGCGGCAGTGCATGGGGGTGGCGCTGGTCGCCGCGTGTGTGTTCGGGCTGGGTGTGTTCATGGTCTCGGCCGTGCTGGGGGACGCGTCGACGGCATGGCCGCTGATGCTGGGGCTGCGGTTCGCGGAAGGTTTCGCGCTCGGCGGCATCCCGGCGTTGGCCCTGGCCTACCTGACCGAAGAGGTGCACGTGATGGCGGCACCGATCGCGGCGGGCAGCTACATCTCGGGCAACACGATCGGCGGGCTGTCAGGACGCATCATCGCCGCGCCGGTGGGGGAGCAGTTCGGCTGGCACATCGGCCAGCTGGCCGTGGTCGTCGTGGCGACGCTGTGTGCGATCGCGTTCGTGGTGGTGGCACCGCCGGCGAAGCGGTTCACCCCGCGCACGACCACGTGGCGGCGCGGGGTCACCGACGTGGTCGACAACGTGAAGTCGCCACGGCTGGTGGTGCTCTATGCCCAGGCATTCCTGCTGATGGGCGGGTTCGTGGCGATGTACAACTACCTGGGCTTCCACCTGTCGGGGCCGCCGTTCAACCTGCCGCTGTGGTTGACCGCATTGGTCTTCCTGGCCTACCTGGCGGGCACCTGGACCTCGCCGCAGGCAGGGCGCCTCGCCGCGCGGAAGGGGCGTCGTCCGGTGCTGCTGGCCTCAGTGGTGGTGATGCTGGTCGGGGTGCTGGCCACGCTGGTCGCCTCGTTGCCGGTGCTGCTGGTGGCGACGCTGGTGTTCACGGGCGGGTTCTTCGCGGCGCACGCGGTGGCCTCGGGCTGGTCGTCGGCGGCAGCCACCGGCGGGCGGGCCCAGTCGGCGGCGTTGTACACGCTGAGCTATTACGCCGGGTCGAGCCTGTTCGGCTGGCTCGGTGGGGGATTCCTGACGCGCTGGGGCTGGCCCGGGACGGTGCTGATGACGGCGTCGCTGGTGGCGTGCGCACTGGTGCTGGCGTTGGTGGGTCTGCCGCGTGAGTCGCGGGGTTCGCGGGACGGGTGAGCTGCGCGTGGTCCGGGTGCAGCCGGGGAAACCCCGGAGGCGGGGCCCGCCCGGCAGGCATAGGCTGATCGGGTACAGGAGGCCGCCATGTCCACACCCCCTCAACCGCCGCACGGCTTTCGCCAGATCCGGCCGCAGCAGCCGAGCCCGCGCCCGCGGCCATCGCAGCCCGACCAGATCAGCCATGAGGACGTCGAGGCCCTCATTGGCACCCGCCGTGACCTCGGCGCCGACTACGAGCTGGCCCTGATCGACAGCTTCACAGAGCGTATCGAACACACCATCAACGCCCGCGCCGCGGCCGAGGTGGCCCGTCGCAACCTGCCCCAGCCCGCACCCCGTGGGGGTGGTCAGCAGACAGCGCTCGGCATCATCTCGGTGGTGATGATGGTGCCCATCGCCATCACCCTGGGCGTCAACGGGGCGCTGTTCGCCCTGGTGCTCGCCGTGCTGGGCATCGTGGGCGTCAATGTCGCCCACGCGTGGTTCCACCGCCGCTGAGCTGCTGGGCAGCCCTACCGCCCCTGGACCGCGTGCGCCGTGCACCAGTTCTGGTCGTCCGCGCAGTCGGGGCACGTGACAAGGCGTTCCTGGCACGGCGGGTGGCTGCAATTCTGCAGCCGCGAGGTCGCCGCGCCACAGCGGTGGCAGCGTCCGATCACCGTCGGGTCGGGGCCAAGGTCGACCACCGAGCGCCCATCGAAGACCGTCAACGCACCCTGCCACAGGCCCGAGTTGCCGAACCGCTCCCCGTAACGGACGATGCCGCCGTCGAGCTGGTAGACCTCTGTGAAGCCGCGGTTCTTCATGAGCACCGAGAGCACCTCGCACCGGATGCCGCCCGTGCAATAGGTGATGACGGGCTTGTGCTTGAGGTGGTCGTACTTGCCCGAGTCGAGTTCGGTGATGAAGTCGTGGGTGGTCGAGGTGTCGGGGACGACCGCGTCCCGGAACCTGCCGACGGCAGCCTCGACGGCGTTTCGCCCGTCGAAGAACACGGCGTCCGGGCGCGCAGCGACCAGCTCGTGCACCTCGTCGGGGCTCAGGTGCACGCCACCGCCGACCACGCCGGACTCGTCGACCACGAGTTCGTCGGGTGCGCCGAAGCTGACGATCTCGTCACGGGCGCGCACGCGCAGCTTTGGGAAGTCCTCGGAGTAGCCGTCGGCGTCGATGCCTGAACCCTGCGACCACTTCACGTCGAGCCCGCTGAAGCCCGGGTGCTGGCGGGTGGCCTTGACGTAGGCCTTGCACGCCTCGACGGTGCCGCCCAGTGTGCCGTTGATGCCGTGGCTGCTGACCAGGATGCGGCCGCGGAGCTTGAGCCGGGTGCACAGTTCCCATTGCCACAGCCGCACGGACTCGGGGTCGGCCAGCGGTGTGAAGTGGTAATAGAGCAGGATCTTCGGTGTCGCCACGGCTCAGCCCTGGAAGAATGCCCTGAGGCCGTCGAGCATCATCTGGACGCCGATCATGACGAGCACCATGCCCATCAATCGCTCAGTCGCGACGAGCGCACGGTCGCCGACGAAACGCTGCAGCCAGCCGGCGCTGAGCAGCACCACGGCCGACACGCCCCAGGCGAGCAGCAGCGCCAGCAGCCACCAGCCGATGTGCGAGATAGGGGCAGAGCTGACGACCAGGATCTCGGTGGCCAGCAGCGACGGCCCGGCCAGGTAGGGCACCGCCAACGGGACGATGAACGGCTCGCCCTTGGTGACCGGCTCGGCCAGGTTCGCCTGCGGCGACGGGAACACCATGCGGATCGCGATCAGCAGCAGGATCACACCACCGGCGACGGTGAGTGCCTCCTGCGACACGTGCAGCAGGTTGAGCAGTGTGCGACCTGCCGCCATGAACACCAACATGATGAACAGCGCAATGAGCAGTTCGCGCAGAATGACCTTGACGCGCCGCTCAGGGGCGGTGTGGCGCAGCGCGGCCAGGAACAACGGCACATTGCCGAGCGGGTCCATGACCAACAAGAAGGTGAGCGCTGCCGAGGTCCAAGTCACCACGGCAATGTACGGGCACGCTCGAGGCGGACGCAAAGCAGGGGGTCCGACACCTGCTGGTGCCGGACCCCCTGCGGGTTCACGCCTGGACGATCAGCCTGGTCAGCTGATGCGGTCCTGGGTGGCGTTGCTGAACACGTGCACGTGGTCCTGGTCGACGCCGAGGCGCACCTGGGCACCGCGCTGCGGTGGGCGGCGCGACGAGATGCGGGCGACGATCTGCTGGGCGGTGATGCGCTCGTCCTCGGTGAGGCCCGAGAGCGTGCCGTACAGGTAGGCGTCGGCGCCGAGCTCTTCGACGACGGCCACGTCGAGGCCGATACCCTCGCCGGTGTCCGAGAGCACGAAGGTCTCGGGACGGATGCCGAGGGTCAGGGTCTCTTCGCCCTTGGCCTTGTCCAGGATCTCGCGGGCCACCGGCACGACGTAGTCACCGATCTGCACGCCACCCTCGACGACCTTGCCCTGCATCAGGTTCATGGCCGGCGAACCGATGAAGCCGGCGACGAACAGGTTCTTCGGGGTGTCATAGAGGGCCAGCGGGCTGTCGACCTGCTGCAGCTTGCCGGCGCTCATGACGGCGACACGGTCGCCCATGGTCATGGCCTCGACCTGGTCGTGGGTCACGTAGACGGTGGTGACGCCCAGGCGCTGCTGCAGGGCAGCGATCTGGGTGCGGGTCTGCACACGCAGCTTCGCATCGAGGTTCGACAGGGGCTCATCCATCAGGAAGACCTGCGGGTCACGCACAATGGCGCGGCCCATGGCCACGCGCTGGCGCTGACCACCGGACAGGTTCTTCGGCTTGCGGGTGAGGAATTCCTCGAGGCCCAGCAGCTTCGCGGCCTCGAGCACGCGCTTCTGGCGGTCAGCCTTGGGCACGTTCTGCATCTTCAGTGCGAAGCCCATGTTGTCGGCGACCGTCATGTGCGGGTAGAGCGCGTAGTTCTGGAAGACCATCGCGATGTCGCGGTCCTTGGGCGGCAGGTCGGTGACGTCACGGTCACCGATGTGGATGCTGCCGGCGTTGACCTCTTCGAGGCCCGCCAGCATGCGAAGGCTGGTCGACTTGCCACAGCCCGAGGGACCGACGAGCACCATGAACTCGCCATCACCAATCTCGAGGTTGAGCTTGTCAACTGCCGGCCGCTCAGAGCCGGGATAGATGCGCGTCGCATCATTGAATGTGACCTTGGCCATGCCAATTGTCCTTTCCACGGGCAGGTACGTGCCCGACGATCCGTAGTGGAAAAACGATCCCCGCGACCTCGCGGGCATCCTTCCCGCCCTTGTGGGGCGGACACCCCGGCGAACCGGAGCGCTGGGTTGGAACGATAACCGACCCACCGGCCGGTGTACAGAGCCTACGCACCAGGTGAAACCGTTCTGTGACCACCCGCCCCTTTGTGTCGGGCGCGGTCGGGCGCTTGGGGGGGGTGGACGAACACACTGCCGCCGGCGGCACTGGAGGTGTCGCCGGCGGCAGTGTTGCCCCGCTGTGGACTCAGAGGGCGGAGGGCGTCCAATTGGTCACGGTCAGCAGCGATGCGTCGTCCTCGGGTGAGATGTTGACCCCACTGCCACGCACCTTGATGTTGTCGACGTAGACGCCGCGCCCGACGTACAACGAGTCGGTCTTCACCTGCCAGCGCACGACCACCTGGTCGCCCGCAGGCACCTGCGCCTCGGCCTTCAGCCACCGCCGCAGCCCGCTCATCGCCAGCATGCCGTCGATTTCTGCCTGCTTGAACTCGCGGTCCTTGAGTCGATAGGGCAACGCCTGGAAGGTGGTGCCACCATCGGTCGAGACCTCGAGGGTGAAGGGGTCGGTATTCTCGACGTCGATGAACAGGTCGAAGCTCAGCTTCGCCTGACCCGGCAGCGCCAGCGGCAGGTCCATCGTTGCCGTGGTGCGATCGGTGGTGCCGGTCATCCAGGCCGTGGCGCCCATGGTGGGACGCACCGGCATGGCCAGCGCCATGCCCTGTGCCCAGTCACGCCGCGGGGGATTGACCCCGCCCCAGCTGCGCGACGGGTGCACCCGGTTGGTCAACAGGATGGCGAACGACCGCGAACTGAAGTCGATCACCAGGCTGGTGCCGGTGTACCCGGTGTGGCCTGCGGTCTCGGGGCCCGACAGTCCAGCCATGTACCAGCGCTGGTCGAGTTCGAAGCCCAGCCCGTGGTTGTCGCCCGGGAAAGCCTCGTTGAAGTCGGTGATCAGCAGGTCGACCGAGGACGCCGCCAGGATGCGCTTGCCGGCGTAGGTGCCGCCGTTCAGCAGTGCCTGGGACAGGATCGAGAGGTCCTTGGCCGTCGAGAACACGCCGGCATGCCCGGCGACGCCGTTCAGCGACCAGGCGTTCTCGTCATGCACCGAGCCCCAGACCATGCCCCGGTTGGGGACAACCTGGTATTCGGTGGCGGCGGTGCGGCGCTGCTCGGTGGGGTTGTAACCGGTGTCGACCATGCCGAGCGGACCGGTGACGTGGTCGGCGACCACCTGGTCGAGGGACTGGCCACGCAGCTTCTCGACGATCAGGCCCAGGGTGATCAGGTTGAGGTCGGAATACAGGTAATTGGTGCCCGGAGTGGTGGTTGGCGTGGCATTCATGACGGCCGCGATACGCGCGTCGTAATCGGGCTGTGACCACAGCGGCAGCCAGGCCACCAGGCCCGAGGTGTGGGTCAGCAGCTGGCGGACGGTGATGACGTCCTTGCCGTTGACGCCGAACTCGGGCAGGTAGGTGGCCACCGGTTCGTCGAGCGAGAGCTTGCCCTCTTCCATCAGCTGCACCGCCACCAGCGAGGTGAAGAGCTTCGAGACCGAGGCCAGGTCATAGATGGTGTCATCGGCGACCGGGATGCGCTCCGACTCGGGCAGCATCGTGGTGGCGTCCTTGTAGAGCAGGGCGTAGCCGTTCTTGGCCTGGCTCACGATGGCGCCGTCGTGGCCCATGACGGCCACGTAGCCGGGGTAGAGCGGGTGCCCGTTCGCCTGGGGCAGGGTGTAGCCGTCGAGTTTGGCCTTGGCAGCATCGATGGGTGCCGGGTTGAGTCCCTTCTGCTCGGGGGTGGCGGTGGTCAGTTGGGTGTTCTGGGGCATGTAGCCCTGGTACGACGTGGTGAAGTCGGCGGCCGTGGCCGCCGGGGCGACCAGCCCGAGGGTCAGGCCCAGGCTGGCGGCCAGGGCGATGCCGATGCGGACGGCGGAGCGCTTCGTGCGCATGCGGGTGGTGGACCGGGTGGTGAGGGGGTTCGTCATGGGGTCAGCCCCTCTTGCCCGGGTAGATCAGGTACTGCTGGCGCATGGCGTCGAACGCGGCCAGCTCGGCCTGCCAGGCCCCGACCACCTCGTCGGCCGAGGCGCCGGCATTGATCTGGGTGCGCAGCCGGCTCGAGCCGGTGAGCTTGTCAATCCAGTTGTCACTGCGCCAGGCGAAATCGGTCGGGTAGAGCGACTTCAGTGCCACCAGCATCTCGACCCCGACCCGGATGGCATCCAGGGCGTGCGGGTCGGTGATGTGCACCTGCACGCCACCGCAGATCGCGCCGGTGTGCTTGCTGAAGGTGGGGGTGAAGTACGCCTCGCGGAACAGCACGCCCGGGATGTTGCGGGTATTGAGCCGCTCGGCCCAGCGGTAGTCGACATAGGGCGCGCCGACCAGTTCGAACGGACGAGTCGTGCCACGCCCCTCGGACAGCGTGGTGCCCTCGAACATGCAGGTGCCGGGGTAGAGCAGCGAGGTGTCGGGGGTCGGCATGTTCGGGCTCGGCGGCACGAACTTGAGGTTGGTCTCGGCGAACAGGTCGCGGGGCGCCCAGCCCTTGGCCGCGATGATGGTGAGTTCGCTGAGCTTGGCGCCGCCCTCGTCCTCGGGCAGGAACTCGCCGTTGAACAGTTGGGCGAGCTCGCCGGCGGTCATGCCGTGCTGCTGGACGATGGCCTCGAGGCCGACGAAGCTGGTGAACGGCTGGGTCATCAGGGGACCCTTGGCGACACCGCCGACGGGGTTGGGACGGTCGAGCACCATGAACCGCACGCCGGCGCGTACGCAGGCGCGCATGGCGTTGTACATCGTCCAGATGTAGGTGTAGAAGCGTGAGCCGACGTCCTGGATGTCGAAGACCATGGTGTCGATGCCGGACGTCTGGAAGATGGTGGTCATCCTGGAGACACTGGCGCCATAGAGGTCATAGACGGTCAACCCGGTACGTGGGTCGATGCTGGTGCCCTCGGACCCGCCGGCCTGGGCGGTACCGCGGAAGCCGTGCTCGGGGCCGAACACGCCCAGGATGTCGAGGTTGGCAGCCGCCATGTTGTCGACGATGTGGGTGCCGTCGGCGAGGATGCCGGTGGGATTGGACAGGATGCCGAGCTTGCGGCCCGTGAGCGCTGCCCAGCCCTGGGCGGCCTGGACATCTGCGCCGGTCTTGACGACGGTGCCAGAACCGGTGACTGCGGCGTGCGAGGTGGTCGGGGCAGCAAAGGCTGCGGCCGTGGTGGCGACCGCGGCGGCGGAGGTGCCGCCGATCAGGAGTCGTCGATTGAGAGGCATGAGTGGTCTTCCCTTATCAGTAGGTGACGTTGTCAGTAGGTGAGGCGGTCAGTAGGTGAGGCGGTCAGTAGGTGAGGCCGAGGCCGTAGGGGTAGACGATCGTGGTGACGTCATCGCGTGCGGGCAGGTCGACGGGCAGCTTGCCGCTCGGGTTGACCGCACCGGTGAGCACGCGCACGAGCGAGCCCGGGGTGACCGGCGAGTACGAGTAGGTCGCGACCTTCGCGTTGGCCTCGACATAGGGCAGGTCGTAGGGGTCACGCATCGCCACGACGATGACCGGCTTGCCGGTGTTGCGCAGCTCAGCGATGAGCGTCTGCTGCCGGGCGTTGTTGCCGAAGCGCAGGTTGTTGGTGAGTACGACGATGACCTCGGCATCCGCGGACTGGGTCACCGCTGACGCGATGGTGGTGGCGCTGGGCTGGGTGCCGGTCTGCAGGTGGGTGCTGGGGTGCCCTGCGCTGGTGAGCTGTGCGCTGACCAGGGCGGTGGTGCTGACACCCCAGCCCGTCACGAACACCTTCTTGCCGGCTGCCAGTGGCAGGATGCCGTCGTTGGTGACCAGCGTGACAGTGCGGTCGCTGATCGCATCCGCAATGGCCTTGTGCTCGGCATTGCCCACGTAGGCGGGCACGGCTGCCTCGTCCGCGTAGGGCTGGTGCACGAAACCGCGACGGTACTTCAGGCGCAGGATGCGTTCCAGCTTCTGGTCGATCTGCTCCCAGGTCAGGCGACCCCCGGCGATGGCCTGCTTGATGGCGGCCATGGCCTCGAGCGGCTTGGGCGCCATCAGCAGCTGGTCGCAGCCGGCCTCGAGGGCGCGGACAGCCACTTCGTCGTCGCCGTACTTTTCGCGGACGCCCGCCATGGTGAGCGCATCGGTGACGACGACACCGTTGTAGCCGAGTTCTTCGCGCAGCAGACCCGTGAGGATCTTCTTCGACAGGGTCGCGGGGTCACCCGAGTCGTCGAAGGCAGGCATCAGCAGGTGCGCGGTCATGACCATGTCGACACCGGCGGCGATCGCGGCCCGGAACGGCGGGGCGTCGATGGTCTCCCACTCCTCGCGGCTGTGGTCGATGACCGGCAGGCCGTAGTGCGAGTCGGTGGCCGTGTCGCCGTGACCGGGGAAGTGCTTGGTCGAGCTCGAGACCCGACCGCCCTCCTGGTAGCCCGTGACCTGGGCGCCGGCCATCGCCGCGACCAGTTCGGGGTTGGACGAGAACGACCGCACGCCGATCACCGGGTTCAACGGGTTGACGTTGACATCGGAATCGGGGGCGAAGTTCACATTGATGCCGACAGCACGCAGCTCTTTGCCGGTGATGTCGGCCGCCTGCTTGGCGTCGGCGACGCTACGACCGGCACCGAGGGCCATCGAGCCGGGGAACTGGGTGGCGGGTGCTCCGAAGCGGGTGACGACACCCATCTCCTGGTCGGTGGCGATCTGCAGGGGGACTTCGGACTTGCCGGACGCAGTGATCGCCGCGCGCTGCAGCCCGTTGCTGAGTTTGGCCACCTGGACGGGGTCCATGGTGGTGCCGGTGGGGCCGTAGGAGTCGGTCCAGGCGAAGTAGATGACGCCGCCCAGGTGCAGCTTCGAGACGACGTCCGAGGGCTTCTCGTAGCCGTACTGCGGCAGGTTGCGCCTGTCGGGGCCGTCAGCGGTCGAGCCGTAGACCTCCTGGATGAAGAGCTGGCCGATCTTCTGGTCCTCGGTCATGCGTCCGATGGCGGACTTGACCCAGGGGGTTTCGTTCTTCTTGGGCGATGCGCTCGCGTAGTTCGAGCAGGCTGCTGCGCCAGCCACCCCGGCCGTGGCGGCCAGGAAGATGCGGCGGCTGAGGGATGAATCGAGGAAAGCCACGATGCCTCATTTCGATTGCCGGGGGGTCGACGTCGACCCCCAGTTGATGCGGTGTCGTGAGGCTAGGCGTGGAGGTGCAGGGTGTGCACGGATTGAGCGAAATCCTTTTCTCTGATACTTGTTTTGTAACGATGTGTTTGGTAGTGGGGGCAGGAATCACTGCACCTTGAGCGCTCTCAGCAGTTGTTCAGGGTCGGTGAGCGATCGCACGCGGTGCGTGCGCAGTTCCGTGGGATGCGCTGCCCCGGGTACCCTCGTGTGCATGCAGCACGACTCCAGCGGGTCGGATCCCACCCCCCGCGCCGAGCCCCCTCGCGCCGATGCCTCCGCCTCTGATGCGTCTGTGCCTGCCTCGTCCGTCGCGGCACCGCGACAGAAGGAGTGGTGGGAGGAAGAGGGCATGCCCTGGAAGCAGAAGCCCGGCCGTGAGGACTACTGGTGCATGGGCTGGATCGCCTTCATGGGCTTGTTCGGGCTGGCCATGCTGCCCCTGCGCGGGTGGCTGCTGGGGCTCAACCCGCAACTGCTGCTCGGCATCACGGGGTCGCGCAGCGGCGCCGCAGCCGTGGGGGCCCTGGCGTCGCAGGGTCTGGCGCCGCACTGGGTTTGGTACCTGTTGGCCGGCACCATCATGTCGATCAAGTTTGACTGGGTGTTCTGGTGGGCGGGCAAGCTCTGGGGCCGCGGCATGATCGAGGTCTGGGCCGGTCGGTCCGAGCGTGCCGCCAAGAGCTATGGACGAGCAGAACGCTGGGCCCAGAAATTGGGCTGGCTGGGCATGTTCATCGCCTATGTGCCGATCCCCCTGCCGCTGATGCAGGTGATCTTCGTGATGTTCGGCGCCTCGAAGATGAGCCTCAAGCGCTTCGTCGTGCTCGATTTCCTGGCCAGCACGACCTGGTTGCTCTTCTACATCGGGCTGGGCTGGATGATCGGTGAGCCGGCGGTGAAACTGCTGCAGGAGTATGCCAAGTACGCCAACTACGTGGCGATCGCGCTGGTGGTCTTCGTCATGGGCACGGTGATGTTCGGCCAGAAGAAGAGGCCACAGGCGCCGGTGGCCTGAGGGGCCACCGACGCCTGGGGTGCAGCGCTCAGGCCAGCGAGATCTTCTGGCCCTTGTCGAACAGGCCGCCCTTGACCTGGGCCTGAACCGGCTTCGCATCAGTCGGGATGTCGAACCACACCTTGCCCTTGATGGTGTTGCCCGGGTTGATCTCTTCGAAGGCAATGGCGCCGTCGACGAACAGGATGTCATCCGAAGGGGAGTATTCGACGTCGCTGCCGTCGAGCAGCTTGATGTCGTCGTCGGTGAACCACGTGGCCTTCTTGCCGACATTCTTGACGACGACGTCGACCACACAGAACTTGCCCTGGGGCTTGAGGGTGCCGGTGAGGTCGGTGACCGTCACGCCGCACTTGAAGTTGGACAGTGTGTACTGCAGGTCTCCCGACGTAACGGCAACACCGAGCTTGTTCTCGGCGGGCTTGGTTTCGGCGGGCTTGGTTTCGGCTGCCTTGGTTTCGGCGGGCTTGGTTTCGGCTGCCTTGGTTTCGGCTGCCTTGGTCTCGGCTGCCTTGGTCTCGGCCGTCGACGCGGCGGTCGAAGCGGGGGCGGCCGTGCTGGCGTCGTCCCCGCCGCCGCTGATCATGCCCCACAGCACGAGGACCGCCACGATGCCGCCGACGATGGCCAGGCCCTTGCGGGACTTCTTCTTGGGCGGCTGGGGCGCCGCCTGCAGGAACTGCGGCTGCTGGGGGTACTGCTGACCGGGCTGCTGCTGGCCGGGCTGGGGGCCGTACTGCTGACCCGGCTGGGGGCGGAACTGCTGACCGGGCTGGCCCGGGAAGGGGGTGCCGCTCTGGGGCGACATGGGGAACTGGTTGCCGCCCTGGGGCGGCGTGGGAGCGCCATTGTTGGCCATCGGGATTTCCTTTGCTGGAACCGGAGTGGATCGCGGGCGACAGCTGGCTCCTGGCCTTCTGGAAGGCCGGAAGTCGACCCTGCTGCGTCCGTGATTTCAAGGTAGGGAGGGGGTCTGACAAAAAGTTCTGCACAGCTTCGTCGTGGGGCTTTTGTGGGGCTCGATGGGCGTCTATGAGTGGAACACGAGTTCGAATCAGCGGTGTTTCGACGTGGTTGGGGTGGGGGTTGGTTGTGGAGCGTGAAGATGTCGACGAGTCGGTGAAGCGGGCGATGGTGGTTGGTTTGCGTGAGGCTCATGTGGCGCAGTGGAGGGCTGAGGCGGAGTCGTTCCGGTTGATGACTGAGGTGGCGGGGTTGTATTTCGTGGTGCCCGGTGGTGGGTCGGGGTCGGTGCTGGCTGGGGAGCGTCTGGAGGCGTTGGGTGGTGAGGGGGTACCGCTGGTGGGGGAGTTCTGTGTGGTTGAGGTGGCGCCGGTGCTGGGGTTGACCACGGATTATGTGCGGGCGACGAAGGCGTCGGCGCTTGATCTGCGTTACCGGTTGCCGCGGACGTATGAGTTGGTGATGGCGGGTCGGTTGCGGGTGTGGCAGGGCCGGGCGGCGGCGTCGATCACCCACCAGCTGTCGCGGGCGGTGTGTGCCCGGGTGGATGAGGAGTTGTCGGCGTTGGTGGGGTCGATGCCGTGGTCGCGGTTGGAGAAGGGGCTGCGGGCGCGGGTGATGGAGCTGGACCCCGGGGCTGCGCAGCAGGGGCGTGGGGCTGCGCGTCGGGGGCGTCGGGTGGAGTTCGGCCAGTCGGGGGACGGCATCACTGATGTGGTGGGGTTCCTGGATGCGGGTGATGCGGTGTTCCTGAATGCGCAGTTGTCGCGGATTGCGGGGATCCTGCGCGAGGGTGGGAGTGCCGAGAGTCTGGAGGTGCGGCGGGCGGTGGCGTTGGGGGTGTTGGCCTCGCCGGCGCGGGCGTTGCAGTTGTTGCAGGCCTCCCTGACCGAGGAGTTGCCGGAGGGTCTTGACCCCGAGTGCCCGGCGCGCGGGCAGCGGGGGCATGTGTGTGGGCAGGTGGCGGTGGACCCGGACCGGTTGTTGCCGAAGGTTGACCTGGTCGTCCATCTCACTGATGCGACGTTGGCGTCGGGTGAGGGTTGGCGCGGTGTGTGACGTCGGGGCCGGGGCGGTTGGTGGCGGGTCCGTTGTTGGCGGGGTGGGTGAAGGACCTGGTGGGGCATGCGCGGGTGGTGGTGCGTCCGGTGTTGGACCCGGATGGGGTGGCACCGGTGGATTCGTACGAGGTTCCGGCGAGCATGCGGCGGGTGGTGGGCTTGCGGAGCCCGGTTGAGGTGTTCCCGTTCGCGAAGCGGGTGAGTTTCGGGTTGGACCTGGACCATACGAGGCCGTGGGAGTCGTCGAGGCGGGCGTAGGTCGACCAGCAGGGTTCCCCGGTCGGTGCCGGTGAGGGTGTGGTGGGGCAGCCGTTGACCAGGACCGACAATTTGGGGCCGTTGTCGCGGCGGGTGAATCGGGCGAAAACCCATGGCGGGTGGCGGTTGACCCAGCCCGCGTCGGGGGTGTTCTTGTGGACCTCGCCGTTGGGGTTCGGCTACCTGGTCACCCCGAGCCAGTCCTGGATGATCACTGACCCGACCGGCCGGATCCTGCCGAAACACGGCACCGCTGCAGTACCCCAGATCGCCTGACCAGCAGGGCCCTGGTTCTTGTCGTGACCCGCCAGCATGGGTGCTGGCGGGCCATCGGCATGCCCCGGGGCGGTCCAGGCAGGGTAGTTGTCCACAGATCGTGGAATCGGGCTTTCGGGTGGCCCTTGGGTGGGTGATGATGGCGCCGTGTCCAGACGCCTGCGCCGCGCCCCCCTCGTCCCCCTCGGCATCGTTGTTGCCGGTGCTGTGCTGCTCGCGGGGTGCCAACCCAGCGGCGGCAGCACCTCGCCGATGCCGACGGTCTCGCCGATCCTGCAGACGACCCGCAGCAGCCCCAGCCGCACACCGACCGCGCCAAGCAGCTCGGCTGCCACCACCCCGACCCCGACGCCGACGTGGGTGGTGTCGGTGAAGCCGACCACCCCCGAACAGACCGCGGCGCTGACTGCTGAGGCCGACCGGGTGTTCCGGGAGTACATGAAGCTGCGGTACTCCTACGAGGCCAAGGGCGGCGTCGCCGGACCACTGCCCGATCCACTCAAGAAGTACCTCACGGGCAACGCCGCGGGCTTTGTCGAACAGATCCTGCAAGACCAGCATCAAGCAGGTGCGACGTACGAGAACGCCGATCGGGTGACCTTTGTGCTCGTGAAGTCTCAACCCCCGACCCTGAACGGTGCGGCGCTGATCTCCGTCGAGTTCTGTGAGGATGCCCGGGCGGTGACGGTGGTGGAGCGTGACGGGAAGCGGTTCTCGGCGGGGTTCATCGCGCATCATGCGGAGTTCGCGTGGGCACAGGGGGCACTGAGAATCTCGGACTTCGATGCAAGTGAGGCGAAATCATGCGTCGGCTGATTGCGGTGCTCGTGGCCTCTGTCCTGGTGGCGGGGGCGGGACATGCCGTGTTCATTCCGCAGGCGGCTGCAGAGCAGGGTTGTCGCTTGGTCAAGACACTTCGTCGAGTTCTGCTCGTCTGTGACGTTGTGGAGACTTCCACCCCGGATAACCCCAATGACCCCGCGGCCCCGAAGGACTGGGAGTGTCTCGCTGACCCGAGGACCAACTTCGACACCTGCCGTGCAGCCCCCGGTGTGAACGTCGCCGCGGTGGCCCGGCAGGCCTCGCTGGCGATGCAACTGCCTCCACCCAAGCCGGTGATCGGGCCCGACCCTGCCCGCAACCAGTGGAACATGATCCCCGTCGGGTTCCCGATCTGGATCTGGACCACCCACCCCACCACGCTCACCCACACCACCACCCAGCAGGGCATCACCATCACCATGACCGCCACCGCCGGCCCCACCATCGTGAGCTTCGGAGACGGCACCGCCATCACCTGCACCACCACGACCCCGCGCCCGCCCGTGCTCGACCCGCCAACCCCCTCGCCCACCTGCGGCCACACCTACCAGACCAAGGGCAACTACCAGATCAGCGCGACCACCACCTGGTCGATCACCTGGCAGGCCCTCGGCGAGACCGGCACCGTCACCATCCCCCGCACCGCAGCCACCCCTCTGCGCGTCGGCGAACTCGTCGCCGTCATCGTCCCCGACCGCTGAGCCCGGCCGCGAGCTAGGCTCGTCCGGTCATGGATGCACCAGCCAACGTCTTCGCAGGCCGCTACCTGGTGGCCGGGCCGCTCGGCCCGTCCACCGAGTGGCGGGCCGTCGACCCCCAGGGTCGCTCCGTCGTGCTCTCGACCCACGACCTGCCTGCCCATCCGGTGCACGACTGGCCGGCGCGCCTCGAGTCCGTACGAAGAGCGTTGGTCGGCGTCGTCCACCCCAACGTCGTGCCGGTGCTCGACCTGGCCACTCACGACCGCACGTTGGCTGTGGTCACCGACCCGGCAGCCGGCCCCACCCTGGCCGGCGTGCTGGCTGATGAGGGCACGCTCGCGCCCAGCGAACTGACTGCGGTCGGCGCCCAGGTGGCCCAGGGCCTCGCCGCGCTGCACGAGGCCGGCCTCACGCATGGCGCGCTGTGTGCCGACAATGTCTGGCTGCACGAGTCGGGTGGCCTGCTGGTCGCTGGGCTGACCGGGTGGGCCGAGCCCCGGCTGCGCGCCGACCGGCTGATCGCTGCCGGCCCCGATGCAGACGCCGACCTGCCGTGGCGCGCACCAGAGATGGGGGCCCCCACCCCACGGTCAGACCTGTACGCCCTAGGGGTGCTGCTCTATGAACTGGGCTGCGGCGTTCGCCCCTTTGCGGGCGACAAGCACGCGTTGCTGCACGCCCACGCCAATCTGGCGCCCGGTCGCCCGGCCGGCGTTCCCGACCCCATCTGGCAACTGATCACCGAGTTGCTGGCCAAGGACCCGCAGTGGCGCCCGGCCAGCGCCGCCGACGTCGCAGGCCGACTCGGCCAGGTGCACGACCGTGTGCAGGGGCTGCCGGCCGCCACCCCGATCGATGTTCCGCCCGCACCGCTGGGCCCGGTGGCACCCAGTTCGCCGCGCACCCCGCCACGGCCCCGCAACCCCTACGCGTTGCGGCCGCGGACGACCGCCAGTCCTGCTGCCCAGGGACCGCAGGCCGCCAACCCGTATGCCGTGTCGCGGCCGCAGGCCCCGAACCAGCCCTACGCCCTCGACCGGGCCCGCTTGCAGCAACAAGCCGCCGACTCCGGTGGCAGGCGCAACGCCGTCATGCTGGCAGTCCTTGCTGTCGTCATCGTGTTCGGCCTTGCCGCGACGTACTTGCTGTTGCGGCCAGACAGTGACCAGGCGACCCCACAAGCGTCCCAGCCCACCTCGGCCCCTGCCCAGCGGTCGTCCGCGCGCCAGAGCTCGGACGCCCCCAGCACCGAGCAGCCCAGCACCGAGGGGTCATCCAGCCAGCCCACGCCCACCGCCCCGTCCAGCACGCCGCCGGTGCCGTTCCCCGACGGCGTGCGGGAGTGTTCCCCGGCGCTGGGTGCCAACCGGGCCACGTCGTGTGAGTTCGCGGTCAACGTCGAAACTGCCTGGCGGGCGGGCACCCGCACGGGCACCACGACGGTGACGGCGACCAGTCCGGTGACCCAGCAGACCTACACCATGACCTGCACCCTCGACGCCCTCGCCGTGTGCACGGGCGGCAACAACGCGGCGGTCTACATCCGCCCGTGACTGGTTACTTAAACAAACAACTGATAGGATGATTGAACGAGCAAACGAGGACGAGGGGTGCAGGATGGCGACGAAGTGGCTGAATCCAGAGGAGCGCGAGGCGTGGATCCGACTGGTGGCACTCGTTGAGCTGATGCCCAACGTCTTCGACGCCAGGCTGCGCCACGATGCGAAGCTCGTCTATTTCGAGTACTACGTGCTCGCCATGCTGTCAGAGGCGGACGACCGCACGCTGCGCATGAGCGAACTTGCCGCCATGACCAACGCGACCCTGCCGCGGCTGTCGCATGCTGTGCGCCGGCTCGAGCAGCGCGGCCTCGTCGAGCGCTTCCCCTGTGCCGAGGACGGCCGCTCGACGAATGCCCGACTCACCGACGCGGGCCTGGGGCTGGTCGTCGAGACCGCGCCGAAGCACGTCACCCACGTGCGCTCCGCCATCTTTGATGCCCTGACCGAAGAGCAGGTCGCCCAGCTCAGCGAGATCTCGGGTGCTCTGCTGCAGGGGCTGGCCGCGGTCTCGGACAAGCAGGTGCCGCCTCAGGCGAGGCTGAACACCGCCACCAGGAAATTGTCGCCCTCGCGATAGGGCCGCAGGTCCCAGGTCGACAGCGCCAGGTCGAGCGTGAGCCCGGCAAAGGTCGCGTCCTGCACGAACTCACTGAAGTCATAGCCGCGGCCGGCGCCGAACCCAACCACCGCTCGTCCACCGGGAGCCAGGTGGGTCGCGAAGCGGCGCAGCACCTCGGCACGGGTCGACTCGGCGAGAAAGCCCATCACGTTGCCCGCACACACGATGGCGTCGAAACCCTCGGTGATGCCACGCGATGGCAGGTCGAGCACGGCCAGGTCGCCCACGAGGTAGGTCGGGCCTGCATGGTCGGCCTCGGCGGCATCGATCAGCCCGGGGTCGACGTCGACGCCGACGACGCGGTGGCCGAGCTTGTGCAGGTAGCCGGTCAGCCGACCCGGGCCGCAGCCCGCATCCAGGATGTGCGCCCCACGCCCCACCATGGCGTCGATCATGCGGGCCTCGCCGTGCAGGTCCTGACCCTGGGCGGCCATCACCTTGAACCGGTTGATGTAGCGCTGGGTGTGGTCGGGATCAGCCTCGATGATGCGGATCCACTTGGACGGCTCAGGGGCCTGCAGTTGTTCACTCACCCGGCCAATGCTAGTGACGTGGCCCACAGCCGACGCGGCGGGGTGGGGCCTGCCGATTTCCCCCACACGCGCACGGTCGGCACAATTGGGGGAGCCCAAGAGGCATGCCCCCTTAGCTCAGCGGCCAGAGCATCTGTCTTGTAAACAGAGGGTCGCGGGTTCGACTCCCGCAGGGGGCTCCAGGCTGACCCGCGCTCACGCCCCCGCGTAGATGCCCGCCGCGGCCAACCATGCCACGGCATCGCCGTTGACCCGCACGACCTCGCCCGCCGGGATGAACAACGACCGGCCCTTGACGACCTCGACCGTCTCGTCGGCACCGGAACAGGCCAGGTAGCCGTCCTCGACGAGCAGGATGCGCGCGCCCTCGCTGGCCGGCAGCAGCAGCGGCTCGTTGCTGCTGGCGCCACGTCCGAGCTCGATGTGCCACAGTGCGAACTCTGGGCTCGGGGTGGGGTAGCGCGACAGCCCCGGCGCCTCGGTGACGGGGTCGACGAGCATCGTCGGCTGCCCCACGAACTCGACGACCTGCACCAGCCCGTCGACGTCGATGTGCTTCTGGGTCAGCCCGGCGCGCAGCACATTGTCGCTGCTCGCCATGATCTCGATGCAGGTGCCCTTGAGGTGGGCGTGCATGTTGCCGGGGTTCATGAAGACCGCGTGCCCCGGCTCGAGGTCAAGGCGGTTGAGCAGCAGGCCCGCCAGAATGCCCGGGTCGCCGGGGAAATGCTCATCCAGCTCGATTGCCGTGCGGGCAAAAACGCCCAGCTCGCCGCGGTCGTCGACATGGCGCAGGGCGGCGGCCACGACCTGGTCGACCAGCCCCTGGTGCTGTTCGGCGAGCGACAGCGCCACCAGGAAGACCTCGGCCAACGCCGCCTCGCCGACACGGTTCTTGAGGGCCCCGATGACGGGGTTGAGTTCTGGCCCGGCGTCGAGCTTCTCGAGCAGGTCGGCGGTCTGGCAGGCAGGACGAAACCCGCTCAGGGTGCTGAATGGGGTGAGGGCGACGGCCATCTCAGGTTTGGGCCACGGGTCCTTGAACGAGCGCCTGGGATCGTCGAGGGAAACGCCTGCGGCGTTCTCGGCGTCGAAACCCGCCTCGGCCTGGGCGCGATTGGGGTGGGCCTGCAGACTGAGGGGCTGGCTGGCCGACAGCACCTTCATCATGAACGGCAGCGTCGGCCCGAACTGCTCGACCGACCGCGTGCCGAGCAACTCGGGGTGGGCGTTGATCACCCGCAACAGGTCTGCCTGCTGTTCGGGCAGCGTACTCGGCGACTTCGGGTGCGCCCCGAGCCAGAGCTCAGCATGGGGCTCGCCGGTCGGTTCGATGCCGAGCAGCGCAGGGATCGCGTCATGCGACCCCCACGCATAGGCCTGGACTGTGCCTTCGAGCAGCATCATCGCTAGGGTCAGCCTTGTCGTGGTCGGGGGCAGGCAGCACCGCCCGGATGGCGTCACTGCCAGCCCGGTCGGGCGTTGGCGAGCACAGTCTATCCGGGTGCGTGATCAGCCATCAGGGCCGCCGTGCCCAAACGCCGCGGCACCGTCACGACGATGAATGACATCACTGTCATTCGCTCGCTAGACTGGCCCGCATGTCAGTGTCCCGCCATGCCAGCCGTGCCCACGCCAGCACCGTCAGCCTCGTCGCCGACCCCCACGGCGCCCCGGCAGCCGGCCACCTGAGCGAGCGTGACGCGGCGATCCTCGAGTTCGAGAAGTCGTGGTGGGCCGCTGACTCCTCGAAGACGAGCGAGATCCGTGAGCGCTTCGGCATCTCGACCACCGCCTACCACCAGATCCTCAATGCACTGTTGGACGACCCGGCCGCGCTTGCCGCGCAGCCGCTGCTCGTGAAGCGACTGCGCCGCCTGCGCGACCAGCGCCAGCGCCAGCGGTCCGCGAGCCGGCTGGTGCAGCACGGCTGATCTCACGCCGCAGGCACCCGCCCGCGTGCGGCCCGTGCTGCAGCCGTCAGCGTGAACCCGCCCTCGGGTCGTCCAAGTCTGTCGAACAATGCCGCGCGCAGGGCAGAACGGTCGTCATCGCCGAGCGCCCTCGTGTGCGCCCCCGCTGGCCCGACGCCGGCCAGGAACGTGCCCCACAGCTCGTCGAACGAGGAATAGTCGCTGGCCACCCGCAACACGTCCTCGTGCACGTCGACGAGCCCACATGCGCTGAACAATCCGGTGAGTTCGCCCGGCGCGCCCAGCACCAGCACCCGGGCCTCCTGCGGGGCGTCCGGGTTGAGCGACAGTGCCGCGTCCCAGAAGCTGCGCAGCAGTTGCATGCCTGCCTGGTAGTCCCACACACACGCCGCGATCATGCCGCCCGGACGCACCACGCGCGATTGCTCGCGCACGGCCGACTCCGGGTCGGGGATGAAGTGGAAGACCAGCTGCGACAGGGCCACATCGACCGTGTCATCGGCCAGCGGGATCGAGTCAGCAGAGGCCTGGTGCACGACGGCGGCGGGGTGGGCGGCACGGCACTCGGCGACGAAACCGGGGGAGGGGTCGATGGCCGTGACATGCTCGGCGCCGAGCCGGGCGACCAGTTCGGTGGTCAGGGCGCCGGGGCCGCAGCCGACGTCAAGCGCAGTCAGTCCGCCGCTGTGCGGCACGCCGGCGAAATCGGCGAACAGCGGTGACAGCGGCTTCGAATAGCGGCCCATGAACGAGTTGTAGGCCCCACCCGAGACCTGGAACGCGTGGGTGGTCATGGCTCCCCCCTTTGGGGCAATGCGTCCACGGACGTGGGCGACCACGGGGAGGAGCACTTCCGCGCCGGCCCTGATACGTCCCCCAGGGCTCAGCGCTGGCGGTGCCCGACCAACCCGCGCAGTTGTGCGATCCCCTGCGCCAGCGGCCGGGTGGGCGCGACCTCGTAGCCGCCCAGCG
Organism: Aestuariimicrobium sp. G57; assembly: GCF_050110855.1. Taxonomy (NCBI): domain Bacteria; kingdom Bacillati; phylum Actinomycetota; class Actinomycetes; order Propionibacteriales; family Propionibacteriaceae; genus Aestuariimicrobium; species Aestuariimicrobium sp. G57. The sequence continues at coordinate 320,311 of NZ_JBNINW010000003.1, read as the reverse complement.
CGAGGTCGGCCGACTGTTCGAAGAAGTTCGCTGATGCCCTGTCGCCCGTGCGCAGCCACGACCAACCCATGGCACCGGCATACAGGGGCAGGTACAACAACCCCAGTGAATAGGCGTACTGCCAGGTGTGGTTGACCTCGTGGCGCAGCAGTCCCGGACGACGCGACTCGATCTGTGCCCACGACGGTGCCGCGGTGAGCACCACCGACCCGACGGTGAACGCGCTGGCCATGGGGAATCCCAGCCGATAGCCCTCGGCCAGCCAGATGCCGTCCTCGCCGCGCACGACCCGGGCCCGCCCGATGCTCGCCACGACCAGCCCCAGCGGGGTCGAGAGGTTGCACCAATTCGCGAAGTTGCGCACGCGCGCCATCACCGGGGTCACGACCACCATTCTGCCCTTTGCACTCTCTTGGGTCGAGTGCTAAGAATGGTGTTAGCACTCAGTGCGTCAGAGTGCTACCGCAGCCAGGTCTGGTGAGGCCCCCATGGGCCGTCCGTCGCGGGCACCGGCATGGCGATCACCAACCACGGGGTTTCACGACCCCTGACGCGGGAGGATTCCCCAACAACCATGGCAAAGCTGATTGAATTCAACGTCGAGGCCCGCCGCGCCCTCGAGCGGGGCATGAACACCCTGGCCGACGCGGTCAAGGTCACGCTCGGCCCCAAGGGCCGCAACGTCGTGCTGGAGAAGAAGTGGGGCGCCCCCACCATCACCAACGACGGCGTCTCGATCGCCAAGGAGATCGAGCTGGACGACCCCTACGAGAAGATCGGCGCCGAGCTGGTCAAGGAGGTCGCCAAGAAGACTGACGACGTCGCCGGCGACGGCACCACCACCGCCACCGTGCTGGCCCAGGCAATGGTCCGCGAGGGTCTGCGCAACGTGACCGCCGGTGCGAACCCCATTGAGCTGAAGAAGGGTATCGAGAAGGCCGTCGAGGCCATCATCGCCGAACTCGGCAAGCAGGCCCGTCCGGTCGAGACCCGCGAGCAGATCGCTGCCACCGCGTCGATCTCGGCTGCTGACCCCAGCGTTGGCGACATCATCGCCGAGGCGATGGACAAGGTCGGCAAGGAAGGCGTCATCACCGTCGAGGAGTCGAACACCTTCGGCATCGAGCTGCAGCTCACCGAGGGCATGCGCTTCGACAAGGGCTACATCTCGCCCTACTTCGTCACCGACACCGAGCGCATGGAGGCCGTGCTCGAGGATCCCTACATCCTCATCGTGAACTCCAAGGCCAGCTCGCTCAAGGAGCTGCTGCCGCTGCTCGAAAAGGTCATGCAGGCCTCGAAGCCGCTGCTGGTCATCGCCGAGGATGTCGACTCCGAGGCCCTCGCCGGCCTGATCGTCAACAAGATCCGTGGCACCTTCAAGTCGGTCGCCGTCAAGGCCCCCGGCTTCGGTGACCGTCGCAAGGCCATGCTGCAGGACATCGCCACCCTCACCGGCGGCACCGTGATCTCGTCCGAGGTCGGCCTGTCGCTCGAGACCGCAACCCTCGACCTGCTGGGCCAGGCCCGCTCGGTCATCGTCACCAAGGACGAGACCACCATCGTCGAGGGCGCGGGTGATTCCGAGGCCATCGCCGGGCGCGTGCAGCAGATCCGCAACGAGATTGAGAACTCGGACTCGGACTACGACCGCGAGAAGCTGCAGGAGCGCCTCGCCAAGCTGGCCGGCGGCGTGGCCGTCATCAAGGTCGGCGCGGCCACCGAGGTCGAGCTCAAGGAGCGCAAGCACCGCATCGAGGACGCCGTGCGCAACGCCAAGGCTGCTGTCGAAGAGGGTCTGGTCGCCGGTGGCGGCGTCGCCCTCGTGCAGGCTGCCAAGGCCGTCAACCTCGACTCGCTCGAGGGTGACGTGGCCACCGGTGCGCAGATCGTGCTCACCTCGGCCTCGGCCCCGCTGCGCCAGATCGCGACCAACGCCGGCCTCGAGGGTGGCGTGATCGTCGAGAAGGTCTCGAACCTTGAGCCCGAGCTCGGCCTGAACGCTGCGACCGGTGAGATCGTCAACATGCTGGACGCCGGCATCATCGACCCGGCCAAGGTGACCCGTTCGGCGCTGCAGAACGCGGCCTCGATCGCGGCCCTGTTCCTGACCACCGAGGCCGTCATCGCGGACAAGCCCGAGAAGGCTGCCCCGATGCCCGGCGGTGGCGACGGCGGCATGGGCGGCATGGACTTCTGAGTCCAGCCCACCCGGCACCACGAGCAACACGCACCACCAGCAACACCCGGACGGGCGGTCCCTCTGCAAAGGGGCCGCCCGTTCGGCGTCCGGCGGCCCTGGTCCTGCGGGTCCCTATCCTGCTGACATGATCCCTCCCCGTCATGCCCTGGTCGCCGCCGGCCTCGCGCTGGCCCTGCTGGGCGGGTGCACCGGTGGTGGATCCACCGGCGACTCGTCCACTGGCTCGCAGAGCACGGAGTCGCAGAGCGGCAGCCCGGCAGAACTGCCCCCGACCGACCCGCGTGAGGCCGACCTGCGGGCCCAGCTGGAAGCCCGGGTGAAAGAACTGGGCGCCGACGGTGTCTCGGCGGTCAGCGTGACGGCCGACGATGCGGGGTTGACGGTGCGCAAGGGCAGCGACCAGCGGACCTACCGCCTGACCGGCAGTACCGAGGGAAACCCTGACACCGGCTACTACTACGGCATCAAGCCGGTCCCGGAGCTGTCGCTGAAAAACCTGCTCGCGGCCCAGACCGCCGCCGCCGAAGCGTGCGACGGCGTCCCGGCCATCGCCGAACTCGAGGTCACCCCTGCCGGAAGCGTGGTGATCACCGGCCGCTGCCTGCGCGACCAGCCCACCGTGTCCGACATCATCAGCCAGACCCTGGACGGGTTCGACGTGCCTGTGCTCGCCGATGGCGACACGGCAGAGGGCCTGAACGCCGTGTTCGAGCAGTTCATGACGACCCATGGTGGTCAGCTGGCGGGCGTGTCGATCGCCTACATCCCCGGCGGCACCATGGGGGCGGCCGTGTTCTCGGCCGATGCGGTGAAGCTCAACGGGGAACACTGCCTGCCGGTGCTCGACTGGCACACCCGGCACAAGCACGGCCAGGGTCTGACAATGCCCTGCGCGTCCGGTGACACCGGGGCCGGCAAGTCGTTCGATGTCTCCGAACTGGCGCCACGCAAGGTCGCCAGCGCCCTGACGGCGATCTACCGCGAGGTGCCCCGGGCGAGCATGCGGTCCGCACAGGTCACCCTGACCGACGCGGGGTTCCGGATCGTGGTGACCGCCGAATCTGGCGTCAGCACCTGGACGCTGGACGGCCAGCGGGTCTGAGCAAGGCCACGTGCGCTTCGTGCGCTGGTGTCGCACATGCGCAGTCCAGGGCTCAGCGAGGCTCCATGTTGCGGTTGAGCGGGGTTTCACCGGTGGCTGTCTTCAGCAGGATCGTCGGGTCCTCGCCCTCACCGGCGGCCTCGATGGTCAATTGTGTCGTCGACTTCTCACGCACCAGCTCGACCGCACGGTCCAGGTTCAGGTGGCGCAGCTCGAACCCGACCCGTCCGGTCCACGCACCTTGCGACGTGGTTTCCACGATTTCTCCCGAATTCCACAGCTGTCGACGTGACCCGCCGTCGGCGGTCAGCGTGGTCATCCGCACGTTGCGCCGGTCCAGCTCCACGGCCATGATCGGCTCGTCCCCGGAGTGGTCGTCCATCTCGGCGAGGATCGCCTGCACCCGGCTGGTCGGCCACGTCGGGTTCGACCGGTAGGCGGACCGGCCGAGCAGGACGGCGGGGATGGCGACCACGACGACGACACTCAGGACGAGCCACAGCGCGAGGCTGACCCGGGAGCGCGATGGCGCGACGGGCCGGGATGGGTGGGACGGGGGGAACGTCATGCCCCCGACGATAGGCGAGCAGGGGCTGACCCGGGCAAATGGCAATATGGCGCCCATGACCCAGGACGCCTCGTTCACTTCGCTGATGGAACACCTCGCACGGGCACAGGCCACGATGCGGGTCAACCGCGAACAGCAGGGCGAGGTGCCGACCGGTGACGTCGAGGGCAACGACCCGACCGGCACCGTCACCGCGCAGCTCGATGCCTCAGGCCGGCTGGTGGGCCTTCGGGTCGCCGACGACTGGTTGTCGGACCTGCAGGACGCGGACGGTCTGGCCACCGCGCTCACCGCAGCGGCGGCCGACGCACAGATGCGTCGGTTCGGGCTGTCATCGGCGCCCGTCGACAAGGTGCCGAAGTCGGTCGATGAGATCAACAGGATCCTGGACGAGGCCGGCGACAAGGCCGAGCGATCGGTCGAGGTGACCGCGGCCGACCGCGAGGCAGTGGACCAGCATGTCGCAGGCTTCGTCCAGCAGCTCGAGCGGGCCGTGGCGACGAAAACCCTCGAAGAGGCCCGCGAGGACTTCAAGAAGCAGATGGACCGGCTGAACGCCATCGAGGTGCAGGCGCCCAGCGCCACCACCACCGACTACTCGAACGCTTCGCGCACACTCACCCTCAAGTTCGCGAACGGCATGCTGGCCGGCGCCGAGGCCAAGCAGGTCTGGGCGGCCAAGCAGTCGGGCAAGTCCCTGACCATGCAACTCAGCGAGATCCTGGGCGATGTGGCGCACTGATCCTGCAAGACCCACACACGACGAGTTAGGAGCAGTACATGGGTGACTTCAAGATCGCTGTCGAAGCCCTCGTCAAAGAAGAGGCCTACTTGCGCGACATGGGTGAGGCCCAGGCGAGCCTGAGCGAGGCCATCGTCGGCATGCCCGGCCAGGTGCCGAACTGGGGGCCGTGGGGTTCGCTGCAGCCGCACATCACCTCGGCCTTCAACCAGTTCAACGAGACCGTCTCATCGTCGCGCCAGGCGCTCAATGAGGTCGCGGACCTGATCGCCCAGACGCGCATGGACTACGTCAACACCGAGAATGCCCTGACTGTGAACGTGGAAGGACCCTGACCATGAGCGCACCCGCCGCACTGCCCACCGTCCAGGTCTGGTTTGGCAACAAAGAGGTCGAGAAGGACCTCATGGACGCCAAGGCGAAGATCGAGGAGTTCCAGCAGAAGCTGCTCGGCTACGAGCCCGAGGTTCGCACCGTCTGCATCGCGCTGTGCCTGAACCCCGTGACCTTCAACATCGGTGTCGCCTGCTATGCCGCCTACCGTGGGGTGCTGCCGCTGGTCAACGTGCTGATCCAGGCCTACAACGATATGTGCCAGTGGGTCTGGGCGCCGTTCAACCTCACCGACATGGCCAATGCCCTGCAGGGGCCGTATGACCACGCCACGCTCTGCAAGCAGTCGCTCGTCCGCGAGGCAATGCCCGCCGACCAGTACTGGGAGGGTGACGCGGTCGACGCCTACTACGGCTACATCGCCGAGAAGCAGAACCCGGCCTCGGCCGATGCCGAGTCGGTCGTGAAGTCGCTGAAGGACGGCATCTCGAATGCCGGCCTGGGCGCCACGATCGCCACCTTCACCGCACTCGGCGCGCTGATCGCGGCACTGATCGAGCTGATCGTGGGCCTGATTGGCCTGATCCCGCCGGCCACGCCCGCAGGCGCTGCGCTGATCGCCCTGGGCATCAGCTTCGCCGGCGGTGTGATTGCCGGGCTGATCGGGTTCGCCAAGGCCTACACCGAGGTCACCACCACCATGAAGAACGAGGTGGACGGCAAGCTGCGCAGCAATGCCTTCCCCGCCGGCCAGTGGCCGAAGCCCACGTCGAAGGGCACGAAGTCCGACATCCAGGACGTCGGCGGCTGGTCCTACGAGTGACCTGACGCATCCACAAACCCCACCACAAACCCCACTCGGCCCGCCGGGTGGGGTTTGTGCGTGTCGTGTCGCGGGTGTTCAGCGCGACTTTGGCGGCACACTTCTGTTATGACGGCGTTGCTCGAGGTGATTGCATTCCATGAGAACGACGCCCGTCGCGCTGCCGAGGGCGGTGCCGACCGGGTCGAACTGCTGGGCTCGCTCGACGACGGTGGCATGTCGCCCGAGCCGGGCTTGGTCGCCAAGGTGCGCACGTCCCTCGACCACGATGGCATCGACATCGACCTGCGGCCCATGGTGCGCCTGCGCGAGGGCTTCGGCACCGACGGGGCTGAGGCGACCCGTCTGCGCGGCCTGATCGCCAGTTACCTCGATGCCGGCGCCAACGGCGTGGTGCTGGGCTTTCTGAACGGGCTGGGCGAGGTGGACGCCGAGGTCGTCACAGCGCTGGTGGCCGACGGCGACTTCCCCTGGACATTCCATCGCGCGCTCGACCATGCGCTGGACGCCCGCAGGGCCTGGCAGGTGCTGCTGGGCCTGCCACGACTCGACCAGGTGCTCACCGCCGGGTCGGCGCGCGACGTCGAGCACGGGCTGGACGACCTGTTGACAGTGGCCCGTGAGGTGCCCGGGGCCGCCGACCTGATCATGGCCGGGGGAGGCCTGCAGCCCGAGCACGTGCCGTGGCTGGCGCGCGCCGGGGTGCGGGCATTCCACATCGGCGCACGCGCTCGTCCACTGGGTTCGTACAAGGCGTGGGTCGACGCGGGGCTGGTGGCGTCATGGCGCCACCTGGTCGACGCCGAGATCTCGCACCGGGTGGGCTGAGCCCGGCAAACCCGCTCGAAAATGTCGGTGGCGCCAGTTAGTGTGGCGGCGTGTTGCATTCCCCGTCATCAGCTCCCGTCATCCGGGCCCGCGGGTTGCGCAAGGCCTATGGCGACTTCACCGCCGTCGATGGCATCGACTTCGACGTTGCACCCGGTGAGTCGTTCGGCCTGCTCGGTCCCAACGGTGCCGGCAAGTCCACGACCATGCGCATGATCGGTGGCACGCTGGCCCGCAGCGGGGGAGAGCTCACCATCAACGGCCTCGACCCCGAAGCGCACGGGCCACAGGTGCGCGCCCACCTGGGCGTCGTGCCCCAGCAGGACAACCTCGACGAAGAACTGCGGGTGCGCGAGAACCTGATCATGTATGGCCGCTACTTCGGGCTGCACCGCAGCTACCTGGTGCCGAAGTCCGATGAACTGCTCGCCTTCGCCCAACTGACCGAGAAGGCCGACGTCAAGGTCCGCGAACTGTCGGGCGGCATGAAGCGGCGACTGACGATCGCACGAGGTCTGGTCAACGAACCTCGCATCCTGCTGCTGGACGAGCCGACCACCGGCCTCGACCCGCAGGCGCGCCACATCCTGTGGGACCGGCTGTTCCGGCTCAAGGAGGCCGGGGTCACCCTGATCGTCACCACCCACTTCATGGACGAGGCAGAACAGCTGTGTGATCGGCTCATCGTGGTCGACAAGGGGGTGATCCGCGCCGAGGGGTCGCCCGCGTCGCTGATTGCGACCTATTCGACGCGTGAGGTGCTCGAACTGCGCTTCGGCACCGACCGCAATGCTGCGGTGGTCGACCAGCTGCGCCACCTTGCGCAGCGGGTCGAGGTGCTGCCCGACCGGGTGCTGCTCTATTCGCACGACGGTGAGGCGACGCTGACGCAGGTGACCGAGGCGGGGCTGCACCCCGTGACGTCGTTGGTGCGGCGCAGTTCGCTCGAAGACGTCTTCCTGCGGTTGACGGGCAGGTCGCTCGTTGACTGACACGACAGACCTCGACTCGACTGACCTCGACATCGCCAGGATCGCGGCGTCGGGGCAGGTGCCGCCCCCGCTGGTGATGGCCGCGCGCACCCGACGGTGGGGCGTGCTCTACTACGCCGAGACCTACCTGCGGGGGGAACGGGCCTACTTGAGCACGGTGCTGATCAATGCGATCGGTACCCCGTTGCTGTACATGCTCGCCATGGGCGTCGGCCTCGGCGGCCTGCTCGACCGCACCGGCACGACTGTCGACGGCGTCAGCTACCTCGTCTTCGTCGCCCCCGCGATCATGGTCGCCACGGCATCGCAGGGGGCGTTCGGCGAGAGCACCTACCCGATCATGGGCGGCTTCAAGTGGCACCGCACCTATTACGGCCCCGCCGCCACCCCCATGGACCCCGCCCAGATCGCCTGGGGGCACATCCTGGGCGTGACGCTGAGGTTCGTGATGCAGTCGGTCATCTTCTGGGTGATCATGCTCGTCTTCGGGGCGGCGCCGAGTGGCTGGTCGTGGGTCTCGATCCCCATTGCGGCACTGACGGCACTGGCGGTCGCCTGCCCGATGCAGGCCTATGCGGCCACCCTCGAGAACGAGGGCGCACAGTTCGTCACGGTGCAGCGGTTCGTGCTGATGCCGATGTTCCTGTTCTCGGGCACGTTCTATGCGCTCGAATCGATGCCCATCTACCTGCAGTGGATCGGCTGGATCTCGCCGCTGTGGCATGGGGCCCAGCTTGCGCGCATCGCCAGCTACGGCATGTCTGAACCGCTGTGGCTCAGCCTCGTCCACGTCGTGGTGCTGGTGGGCATGGTCGCGGTCGGCGGCGCGATGGCGGGCCGCACCTACCGACGGAGGTTGTGGAGTTGACCAGCCAGGACACCACCCCCATCACCAGCCCGGCACCCACCCGAACGGATGACGCCGTCGACGCCATCACGACGCGGTTGGCGCGCCCGCGGCCCTTCCCGGGGCTGTATTCCGGCAACCTGGTCGCGGTGCTCGAGCGCGGTTGGATCGCCATCCGCACCCAGAACTGGGTGATCGTCGTCAGCGGCTTCGTCGAGCCGGTGCTCTACCTGCTGGCCATGGGCATCGGTGTCGGCGCACTGGTCGGTGAGGTCTCCGGGCCGGGCGGACGTCCGATCAGCTATGCCGCCTACATCGCCCCGGCGCTGCTGGCCACCTCGGCCATGAACGGGGCGCTGTACGACTCGACGACGAATGTGTTCTTCAAGCTCAACTACGCCAAGCTGTACCAGACGATGCTGCAGACCGCGCTCGGTCCGCTCGACGTGGCACTCGGCGAGATCGTGCTGGCGTTGCTGCGCGGTCTGCTCTACGCCGTAGCCTTCCTGGCCGTGATGGGCGTGATGGGCTTGGCGACATCGTGGTGGGCGCTGGCCATGGTGCCCGCGGCGCTGCTGATCGCGCTCGGGTTCGCGAGCGTGGGCATGGCGGTCACCAGCTACATGAAGACGTTCCAGCAACTCGACATCATCATCTTCGTGATGCTGCCGATGTTCCTGTTCTCGGCGACGCTCTACCCGATCGAGGTCTTCCCCGCCGCAGTGCAGTGGTTCGTCAAGGTGCTGCCGTTGTGGCACGGGGTCGAGATGATGCGCCACCTGGCAGTGGGCCACCTGACCTGGGCCACGCTGGGCCACATGCTGTACTTCGTGGGCATGTCGGCAGCGGGGGTTTCAGCGACCACCCTACGGCTGCGGCAGCTGTTCCTGCGCTGAGGCCGCACAGCACTGAACCCGGCGCCCCTCGTGACGGGGTGCCGGGTCAGTGGCTTGAGGGGGTTGGCCGGCCTCAGCGGCTGCGCACCGCCTCGCCCATGCGGCGCACCATCTCTTCCATCACCGGGCGCGGCGTGCCGAAGTTCAGCCGCACGCTGTGCTTGCCGATGTCGCCACAGGCGCCGCCGTCGGTCAGCGCCACCCGTGCCTTCTCAAGGAAGAAGTCGCTCGGCTTGCCCTCGAGTTCGAGGGCCTCCAGGTCGAGCCAGGCGAGGTAGGTGCCCTGGTTGGGCACGAACACCGCACCGGGCAGCTCTTCGGCGAGCAGCTCGATGAGGCGCTGCTGGTTGGCCGCGAGGTAGTCGTTGACTCCTGCCAGCCACTCCTCGCCCTCGTTGAACGCGGCGATGTTCGAGAGCATGCCGGGCGTGGCGGTGCCGTGCAGGTCGAACGCGAACTTGTGCGAGTGCGACAGGTCCTCATCGTTCAGCACCAGCTGGGCGCACTTGTAGCCGGCCAGGTTCCAGGCCTTGGACGCCGACATCGCCGTCAGCGTGTGCCCGGCGGCGACCTCGTTGACCATGGGGTAGGGCACAAACTCGACGCCGGGCATCGTCAGCGGTGCATGGATCTCGTCGTTGAACACGCGGCCATGGTGCTTGTCGACGATCTCGCTGAGCCGCTGCATCTCGTCGCGGGTGTAGACCTTGCCGATCGGGTTGTGCGGGTTGCACAGGATGAACAGGTCGCCGTCCTGGAACACCTCGTCGATGGCGTCGAAGTCGAGCAGCCACTCGTTCTCGGTGCGGATCATCGGCACCTGCACCAGGTCGTGATTGGCCTTGCCGGGCAGGAACATGAAGGGCATGTACGCCGGTGTCGGCAGGATCACCCGAGCGTCGGGCTTGATGTGGTGCTCCATGGTGACCATGAGCCCGGTCAGCACATCCGGGCTGGCCAGCACGTTCCCGGGGTCGACGGTCCAGCCGTAGCGGCGCTCGACGAAGGCGGTGGTTGCCTCGCGCAACTTCTGGTCCCACACCGGCGAGATGTAGCCCGACAGGCCGTCGTCAACCATCTTGTGCAGCGCGGCGCGGATGGGTTCGGCCAACCCGAAGTCCATCTCGGCCACGAACGCGCCGTAGGCGTCGCCGAAGCGGCTCCACTTGCTGCCGCCGAGCGCGAACAGTTGCTCGGCGGTGATGTCGTCAAACCTCATTGCTTGCCTTCCGGTCATCTTCTTCCTGGGCCTGGTCGTGGATCTCGTTGAGGTAGTTGTAGATCGTGAAGCGGGTCACCTGCAAGGCGTGGGCGGCGAGTTCGACCGCATCCTTGAGCAGGAACAGCCCCCGTGCCTCGAGCTGGCGCACCACGTCGACCTTGTGCCGCTTGTGCATCAGCTCGACCGGCACCCCGGTCTCGTCGATGGCCTTGGTCAAGATCACCTGGGCCAGTTCGTCGATGTCGCGGACGAACGTCTCATGTGGACCGCCGCCCGCAGCGGGTCCGCCCTGGGCCACCATTGGCACCTGCGACGGGACGTCCGGGGACACCAGTGCCTGCGCATCGTCGGGGGCAAGGGTGCCCAGCATGGCCCTGGCCACGACCTCAACCGTCTGCCAGGCCGAGGTGTCGGTGTTGATGCAGAGCGCGGCGACCGGCGTCTGGGCCACGTCGCGAATGATCATCGTCGATGAGCGCAACCGGCGGCCGTCCGGCAGCACCGTCTCGTAGTTCACGAAGCTGTCGGCCACCTGCTTGGCTGCGATGCGTTCGAGCAGCAGGTCGGTGGCGGGGTCACCCACGACCCGTCCCGTGACATTGCCGTGGATCGCCACGATTGAGTTCGGCAACAGGCTCAGGTCATGCAGCACCACCTCGCTCGTCGCCGGCAACGAGCGCCCCAGCGGTTCGACCAGCTGGCCGAAGACGGCCAGCAGGCGCTCGCCGTCGAGGCTGCGGCGCACCCGGGGCGCGCCCGTCCCGGTTGAGGGCGGGGAGTCGTCTGCAAGGATCACGGCACTCCTTCCACGTCGTGTTGAGGCGTTGGGTGTGTCAAGTATGGCACCTTCGTCAAGAAGACGCCGGGTTGTCCAACCAGTTGTTGAAATCAACTGTGAGCTGAGCCACTCCCGCGCCTGAGGCGCCTCAGTTGGGTGACAAGTTTGCAACAACTCTTGTAAGCAACCTCACTCGTACTGCAAGATGTCGGCTACATCCCGTTGAAGGAGAACACACGTGATCGCAAAGCGATTCAAGGGTGCCGCCCTGGTGCTCGCCGTGGCACTGACCGCGGCCGGCTGCGGAGGCGCCGCGCAGGCGAGTGCGTCCGACGAGATCGTCTACGCCATCGACTCAGCCACCCTCGGCTTCGACCCCAACGTGACCCCCGCGGCCCAGGACGCGCGTGTCATGCGCCAGATCTACGACGGCCTGGTCTCGAAGGCGGACGACGGCACAATTGTCGCCAGCCTGGCCGAGAAGTGGCAGGTCTCGGACGACGGCACCACCTATACCTTCACCCTGCGCCAGGGGGTCACGTACCACGACGGCACCGACTTCAACGCCGAAGCGGTGTGCTTCAACTTCGACCGCATCAAGAACCCCAAGACGGGCTCGCGCTACGCGATCTCGCTGATCGGGCCCTACAAATCCTGCGCGGCCCCCGACCCGCACACGGCCATCATCACCATGAGCCAGCCGTACGCGCCGTTCCTGTCGGTGCTCACCTCGCCGTTCCTCGGCCTAGTCTCACCAACCGCGGTCACGACCCTGGGTGCCGAGACGTTCAACCTGAAGCCCGTCGGCACCGGCCCGTTCAAGCTCACGTCGTACGTGCCGATGGGCAGCATCGTGCTCGAGCGCAACGACGACTACAACTGGGCGCCCAGGAGCGCCAAGCATGACGGCCCGGCACACCTGAAGAAGATCACTTTCCAGATCATGCCCGACCCCACCGTGCGACTGGGCTCGCTGCGCACCGGACGCATCCAGGCGCTCGGCAACGTGCCAGAGACCGAGGCGGAACGCACCAAGGGTGACAAGAGCCTGCAGTTCTTCGCCCAACCGCAGTCCGGTTCACCACACCAGCTCTATTTCAACCAGCAGCGCGTCTTTGCCGACGAGAAGCTGCGACAGGCCTTCGTGCACTCCGTGAACGTCGAGACGATCGTCAAGGCGCTGTACTTCGGGGTCTACCAGCAGGCCTCGGGCAACCTGTCGACCACCACCCCCGGCCACGACCCCTCGCTCAAGGACCTCTACACCTACGACCCCGAGAAGGCCAAGCAGCTGCTGGACGAGGCCGGCTGGGTGCCCGGTCCGGACGGCGTGCGGGTCAAGGACGGCAAGCGGCTGACCATCACCTATGCCGAGCAGACGCCCAACCGTGAGAAGCGCCAGGACATTGCCCAGTTCGTCAAGAGCTATGCGACCCAGGTCGGCTTCGAGGTCAACATCGTGCTCGAGCAGGTCGCAGGACTGACCGCCCGGTCGCAGTCGGGCGACTACGACATCTATGGCCTGAGCCTGGTCAATGTCGACCCGAACGTCGTCCATTCGGTGCTGGGCTCGCCGTTCCAGCCGGCGCCGAAGAAGAACGGCTTCAACTTTGCCCACGTCACCAAGTACGACGACGTGCTGCTGAAGGCCCAGGCCGAGCAGGACGAGACCACCCGCATCCAGATGTACAAGGACGTCCAGAAACAACTTGCAGCCGATGCCGTCTCGCTGCCGACCTATGTGCCCACCTACACGATGGCCATCCGCGGCATCGATGGCCTGCGCTTCGACGGCGAGGGCTACCCGGTGTTCTACGACGTCAAGCCCATCTGAGAAGGAGTGAGCTGACATGTTCTTCATCCTCAAGCGAATCGCCGCGGCCATTCCCACCCTGCTGGGCGTGACGATCGTGCTGTTCATCGCGCTGCGGCTGCTGCCCGGCGACCCGGTCTCGGTGATCCTGGGCAGCGCCCCGGCCACCCCCGAGGTTGAGGCGGCGCTGCGTGCCCAGTTCGGGCTCGACAAGCCCATGTGGCAGCAGTACGTCGACTACCTGGGCAATGCCCTGACCCTCGACTTCGGCACCAGTTATTCCACCCGCGAGCAGGTCACCAGCATGATCGCCGGCCAGGTCTGGCCGACGCTGCAGCTGGCGCTGGCCGCGGCCCTGATCAGCGCCATCACCGGACTGTTCTTCGGGGCGTTCGCGGCCATGAACAAGGGCCGCTGGCCCGATGCGGTCATCCGGGTGCTCAGCCTGCTCAACACCTCGATGCCCTCGTTCTGGGTCGGCCTGCTGCTGATCATGGTCTTCTCGTTCCAACTCAACTGGTTCCCCGCCGCGGGCTCCGGTGACCTGTCCACCCTCGTGCTGCCGGCGCTGGCACTCGGCCTGTCGGCCGGTGGCACGGTGGCTCGGCTCGTGCGCAACTCGGTCATCGACGTGCTGGGCGAGAACTTCGTGGCCGCACTGCACGCCAAGGGTCTGTCGCGCCAGCTGATCGTCTACAAGCACGTGCTGCGCAATGCCGTCATCCCCACCGTGACCGTGGTGGGCCTGCAGCTGGGCGCGCTGGTCGCCGGTGCGGTGATCGTCGAGGCCGTCTTCGCCCGACAGGGGCTGGGCCAGATGCTCGTCCAGGGCATCGGCTCGAATGACTTCCCGGTCATCCAGGGCGTGGTGCTGGTGATCGCCGTGATCTACATCCTGATCAACATCGTCGTCGACATCTCCTACGCCTACATCGACCCGCGCATCCGTCGCTCGTTGAACAAGTGAGGACCACATGACCACCACCATCTACACCGCCGACCGGGTGCTCGTCACCGAGCCGAATGTCGAGATCATCCACCAGGGTGCGGTCGTCGTCACCGACACCCTGATCGAGTTCGTCGGACGCGCGGACGACGTCGGCCACCTGCCGGTGGCAGCGACCGCGGCACGCATCGACCTGGGCGATGTCACCCTGATGCCCGGGCTCATCGACGCCCACGTGCACCTGGCCTTCGACGGCGGCCCCGACCCGGCCGCCCGCATGCAGGCCGAGTCCGACCCCCAGCAGGTCGCCCTGATGGTGCGCAGCGCCCGCGAACTGCTCAGCGTCGGCGTGACCACCGCGCGAGACCTCGGCGCCCGCGGCTACACCGACGTCGTCGTCCGTGACGCGATCGCCAACGGCACCATCGCGGGCCCCCGGCTGCTCACCGCGGGGGCCCCGCTCACCAGCACCGGCGGCCACTGCTGGTACATGGGCGGCGAGGCCGACTCGCTCGACGAGGTGCGCAAGATGGTGCGGCTGCACCACAAGCACAAGGTCGACCACATCAAGGTGATGTCGACCGGGGGCTTCATGACCGCCGGTTCGGCGCCCTGGTACCCGCAGTTCGAGACCGAGGCACTGCGCATCATCGTCGACGAGGCCCACCGGGTCGGCAAGCGCGTCGCGGCCCATTGCCACGGCACCGAGGGCATCAGGCGCGCCGTCGCTGCCGGGGTCGACACCCTGGAACACTGCTCGTTCGTCATCGAGGGTGGCGAATCGCAGTTCGACACCGCGGTGGCCGATGCGATTGCCGCCAGCGACTCGTGGGTCTCACCCACGATCAACGTGCGCGCCCGCGACTTCGACCCCGAACGATTCGGGGTGCGCATCGCCGGGCTGAAGGCTGCGGGGGCACGCATCATCACCAGCACCGACTCGGGCATTGACAACACCCCGCACTTCGCGTTCCCGCAGTCGCTGCCGCTGTATGTCGAGTTCGGCATGACCACCGCCGAGGTGCTGCGCTCGACCACCGTGCTGGCCGCCGAGGCGCTCGGCCTCGCCGGCGTCACCGGCCAGCTCGCCGCCGGTTGCGAGGCCGACTTGATCGCGGTACGCGGCAACCCGCTGGACGACATCGCCGCCACCGCAGACCTCGAGTACGTGGTGGCGCGTGGCCGGCGGTTCATCCCCGACGTGCTGCCCGAGATCCCGCCGCTGCCCGAAGGTCTCGTGCCGATGAACAAGCGGCATTCCTTCACCCAGCTCAACCACGAGGAGCCCAGCCATGTCTGACCAGGCTGCCACCATCGTCGCGGCCGGGCAGGCCGCCGACACCCCCGTGCCGCCCGCGGACACCACCCCCGTGGCCACCACCGAGATCCCCGTGGTCAAGCGCCGCCGCCGCAACGTCACCGTCAACGGCGTCATCACCTGGGTGGCCGCGGTCTGGATCGCGATCGTGGTGATCGCTGCCCTCGTCCCCGGCCTGATCGCCCCGGGCGACCAGACACAGCTGCACCCCGAGCGGGTGCTGCAGGCACCCGGCGACACGCTGCTCGGCACCGACCAGTACGGGCGCAGCGTGCTCACGCTGCTCATCCACGGTGCCCGCACGGCCGTGCTGATCGGTCTCGGCGCCACCGCACTGGCCCTGGTGATCGGCACCACCATCGGTCTGCTCGCCGGCTACGCGGGCGGCTGGGTCGACATGGTCATCGGCCGTCTCGTCGACATCCTGATGTCGTTCCCGGGGGTGCTGATGGCGCTGGTGATCGCCGCAGCGCTCGGCCCCACCACCCGCAATCTGGTGCTGGCCGTCGGCATCGCCGCCATCCCGCAGTTCGCCCGCGTCATGCGCTCCCAGACGATGACCGTGCGTGACCGGCTCTACGTAGAGGCCGCCCGCGCCAGCGGGTTCAGCCGGACCCGCATCATCCTGCGCCACATCCTGCCCAACGCGATCGCCCCGATCGTCGTGCTCGGCACGCTCACCATCGGCGTCGCCATCGTGCTCGCCGCGTCGCTGTCCTATCTCGGGCTGGGTGAGGTGCGCGACATCCCCGACTGGGGCCAGCTGCTGGCCCAGGGCCAGCCCTACCTGGGCTCGGCCTGGTGGATCAGCACCTTCTCAGGCCTGGCCGTCACCATCACCGTCATCTGCTTGAGCATCCTCGGCGATGCCCTGAGCGACAAGTTCGAGGAGGGCTGAGATGGCCAAGTCGACCATCCTTTCCGTCAATGACCTGACCGTCACGCTCGACAGGGGCGACCGCGATGTCGACCTCATCCGCGGCGTCGGTTTCGAGGTGCGGGCCGGCGAGATCGTCACCCTGGTGGGCGAGTCCGGTTCGGGCAAGTCCGTCACGTCGCGGACGATCATGGGCCTGATGCAGCTGGACCGCAACATCAGTGCCACCGGCTCGATCATCTTCGACGGCCAGCAGCTGGTGGGCCACCCCGAGGCCACCGCCAAGCTGCGGGGCACCGAGCTGGCCATGGTCTTCCAGGAGCCGTTGAGCTCGCTCGACCCCGTCTTTCCCATCGAGGACCAGATGCGTGAGGGCCTGCGCCGCGCCCACGGCAGGAGCTCGAAGCAGGCCGAGAAGGCCAAGATGGAAGAACTGCTGCGCGAGGTGGGCATCCGCGACACCGACCGCGTGCTCAACTCCTTCCCGCACCAGCTCTCGGGTGGCATGTGCCAGCGCGTCATGATCGCCTCGGCGCTCTCGTCCGCACCCCGACTGCTGATCGCGGACGAGCCGACCACCGCACTCGATGTCACCATCCAGGCCCAGATCCTCGACCTGATCGACCGGCTGCGCGAAGAGAACGACATGTCAGTGCTGCTCGTCACCCACGACATGGGCGTGGCGGCCGACCTCGCCGACCGGGTGGTCGTGATGTACGCCGGTCGCGTCGTCGAGGACTCCTCGCCACGCGACATCTTCACCGCCGCGCAGCACCCCTACACCGAGGGGTTGCTGGGGTGCATCCCGCCGATGACCGGACAGCGGCTCGAGATCCTGCCGGCCATCCCCGGCTCGGTGCCCGACCCGGCCAAGCTGCCCGGTGGCTGCGCCTTCAACCCGCGCTGTGCCTTTGCCAGCGACCGTTGCCGCACCGATGATCCGCCGCTGCTGAAGCTCGGTGGCACCCATGCCGCCTGCTGGCATCCCCGCCACGCCGAGGACCAGACCGCACTGCTCGAAGGAGCCCGGGCATGACCCACACCGACACCGGCGTCACCGCCGCCGACACCACTGCCAAGGCCACGCCCGTCCTCGAACTGAACGACGTGGTCAAGGTCTTCGACATCAAGCACGCCAACCCGTTCAAGCCGCATGACCGGCTGCGCGCCGTCGACGGTGCCACGCTGCGCATCATGCCGGGCGAGACCTATGCCCTGGTGGGCGAGTCGGGGTCGGGCAAGTCGACGCTGGGCCGCGTGGCCGTGCGGCTCGACCACCCGACCGAGGGCACCGTGATCTTCGATGGCCAGGACATCTCGGCCGCATCGCACGGCGACCTGCGCAAGCTGCGCCAGGACATCCAGGTGATCTTCCAGGACCCCTACGGCTCGCTGAACCCGCGCATGCGCATCGGGGACATCATCGGCGAACCGTTGAAGGTGTTCAAGGGCATGTCCGGCAAAGAGCTGGACGATGAGGTGGTGCGACTCATGGAATCCGTGGGCCTCAACCCCGAGCGCCGCACTGCTCGTCCGAGGGCCCTGTCGGGCGGCCAGCGCCAGCGTGTCGGCATCGCCCGGGCCATCGCGCTGAAGCCGAAGCTGATCCTTGCCGACGAGGCGCTGTCGGCGCTCGACGTGTCGGTGCAGGCCCAGATCGCGAACCTGCTGGTCAAGCTGCAGAAAGAGATGGGCATCTCGTACCTGTTCATCGCCCGTGGCCTGCCGATCGTGCGGCAGATGGCCGACCGTGTCGGCGTGATGTACCTGGGCCGGGTGGTCGAGCAGGGCACGACCGACGTGGTCTTCAACGACCCCAAGCACCCCTACACCAGGGCGCTGATGCAGGCCTCGCCGCAGCCCGACCCGTCGCAGCGGGGCAAGCGGGTGCTGCTCAAGGGCGAGATCCCTTCGCCGATGAACCCGCCCAGTGGCTGCCGGTTCCGCACCCGCTGCCCACTGGCGACCGACCTGTGCGCCGCCGAGGCCCCGCCGGTGCACATTGACGGCGACCACCGCGTTGAATGCCACTACCCCGGTAAAAGGCTGGCCGACCACCTGCGCGAGCAGGAAGAATTGACGGCAGCAGCCCTGCGGCAGGAAGGAGTGGCGTGACTCACCAGGTGGCGGCAGAGACGGTCGTGGGCGCGCCCGTTGACCCGGCCTACAAGCCGAACCAGTGGCGGCTGGCGATGGCCCAGCTGCTCTCGGGCATCGGTATCGCGTCTGGCGTCGCCGTCGGCGCGCTGCTGGTCGAAGAGATCTCGGGCAGCACCGAGATCGCCGGCTTCGCGCAGACCGCGACGGTGCTCGGGGCGGGCCTGCTCGCGTTCCCACTGTCGCGGCTGGCCCACCGCCGTGGACGACGCACCGCGCTCGGCCTGGGGTTCGGCCTCGGGGCGCTGGGGGCGGTGCTGATCCTGCTGGGTGTGCAGGCCCGGCTGCTGGCCGTGCTGTTCCTGGGCCTGGCCCTGTTCGGCGCCGCCAGCGCCTCGGGCCTGCAGTCGCGCTATGCCGCCACCGACCTTGGGGCCGCCCCCCCACAGGGGGGGGGCGCGGGCACCACCCTCTCGGGCACCACA